>JAEUIN010000238.1 GCA_016793115.1 Planctomycetaceae bacterium
CTCGGCTTGGCAGGCCCAACTCGGCGAACGATCGTGCACGCTCGCCCAGAGCAACACGCCGACGATCTCATAATCGAAAAAACTTATCGAGCGACCACCACGGCCGAGGATCGCAACGCCGCGCCAGCGCGTACAATAACATCCAGAGTTCGCGTTCCATGTCCGGTCTCCTCGTTTGTTGACCCAAACGAATCCCTAGAGACCAGCATGAACGCGAACTCGCTTCTTCTCCACAAACGCGCCCCTCAATCCCCTCAAATACCATCGCGGCTGCTAGCTAGTGAATAACGTTGCAGTGGGAGAAGGGTTGCGCGACCGTGGTTGATTTGTCGCCGCGCGTTGCTTCGCGCCGGGCGTCGATTTACGATCGCGGGCAGCCTCGCCCGGTTCCGCTCGTCGTCGCTCACTCACGGAGGTCGCCCATGTTTGTCGCTCACTTCGAAATGACTGCGCGGCGCCTAACACTCGGCGCGCTCGCTCTCATCGCCGTTGGAACCGGTGCGTTGGGGACAGTCTTCGCCACCGCTGCGGAGCCGCCGCCGACCGTGCTTAAGACCGAGCACTTTGATCGCGACCCCGGTTGGGAAGAGCATCACAATCGGATCGTGCCGGCGAAGTTGCCCGTCGTCACGCAAGATTTCGGCTACGGCCCGACGCGGCATGCGTCGCTGGAGCCGGGCGAGATCGGCGGGCGGATCACGCGGACGACCAAGCCGGCGTGGTACGCGGCCGAACTCGCGCCCGCGACGCTCGACGATCCGCTGTCCGCCTCCGGCAGTTTCGCGATGACCGCGGCCCAGCCGGGCGCAGGCGTCTTCTTCGGTTGGTTCAACGCCCGGCAGCCCGGCGGCAGCGGCCGGCCGATCGGTTCGCTCGGGCTGCACTTCGACTTCGAAGCCAAAGGAGGCCGGCTCGCCGTGCGCTTGATCACGGGGACGAATCAAAGCTGCGGCACGTTCATCACGCCGTATCTCCCCGGGAAGTATCGCACGACCCCTTTGAAGCTCGACGGCACGCGCTACGACTGGACGCTGAACTATGATCCGACCGCGGCCGCCGGGGCCGGCGAGTTTACGTTTGCGCTCGCGAGCGAGAATCATCCGCCGATCGTCGTCGATGCGACATTGCCGGCGGCGTCGCAAGCGGAAGAGCGGGCCCGCTTCCCGACGACGAAGACGTTTCGCGTGCCGCTGCCGGCCGGCTACAAGCAACAGCTCACGAAGTTCGATCGCTTCGGCGTGATGAACATGATGAAGGCCGGCGGTACGGCATCGATCTTCTTCGGCAACCTGCAGCTCGGCGGCAAACCGATCGACCTGCGCGCCGACCCCGGCTGGACGGCCGTGGGGAATCACGCCAAGTACGAAGATCGCGAAGTGACCGGCGCGCACAACTTCGGCTATAGCCCCGACACGAACCACGCGGGCGGGCGGCCGGGGGAAATCGGCGGCGACTTATGGCGGAGCGGCGACTACGGCTACTACGCCGATCGCGTCGGGCCGCTCTCGTTGGACCGGAAGCTTGAGGCCCGCGGCCGGGTAACGATGCTCGCCGGCGGACCCGACGCCGACATGATGCTGGGCTGGTTCAGCGGTCGCGACAATCCGGCGACGAAGGAGGCCTCGCCGCTCGAGGCGGGGAACTTTATCGGCGTGGCCGTCGGCGGACCGACGCGCGTCGGCCACTACTTCGCTCCCTCGCTGACGACCGCGAAGGGCTCGCGCGGCAAAGTCGACAGTACCCCCTTGTTGCGACCGGGCGTGAACTACGAGTGGTCGTTCGTTTACGATCCGGCCGCGGCCGGCGGGCTCGGCGCGATCACCGTGCGGCTCGGCGACGAGACGGTGACGCTCGCGCTCAAGCCCGGTCAGAAGGCCGAGGGAGCCCGGCTCGACCGGTTCGGCCTGTTCACCTCGCAGGCGGGCGGCCAGATGGTGCGGATCTACCTGGACGACGTAAGTTATTCCACAGCCGCAAGATAGGGCGGCGGCGCTGCGGCCGGGCCGTTCGGAGCGGCCGGCCGATCGGAGGACAGTGCGAGAAGCGCGCGGGGCTCGGGCGGCGGGCGGCGGCAGCGAAAAGCCTGGAAATGCGGCGTTTCAAAAAGCTTTTCAGTACAGAGTTTTTGCGAGGCGCGTTGCCTGTAGAGGCTCCGACCGAGCGGGCCGGGCCGGCGGCGTGCGACCGGCACGGCTCGAGGTTATGATGCCGGTCCCGCCTCCCCTCCCGCCCCGCTCCCCCACCCTCAGGTTCCACCGATGCCGCTCGCTCGTTTCGCCGTTTCGCTCCGCGCCGCGTTGGCGATCGTCCTCATCGCTACGGCCGCGACGTGGTCGCTCCCCGTCGCCGCCGCCGCCGACAAGGATGCGCATGTCGTCATCATTTCCATCGACGGTTTCGCCGGTTACTTGCTCGACGACCCGAAGGTGCCCGCGCCGACGCTGCGCCGGCTCGCGAAACAAGGAGCGATCGCCGTCGGCGGGATGAAGGTGTCGAACCCGTCGGTCACATGGCCGAACCATACGTCGCTCGTCACCGGCGTGCGTCCGGAGAAGCACGGCGTGCTGGCCAACGGCGTCCTCGTCCGCGGCGCGGTCGACGCGCCGGTCGTCATCGACCCGAAGCGCGACAAGGCCGACTTGGTCCGAGTGACCACGATCTTCGACGCCGCCTACGCCGCCGGGCTCACGACCGCCGACATCAACTGGCCCTGCACGCGCAACGCGGGGACGCTGCACGACACGTTTCCCGACACGCCGGAGTCGATCACCTACTCCACTCCGCGGCTCATCAATAAGCTCGTCGCCGACGGCCTGCTGACTGAAGCGACCGAAAAGGCCTTCGCCGCGGTCGGCATCGTCGGCCGCGACCATGTTTGGACCGAAGCCGCTTGCGAGGTGATTCGCGCGCGTAAGCCGAACCTACTGTTGCTGCATCTGCTGAACTGCGACTCGACGCATCATACGTTCGGTCCGCAAACGCCCGCCGGCTACACGGCGAACGCCTATGCCGACGCTTGCGTGGCCCGAGTGCTCGCAGCCCTCGACGAGGCGGGAATTCGCGACCGCACGACGGTCTTCATCGTCGCCGATCACGGCTTCGCGACGACGCCGAAGTCGCTGAAACCGAACGTCGTATTGCGGCAGGCCGGGCTGCTCTCGGCCGTCGGCGGCAAGACGACCGAAGCTCGCGTGAACGTCGTGCCCGAAGGGGGCGTGGCGCTGGTCTATTGCAACGATCCCGGTACGGCCGAGACGGATCGCGCACGCGTCCGGGAGTTGTTCACCGGCAAAGAGGGTATCGCCGCGGTCGTGGGCCCCGCTCAGTTCGGCGAGTATGGCCTGCCGCACCCGCGCGAGTATGCCCAAGCGCCCGACTTGGTGCTGGCCGCAATAGACGGCTACAACTTCTCCGCCTCGCCGGAGGGCGAAGAGTTCGTGACTTCAAACGTCGAAGCGAAGACTTCCATCGGCACGCATGGGTTTCCCTCGACGATGGAAAAGATGAATGCGCTCTGCATCGTCGCCGGTCGCGGCATCCGCTCGGGCGTGAAACTTGAAGGGGTCGAGAACATTGACGTCGCTCCCACGGCGGCTCGGCTGCTCGGCCTCGAAGCCTTTCCCGCCGACGGCCGGTCGTTGGAAGCCGCACTGGCTCCCTAATCAATACGGATCCTTCCCGGACTCAATCCTCATGTCGCTCCATCGCAAAGTTGCGCGCGTCGTCTTATCGTTCGGTGTGGCCTACGCCGCGATCGCGAGTTCATTCGCACACGGAATCGCCCGCGCGGAACTGCTCGCCGGCGTCGCCAAGGTCGACGTCACCGACCGCGCAGCCGGCCCGGTCGGCGATCCGCTCTTCGTCAAAGTGTTGGCGCTGAAGAGCGGCGACGCGGCGGCCGTCGTCATCACGGTCGACGCCGTCGCGATCGGCGAGATCGGTCGAATTAAGGCGAGCTATCTAGTCGACGTGCGCGCGGAGCTGGCGAAGTCGCCCGGGATCAAGCCGGAGCAAGTCTTCGTCAACGCCAGCCATTGCCACGGGGTCGTCAAGGTCGACGATATCGTCGCGAAGACCGCGGCCGCGGTCCGCGAGGCCTGGGCGTCGCTGGAACCGGTGCGGATCGGCGTCGGCGTCGGTCGCGAAGATCGCATCTCGGAAAATCGCCGGTTGAAGCTCAAAGACGGCGGCGAGTCCGACGTGCGGCGGGCGTACGCCGTCGCGGCCGACGCCGATCTCGCGGCCGTCGGACCCGTCGATCCGGAGATCGGCTTGGTGCGGATCGATCGCCGCGACGGTCGGCCGCTCGCGGTCGTGTACAATTTCGCCTGCCATCCGATCATGGGCGTTCCCGGCGGCGGCAACACGGCCGACTTCCCCGGCTACGCCTCGGAGCTGATCGAAACGGCTCTCGGCGACGGCGCGCTGGCCTTCTTCGTGCAAGGTTGCGCCGGCGACGTGAACCCGGTCCGCTACAAGGACGTCCACGAACCGCACGACGCGGCGCCGCTCGGCCACTTGCTCGGCCTCAGCGTGCTGAAGGCCCGCAAGCAAATCACCGTGAGCGACGTGGCCGACTTGCGCACGATCAGCGAGCGGCTCGCGCTTCCTTGGGCGACCGACTACGAAAGCCGCATCGCCGCGCTCGAGAGCAAACAAGCCGTGCTGCTGGAGTCGCTCAAAGGAACAAGCCTCAACTTCGAAACCTTCCTGCCGCTCTACGTGCGCTACAAACTCGACGGCGAAACGCCGCTCAGCTTCGCCCATCGCTACAAGCGCGACGAAGCCGCGGGCCGCGACGATCTGAAGAAGCTCGACGCCGAAAACCGCGCCGCGATCGATGCCTATCTCCGCAACATCGGCGTCATGGAAGAGTTGACCCGGCTGCGCACGAACCTTGCCCTGCTTAAAAAGCATCAAGCGCAGAAGATTGCGGCGGGAAGCGATACACTCGACGTCGAAATCGGCGGCTTGCGCCTCGGTGACTTTCGCCTAGTCACGTTTCCCGGCGAATTGACGACGCAAGTGGGGCTCAACATCAAGAACCGCGCCGCGCACGATACGACGTTCGTCGCCGGCTACACGAACGGCTACATCTACTATACGCCCACGGTCGAACAGCGCCGCAACTCAGGCTATGCCCAAGAAGATTGCGACAGCCTCGTCGCGCCCGAGTGGCAAGCGATTTTCGAAGAGCGGGCCGCGAAGGTGCTTAAGATGCTTGAATGACGTCGATCTGCGGCATGGGTCTCGCTCCACCCTCGACCCCGCCGGCACTTACGGACGCTCCTTCCATTCCCGAATCCAAATATTGCGGAACCGCAGCGGATTCGTGTGGTCTTGCAGAGCGAGCTTGAACTTCTTCGCGGTGCTTTCCAATTCCTCGGCGTGCTGCACAATCAGCCCGTTGTGCAACACGGTGATACGAGCCGGACGCAGCGGCCGCTCTCCTACCTGCTTATATAACTTGTCGAGCGGACGATTGGAGTTTTGCGGCAACTGGAACTCCTCCGCCGGCTCAAAGATGACGTCGAGCGTTTGCCACTCGCCGGGCTTGCGGCTGGCGTTCACCAGCGGCGGGTAGTTCGAATAAATCGCCGCGGCTTGGCCGTCGGGGTAGGTGTCGTTATCGTACGAGTCGAGGAGTTGCACCTCGCAGATCCCGTGCAGCAGCACGCCGCTGTTACCGCGGCCCTGCCCCGTTCCTTTTGCATCGACCGGGCTCATCCACTCTAAGTGCAACTGGCAAGCGCCGAACTCCCGGCGCGTGACGATCGTGCTGCGACTCCCGCCGACGCGCGGCGGAATCTCCGCATACCCGTTCTCGACCTTCCAATTTGCGGGCCTCGTAAGCGGCTGCTTCGTCTTCGGATCGCGCCCCTCGAGTAGCCAAGCGTCAAGCTGCTTGCCGTCGAACAGCACGATGGCGTCGGACGGAGGCGTGCCCGCCTTATCAGCCGTGCTCGCCGTCGGCGGCGTGACGATCGGCGGCCGCGGGCGATTCATATCGTGAGCCCGGTACTTACCGCCGGGAGTCCACGGCTGTTCCTTTTTGGGCTTCGCCGACGCCTGCGGCTTCGCGACCGGCTTGGCTGCGGCGGTAGGCTTGGTCGGTTCCGCCGGCACATCGTCCGCATCGACCGAAGCGACGCAAATTAGAACGACGCAGGCGATGAGAATTCGGGACATCGCGACAACTCGTTGACAAGGCTGCGAATGGTGAGACGGCGCTCTCACGATAACTAGTCGCACCGTCGTGAGCGAGACGGCACGCCGCACGACTATATATTGAGCGCACGATTGTGGCTTCATGCAGGCGGTGAGGCTACGATATCGGTCGACCCCGCCTCTGCGATCTGCATCGCCCATCGACTCCCGTCGCTCACGCTCCCCGGCTCGCTCTTCGTCGCTCTGCCCTTGGAGATCCGTTCATGCGCCATGCCCTCCTCTACGCCTTTGTCGGTCTCTTGTACTTTGTCCGCGGCGGCATCGCGGCAGAACCGGCGGGCGCCGCTCCCAAAATCGCCGACGACGTTCGCTTTCAACCGCTGAAAGATCTCAACGGCTACTTCCCCTTCACGCCGCCGGCGTCGCTCGACGACTGGAAACAACGTTCGGCCGTGGTTCGCCGGCAAACGCTCGTCTCGCAAGGCCTCTGGCCGTTGCCGACGAAGACACCGCTCAACGCCGTCGTCCACGGCAAGGTCGAGCGCGACGACTTCACGGTCGAGCGCGTGTACTTCGAGAGCTTTCCGGGCTTCTACGTCACGGGAAGCCTGTTCCGACCGAAAGGTTTTGCAGGCCCTCGCCCGACGATCCTCTGTCCGCATGGACATTGGAAAGACGGCCGCTTTTACGACGCCGGCGAAGCGGCGATGAAGCAACAAGTTGAAAGCGGCGCGGAAAAACATCCGCTCTCCGGTCGCTTTCCGCTCCAAGCGCGCTGCATACAACTCGCGCGGCTCGGCTGCATCGTGTTTCACTACGACATGCTCGGCTACGCCGACTCGATTCAAATTCCGTTCGACGTGTCGCACAGGTACGGCGACAAACGTCCGCAAATGGAATCGCGCGAGGCCTGGGGATTGTTCAGCCCGCAGGCCGAGAGTCGCATGCAACACGTGCTCGGATTGCAAACCTGGAACTCGATTCGCGCGCTCGATTTCGTTGAGTCCTTGCCCGACGTCGACCGCAAGCGCATCGGCGTGACCGGAGCGAGCGGCGGCGGTACGCAAACCTTTCTGGTCGGCGCGTGTGACGATCGTCCGGCGGCGATCGTGCCGGCCGTGATGGTGTCGACCGCAATGCAAGGAGGCTGCACCTGCGAAAACTCCTGCGTGCTGCGCGTCGAGACGGGGAACATCGAATTGGCCGGTCTGTTCGCACCGAAGCCGCTCGGCATGATCGCGGCCAATGACTGGACCAAGGAAATCATGACCAAGGGTTACCCGGAATTGCGACAACTCTACAAGCTGCACGGCGTCGAGAAAAACGTCGCGGCGTTTCGCTTTATTCAGTTTCCTCACAACTACAACTACGTGAGCCGGGCCGCGATGTACGACTTCTTCAACGAACATCTTCAACTCGGTACAAAGTCGCCGATCGTCGAAGCCGACTTTAAGCCGCTCGCACGCGAGGAACTTACCGTCTGGACCGGGGGCGAACACAAGCAGCCTGAATTGGTCGGCGAACGGTTCGAGCGGGAACTCACGAAATACATGACGGGAGACAGCGAGCGACAGATCGCCGCCCTCGCGCCGACCGACGAGGCGTCGCTCGACAAATATCGCGAGGTCGTCGGCGGCGGCATCGACGCGATCTTGGGGCGACGCGTCGACGACGTCGGCTCGGTCGAGCAGCACAATCTGGAGAAGGACGACCGAGGCGATTGGTGGTTCTTCCGCTGCTTGCTCGTCAATAAGAAGCACGGCGAGATCGTCCCTACGACTTACTTCTATCCCAAGAAGTGGAACAATCAGGTCGTCGTTTGGTTGAGCGCCGAGCCCGACTCGCTCGTCGACTCCGCGGGCGAGCCCGGAGCGATCTTGTCGGAGGCCTTAGCGAAGGGCTACGCCGTGGCTTGCCCCGAGCTGCTGGGGCACGGTTCACACACGGTCGACGGTTTCCCCGGGAAGGAAAACCGCCGCGTCGCCAATCCGCGGCTCTTCGCCGGCTTTACCTATGGGTACAACCATCCGCTGTTCGCCCAGCGCGTGCACGACGTGCTGACCGTCGTCGCACACGCCCGTCGCCATGAAGGCACGCAGGAAGTGCATCTCGCCGGGCGCGGCGCGGTGACCGCGCCGATCGCCGCGGCGGCCGCAGCGCAATGCGGGCCGGCGGTCGATCGCTTGCTCGTCGAAACATCAGGGTTCCGATTTGCGAGTCTCACCGACTATCTCCACCAGTCGTTCCTGCCGGGCATCGTAAAATACGGCGACCTGCCGGCGCTCATTGCGTTGCACGCGCCGGGCGAAACGTGGCTCAACGGCGAATATCCGACGCCGGACGTCGCCGCCGCAGCGTATAAGGCGGCCGGGGCAAAAGAAAAGTTGGCCGCGGCGCGCTCGGAACGTCCGCAGCAAGCGGGCTCGGCGTGGCTGTTCCGGTGAGTTGAGGAGCGATCGCCGTTGTCGAATATCGCGCGACTCGCTATAGCGATGCCGAGTTGGCGCGAGAACTCATCCAGGGCGATTTCCCATGACATCGGCTCGAAGCAAAACTCGGCGGACCGTTTGGCAAACTTTGCCGGCGGCGGCGCTCATCGCAATTTTATCCGGCTCGGCTCAAGCCGCCGACGACGACGATCCATACTATCAGGGTTGTTACACCGGCTACATGAGCTTCTTGCAGCAGGCCAATCTCAGCATCGGCGTGATGAGCGACGCCGCCGTGAAGGGCGTCTACGCGAAAGATACGGCGCTCGGCGTCATTGGTTTGCACGGCAAGATGGCCGCCGCCGTGGAAAAGGAACTGACGACGATCGCCGCGAAAGCCGACGACGAAGACGCGGCGCAACTCAAAAGAATGGCGTCGGTCGCCGGCTTGCTGCGGAAGCAGGCGACGACGTTGCTGGCGCTGCTTGGCGGCGATCAAGAACAGGCCAAGGCGTTCGGCGAGGCCCGCGCGGAAACGGCGAAAGTGATGGACGCCCTAGAAAAAGAACTCGAAGAGTTCTTGGAAAAATAGTCGTCGCACCGTGCGAACCGGCGCAGCCGAAGGCTGCGGTGGAATTGCCGGCACGCCGCAATTGCGCGAGCGGCATTGCCCTGCTCGCCGGCCGACGGTATTGTCCGCCGCCCACCCTTAGCGTCGCCCTTCGTTTTCCGCCGTCTTCGCGGCAAGGATGCCTTCGATGATGCCTCTGCGCTCCGTGATTTGGTCGTCGGTGCTGTTGCTCGCCCTGGGCGCTTCCGGTCGGGCCGCGGACACTGGCGCCGCACCGACCGCGGCAGCGGCCGCCAAGCCGACGAAAGAGCGGCCGGCGACCGCAGCTGAAAAGAAGGAAGTGCTTGGGCCGACTGCACCGACGAAGAGTACGCCGATCGGACCTTCCACAACGCTCGGTTTAACGACGCCGAACACGGAGCCAAGCGCCGAAACGGCGGACGTCGACGTCGCCAGCGAAACGCTGTTCGTGACGAGCGTCGCCTTTCTGCATCAATCGTTCATCGGCATCGGCATGCTGGCCGAGACGGCCGGTTCCGGCGCCTACGACGGCCAAGCGGCCGCCGATCTGCTCGACACTCATCATTCCTTAGCTGAGCAAGTCGAATCGCAACTGCGGTTGTTGGCCGCCGCCCCGGGCCTCGACGACGCCGACCGCGAAGCCATCGGCGAACTTGTGCGAGTCGCTCAGCTCAACAAGCTGCAATGCGAAGCGCTCGCCGGCTTCTGGGAAGGAGACTCGGTGAAAGAAAAAACTTTTGAAACGCTTCGTGAAGCGGCGGCGAAAGAACTCGACAAGTACGGCGAAGAGGAGTCGGTCGAACCGGTCGCCGCGCAACCGGGGTCGTCGACGCGAAAGTAGCCGGCCGCTCGGAGCGCAGGATTCCCGGCTCCGCAGTTCAAGATTCCGCTGCAGGATTATTCTTGCAGGGTTTGTCCGGCTCGTCGTCGCTCAGCAGCACGAGCATAATACCGATCACGGCGAGCGTCGCGCCGGCCAGCGCTCCCTGCTTGGCGCGGCCTTTCACCTTGCCGCAGACGATCGCGCCGGCCGTGCCCCAGAAAACGACCCACGCCCCAAGAAAGATCAGCCAGAGTTTGAGTCCGTAAGGGTCCATAAACTACGCCGCCGGTAAGAACTGATCGGCACGATGCGGTCGGCATCATTCAGCAAAGCCAACTCGCACGGCGTCTGTCGATGAATAGTTACAGCGATTTCTTCAATTCTTGCAGTTCTTTTTCCAGTTGTTCGATGCGCTCGCGAATTCGCTTTTCTTCGGCAGCGCGCGCCTCGTCCGCCTGCTTCACCGTCGCCGACGGAGCGGGCTCGCGCTTCGACGGAGCAGGCACAACCGGTGCCGTCGCCGGAGGGTCGACCGGAGTCGGCACGGCGGTCTCCTGCGGCACAGCCGGCGCGGCGACGATCGACGGCGGCGCGACAAGCTTCACCCGTCGTTCATAGAGTTGGCCGTAGCGATAAAAACTCAACCGCACTTCCGCACCCGCGCCGCGCTGCTGAACGACGGCGGCCAAGTCGTTGGGCTCGTTGACGATCGTTCCGTCGATCGCCGTGATGACCGCGTCGATTGGAATACCGGCCTCTCGGGCCGGTGAATCGGGTCGCACTTCCACCACCAGCGCGCCGCGCGGCTCGGGGAGATTCATCGCCAATTGCAGTTCGGGAGTGATACGCACCGTGCGAATTCCCAAAAGTCCGGTCCGCGCGGCCGTCGCCGCGCGACCGTTGGGGTTCACGACCACAGGTCCGACGGCCGGGGCCGACGCGGTCGCTCCGTTCGGCGCTGGAGTTTGCGGAGGCGGCAGTTGCGGAACGTTGATCGGCGTCGCTTCCGGATGGGGAATCGCGCGCTGAGTCGGCGTCGGCATGACGCTCGGCGTTGCGCCGGGGTCGCCGGGAACGACAACGTCGACTCCCTCCTGTTGAATGCGACCGAAGTTTTGAAAGCGGCGCTGCTCCGGCGGCGGGCGCTTGGTGAGCACGACGTCGAACTGCTTGACTTCGCCGTTGCGCAAGACGACGAACGTCACCTCCTCGCCGACGACGCGATTGGTCATCACGTCCGCCATTCCATCGAGACTATCGACCGCGACGCCGTCGATGCTGGTGATGACGTCGCCGACCTGCAAGCCGCCGATCGCCGCAGGGCCTGCCGCCAACACGTCGAGCAAGCGCACTCCGCGCCCCGCACTGTCGCGATCGTCGGCGATGATGCCCAAATAGCCCGGCTCGTCGCTCGTTGCGGACCGCGGACCGCCCCGCTCCGACGGCGGAGCAAGTTGTGGTACGCCGGACGACGTCGGTTGCGTCAACTTCCGCTCTAAGTCTTCCAAAGCCTGCTGCGCACGCAAGATTTGGGGAGCGATCGCCATCGCCATCACCGCCGCGCCGATCCAACGCCTCGCCATGTCGATCACTCCACGTATGGATAGTCGCCGCTTCGCTAGAATCCGGTCGTCGTAGCGACGCGAGCGATTTCGGTAATTTCGGTCGCCGCCGCCATGGCCCTCAATATAAACTGCTCGGCGTACGCTCGCGAACAGTTAACCTAACCGGGAAAGACGATGCCGTCGTCGCACATCACCATCGAGCGACTCGCCGCCGACGCCGAGCCGGCCGCGCTGAGGTCCGCCTTCGGTTTGGTTTTGCGAACTCTACCTCCTACGACGGCCTTAGATCTTGCTACGACGACGATGTTCGCCGCCCGCCGAGATGCCGCGGCGTTTGGCAAGCTATGGGGAGCCTACGACGCGAACGGAGCGCTCCGCGGGGCGATTTGGGCTCAACTGCGCCCCGGCAACGTCGCAGTCGTCTGGCCCCCTCAGTGGATTGATTCGTCCGACGTCGCGCCATCGCTCCCCGACCCGCTTCTTGAGGCTCTGATCGGCGCATTACGGCGGAGCGGCGTGCTGCTCGCGCAAAGTCTGCTTCCCGACGTCGAATGTCAAGAAGCGCGCACGCTGCTCGCAGGCGGCTTCGAACATTTGGCGGAACTTACGTATCTCTCCGCCGACGTTGCGCCGCAGGCCTCGCCGACTCCGCGCGACGACGCCCCGGCGGAATTGCGGTTCGTCGCCTACTCGCCGGCGGACCGCGCACGGCTGACGGCGCTTGTCGATCGTAGTTACGAGGGGACGCTCGACTGCCCGGCGCTCAACGGCACGCGCCCGACGAGCGAAGTGCTGGACGAGTATGAAGCGATCGGAACGATCGGCACGCGCGGATGGTTTTTCGTCCGTCGTCAAGAGGCCGACGTCGGCTGTTTATTGTTGGCGGATCATCCCCAACTCGATCAAGTTGAACTTGTGTACATGGCTCTCTTGCCGAAGGCGCGCGGATGCGGTTGGGGGGAAGTGATCACGCGCGCGAGTTTGCGGATTGCCGGGGATTTCGGTCGCGCGCGGGTCGTGCTGGCCGTCGATGCGGCAAATACTCCGGCTGCGGCCCATTATCGTCGTGCGGGATTTCGCACTTGGGAAACGCGCTCGGCTTTCGTATGCAAGCTCGCATAGCGCGCGAGAAACTTGCGGTCGTCGCCGACGCACTTGTTTTTCAGGCGTTTGCCGAACTCCGTCGCGCAGCGACGCCGCGGTGCGATAAACGAGCCGACAAGTTTTCCACGCGCGTCGCCTCGCGCAGCGAAAGATTTTTTTCTCAAGGAAGTGCGACGACGCCCGCTTGTTTGCCGCAAATTTTTTCACGCCCGCACGCGGTTCGCTCACCTTGTGAATGACGCTGATGTACGGCGCTTTGACAGCGGTGCCGGCAAGCGTACAATCCCGTCCTTGGGTGACAACCAAAGGGCGACGGAGCTAGCGTTCGCACGACGGAAAAATTTGCCGATTTCGCGGCGACTTTTCCCTCATCGAACGTCGGCGTCGCCGCCGAGGCTCGTGGGTTCGTCGGCCGCCGAGGCCGACCCGGTCGGCAAGCCGCAAGAGTCGCGTCGCACGCCAAGTCGACGACCTCTGCGCTCGGTCGTCGGGCGAGCCGTTCGCAAGGGGAGCAGCCGGTCGGAGAGGTTCGACGCGAGGCGCGGCGATTCGCACGCGCTCGCGGCGAGCGAAGCCGTCCGTCATCGGTAAGCGCGAAGATGCGCTGCGCCGGCGACGCGACGTTCGCTCGACATTCGACTCTCCGCCCGAATCGATCAAGGCATGAGGCGCACGTACCAATGCAGGAAGTGATGCAAGACGATAGGGAAATCGTTGCCGCGCTGCGTCGCATCCTGGCCGACAAGGTCGGTGCCGAGCGTTACGAACTGTGGTTCGCTTCGAGCGCTCAATTCCGCCGCACCGCGACGGGCGTGGTCGTCGTCGTCCCCAATTCCTTCCTCCAGGAATGGCTGCGTAACACGTTTCGCGGACAGATCGAAGATGCGGCGCGGGAAGCGCTCGGAGCCGAGGCTTCGGTCGCATTCGAAATCGACCCCGGCATCGCACCTCGCCGTACCGACAAGAAGGTCGATAAACACGATTCCGGGACGGTCGTCGTCGAACGACTCGGTGCAGGAGTCGGCGAAAGTCGTTTAGGCGACGGGCCGACCGGGATCGCGGCCGCGACCGCCGATCTTTTGGCCGCACGCGCGGAACCGGTCCCGCTCGCCGCTCCGCGCCGCCCAACCGTGCCGCGTCGCCTGCTGCGATTTGAGGAATTCGTCATCGGTACCGGCAATCGCTTGGCCTACGCCTCGGCCTTGGGATGCGCCGAGCGACTCGGCAGCATCTCGCCGCTGGTGATTCACGGCCCGACGGGCGTGGGCAAGACGCATTTGCTGGAAGCCGTGGTCGATCTCGCACGCCGCTCGCACCCCGAATTGCAGACGGCGCTGATTTCGGCCGAGCAGTTCACGACGTCGTTTCTCGAATCGCTGCACGGCGCCGGACTGCCGAGCTTTCGACGCAAATTCCGCGGATTGCATTTGCTGGCTGTGGATGATTTGCAGTTCCTCGCAGGCAAAAAGGCGACGCTCGGCGAACTCGTCCACACGCTCGACACGCTTCAACGCGAAGGCAAGCAGGTGGTATTCACCGCCGATCGGTCGCCTGCCGAATTGAGTTTTCTCGGACCGGAATTGCGCAACCGCTTGGCGGGCGGCTTGGTCGTCGGAGTCGAACCGCCCGACATGCAGGCTCGTCTCGGGATCGCGGCGCGGATGGCCGCGAGACTCGGATTGGCATTGCCGCCGGAAGTCGGCGAATTCGTCGCCTCTCGTTTTACGGCGCATGCCCGCGAACTCTCCGGCGCTTTGCAGCGTTTGAAGGCGGCCAGCCGGGCGTTCGATCGGCCGATCGATCTGCCGCTGGCCGAGCACACGCTGGCCGAACTGATTCGCGGGCGACAAAAGATGGTCCGCTTAGCGGACATCGAAAAGGCCGTCTGTGACGTATTCGGCCTAGAAGACGAAGCGCTCCGCTCGCAGCGAAAGGGTAAGAATGTCAGCCATCCGCGCATGCTCGCGATGTGGCTCGCGCGGAAGTACACCCGCGCCGCACTGAGCGAGATCGGCCACTACTTCGGCGGTCGCAGCCATAGCACGGTGATCTCCGCGCAGAAGAAAGTCACCGGCTGGATGACGTCCGACGAAGCGATCCCGACCGCCGGCGGCCGCTGCCGCTTCGACGAAGCGCTCCGCAAAGTGGAATTGGCGATCGAAAAGGGATAGGAGCGACGGGAGTTGAAGCGATCGAGTTAAATCGACTGCCCCAAAGTTTGGCCGGTCGTTTTGCCTTTTGCGTTCCGACCTCTAACGTTATTTCACCCGGCTCATATAGCGCAAGAAGTCTTTGTCGAGCGTTTCCAGATCATCGCCGAAGGCCATGCGAAATTCCGCGAGGCGCGTTTCGGCCGTGTCTTTCACCAGCGGCGACTTCCCGCCAAGCGTCTGCATATACGCCTGAAATTGCTTTCCCTTGGCGTTGATCAGGTAGTAGTTGAGCGCCCAAGCTTCGGCATAACCGTCGGCCGTCGACAATCGCTGGTCGTCTCTCAACAGCGCCGTCAAGGCATCCGCAGATCGCCGCGGCAGTGAAGCGCGAAACGCCGCCAGACGCGGTGCGTTCACCTTGCCGATGGTGCGCCAACCTTTGGCCGCATCAAGATCCGGCGATTCGAAGTAAACGGCCAAGCCTTCGCTCAGCCATTTCGGAATGTCGGCGTAGCGTTGATGCATACCGACGTTGAATACGATTTGGTGCGTCGCCTCGTGAACGATCGTCGCGACCATGCTGAACGCTTCCGGCCGCGACAACGCTTGCGTGATTTGCGCCGCATTGCCTCGCTGAGCGATCGTGCCGGCCTGACCCGTCAGGTCGTACATCGTCATGCGGTTGGTCTTAAGGCTGTAGTAACCGATGATCGAGTTGACGGAGTCGCCCAAGTCGCGCTGCGCGTAGCGGGAATAGCTTGCCCGATCGCCGAACACGACGGCCACCAACGGGCCGGCCGGCTCGTGCAGCGTGAAGCCGCGATGGGTCCAATAATTGTTAAAGGCCGAGTACAGCCGCTCGTAAAGTCCGCCGCACCACTGAGCATAGGCTCGCGAGGTGTTGTAACAGATCAGGTAGTGCTTGGTTTGCAGCGTTTCGAAGCCGGACGGCAGTTCGGCGAGCATTACGGCCGCCAGCTCGTCGGCGCGGTAGGGAGCATACGCCTCGTCGTCGGAACTGATGCTTGCTTGTTCGTCGGCAGTTACGCCCCAAAGAGCGCCGTCGCGCGTTTCTAACAAGACGCCGCCGTCCTGTGTGCGAACGACGATCCGGCCGACCAATTCTTGTTCGACGCCGTCGCGACGCATGACGACGCGATCGATCGCTTCTACGTAGACGACGAGCGACAGCCAAGCGACGACGGCGGCGACGTACGAGGTGTTCACGGGCGGTCCGATGTCGAGCTTGCGAGATCGCCGTCGCGAGCCCGGCGAGGAAAGGGGGCGGAGGATAACGTTTTTAGAATTCGGCGGCTGCGCAGTCTCTTCGTACTATCGTAACATGCGCCGCCGGCAGCGGCAGCGACGCCGCTCGCAACGGCCGCCCGGCTTCACTGGAGGACCTTCGGCGACTCGGCTTGGCCCCCCGCCCGCGGCTCGCTATAGTCGCTCCCCACGCTTCTCGCAGGCGCGGGGTTTCGCTTCGCGCTCACGTCGCAATCCATTCGTCGGATGAACCGCATGGCCGCCTTGCGCTTCGATTCTCGTTTCTCGCTCTGGGCCGCGACGGCCTTGATCCTTCTCGCCTCCCCCGGCTGCTCCATGACGCGCGCCCGGCCGCTGTGGGTGCAAAACATGGTCTTCTGGGAAGAAGAGGATAAAGACGAGCGTTACGCCAAAGAAACGCCGGCGATGCGACTCGACGCCCTGCGCGAGCAATCAAAGACTCTGCCGAGCTTGCCGGAAGCGGAACACGCCGCCGTCGCGCAAAAACTGTCCCAAGAATACCGCAATGAGTCCGACGCCCTCGTCCGCTGTCATCAAGTGCGGGCCATTGCCCAGTGCCGGTCGCCGTTGGCGGCCGAAACGCTCGAAGCGGCGCTTTCCGACTCCGACCGTGATGTACGAATCGCCGCTTGCGACAGTTGGGGCGTGCATGGAGGGCCGCAGGCCGCCGCGCAGTTGAGCACCGCGCTGCGTAAGGATTCCGATTCCGACGTGCGACTCGCGGCCGCCCGCGCTTTGGGCAAAGTCGGCGGCCAAGAGGCGATCGCCGCGCTCGCACCGGCGTTGGAAGATCCGGACCCCGCAATGCAATATCGGGCCGTGCAATCGCTCCGCCAAATCTCCGGCAAAGACTTCGGAGACGATGCGAATGCTTGGCGTGAATTTACGCGCGGCGGCAATCCGGCGGAGATTTCCACCGTGCAACGGATGAAGCTAAATTTCTTCTAAGCGTTTTCGGTGTGGGGCGAAGCCCGACGAAGCGGAAGCGGCCGACGAAGTTTTGCACCGACGTCTTGATCGGTTTTCGGCTTTGATCGGTGACTTTTCGGCAAGAAGCCGTGCTCAGCAATGCCGGCGCAGCACAAATTAGGCGATCTAGAGCCAGTCTGCCGCTTATGCTCGATCTGCCGTATTTCCGCCCCGGGTGGGTCGATACCTTTCCTACCGAAGTCCTTGCGTGGAAACGCGCACTTTCCAGGCGGTAGTGGCGACCCCCATACCTCGAGGCCGCGCAACGATTCGGTGATCGATACGAGGCTGCGCGCCGCGTGTCGAGCCCCTACCCTATTGCGACCGCCCGCCGGTCGACATCCGGCGGGGGTCGGTCTTTCCTCGAATTGCCACGCGATATCCAAAGGCAGGGTCATGAAGATCAGTCGGTTCCGCTCGTTCATGGCATGGGCGGCGTTGGTGTCGAGCGCATTCTCGTTTTGTTCGGCCTCGGCAGGCGACTTCGCTCGCGCTCGCGCCAAGCTCACGTCGGCCGCCGAATCGGATGAACCGGGGCAGGTCGTGCAATCCATTGCCGAAACAACGGCGTCGGCCGAGCCCCAGCCGACCGTCGAACCTATGCTCCTCGATCCGGCTTCCAGCCCGCTCTTTGAAACGGCGCGCCGGTCGACCGGCGGACCGACGCTGGGCGGCCCCGGACTTGCCTCACCGACGTCCGCAGCCTCGGTAACCCCGACGCTCGCCCCCTCCCGTCCGACAGGGCCCCAACCGACGCTCGCTCCCCTGCGACCGTCGTCGCCCTCAACTCACGAAACGGCGGACGGTTCCGCGGCGCGGCAAACGGAGTTAGAGTCGCACTCCGAGCGGCGCATCTATCACAACGCGTTGCGCGGCGAATCGGCCAGCGCCGCGCAGTCGAAAACGGACGTAGCCGTCGAATCGACAGGCCGGCGAACCGGACAAATTTCGACGGAATCGAAACCGCTGCGAATCGAATTCGGGGCGAGCGTCGTCAATCCGCCCACCGACGTCGCAAAAGCCGCTGCGCAGGCGGAAACCAAGCCCGTGGAGCAGCCCGCATCGATTGGCGCGGCGACTTCTGCGGCGGACGCGCGATCGGCCGCGTCCGCAGCCGCTCCTGCGGCCGGCCGGCGCGTCGCTACGATCCCCTCCGCTCAACGTCCGACGACCGTCGCGCCAAGCAAGAGCGTGCCTGCCGCCGTCGCTCCCCGCATCACCCGGGCCACCGATGCGCCGCCGCTCCGCACCAGCGACCCGTCGCAGCCGGGCAGCCCGCTCCCGGCGTTGAGCGAACGCGAACCGGGTGAGCCGGACCACGAACAGAAAATGACGATCGGGCGCAAGCCGGCCGACAAAGCCACGGAAGAACTCTTCGAGTCGAAGGAAGAGGTTCCGCTCACACCGGAGTTACTGCAACTCAAAAAGCGCGTGCAAACGGCGCTGGCGCTCTATTACCAAAACTGGACGCTTAATACACGCGAGCATAGCCCTTGGGAGGTGATGCACGCGATCGTGGCCTACGGCGTCGACACGCGCCTACGGAAGTCCGACGGTGAGACGACCACGGCGATCGGCCACCTGTGCTACAGCGGCGTCTGCCGCAACCAGCCGATTCTGACGATTCGTAACGGTCGAGTGTATGGGCTCCAGGGCCCGGGCGTTCAAGGTCACCCCGGTCAGTTCCTCGCGATCCTCGCGCAGGCGTACTTGCAGCGCGATTACCCGCTCTACGTGGGCGGCGAACAATACACGCTGGAGGACCTCATCGAAGCCGAAAAACTCGATTGCCAAGCCGGTACCGAACTCACCTTCAAGCTCATCAGCTTGATGCACTATCTGCCCAGCGACGCCACTTGGACCAACTTCCAAGGCCAGCGCTGGTCGCTCGATCGGCTGGTTCGGGAAGAGATCGTGCAACCGATTCGCGGCGCCGCCTGCGGCGGAACCCATCGTCTAATGGGTCTCAGTTACGCCGTTCGCAAACGGGAACAGCGGGGCGAACCGATCGACGGCATCTATTTGGAAGCCAAAAAATACATCGATCAATACCACAAATACACGTTCGGCCTGCAGAATCCCGACGGCTCGTTCAGCACCGCTTGGTTCGTTCGACGCGAGGCCCGCAACGACATCGATCGTCGCATGCAGACGACCGGTCACATCCTCGAATGGCTGTGCTTTTCCCTCTCCGATGAGCAACTTCGCGATCCGCGCGTCGTCAAAGCGGTCCATTACGTAACCAACCTGCTGCTCAACGAGCACTATACGCAATGGGAAGTGGGACACTTAGGACACGGCCTGCACGCCCTGCAGATCTACAACGAACGCGTCTTCGGCGGCCAAGTTCGGTCGTTCGAAGGGCTCGTCAGCGGCAAACCACTTAAGACGGTTCAACGCCCGACCGGGGTGAAGTGAACCGCCGGAGTCTCCGCCCCCGGCGCTTCATGCCCGGGGCGCTCGACCTCGATTAGCAAGTCGACGCCGACTCCGCGCGATGCGGACCGCCCGCGGCGTGAAATGCCGGGGCCCGAGACTTATCGGTCCGTTTCCGCTGCGGAATCGGCGGAATTCTCCGGTTGCCCGCCGCCGCGAAAACTCTTACGATTCGTTCCGTCTTTTCCGCCCCGGCATTCGTCCGGGTGCCGTTCCCTTCGCATCGCCTGCGCCGAGCCTAGGTTCCCGTTTTGACTCGCCCTAACGTCGAATTCCTGACGATGTTCCGCGAAGTCGTGCGACTGGCCAAGTCGTCCGATGCGGACGCCGTCTTGCTGTTGGTCGAGAACCGCACCGACTGGAAAGCGATCAAAGACACGGCCGACGGAGTGAAGATCATCGTCGCCCTCGAATCGGCCGAAGGCGTCGCCGAGGCCGTCGCGGCCGGCATGAACAGCGTCTTCGTCGAAATGTCGGAGATGCCCGTCTACGACAAAATCTCTCAGACCTTGCTGAAGGCGATCAGCGAAGAGCAATTGGCCCCCGGCTCGCGCGTCGCCGCCCTTTACAGCGGATTTGAGGCCGGTTCGCTCGACTCGATCAGCATTATCGACCTTGATGATCACCTTGGCCGGCTGACCGTTCGCGATTTGCAGCAACTCGGCACTCGCGTGCCGCTCGACACGCTGCAAACGGTCGTGAACCTGGCGCTGGAGATCGGACGCGAAGGCCGCGAAGGGAAACCGGTCGGTACGTTCTTCGTCGTCGGCGATTCCGCTCGCGTGCGCAAGATGTGCCATGTGACCGGCTTCGACCCGGTAAAAGGCTATAGCCGCAAAGAGCGCAACTTGAAGAGCTCGCGCGTGCGGGAAGGCATCAAAGAGATCGCCCAGATGGACGGCGCCATCATCGTCGCGGCCGACGGCACCGTCGAGGCGGCGGCTCAATACGTCGACGCTTCGGCCGCCGATATCACGCTTTCTAAAGGCCTCGGCGCTCGCCACTGGGCGGCCGCCGCGATCAGCCGCGCCACAAAAGCGGTGGCCGTCGCCGTGAGCGAGTCGAGCGGCACTGTTCGCATCTTCCAAAACGGCGAAGTCGTGCTGCGCATCGAGCCCTTCCGCCGGCCGATGAAGTGGAAAGACTACGAACACGAACCGCCGGGCGAATAAGACTGAGGTCTACTCCGTCGGTCGATTCATCGTCAGCGTGAGTTCAAATCGCGAGTAAGCGTTGCCCGCGCTGACCACCGGCGCCGTGCGAATCTTCAGTTCGCTCAGCGCTTGGCCGTCTTGCTCGACTTGATACACATACACGCTCGGGTCCGCCGTCATCCGTCGCTCGAAGCGGTGGCGAGCCAAGAGAAACTGCACCAGCGCTTTCGCGTCACCCGTCGTGCCGTTGAACGTGATCTTTTTGAGTTCTTGTTTCGGGTCGAAATAATACGTCAGCGCTCCGGCCACGTCGGACTGCGCCGTTCCGGTCACGAGCGTCACGCGGTACCCCTGTGTGTCGAGTTCGGAGAGGTGCGTGGTCACCCGCGGCCAATTGCCGAGAATCCATGCCGGCGTGACGCGCCAGTCCAACGCTTGCTCGAGCGTGACGAATGTCTCACGCGATCCGGTCGGTTTCGCCGGGGCCTGAGCCGTCGCGTACGATACCGTCGTCGCCTTCACTTTCGCCGACTTCTCCGCGTCGGGCGACGACGTAGCCGCCGCAGCGATCACGGCTTTCGGCGCGGCCGCTTTCTCGTCGCCGCCGGTGACCGAATTGATCTGCGTAGTCACGGCGTCGCGAATGCCGGAGCTGTTGGAAAGCAAATACGGCAAGAACGCGCCGCCGAGCAAAAACACCAAGAACATTTTTCCGCTAGGCATGGTTCGCCTCGATCGGCTCGCGGGTCATTGGGGGAATCTCTCAAGTCGATTTATCGTCGAACCGACAAGCCGACGTTGCCCCAAACTGCGGATCGTCGTGCGGCTCCGCTAAGCGGAGCGTTACGCACGACCGGGAGATTCGCTAAAAATGTTGCTTCACCTTACATTCCCGCCGAGTCTGCCCGCATGACCGCTCCGTCCGTCGCAGATTATCGCTGGCTCGTCGGCGACGAAGCCGCCCCGTGGCTCGACGCTCGGCGGTTCGAAACCGACCAGTTGAAACTGGTCACCCAACTTCGCAAAGAGTTGTCGACGGAGCGCGCCGCGCTCGTCGCCGAACAAATCCGCCTCCGTCTTCGAGCGACGAGCAAATTTCCGCACGCCGGCCGAATGTTTTTCACCGCGCGCGGCCTTGAACAAGCCACCGATCTCAACACCGCGGCCTACAAGGCACGACGGTTCACGGCGCGAGGACCGCTTGCCGACCTCTGTTGCGGAGTCGGCGGCGACTTGATCGCGTTGGGCGTTTGCGACCAAACGACCGGTTACGACGCCGATGAGCCGACGGCGATCTTCGCCGAAGCCAATTGTCGCATGCTGCGAGCGGCCTTCCCGGGCGGCTTTCATGCGTGCGCACAAATCGCGACCGCCGACGCTCGGCATGTCGCCGAGGTCGACGCTTGGCACATCGATCCCGATCGCCGTCCGACCGGAAAACGCACGACGCAGGTCGAACTTCACGAACCGAGCGCCGCGACGATCGAAGCGCTGCTCGCCGTCAATTCCAACGCGGCGATCAAACTCGCGCCGGCGACCGATCCTCCGAGTGCCTGGCGCGAGCGAGCCGAATGGGAATGGATCGCCCGTGACGGTGAATGCAAACAGCTCGTCGCCTGGTTCGGCGGCCTGACGCGCGATGTCGGAACGCGGCGCGCTACGGCACTATGCCAAGATGCAATTCGCTCGTTTTCCGGCATCGCCGACGACGACGTGTCGCCGGCGAATCGCCGCGAGTACGCCGACCGGCTCGGCCGTTTTCTCTTCGAACCGGATGCCGCCGTCTATGCCGCCAAACTAACGAACGTCGTCGCGCGCGAATTCGATTTGATTTCGCTGCACGCCGGCGGTTACCTCACGGGCGATGTGCCGCACGTCGATCCGGCTGTTGCGGCGTTTGAAATCCTCGATGCGCTGCCGTTCGACGTCCGCAAGGTTCGGGCTTTGCTTCAAGCGCGCCATACCGCTCCCTTTGAGATCAAAAAACGCGGCGTCGACGTCGACCTTGATCAAATCCGCAAACAACTCAAACTCGAAGCCGAAGTCGATCCGGCGTGTTCCTTGATCTTGGCTCGATGCGGTGATAGGGTCACGGCTTTGCTCACCCGCCGCCTCACCTCCACCGTCACCTGATCCCACGATGCTGACTTTCGACGCTCACCTCGATTTGAGCATGAACGCCCTGGAATGGAATCGCGACCTCACGAAATCGGTCGCCGAGATTCGCAAGCGGGAAGCCGGACGCACCGACAAAGTGGATCGCGCGAAAGGCACTGTCGCCCTGCCGGATATGCGCCGCGGAGAGATCGGGCTCTGCGTCGCCACGCAAATCGGCCGCTATGTCGGCCCCGGCAACCCATTGCCCGGATGGCACAGTCCGGAAATCGCGTGGGCGCAAACCCAAGGCCAGCTCGCCTGGTACCGAGCGATGGAAGAAGCCGGAGAAATGGTGCAGATCGTCGACGAGGCGGGCCTCGACAAGCATATCGAACTATGGAACGACGCCGTCGCGAAGAACAAGCACGATACGGCGCCGATCGGCTACATCCTCAGCCTCGAAGGCGCCGATTCGATCCGCACCGTCAGGCACCTTGAGCAGCACTACGCTCAAGGCTTACGGGCTCTCGGCCCGGCACACTACGGCGCAGGGCGTTACTCGCCCGGCACGCACTTGCCGGGAAATCTCTCGCCGGAAGGTCGAGAACTCGTCAAGGAAATGGATCGACTGGGGATGATTCTCGACGTCACCCACCTTTCCGACGAAGCCTTTTGGGAAGCGCTCAATCTGTTCGACGGCCCGGTCTGGGCCAGCCACTCGAATTGCCGCGCGCTGGTGCCCGATCAGCGGCAGTTCGCCGATGATCAGATTAAGGCGCTCATCGAGCGCGGTGCGGTCATCGGCGGCGCGCTCGACGCTTGGATGATGGTCCCCGGCTGGGTTCGCGGCACGACCACGCCGGAAACCGGCGGCGCGAAGCTCAAACATCTCATTGATCACTGGGATCACATCTGCCAACTCGCCGGCAACGCCAAGCACATCGGCATCGGTACCGATCTCGACGGCGGCTACGGCCTCGAACAAAGCCCCGCCGACATCGACACGATCGCCGACTTAGCGACGCTCCCCGCCATGCTCGCCGCCCGCGGCTATGCGAAAGATGACATTGAGCCGATCATGAGCGGGAACTGGATCAGCTTCTTGCGCCGTGCCTGGGCGTAATGCAGTCGTCGTCCGTTTAGTACCGCACGACCTTGCGCAATATCCACGCGCCGCCGGCGATCAGGATTAGATTCCCCGCCCACACCGATTGCGGCGGCAGCGAGCCGTTCTTGGAGAAATCAACGCCGAACGCCAAGAGCGGGTAGTACACCAGCAAAATCGGCATGAAGCACATGAAGAAGCTGGTCAAGAAATCGGCGTTGCGCATTCGAATCGCCAACGACGACCCGACGAGCGCAAAGCAGAAACAACTGAAGCCGTTCGACCAGCGGCGATGCGGCTCCGTCTGCAAACGGTAAATCTTCTCTTGGTTCTTACGCAGCACGTTGTCCTGCAATTGCCATTCTTCGCTGGCCAATTCGCCGAGGTCGCCCGCCATCATCGCCAGCGCGGCCTTCGCGGCCATAAAGTCGTACTCGTCGCTCATTTCGCCGCGCAGCTTATCGATCACCACCGGCACCCGGTTGAGTGCGGTGTAGGAGGGATGTTGCTCCTCGTCTTTGAGCGATCCTTGGTCAAGCGGAATCGACCGCTCGAACACGTCGTTGTGGAAGAACACGCGGGCTTGTCCTTCCACTTCCAATTCTCCGTTGCGGCAAACGATCGTCAGGGCTCCTTCCTCCACGTCGCTGCGCAGTTCCGCTTCCTCGGAACTCATCGTAATCGACCCGCCCCCCTTCTTGCCCTGGATCGTGATCGTCGGACTGATCAGCTTTCGTCCGTCGACTCGCTTGACGACGATCGAAATCTGTTTCGACGAGTAGGTGCGCTGGGCTTGTAGCATTCCATAAACGATGTCTTCCACCGACTCGAGCACGACGCGGCGCACGCCGGCCCGCCCCCAACTCACGGCCACGTCGTTGAGCCAAACGGTGCTGATGCTCAAGAGAAACGACAGGATCAAGACCGGCCAGAGCACGGTCATCGGGTTGATCCCCAACGATTTCAGCGCCGTGATCTCGTTCGAACTCGCCATCCGGCCGTAGACCATGCACGCCGCCAGCAAGATGGTCGCCGGCACGGTGTAACGCAGGGCGTCAGGCAGAATGAACGGAATGATTTGCACGATCTGCGTCAGGTGCAGACCTTGCTCATTGGCCTCGCGAACGAGTCCAATGAGGATGAACATCAAGGTCATGATCCCCAGCGCGAGGCCGAAGACCTTGAGGAGTTCAAAGAGGATGTAGCGGCTGATCAGACGCATCAAAACGAGCTCGCGCGACGGGGGGCGGCGTAGTGTCGCGAGCGCTGCCGGCACGGTCAAGAGCAGTCAGGAACGCTGAGTGTCGAGTGATCGAATGCCGAACCGGCGGACGACCGACGCAACCGATCTTCTCCCAATTGCCGGGCTTTGGCATACTTCCGCCGGTCAGCATTCAGCATTCGAACATTCAGCATTTCCTCGTGCGCATTTTCTTCTCCGTCGGCGAACCAAGCGGCGATCTCCACGGCGCGAACCTCATACGCGCCCTGGCCGCTTTGCGCCCCGACGTCGAGTTCGTCGGCTTCGGCGGTCCGTTGATGGAGCGGGCCGGTTGCCAGCTGCATGTCGATCTCACGGCGCTGGCCGTGATGGGCTTTACGCGCGTCGTCGGCAGCTTGCACAAATTCCTCGATCTGGCTTCGCAGGCCGATCGCTACTTCCGCCATCAACGCCCCGACGCCGTCGTGCTGATCGACTACCCCGGCTTCAACTGGTGGATCGCGCGTCGCGCGAAGGCCCACGGCATCCCGGTGTTCTACTACACCCCGCCGCAGATCTGGGCCTGGGCCTCGTGGCGCGTCGCCAAAATGCGCCGCTTCGTCGATCACGTGCTTTGCAGTTTGCCGTTTGAAGAACCCTGGTTCCGCGAACGCGGGTGCAATGCCGCCTTCGTCGGCCATCCATATTTCGACGAAATGAGCCGGCAATCGTTCGACGAACGCTTCGCCGACGAACTTGAGGCGAAGCTCGCAGGCCGGCCGCTCGTCGCGATCCTACCCGGCTCGCGCACCCAAGAGGTGCATCACAACCTGCCGAATTTCCTACGCGCGGCGGAGCACGTTCGTCGCCAAGTGCCGGAGGCCCGCTTCGCCGTCGCGGCGTTCAAGCCGCATCAGGCCGAATTCGCGCGGGCGTTGGTTCGCAAGTCGGGTCTAGACGCCGACGTGTTTCTCAAACGGACGCCGGAACTCATCCGCGCCGCCCACAGCTGCCTGGCCTGCTCCGGGAGCGTATCGCTGGAACTCCTTTCGCACCTCAAGCCCACGGTGATCGGCTACCAAGTGAAGCCGTGGACTTACGCTTTCCAGCACATGCTTCGCAAGGTGCCGTACATCACTCTCGTCAACCTGCTTGAGACCGGCCGCATCCGGCGCGATAAAGCGGACGAGCGCCGCCGCCCTGCGAACGACGATCCGCGGATTCCCTTTCCCGAATTCCTCACCTACCACGATCGCTCGGCGGCGATCGCGGAGCATACAATCCGCTGGCTCACGCAGCCGGCCGCCCACGCGGCAACCGTCGCCCGGCTGGAAAAACTACGCGCCCGCGTCGCCGGCGAAGGTGCCTCGACGCGCGGCGCGCGCTATATCATCGACGCGCTCGAAGCCCGCCCCGCGAAGCCGATACCGCGGCCGCATTATCTGCCCCAGGCGCTCGTCGCCGGCGGCTAGTCGCTAGTCTTCGCACGCCAAGTTCGCTAGGTTTCTTATCTAGCAACCAGCGACTAGCCACTAGCTCCTGCACCGCAATGATTCTCAACGAGCCGGATCGCACGCCTTGGGACGTTCGTTTTCGACTTTTCGGCGTCGATGTCCGCATCCATCCGTTTTTTTGGTTGTTCATGCTCCTCTTGAGCAACGGCGGACCGCCGTTGGGCGTGCTCGTTTGGCTGGTCGCCGTCGTGCTCAGCCTGCTTATTCATGAATTCGGCCATGTGGCGGCCTTTCGGCTCTACGGCATCCGCTCCTACATCGTGCTGCACGCCTTCGGCGGCCTCGCCATTCCCTACGGCTCCGGCTACGGAGGATCGTTCGGCCCGCGCCTCGCGCCCGGTCCGTCGGCGTTCGTCGCCTTCGCCGGGCCTGCGGCCGAGTTGCTCGCGGCCGCGATGGTCGTCGCCATGGTCGCAGCGGCGGGAGCGGAGGTCTTTTTTCCTTTCGGCGGGCTCTTCAGCTTCCTGCCTGCCATCGGTCCGTTGGGTCTGTCGCCCCTGTTCGATTTGCTCATCAGCGACTTCGTGTACGTCAGCATTTTCTGGGCTCTCTTGAACCTTTTGCCGATCATTCCCCTCGACGGCGGGCGGATTTCGCAGGCCCTGTTTCAGCGGATCGATCCGCAGACCGGACTCAAACAGGCGTTGGTGCTTTCGATGATCACCGCGGGTTTCGTGGCGGCGTTCATGCTCGTGAAGCTCGGAAGTTGGTGGAACGCCGGCCTCTTCGCGTTCTTAGCCTTTCAGAATTTTCAAACCTTCCAAGCGCTCGGCTTTGGCGGTCGGCGTTGGTAAGAGAGGTAAGATGTCGGCGACGTTGCCGGAGCCCGTTCGCCGCGTGGTCTTGCTGGGCGCGAGCAACCTGACACGCGGTTTGGCCACCGCGCTCGACGTCCTTCGTCGCCACCGCGATGAGCCGATCGATCTCATGGCCGCGATGGGCAACGGTCGCTCCTACGGTATGTACTCGCGGGTCTTGGGACGCGGGTTGGCGAGCATTCTCGATTGCGGACTTTGGTCGGCACTGGCCGAGCGACCTCCCTTGCCGACCACGGCCCTGGTGACCGACATCGGCAACGACATCATGTACGGCTCCGACGTGCCGATCATCGCCCGCTGGGTCGAAGAGTGCCTGCGGCGTCTGCAAAACCACGGCGCTCGGACGGTCTTGGTCGGGTTGCCCGTGAACAATCTACCGAAGCTTGGTCCAACTCGGTTCTATTTGCTGAGAACGCTCTTTTTTCCGAGAAATCGCGACGATTTAGCGTCAATCGCCGATCGTTCGCGGCGGCTTGACGAGGCCGTGCGCACGCTCGCTCGGCGCTACGATGCGACCTATGTGCCGCAGATCGACGCTTGGTACGGGCTCGATCCGATCCACTATCGACTTTCGCAGTGGAGCGCGGCTTGGGCGGCTCTGGCGGGCCCGCTTCGCGGACCGAACGACGACCGCGCGGGCGCTTCATCGCCGACCATGACGCGCGGCGCGCGACCGCTCGTCTCAATTTGGAACTCGCTTCGCGTTCAAGCGATCGTCCCGGCCGAGCGCTATCTGCTGGGCATCGCACAACGTCGCGCTCAACCGGCCGCAACGCTCGCCGACGGGACCCGGATTTCAATTTTCTGACGAAGCGGATCTCATCGCGACGAACGTCGCGCGTTGGATCGCGCGCGTGAGATCACGTTCGAGCGCGATGATCGTCGATGAAGATCGCGCGTCTCGATGTCGATCGAGCGCGCGAGGCGACTAAAAAATTTTCGACTTCGCGTCAAGGTTTTTGGAAAATACTGTTGCAGAATTTTTCGAAATGCGTACAGTTACCAACGAGGTTCATCACTCAGACAAGTAGACTCGTCGCGCGGCAATCGATCGATCTAGCGCTTACGTCGCACGTCGGGCCTTGTGATAGGATGTCCGTTTCTTGTCAAGGGTGGGAATCGCTCGACTCCGTTCGGCGACCGCTTGTCGATCTCGTCATGAGCTTGCTCACGAAGAGAACGACTCGCGAATCTTCGAACGGTCGGTGGAGGGATCTCACCGAATTTTTTTTCGGAGGACGAAGCGTGGCCAAGAAGAAGAAAGCTGCTGCCAAGCCTGCTAAGAAGGCTGCCAAGAAGAAGAAGAAGTAACTTCTTCTCCGTCGGGAGCTCGGTCGACATGAATCGAGTTTGTCAGGATTCGCTCCTGCCGACTCATCCACGAATCGACGCTTAGGGCAGCCTGGCACTGCGAAAGAACGCCTGTTTACAGGCTTTTTCGCCGCAAGCTTCGGCATGCTTCCCCGGACGGAACAATCCGGCAACAACGAGACAGGACCGTTCGTTCTTGAGAGAACGAACGGTCCTATTTTTTTGCGCTCATCCGGTTCGGCTAGAGTTATTTCGGAGTCCGTCGCTACTTCCGCCGCGAAGCGCCCGCACCGGCGGCGACGACCATCTCATCGGACTCTTTCGCGGGGCGAGGTCTTATGAGCGACGAACCGGATATTTCGATCCTTATCGTCGCTTCTCTCACGTTCATATTTCATGGGCTTCGCCGTCTGAAACGGTCGTCGTCGTAAGGGCGGCGAGCGATCGAGGAGGCGCCGGTCGCTCGCACTTCGTCGACTGCGAGGAAGCCCCGTCGTAGCGGCGCTTACCGCGAGCGACAAAGTGTTTCGACTGCGATGTCCAGTCGAATTTTCGGCCGGCCAAAAAGCTTCCTGGAACTCCGCCGCGCGAGGAACTACGTTGCGGGATGGTCCGCGGAACTCGGAACCGAAGAGGACGCTGCGATGCGAACCGCGAAATGATCACGACTTTCGGAGGCCGCTTCGTTCGGAAGCCGTCGAAATTGTTGCGCAAACCGCGCATCTATTTCGCCGGTAGATGCGCACATTTAAGTAAGACAATAGGGGTGCGCAACTATCGTCCGAATAGATGCGCACCGATCGGTCCGCTGCGCGGCGCAGGTCGGACGTTGAACGGGCTGCGTCGATCGCCCGGCGGCAACGCCGTTCGAAACTTGCAATCTCCTCCGCGAAGGATTCGCCGACCCAAAAAAACAACGCACCCAGGCAAAGCCCGGGTGCGCTTAAGAACCTGCCGCGAAGAGAATGGATCGACTAGTTCGACGATCCGCCGACGAAGCGCCGAATTTCGGCTTTCGTTAGTCCCACCACCACTGACCGTTCTTCAGTTCCTTGAGCGGATTTTCTTGTCGGACCTTCGCCGTGAGACCTTGGTCGTCGGCCAGTTGATTGTCGACGTTCAAAGCCTGCTTGGCCTGGATGGTGACGCCGCCGGCGACCGGAGTGAGCAATCGGTTGGCTTTCCAGACGCTCGCGACCACGGTGTCGACCTGGACCGGCGCTTGATAGGTCTGAATTGGGAACGTTTCTTCGCTTGCCAAGAACGGCATGCTCCAGTTCCCCTTGCCGTAATAATCTTGCTGCTGAATAAAGGCCGCGGCCACGGTCATGTCGATCAAATTGCGGAGCTGGGCGTAGACCGGCTTGCGGGCCGCGATTTCGGCATACTTCTGCGTAAAGGCGTTGGTGAACAACACGCTGGCGCGATTCTGTTCGCCGACGGCGATGGCCCGCTTGCCTCCTTCGAGCACGACTTCCTTCTCATCGACGAGCTTCACGCCGTCGCCGACGAGTTCCATGGCCTGAGCGTCGTCGGAGACGCGCACGCACTTGTAGTCCGGGACGAAGTACCACCGGAACAGCGCGTTGCGGGCCACCGACGGATCGGCCTTTTCAATGAACGTCGTCATCTTCACAATCGGCGGCTCCAAACCGATGCCGATCAGCTTCATGCGATAATCCGCTTCGACCAGCACTTGAGCAAAATGCGTCTGCGGATTGACGCCCATAACGCGGACGGTTTGCAAGCCGAGATTCGTTCGCAGTCCGTCGACGATGAATTGCGTGTCGTTCGGGGTGGCTTGGCCGCCGATCTGGCGGAGGAAATCTTGCATCCGCTGAAGACCCTCTTGCGTCGGGTCGATCGAGCAACCGACGACGGGCCCGCCGTTCTGGCCGGGAGCATACGCCCGCATTGCGGCGACCAAGTCTTGCAGTTCGAGAACCGGCTTACCGCTTTCCATGCCGACGACTCGGCCGGAAAGATCGCTGACCCAACCTTCGGCCGGCCCGGCGACGACGATGTCGCCCGTTTCCGGATAGAAGAACACGTACTGCAACCGCGTCAGGCCGGCAAGAAACCGCATTTCATCGGTCGGCTTACGATCGCTCGCAGCTTGCGCCTTAATGGCCGCTTCAAGTCGATTGAGCGACACCTTGCGAAGCTTGCTTGACTTGGCCGCATCGGTATTCGCCAGCATTTCCTTCTGACCGGAAATGCGCTCTTTCATCAGCGCGCCGGTCGGATCGGCGAACGTTTGCATGCGCAAGACGCCGTTGGCGTCGATGACGACACCGGCGTTGGGCGTGATGTTTTGGGCTTGCGCTGTCTCGGCGGCCCAGCTTCCGACGACGGCCGAGAGCACGCCGACGAACAGACGAACCCAAATGCGTCGCAAACCCATAGCGGCAATTCTCCTCAAAGCGGCAATTGTCCGAATGCCCCCGGCTCAAGAGAGCCCGATCGCTGCCCGACGAGGGCCGGGGGCGTAGATGATTCAGAAATGAGATGGTCGGCCCCTCCCCGGAACGAAACCGGGCGGTAAAGGCAGCCAGTATTGGATTCTAAATAGGCAAAATAGGCAGTTCAAGGAAAACAGCGTCGTTTTCCTTCGTTCAGAACCGGGAAGAGTGCTGAAAATGACGATCTTTCAGCTCAAACGGCGGCGAAACCAACTGGGATGGGGTCCGTCAGTTGGCTCCGGCCCTCTCGAACTTCCCGCGCTGCGGCCGCTGCGGGGCACTCGGCTTGAACTCCGACCGCATGAGTCGGAAGCTGCCGTCGCCCAGATAATCGAGGATGCGACGCCGGAGTTCTTGATCGAACGCGACCTTCACGCCGTCGCTGGAGAGCGTCACGCGGGTCCGGTCGGCCAACGCCAGTTCGAGTTGGACCTCACAGTTGCCGGGATAGCCGCGCAGAATCTCAAGCAAGCCGTCGAGCCCCTTCTCGCCGTGCTTCATCTCATCGACGCGAACGACGATTCCCTTCGTGTAACGTTGCTCGAGATTTTCGAGCGGGATCAACTCGTTGACGATGAAGTTGGCGTCTTCGCTCCCCGGCCGCTTATCGATTACGCCGCGAACGGCGAGGATCTTGTCCGCCTCGACCATGTGGCCGTGCTTGGCGAAATCGCTCGGCCAGAGAATGCAGCGCATGATGCCGGCCATGTCTTCCAAATCCCACATGGCATATTTGGTGTTCGTTTCGCCCGGGCGCGGATTCTTCGTGTGCGAAAACTTGATCGACGCGATCATGCCGCCGAGGATGCATTCGGCACGATTGGCGAGCTTCGCGGCGTCGACCGTCGTGTGGGTGCAAAACGTCTCAAGTTTTTCTTGGTGCTCGGCCAACGGATGGCTCGTGAGATAGAAGCCGAGCACTTCTTTCTCATTGGCCATTTCCTCGCGCGGTTCCCACGGGCTTACGGTCGGCAAAGCGTTGTAAACCGGTCCGCCGCTCGCCGCCTCCTCTTCGTCGTCGGCATCGAACAAACCTTTTTGGCCGCGCTTCTTGTCGGCCAACACGGCGGCGGCCGATTGCAGGGCCTTATCAAGCACGGCGACGTATTGAGGGCGGGTGCCGCCGCAGTTGTCGAACGCGCCGGCCTTGATCAGGGCTTCGATCGCCGTACGGTTCACGGTCGACGAATCGAGCCGCGAGCAGAAGTCGAACAGATCGCGATAGCGCCCGTTCTTCGCGCGCTCGGCGGCCAGAGCCGTCGCGGCGCTGCCGCCGCAGCCGCGAATCGCCGCCAGGCCGAAATAAATCTTGCCGTCGCGCACGTTAAACTCGGCGTCGCACTCGTTCACGTCGGGCGGAACAACCGTGATGCCCATGCGCCGACAGTCTTCCAAGTGTTCGACGAGCGAATCCTTCTTTTTGAAATTGCGCCCCTCGATGTCGCCGCAAAGCAAGGCCGCCATGAATTCGACCGAATAGTGCGCCTTGAGATAGGCCGTCATGTAGGCGATCAAGGCATAGGCGGTCGAGTGGCTCTTATTGAACCCATAGCCCGCGAACTTCTCGATCATTTCGAAAAGATTCACGGCCTGCGCCTCGGTCAGCCCCTTCTCTTTGCAACCGGCCACGAACTCGGCGCGGTATTTGGCGATCATCTCCAGCTTTTTCTTGCTGATCGCCTTAATGCAGGTGTACGAATTGGGCAATTCGATATTGCCCAAGCGGTTCAAAATCCGCATGACTTGCTCTTGGTACACCATGACGCCGTGTGTTTCCGAGAGCACCTCTTCCATCACCGGGTGCAGATATTCGGCCTTCTTCCGACCGAGCTTCACCTGAATGTATTCGTCGACCATGCCGCCTTCGAGCGGGCCGGGACGATAAAGGGCATTGGTCGCGATGATGTCGCGGAAGTGATCGGGCTTCATCCGCTGCAGCAAGTCGCGAATGCCGCCGCTTTCGAGTTGGAACACTCCCTTGGTTTCGCCGCGACGCAGGAGCGCGTAAGTCTCTTCGTCGTCGAGCGGGAACTTGTACGGATCGATCTTTTTTCCGGTCGACTGCTGGATCAAGGACACCGTCTTGGCAAGCACCGTCAAGTTGCGCAAGCCCAAGAAGTCCATCTTCAGCAGGCCGGCTTTTTCGACGTCGCCCATCGCCCACTGCGTGATGACTTCTTCCTTGCCTTGAACGTGCTGCAGCGGCACGTACTCGATCAGCGGACTGTCGGCAATCACCACCGCCGCGGCGTGCGTGCCCACATTGCGCGCGAGTCCTTCGATCTTACGCGCGAAGTCGTAAAGCTGCCGGGTTTCCGGATCGGCGTCGTATTGCTTCTTCAAGTCGGCGCTCTTTTCCAGCGCTTCGTCGAGTTCGATGCCGAGTTCTTCAGGAACCTTCGAGACGAGGTCGTCGACTTTCGGAATCGGCCAGCCGAGGGCCCGGCCGACGTCGCGAATCGCGGCCCGGGCGGCCAACGTGCCGAACGTGCCGATTTGCGCGACGTTATCTTTGCCGTACTTCTCTTTGACGTAGTTGATGACGTCGCCGCGGCGATCTTTGCAGAAATCGATATCGATATCGGGTGCTTCCTTGCGACTCTCGTCGAGGAATCGCTCGAACAGCAAATCGTACTTCAGCGGACAAACGTGACTCAGCTTGAGAGCGTAGGCCACGATGGCGCCGACGCCTGAACCGCGCGCCGAACAGGGAATGTCGTTTTCAACCGCGAACCGCACGAAATCCCAGACGACGAGGAAGTAGTTGGCGAAACCGAGCTTGTTGATCACATAAAGCTCGCGCTCCAAGCGATCCATGACGACTTGAGCCAAAGACCCGTCGGCGTTGAGCATTTCGGGAACGTCGGCGTAGCGTTCCTTCAACCCGTCGATGCAGAGTTCGCGCAAATAATCCGACGGAGTCTTCTCAGCCGGAATGGGCAGCGTGGGAAAGTAGCGTTTGCCGAGTTCGAGATTGATGTCGACCGTGTCGGCGATTTCTTGACTGCGGGCCACGGCGTCTTCAAAGCCGGGAAACGCAGCGTACATTTCTTCGGGAGTGCGAACGTAGAACTCGCTCCCTTCCATCTTCATCCGCTTCGTGTCGGTGCGAAAGCGGCCGGTGTTGATGCACAGCAGCACGTCCTGCACGTCGGCGTCTTCACGATTCACGTAGTGCGCGTCGCTCGTCGCCACCAGCGGCAAACCGGTCTTTTTAGCGACTTCCACCGTGGCTTCGAGCGCCCAGCGCTGAATCTCGACGCCGTTGTTTTGAATCTCCAAGAAATAGCGGTCGCCGAAGATATCGTGAAACCAAGTGGCGATTTTCTTCGCCGCTTCCCAGTCGGGCTCGCCGCCGCCGGTCTTCAAAAGCGTTTTGCTCAATTCGCCCGAAACGCAGCCGGAGAGACAGACGATGCCCTCGCTGTAGGCCTTGAGCAATTCCTTATCGATCCGCGGCTTGCGATAAAACCCTTCGAGATAGGCGTGCGACGACAAGCGAATAAGGTTCTTGAACCCGGTGCGGTTTTTTGCCAAGAGCGTCAGGTGGTAGCTCGCTTCTTCGTCGCCCGTCGGAGCTTCCTTCAAAAAGCGGCTGCCCGGCGCCACGTAGGCCTCGTAGCCGATAATCGGCTTGATGCCCGCCGCATTGGCCTTCTGGTAAAACTCCAGCGCGCCGTAAAGATTGCCGTGGTCGGTGATCGCCAAGGCGTTCATCCCGCTCGACTTCGCTTTGCCGATCAATCCTTCGACGGGACCCGCTCCGTCGAGCAGGCTGTAGTGGCTGTGGCAATGCAAATGGACGAACGAGCGGCTCATGCGGATCCTCGCGCAGTGATGCGGTCCCTCGGCGGACGATGCAGACCTAAATTTTATCGCTCGCAGACGATAAAACTAGCCGCGCGAAATGCGGAGAATACTTGTGCGGCTGGGTCGCAGACGCTGCACGACTACAGGTTTCCGCCGACGGCGAGGCCGAGGCGCCGCAAAAGCTATTCGTCTTTGGGTTCGGCGATCGTGCGAATGTATTCCGCCAAGCGCCATTGAAGATCGACGAGGTTTTGCCACTGGGGCTCATCGACCGTGACGCGCTTTTGTTGCCCCTCGGTCTTCATGCTCGCCAGCACTTCCCGCAGGCGGACGTGGCAAAACTCAAGCACTTCGCAAAGCTGTGCGGCTTGCAGCGGCGAAAGCTTCGGAGGGAGTTCGGGGGGAACGCGAATCTTGCGCTCGGCCGCCTCGTTCAAGCGCTCAGCCCAATTATCCTCGTAATCGGCGCTCGCCTGCACCGCTTGCCGCTGCAGATCTTCCGGCACCAACGTCGGACCGAGCGGTCCGCCGCCGTTCTGCATCTCGACTAGTCGGCCGGCGATTTCCTCGCGCGAACCGAAGAGCATCACCGAACGCCCCACCGAAATGATGTCGCCGAAGCGCAAGATTCGCAGCGACGCGTCCTCACCGTTCACCTTCGTGCCGTTGGTGCTGTCGAGATCGGTCAGCACGAACTGCTGCTGATCCTCTTGAATCTTTAGGTGATAGCGACTGACCCGCTCGTCGTTCAATTGAACGACATTGCCCTCTTCGCGACCGATAGTGACCGGAGTGGGAAGATTGCCGAAGATGCGACCACGATCGGCGCCGTCGAGAACCCTCAGCGTGATCATGGGCAAGTTACGTCTCGCAGCCGTCGCAAAGTGCGTAATCTAATTGGCGTTAGGACCGATTCGGCGCTTATAGCATGCCGCGGAAATCGCGGCAAGGATTCCGTCGTCGCTGTGGCTTCAAACGCCGCGTTTCTCGCCAAATATCGGCTACTTGGCGTCAGGAGCGCAGAAGTCCTACGTCGCTGCTCGGAGTCGACCCGGCTGCGAGCGCCGTCCTCGACGGAACGAACCGACCAAACCGGCCGGTTGTCAACTTTCCAGGCTTTGCTAGATTTGACCGTCCGCGTCGATCGATTGCTCGACGCGCCACGCACCCGTAGCTCAATTGGATAGAGCATCGGTCTTCGGAACCGAGGGTTGGGGGTTCGAATCCCTCCGGGTGTACTTCGCAAGCCCTTGAGCAATCAAGGGCTTGCGTCGTTTTAGAACAGTTCAAAACTGTCGGATGTCTGGGACATATCTTGCTGAAAAGTGGGATCACCCTCAACAAATGAGGGTGATCGTTCACCGAACTGCTCGCCGAGTGTGCCCGCCGGCACTGTTCACAGCATTCGCCGTGTCGAGCGTTATTCGATCGTCAACGTGTAGCTGATCGCGCCGACGGCGGCGCCTTTCTTGGCATCGGCATAGTGCGGATGACACATAACGCACTTTTGCATGACGACCGGAATCGGCGTCATCGCACGCAGCGCCGGCTTGCCGTCTTTCTCGACAACTTTTTCGACATAGTCCTTCCCGTCGCGCAACTGGCGGACGGCGTCCTTCTCGAAGTCGTCTTTGGCGACATTTTCCGGATCGTACGGTTGTCCGGAGACGTCGATAAGACGAACTCCGTGCCATCCCTTTTTCTCAACCTCGCCGAACAACGCGATTGCAGCGCTCCCCGCCGGGAAGTCATTTTCGTCGTGAACGTATTTATCCGTGATCAAAACCACGGCCGTCTTATAGACGTCGTCCAACATCCGCACAGTTTTACGGGTTCGTTCGATGGCCGCTTTCGATGGCTTGCCTGTCTTCTCGGAACTCGCTTCGTCCGCCAAGAGGAAGCCTGCCGACAAACCAGCCAATACGACACCAGAAACCAGAAGCGACGTCGCTCGATACATGGTCGGTCCTCCAAAAAGCGATAAACATCAAATAATTGGATGCGTCGATCCAATTTCCGGAACACTACCGCGCCAAAAATGGATGTCAACGTCCAGAATTAGATATTCTCTGGTTCCTGAGTTCGCAGCTAGATTGCGTCGAGCGACGATATTTGAATTGCTTTCCGCCGGTTTCCTCCTGGTTGTTACAGGCCCGGGACATTCTTAACCTAAAAGGCGCATTAAAATCACAGGCTGCGTCGCCGCGCACGCAGCGAACACCTTTCGTTAGTCGAACGAGATGCCTCTGCTAATCCGTAACGGCGAAGTCGTCACCGCCTCTCTGCGGCGATCCGCCGACGTGCTCTGCGACGGCGAGTCGATCGTGGACGTCGGACCTAACCTTGCCGTGCCCGCAGGGGCGGATGTCATCGACGCCGGCGGGAAGTACGTGTTTCCCGGATTCATCGACCCGCACGTCCACATCCACCTTCCCTTTATGGGAACGTCGGCAAAAGACACGTACACGACGGCGAGCCGTGCCGCGCTCGTCGGCGGTACGACGACGCTGATCGAAATGGTTTGCCCTGGGCGAAGCGACGATCCCTGGGACGCGTATCAACTTTGGAAGGGGAAAGCGGCCGGCACGTCGGCCTGCGACTACGCCTTCCATATGGGTGTTACACGGTTCGATGCGGCGACACCGGCCGTACTTGAGCGCGTCGTCGCCGACGGTACGTCGTCGTTCAAGGTTTTTCTTGCGTATAAAGGAGCCTTCGGCATCGACGACGCCGAGCTCTATCAAACGTTGGAGCTTGCCCAACGCCTGGGCGTGATCGTGACCGCGCATTGCGAAAACGCCGAGGTCGTCGCTCGGCTTCAACAGCGCCTTCTCGCCGAAGGTAAAACCGGACCGGAGTGGCATGAGCCGTCGCGACCTACGGCGGTGGAAGCAGAAGGAGTGCATCACTTGGCGACGTTCGCCGCCCTGACCGGCGCGCATGTCTACGTCGTTCATACTTCCTGCGAAGAGGCGCTCCGTGAGGCCGCCGCGGCGCGCGAGCGCGGCATGAAGCTTTGGGTCGAAACAGTCGCGCCCTATTTAGTGCTGGATCGGTCGTACGCCGAACAGCCGGCGTTCGAAGGGGCGAAGTATGTGATGAGTCCTCCGCTGCGCGAGCTGCGACATCAAGACGTCATCTGGGATGCGCTCGCCTCCGGCCTCATCAGCACCGTGGCGACGGATCATGCGCCGTTCGACTTCATCGGCCAGAAAGAAATGGGGCGCGGCGACTTTACGAAGATTCCCAACGGCATCCCGAGCGTCGAGAACCGAGTGCAGTTGCTCTATACCTACGGCGTCGCTCGGGGCCGGCTCGACCTGCTGCGATTCGTCGAGGTCGCCTCGACGCAGGCCGCCGAATTGTTCGGCCTCGCACCGCGCAAGGGAACGATTGCTCCCGGCGCCGACGCCGATCTGGTTGTTTGGGATCCAAGTTTTCGCGGCGTCATTTCCGCAACGACTCAGGAGATGAACGTCGACTATAGTGCGTTCGAAGGATGGCCGATCGAAGGCCGGGCCGACTTGGTGACCGTTCGCGGTCGAATTCAGGTCCGCGACGGTAAATTTGTCGGCGACACGACGCACGGTCGGTATTTGCCACGCAAGCCGACACACTAGCTTTCACCATTTATATACGACGCCGATTCTAACCGATGAAAACAAACCATACCCATTCCGGCGTCCACAAACCGATCGTCGCTCTGATGATCGCCTTAAGTTTTGGTCCGGTATTGCAGGCCCCGGCGCAGGACACGGCGCGATCGCCGATGCCGTCGGGCGTCCGCATTTTCTTCACCGGCCATAGCTTCCATATGTTCGTGCCGAAGTTGATGGACAAAGTCGTCGTCGCCGCGGGCATCGACGGGCATAAACTTGTCGGCGTTCAGGGAATCGGCGGCTCACGAACGATTCAGCATTGGGACAAGCCCGACGCGGAGAACAAAGCCAAGGCTGCGCTGAAGACCGGCGAAGTCGACGTTTTCACCATGGCTCCGCATGTGCTAATTCCGGACGAAGGGATTACGAACTTCGTCGCACTCGGTCTGCAACATAATCCGCAAATGCGGTTCTACGTGCAGGCCTCGTGGTTTCCCTTCGACGTGCCGGACGCCGAAAAGCGCATCCGCGACAATTCCCGGCGCGATACGATGCAGATTCCTGAGTTACAGGCGGCCGTCGACGGCTGGCGATCCAAACTCGAAGCCTAGATTGATGAGCTCAACAAGAAGCACGGCCGCACCGCTGTCTTCATCGTGTCGGCAGGCGACGCGGTCGTCAGACTGCGTGAGCGCATCATCGCCGGCAAATTCCCGGGGATCACCAAGCAATCGGAACTGTTTCGCGATCCGATCGGCCACGGTCTTGCGCACGTGACGGCCTTGGTCACGTACTGTAACTACGCGGCGATTTACCGCACGAGTCCCGTCGGATTGAAAGTCGGCTTCCCCGACATCGACGCGGCGCAAGACAAGGTGCTGCAGGAGATCGCCTGGGAAACGGTCTCAAATTATAAGTATGCGGGTGTGAAGTAGACCGCGTCAGCCTTACCCTCGAGCCAACGCGTCGGATTGTTTCACAAACTCCTCGCCGGTCCATTCGTGATCGGCTCGGACGACCTCGGACTTGGCCGCGGCTTTCGCCTTTTGCCGGGCCGCCGCTTGGCGTTCGACCAAGTCGTGGTGCGACGTGAAGTATTGCAAGCTATGGCCGCGGAAGTCGGCGATCGAATTGAAGCCGTGCTTATCCATGAAAGCCGAGAGTTCATCGCACATTTCCCGCGCACAACGGTAGCCGACTTTCATGACATACGTGCAAACCTGCACTGTATTGCAACCCAGCAAAATGAACTGCGCCGCGTCGCGGCCGCTCTCCACGCCGCCGATGCCGGACAAGGTGCGTCCCGAAAATTCGCTTTTGATGAGCTGCGCGACTTCCATCGCCATCCTCAGCGCAATGGGCAAGATCGCTTTCGAAGAATAGCCGCCGGGCGTCGTATAGCCCTCAACGCTCGGCTCCGGCCGAAGCGTCTCAAGATCGACGCCGATTACGCTGCGAATCGTATTGATCGCGCTGATCCCATGGCAACCGACCCTTAACGCCGCGCGGCTCGGTTCTTCGATATGGGTGACGTTCGGCGTCATCTTAGCCCAGACGGGCACTTTCGCCGCGCTCATCACCCACCGGCAAACTTCTTCCAAGATCTCCGGGTTTTCGCCCATCGCAGAACCCATCCGGCGTTCCGGCAAGCCGTGTGGGCAAGAGAAATTGCACTCCAACGCGTCGACGCCGGCCGCTTGGCAGCGCTCGACGATCTCCACCCAAGCATCCTTGCGATACTCTTCCATGATCGAACCGACTAAGACACGCTCGGGGTACCTGTCTTTGATTTGCTTAAACTCGTCGATCCACACGTTGAAGTCGCGATCGCTGATCAACTCGATGTTTTCCCAGCCGATGATTTCTTGCGACGTGCCGGTCCGCAGTCGTCCGTAGCGCGGCTGCACGTTGACGACTTTCGACGCGTCGAGGCTAACCGTCTTGCAAACGACGGCCCCCCACCCTTCGTCGAAAGCCTTGCCGATGACGTTCGCGTTCGTACCGGGCGGACCCGAGGCGATGACGAGCGGGTTGGGAAGTTTGAGACCGTCGACAACGACTGAAAGATCGGCCATGAGAATGCGATTACGGAAGTGGGTCTTAGTTGAGTTGTTTCATCGTCGTCAGAACTTCGTCGAGGCAGTCGACGAGAAAATCGGCATCATCGGTCGTCAGACACATCGGCGGTTTGATCCGAAGCACATTGCCGAACAGCCCGCCTTTACCGAGCAGCAGGCCGCGTTCCTTGCAGAGCTCCAAGACGTCACCGGCTTCTTTTGTCGCCGGCTCCTTGGTTTTACGATCCCGCACCAGCTCGACGCCGAGCATCAATCCGAGGCCGCGTACTTCGCCGATCAGCGGTTGCCGCTCTTGAAGGGCAAGCAATCGCTCCTTTAAGCTGGCGCCGACACTTTTGACGTTCTCCTGAATGCCTTCACGATCGATCACTTCCAGCGTCGCCAAGCCTTGCGTCATGGAGATCGGATTGCCGCCGAATGTGTTGAAATGCACCCGATTTTTCATCGTCGCCGCGATCGCCGGCGTCGTCGTGCAGGCGGCGAGCGGAGCACCGTTGCCGATTCCCTTGGCCATCGTCACCATGTCGGGAACGACGTCCCAATTCTGAAAGCCCCAGTAGTGTTCACCGGTTCGGACGAACCCGGCCTGTACTTCGTCGGCGATGCATAATCCGCCGTATTTGCGCACGATGTCGTACACGATTTGGAAGTAACCGGCGGGCGGCGTCACCGCGCCACCGACTCCTTGAATCGTCTCGGCGATGAACGCCGCCGGCTCACCCGAAGTTTCATAACGAATCACGTTCTCGACATCGTGCGCGCATTTCAGCCCGCACGCCGGATAGTTGAGGCCGTAGGGGCAGCGATAACAATAAGGGACCGGCGCGTGTTTCACGTTAGCGGGCGGATTGCTCTTAAACTTCCAGGTGCCGACGGCCGTCAGCCCCATCGTGGCGGAAGTGCCGCCGTGATAGGCATTACGCAAGGCGATAATCTCGTTGCGACCGGTGTGTTCGCGGGCCATTAGCAATGCGACTTCATTTGCTTCACTGCCGGAATTCGTGAAATAAGTAACGCTGAGGTCGCTTTCCGACGGCATGTGCTCAGCCAATGCCTTGCCGAATAGCCCAATCGTCGGATGGAGATAGATCGTCGTCGTGTGTTGCAATTTGCCGATCTGGTCGCGAACCCGTTCCGCGATCGCCGGATGACAATGCCCGACGGAAACGGTCACGATTCCGGCGAAAGCATCGAGGTAACGCTTGCCGGTTTCATCCCAGAGATACTGCATCGAACCTTCGACGATCATCAGCGGATCACGATAATACGTGATCAATCCCGGCGTGAGATACGACCGCCGAAGTGCAAGCACCTCCTCTTTCGAAGGTCCGTCATAGCCGGCGGGACGATGATCGCACGGCGGCAACCTTGGCTGAAACGAAGGCTGTTGGGGGTCGGACATCGCGCCGCTCCTTTACTTGCCGGCGGCCTTGGATTTCCAAATCGGATCGGCGTGGCTTTCGTCGGCCGAAGCAAACCAGCGCGTCATCGTCATCTTCTGCTGAGTGTAAAACTGCACGCCTTCCATGCCCTGCATGTGAAGATCGCCGAAGAACGATTTGTTCCAGCCGGTAAATGGAAACCAGGCCATTGGAGCCGGCACGCCGACATTAACGCCGATCATGCCGGCATTAAAATGCCGCTTGAACTGCCGGGCCGCAAAACCGCTTCTCGTGAAAATCACCGCGCCATTGCCGTAATCGCACTGCTTGCCGAGCGCCAGAGCTTCGTCGAGATCTCCGGTACGAATCACGGAGAGGACCGGGCCGAAGATTTCTTCCCTTGCCAGCCGCATCGTCGGCACGACGCGATCGACGACGCTCGGACCGAGCAGAAACCCATCGCCCGGTAGATCGAAGGCTCGCCCATCGAGCGCCACCTCAGCCCCTTCGTTTTTGGCCGTATCGAGATAGGTCGCCACACGGTCGCGGTGTTCGCGCGTGATCAGCGGTCCCATGTCGACGGTCGCACCGCCGTCGGTCGCGCCGACGCGCATCGCCTTGCCCACTTTGCACAAACCGTCGACCAAGTCGTCGGCGATTCGCCCCACCGGCACGGCCACACTGCCCGCCATACACCGCTCGCCCGCGCAGCCGAAAGCCGAAGCCTGCAACGCCCGCACGGCTTGATCTAGATCGGCGTCGGGCATGATCAGGATATGATTCTTCGCACCGCCGGCCGATTGCACGCGTTTGCCGTAGGCCGTACCCACCTCGTAGATATACTTCGCCACGCCCGTCGAGCCGACGAATGAGACGGCGCGGACTTGCGGATGAGTGAGCAACGCGTCGACGGCGACCTTATCGCCGTGGACCACATTGAAGACACCCGGCGGCAATCCGGCCTCGCTCAACAACTCGGCGAGCCGCAGCGCGGATTGCGGTACCTTTTCCGACGGCTTGAGCACAAACGTGTTACCGCACGCGATTGCGACGGGAAACATCCACATCGGCACCATGGCCGGGAAGTTGAACGGCGTAATGCCGACGCACACGCCGACGGCATGGCGACTTGTCTCGCAATCGACATTGGTCGCAATGTTCTCCAGCGACTGTCCCATCAGCAAACTGGGAATACCGCAAGCGAACTCGACCATTTCGAGGCCGCGCTGCATTTCGGCGCGGGCCTCCGCGAAAGTCTTGCCGTGTTCGCGCGTGACGAGCGCCGCAAGTTCTTCGAATTGCGTAGCAAGCATTTCGCGATAGCGGAACATGACGCGTGCCCGCTCGACAGGCGGTGTCTCACGCCAAGCAGGTAAGGCGCGAGCCGAGGATTCGACCGCGCGTTCGATTTCGTGCGAAGCGCAGAGCGGCACCTCGGCCAACGGTCTGCCGGTCGAGGGATTAAACGTCGTCGACGTGCGTTCGGCCTCGGAAACGTACTGCGCGCCGTCGATCCAGAGTGCAACCCGCTCCAAAGACATCGTGGCTCCTTCCGCTTGTCCGTAATTTCGCGACACTTATTATAGGAGCGTTCGTCGCCAAGCGCCAATCAACGAGGACTTTTGCATGTCGAGAATCGTGCGTGCCGGGCTGATTCAGGCCTTGCTTTGCGAGCCGGCCACGTCGCCCGTCGACAAAATCAAACGGGCCATGATCGACAAACACATAGCGCTCATCGACGACGCCGCTAAGAAAGGCGCGGAAGTCGTCTGCCTGCAAGAATTATTCTACGGCCCTTATTTCTGCGCCGAGCAGAACAAGAAATGGTATTCGCTCGTCGAACGCGTGCCGGACGGACCCACGATTGAACTCATGCGCGACGTCGCCAAACAGCACGGCATCGTGCTCGTCGTGCCGATCTACGAAGAAGAAATCACCGGGCTCTACTACAACACGGCCGCCGTGATCGACGCCGACGGCTCGTACCTCGGCAAGTTTCGCAAGATGCATTTGCCGCAGGTCGATCCTGGATTCTGGGAGAAGTTTTACTTCCGTCCGGGCAACCTCGGCTATCCGGTGTTTAACACGAAGATTGGGCGAGTCGGCGTCTATATCTGCTACGATCGGCACTTTCCCGAAGGCGCGCGTTGCCTTGGACTGAACGGCGCGGAAATCGTATTCAACCCTTCCGCCACGGTCGCCGGGCTGTCGGAATACCTCTGGAAACTCGAACAGCCGGCGCACGCCGCAGCCAACGGCTACTTCGTCGGCGCAATCAACCGCCCCGGTTGGGAAGAGCCTTGGCGAATCGGAGAGTTCTACGGCACAAGTTACTTCTGCGATCCGCGCGGCAAGATCGTCGCCGAAGGCTCGCGCGATACCGACGACGTCGTCGTCGCGGATCTCGACTTCGATTTGATCCGCGAAGTTCGCAACACTTGGCAGTTTTACCGCGATCGTCGACCGGAAACTTACGGTGCCATCACCGCGCCGTAATACTGTTGCGCTTCAACATTCGATCGAGCACGTAGTACGTTGCACCTGCGATAACGAAGCTTACAAACCACGCGTAGCCGTAGATTGTTTTCCACACCGGTGCCACCGCCGACTCGTCGACCAGTTTCGCCGCGGCGAGAAACCCGGGAAGACAAGGAGCGATACCGGCGAGCATCGCGATCAGCGCTGATCGGTGGAATCCGCCCGCATACCAGTACGGCCCGGAACGCCGATAAAGTCCCGCTAAATCCAGCGCGGTGCGGCGCACGAAATAGTAATCGGCAATCAGCACGCCGCCGATCGCGCCGAGCAAGAGTGAGTAGCCGATGAGCCAAGCGTCGATATACACCGCAGAATTCTCCAACAGTCGCCACGGCTGAGCGGCGATGCCGAGTACGCCGGTGATGAGCCCGCCCACGCGAAACGAGATTCGCCGCGGCCACAAGTGCGCGAAATCATTAGCGGGGCTCACAACGTTGGCCGCGATGTTGGTCGCCAAGGTCGCGAGACAAAGCGCCGACATCGCCGCCGCCAAAACGACTTTGTTCTCGAAACGGGCGAGTAAGACGACGGGATCCCAGATCGTCTCGCCGTAGATTACAATCGTCGCCGACGTCACGGCGACGCCGATGAAGGAATAGAGCCCCATCGTCGTCGGCAAGCCGAGCGCTTGGCCGAGCATCTGATCGCGCTGGCTATAAGCGTAGCGACTGAAATCGGGAATATTGAGCGACAGCGTCGCCCAGAAACTGACATTGGCCGTAAGAGCCGGAACGAAGAACTTCCAGAACTGGCCCGCCTTCTCTCGGCCCGGCTCGAAGGCGGACGGCTGTGTGAGCATCGGGCCGAAGCCGCCGGCCTCGACATACGCCCAACCGAGCAACAACAATCCCAGCAGAATCAGCAGCGGCGCTTTGATGTTGAGCAAGATCCGGATCGATTCAATTCCTCGCCATACGACGATCATGTTCAGCGCCCAGAACGCCAGAAAGCAACCTAATTGCGACGTCGTTATTCCTAGGCCGCCAATCCGTTCGGTCGCCGTCAGCGTCGGAAAAACGGCCGCCAAGAGCGTATGGATGGCCGCGCCGCCGATCCAAGTCTGAATTCCGAACCAGCCGCAAGCCACGAAAGCCCGCAAAAGGGCGGGCACATTAGCTCCGCGCAGCCCGAATGCGGCCCGACAATAAACCGGGAACGAGATTCCGTATTTCGTTCCCGCGTGAGCGTTCAGCACCATCGGCACGAGCACGATGCAATTGCCGAGAAAGATCGTCAGTACGGCTTCCCGCCAATTCATTCCTTGTTCGATGAGCCCTGACGCGAGCATGTAGGTGGGGATACAAGCCGACATGCCGATCCAGAGCGCAGCGATGTCGCGCAATCGCCACTTTCGGGCCGCCGCGCCGATGGGCGCCATATCAGCGCTCCAATACGGCGAAGCGGTGACGGACTCACGAAGTTCGACAATCTCGTTCAACGTCATTTTCCCTGAGCGAAGTCGACGCCGCGACGCCGGCGTCGAAATGCGGCCTTCTGTATCTCAAAGGCCACGAACGGGACGAGCGAGCAGCCGAAAGCGGCTAACCAAAGTTGAGGGACGGCAAGCCGTTCAATTTCACCGTCGCGGCGCGCCAACAGAGCCGTCACGATGAGTTGCAACAGCGCCGAAACGCCGACGGCGAGCAGCAGCGGCCGATTACTGAACCAACCGATCGACGATACCGTCGCCCGCTCGCTTCTGCAGCTCAAGACGAAGAATAGTTGTGCAAACGCCGTTACGGTAAAAGTAACGAACTGGGCTGCTTTCAAGTCTTCGCCGATTAGTGCGCGCGCCCAAATGAAAGAGGCCAGCGACGAAAGAGCGATAATCAAGCCGTGCCAACAAATCGCTCGCCCGCGCCGCCCGGAGATCATCTTGGCGTCCGGCGGCCGCGGCCGCCGCCGCATTAGATTTTTCTCAGGATGTTCGACGGCCAGCGCAAGTGCGGGAAAACCGTCAGTCACAAGGTTGATCCAAAGAATCTGCAACGCCGTCAGTGGAACGGGAAGTCCGAGCACGGCGGCGAAGAACATGAGCAGCACTTCCCCGGTGTTGCATGCCAGGAGGTAGTGAATCACTTTCTGGATATTATCAAAGATCCCGCGCCCTTCCTCGACGGCGCTGACGATCGACGTAAAATTGTCGTCCGTCAGCACCATATCCGCCGCCGCCTTAGTCACATCGGTTCCCGTCAGCCCCATCGCGATGCCGATATCGGCCGCCTTCACCGCCGGGGCGTCGTTGACTCCGTCGCCCGTCATCGCCACGACCTGCCCTTGACGCTTCCAGGCATGTACGACGCGCAGTTTGTGCTCCGCCGTTACGCGAGCATAGACGTCCGTCTCGTCGACCCGTTGATCGAGTTCATCGTCATTCAACCGATCTAATTCCGTGCCGGGCAGCACTCGCTCGGCTCCGCCGCGGAGAATTCCCAACTCGCGGGCGATAGCCGCGGCGGTGGCGGGGTGGTCGCCGGTGATCATGATCGGCCGAATGCCGGCCTCACGGCATTGCGCGACGGCGCGTCGAACTTCTTCGCGCGGCGGATCGATCATTCCGACACAGCCCAACAGCGTCAACTCGCTTTCCGGCGATCCATCGGCGTCGGGCGGGTCGTCGCGTCTTGCCAGCGCCAAGACACGCAAAGCGCGATCGGCCATCTGGGCGCTCTGCCTCAGAACAGCCTCGCGATCGGATTCGTCCAACGGTAAGTCGCGGCCGCCGATGCGCCGCCGAACACAGCGGGCCAGCACCACTTCCGGCGCACCTTTGGTAAAAAGAGTCAGTCGGCCGTCGTCGGTCCGCACGGCGACGGACATCACCTTGCGCGTCGAATCGAATGGAACTTCATACTCGCGTCGCCGAGTATAGTCCGCTGCATTAATCCCCAGCTTTGCCGCCGCGACGACCAGAGCGCCCTCCGTGGGATCGCCGACGAGTCGCGGCCGTCCGGCTTCGTCATTCATCAGTTGAGCATCGTTACATAGCGCGGCCGCCGTTAGTGCTGCAACGAGATCCCCATCGTCGACGGCAGGTGTCGGAATATCGCTCGGACCGTCGATCCGGCGAAACTCACCAAGGGCGCCGTAGCCGACTCCGCTCACTTCGTAGTGTCTTGTGCCCACGAACACTTCGCGGACCATCATTTCATTGCGCGTCAGCGTACCGGTTTTGTCGCTGCAGATCACGGTGACGGAGCCCAACGTCTCGACGCTCGGCAACTTGCGGACAAGCGCGTTGCGCCGTACCAATCGCTGCAAGCCTAATGCAAGCGCCACGGTCACGACGGCAGGCAACCCTTCCGGTACGGCGGCGACGGCCAAACTTACGGCCGGAAGCAACACATCGATCAGCGGCATTCCGCGAAGCAGCAACAATCCGGCGATGACGCAGACGATAGCGAGGCACACGACGACCAAGACCCGACCCAAGTCGGCCAGGCGCAGTTGCAAGGGGGTCTCTTGCCGCGGTTCCTGAGCAAGTAGTCCGGCGATGCGGCCTAATTCGGTCGCGCCACCTGTGCCCGTAACGATCGCCATCCCCTTCCCGGCGGCGGCGGCCGTGCCGAAGAACACCATATTGGTGCGATCGGCGATCGGCGTCGATTCCGCAAGTCGCAAGGCGGCATCTTTCTCGACAGGTACTGACTCCCCTGTTAAGGCCGCTTCCTGAACCGTCAAGGCGAATGATTCGACAAGTCGCGCATCGGCGGGAATGTGGTCGCCCGCTTCGAACAAAACGACGTCGCCGGGCACTAATTCGCAAGTGCGCAAAGAAGCCAATTCGCCGTCGCGACGCACTCGCGACATGGTCACGGCCATCTGCTGTAGCGAAGCCAAGGCCTGCTCCGCCCTCTCTTCCTGAAAAAAACCCAGCAATCCGTTGAGCAAAACGATGGCCAAAATCGCCGACGTGTCCAGCAAATCACCGGACGCTCCGGAGATGATCGCGGCCACGATTAAGATCCAAACGACCAACTGATTGAACTGCGACGCCAGTCGCCTCCACCAAGGGTTCCCTACGGCCGCAGGGAGTTCGTTGCGACCGTAGAGTCCATGGCGGCGCGCCACTTCGGTTGTGGTCAGTCCTTGATTCAGGTCGGTGCCGAGTAAGCGGACAACATCATCGATGCCGCTCGCCCACGGACTCGCGAGCGGTAACCGAGGCAAAGCGTTCGTTGCCATTCATTCACAAGGAGATGGTCGGAGTTCGATCAACATCGGACGAAGCTACGATTCTCCAAGGTGATGCATGCGACGACAAGCATTCATCGAGGTCGGGGCGGAATAAGTTTCACCTCACACTCTCGGGAAGTAGAATCAGCGTTACTTGTTAGATATCTACATTTCTCGCCGCGTCCGAGCAGCGACCTAATCGCCCGGAGGACATCCCCTATGCGTTTGATATTCACTGCGTGCACCTTGCTCGCCGGGCTTCTTCTCGCTAGTGCGCCCGACTCGCTCCGCGCCGACGACCGCCCCAATATTCTGTTCATCATATTCGACGACTGGAACGTCAATCATGCCGGCGCGTACGGTTGCAAATGGATCAAAACGCCGAACTTCGACCGCGTCGCAAGCGAAGGTGTGCTTTTTCGCAATGCCTTCACTTCGAATCCTAAGTGCAGCCCTTGCCGCGCCAGTATTCTGACAGGACGCAATTCGTGGCAAACGGAAGAAGCCGTCTGTCACGGCGGCGTCTTTCCGACGAAGTTCGCCGTCTATCCCGACCTGCTCGAAGGAGCCGGCTACGTGATCGGCCTGACCGGCAAAGGTTGGGGACCGGGCGACTTCAAACAATCCGGCCGTAAGCGCAACCCGGCAGGACCGAGCTTCGATGAGTACACCCAACAACCGCCGGCCGCCGGTATCGGAAAAAATGACTACGCCAAGAACTTCGCTTCGTTTCTCGAACGGAAAGTGAGCGACGAAAAAGCGAAGACGCAACCGTTCTGTTTTTGGATGGGTTTCTCGGAACCGCACCGCGCCTATGAACTGCGGTCCGGGGTGCGACTCGGCAAGAAACTCGAAGAAATCCAAGTTCCTTCTTATTTCCCCGACACGGAAGTCGTTCGCCACGACATGGCCGACTACGCCGTCGAAGTGGAATGGGCCGACGCTCAAATCGGCCGCGCGCTCAAAGTCCTCGACGATTCTGCCTTCGCCGACAACACGCTGGTGATCGTCACCTCCGATCACGGCATGCCGTTTCCTTACGTAAAAGGGCAGATTCACGAAGACGGTTTTCATTTGCCTTTGGCAATGCGATGGCCCAAAGTGATTAAGCCGGGGCGCGTCGTCAACGACTTCATCAACGTCCGCGATTTTGCGCCGACCTATCTCGAACTGGCGGGCGTCGAAAAGCACAAGCAGATGACCGGCGTGAGCCTTGCAAACATCCTTCGCTCCGAGAAGTCGGGCTGGATTGAGAACCGCGACGTCATGCTCGCCGGCAAAGAACGCCACGACCTCGGTCGGCCGCACGATTGGGGCTATCCGGTGCGCGCAATTCGCACCAAAGAATATCTCTACGTTTACAATTTTCATCCGGAGCGCTGGCCCGCCGGCAACCCCGAAACCGATTTCGGCAACTGCGATCCGAGCCCGACCAAGGAAGTTTTGAAGTATCTGCAGGGGCACTACTACGATCTCTCGTTCGGAAAGCGACAAGCTGAAGAGCTTTACGATCTCAAAGTCGATCCCGAAGGAGTGAACAATCTCGCCGGCGATTTAGCTCATCGCCCGATCTGCAATCAGCTCCGCGAGCGAATGATGACGATGCTCAAAGCCGATGAAGACCCGCGCGCATTGGGAAACGCGGCGATCTTCGACACCTATAAATACGTCGGCAGCCGTAAGAAGGCATACGAAACTTGGCTGGCCGAGAAAATGAAGTCGGCCCCTGTTGCGGTACAAGAACAACTCCATCCGACGCCGCCTAAAAAGCCGCGCCGCGCTCCGTCACCGAAATGAGCACGCTTGCGGCGCGAAGTCTTATCGCCGCAATCTCCCTGAGATCGTCCTCCTGAGGTGTTCCATGAGAGCGCTGCCGACCTTCGCGACATATCTCCTCCTGTCGACGTCGCTCGCAGCCGCCGAGCAAGACGCCGCTTCGCCCATCGTGCTCCGCGTCGGGTTCGACGGAAACTGCCGCGCCGCTCTGCGCGGTCGGTCGATCGAGCCGCAAAATACCGAGACCAAAGTTGAACTTCGACCGGGCTTGCAGACGCAGGCCGCGCTACTCAGCGACGGGAGGCGGTTGGAATTCGATCTCGGCAGGAATTTTCCTTCCGACGCCGGCAGCCTTGAGATTCGCTTCCGGCCCGATTTCCCGCAATCGCCGGAACAAGCATCGCGTACGATTGTTTCCTTGGCCGGCAAGACCGACGCCCGGATTGATTTCGGCTTTGTACCGCAAGGCGTTCGGTGGCAATTCACGGTCGCTTCCGGCAAATGGCGGCGCTCGTTCGCCGCTTCGAATTTCGACGACGAAGATCGTAGCCGTTGGACCCAGCTCATTCTCACATGGGACAAGCGTGCGAGGTCCGGAGCGGTCTGCCGCCTCTATCGCGACGGGAAGTTCGACCGGCATCGCACGGAAGCATTTGACGGCGACCTGACCGGGATAAGTCGGCTCACCATCGGCGGCGACGGCGACCTGTCGACGCTCATCGATGAATTGGTGTTATATGATCATGCGCTCGATGACGACTCCGTCGCTTTTCTGCACTCCGCCGCCGCCGACGGCGATCGCTTGGTGAAACTGGTCGAACGACGGCAAGCCGCGGCCGACGAAATCACGGCGGAGCGCGCCGCGCATCAGGCTCTGATCGCCAAACTTGAAGGCAACGTGGCGTACTTAATCAATCCACGCGGCGGGCAAATCCGCAATTATCGCCTCCCCGGCGGCATCATGGCCGTCGGCGTGCGCGTGGAAGACGTCGGCAAGCTGTCGCTCGAACGATTCGCAGTCATCTACGGTCCGCCGGGCGCAGGCTATCAACTCACGAAAGACCAAGACGAGATCATTCGCAAGTTCATCGCCGACGGCGGCGGCTACGTCGGAGTTTGCGCCGGCGCGAACTACGCCGGTCGGGCCAAGCTACTGGACATGAAGACGCATTCGCTCAAGAACCAAGGTCTCGTCACAATCGGCATCGAACCGCATCGCGTCACCGAAGGATTCGCCGGTGAGGTCGTCATGCACCACGGCAACGGTCCGGTTATGATTCCCGGCCCCGGTTGCCAAGCGATTGGATCGTTTCTCTTCGGTCAAAATTTTCCGCTCAAAACGGCGGCCATCGTCGCCGGAACGCTCGGCAAAGGTCGCGTCGTCGCTTTTGGTCCGCATCCGACCGGCGGCAACGTGGAGTTTCAGGCGAAGGGCGTCAAGTTTCCCGGAGCCGAACTCGGCACCGACGCTCTGCTCGTCAACGCCTTGCTATGGGCGGCGCGAATCGTCGACTGACGGCGTTCACTTCCAGCCGCGGCCCTACCGTTTCGCGCCGTTTGTTTTGGCCGCGCGTCGCAAGCATTCCTGCAAGCGTTTCATCCGCTTGCTTTGGAACCGATAAGGGTTCCAAATCATCACCACAGTCCGCGTCGGAGTCGGCGCGGAGATCGGTCGATAAACTCGCCGATCGCTCGTGTCGGCATTGCGGGCCATGCGCGGGATGAGCGACACGCCGTGTCCCAGCGACACCAGTTCCTCCACCGTCGCCAACTGGCAGGTGTGCTGAATCGCCACCGGTTGAAAGGCACGCTGTCTGCAAAAGGAGAGAATTGTTTCGGATAAGCAGTGCGTGTCGTCCAGGAGCACGAACGGTTGCTGCCGCAAGTCCGCCAGCGAAATCGTCTTACGCGCCGCGAGCGGATGCCCCGTCGGCAAAACCGCGAACAGCTCTTCCTCAAACAACGTCTCCGCTTCCAAGTATCGGCCGACGATCGGCGCCGCCATAACGGCGACGTCGACTTCGCCTTGGTTGCAACGATGCAGCAACTTATCCGTCGTCTCTTCATAAGCGACGACGTGAACCCCGGGTAAGCGGTCGCGGAAGTCCCGCAACACGATCGGTAAGAGATAAGGCGCGATAGTCGGAATCGCACCCACTCGCACGGCGCCCGTCGTTTCACTGTCGCCGAGTTCGGCGAGCGTATCATCGACGAGCGCCAGTATCTGCTCGGCCCGGGTTTGAAGTATCCGCCCCGCATCGGTCAGTTCGATGCGCCGCGCTCGGCGCTCGAAGACCGGTTGTCCCAATTCCTCTTCCAGTTTCGCGACGGCCCGACTCAAGGCCGGCTGCGTCATGCCGAGTTCTTCGCCGGCACGCGTGAAAGTGCCGAGTTCGGCGATCTTAAGAAAATAGCGCAGCTGACCGAATTCCACGATTGAGCGTTCTCCGACACCAATAGATGAAATGCATGATTACGAGACATCCAATGCATTACCATTATAGCCACGAGCAACGGTAACCCGCCGGTATCGAATTCGCGAACGACATCTGCCAAGGAGCTTCGTTGAGGTACAACTTTTCAAAGAACAGTCTGAATCGCCTTAATCTTAGCCCGATTTGCGGGGGGCGTCGGGACGCTACCCAAGCCGCTAGCGCAGCGGCGTGGGGAGAAAATCCCAGTCGAGCACCATTTTTTCGGTGAGCGCTCGCTTGAGCTCCAATTCAACTTCGCGGTACTTCGGGTCACCGGCCAAGTTGTTCAACTCGCCCGGATCGGCGTTCAAGTCGTAGAGTTCGAACGTCGCTCGGGGCAGCGTGAAATAAGCCTTCTCAATCGCCTCCGGCAGCGAGCCCGCTTGATGCGCGGCCAGAATCGCCTGCCAGCCCGGGTCTTGTTGGCTGTCGACCGGCGCCACGGCTTGATGCGGCGTGCAGTTGTAGATGAGTTTAAAGTCGGCCGAGCGAGCGCAGCGGGCTAAGTCGAACGCCGATGCAAGAATGTCGTGCTTCATGCCGCCGTCGCCGCCGTGAGGCCCGCGTTCGGCAAAAATAAACTTGCGCCCATCATAGTTCTCGTCGCGCAAGAGCGGCAAGAAGCTCACGCCGGTCATCGTCTTCGGCGGCTTCACGCCTGCGGCGGCGAGCATCGTGGGCGCGAAGTCTTCGCCGGAAATCAATTCACGAGTCGTTCGGCCCCGCTTGACGACGCCCGGCCAACGTACGATGAGCGGCACATTGATGCCCGGATCGGTCAGCGCCCCTTTGCCGTGCGGCATCGCCATGCCGTTATCGCCCATGAAGACGACGAGCGTGTTCTCCGCAGCCCCGCGCTCGGCGAGCACCTTCAGCACGGCGTCGATCTCGGCGTCCAAATGCTCGATCTCGGCTAAATAGCGAGCCAAGTCCTCGAGCACTCCCGGCAGATCGGGCAAATGCGGAGGCAAGGTAAGCTTTGACGCTTTGGCCTTGATGTCGGCCTCAGTCGAGCCGGCGGCGGTGGTCGACCAAGGATGATGCGGGTCGCTGAAGCCGAGCCAGAAGAACCACGGCTTGTCCTTGGGCGCCGCATCGAGAAACTTCGTCATTCTTCCGCCCGACTCGCCGGGGCCTCCGCCGTCGACGTAGTCGACGCGGCGTTGAAACGTTCGCAAATCGTGCTTGTCGAGCGTGCCGCCGATTTCCTTCGCCGCGCGTCTGCCTTCCGTCGCCGGTCCGTCGAGGTGATACGAACGCCCGGCGACGCCCGTGAAATAGCCGGCTTGATCGCGCAACAGATCGGGGAGCGCGACGACGTCGGCAGGGAGCGGCGACGTGAACCGCACCATCTTCACCGAGACCGGTGAGCGGCCGGTCATGAGCGTGGCTCGAGACGGTACGCATTGCGGGCAGGCGACAAACATGCGATCGCAACGCAGCCCGTCGGCGGCGAGTTTGTCGAGCGTCGGAGTACTGACGTCCGCGCAGCCGTAGCAGCCGAGATACGGATAGCTGTGATCGTCGGAAAGCAAGAACAGAATGTTCGGCTTCGCTTCGGCGGCCTGAACCGCGGTCGACGCGAAGAGCGCAATCAGCGATGCGGCGAGTGCAAAGCGCATGACTTCTCTCCTTAACGGTTATTCGCCATCGGGTTCGGTTTCATGACGCCTTTCCCGGCGCGTTGCGCCGGCTTTTGAAAGTCGACGACCACGGCATTGCGCTGCTTCGGCCCCGGAGTGCTGCGCCCTTCATCGACGAGAGTCGCCATCAGATCCGTGAGCCGCTCGACGACGTCGGCATGGTCCGCTTGCACGTTCTGCGTTTCGCTCGGATCGTCTTGCATATTGAAGAGTTGCACCGGCGGCAATTCCTTCACGCCGGCGCTTCCCGGACGCGGATTGCTCCAGCCGCCCGAATCCGGACAGAACGCCAGTTTCCATCGGCCGTCGCGAACGACGAATGAACCGTTGATCGAATGATGTACGATCGATTTGCGAGCCGTATCGTCTTTCGCGCGGGGCGTCGCGGCCAAGGCGTGCAGAAAGCTGAAGCTGTCTTCGCCCGCATCGTCGGCGACTTTCGCTCCGACGATTTCGGCGCACGTGGCGAACACGTCGGTCAAACAAACGAGTTGATCAGACGTCGCGCCGGTCTTCGCTCCGGCCGGCCAACTGACGATGAACGGAACACGGTGTCCGCCGTCGTAAACGTCGGCCTTGTTGCCGCGATAGATGGAACTTGGGTTGTGCCCGAGCTTTTTGAGTTCGGGGAAGTTCGCCTGCGGCGAGCAACCGTTGTCGCTGGTCACGACGATCAGCGTGTCTTTGCGAAGGCCGTGCTTTTCGAGAGCCTGCATGATTCGGCCGACGGTGTCGTCCGTCTGCATCACGAAATCCGCGTAGTACGTGAGTCCGCTCTTGCCCTGCCACTCCTTACTCGGTGCGACGGGAGTGTGAGGTGAGTTGAGCGGGAAGTAGAGAAAGAACGGCTTGCCGCCGCGCGCCGCTTCGGCCGAGCGGTCGATATACTCCACGGCCTTCTTCGTGATCTCCGGAAGCACGCCTTCGGTCGTGAAGCCGGGCGCGCCCGGGCCGGTGCGCGTCTTCCCCTCCGGTCGGCCAAGATACAGCGGGAAGTCGACGTCGCCCGTCGGCAAGGCCGTGACCCGGTCGTTTTCGATAAAGCAAAACGGAACCATGTCGAGCGACGCCGAGATGCCGAAGTAGTAGTCGAAGCCGACGGCGTTGGGTCCGTCGGCGATCGGCGCGGAGTAGTCGACGTTGTGAACTTGCTCGGGCGACTCGATCGAGAGCTCGTTGACGCCTTTGCCCGGTAGTAGCTTCCAATTCATGCCGAGATGCCATTTGCCCACACAGCCGGTGTTGTACCCCTGTTCTTTAAGGAGCGTAGCGAGCGTCGCGCGATCTGGCTCAATCAACCGGGGGCTCAAACCGCCGAGGACCGACGACTGCAACTTGGTGCGCCACGCGTATCGCCCCGTCAGGAGTCCGTAGCGAGTCGGCGTGCAGACGCTCGAGCCGCTGTGAGCGTCGGTGAACGCGACACCTTCGCTCGCCAGGCGATCGAGATGCGGCGTGGCAATTTTGCCTTCGGGGTTCAAGCAGCGAACGTCGCCGTACCCCAAGTCGTCGGCGAGAATGACGATAATGTTCGGCTTGGACGACTCGTCTCCCGAGACCGAATCGACGAGGCCGAAGGCGACAAGGAGAAGCGCGACGCACCAAGCGAGGCGGGCGTGATTCATGTTCGGTTCCGTGGCAAAGTTCGTGGCGGAGTTGCGGTGGACTTACGACGAGCGACGCGGCCGGTTTATGCGCATCTATTCTGAAATAGATGCGCACCCCTATTTGCTTCTTTAAAGGTGCGCATCTATCGACGAACTTCTTGCGCAAAATGCGCATCTGTTTCTGACGTAAGTCCGAAAATCGCCGCAACGAGTTTTCAGGACTTACGACGATGGGATGCTTTCGCCAGGCAACCGTCGAGACTCGCTTTGGCGGACCGCTTCGCATCGCCACCTTACGACGGCGTTTTGTGTCGCTCAAGTGCCTGAATTGGCCGCTCGGGGAGGACGGGACGGAAAGTCGAACGAGCCCGCAGTCTCCGCCGGCGACCGTCGCGCAGCTTACAACGGAGCCATCTTCTCGAAGGAATCCGTTCTTTTGACGATCAATTCGTCTCGATTCCAACCGCTCGGCCGGCCAGATTCCGCTCGCAAGCGGGCTATAAGGCGTCTCCCGACCGTCTTCCGCTTATGCTCCGAGCGGGCGGCCCGAATTTTGCGTCGTCTGGTGAGAATCCATTGATCGGTTGGCGAAGCGACGGCGATCTGTCGTTGCCGTTGCGATCAGATCACTCCCCGTACCAACCATTTCTTCCCGACCTACGAAGGATTCAGCGTTATGAAACCTGCCAATATCGGCGCGCTGGCGCTGGCGGCGCTGCTCGTTTCGCTTCCGAACAGCATGCTCCTGGCCCAAGGAAGGGGAGGTGGCGGAGGTCGCGGCGGAGGCGGCGGCCACGGCGGTAATCACCCTGCCGGTAATCACCCCGCCGCTCACGCCGGCGGTCAGAGCATGAATCGCGGCGGGCCCCATGCGGGAGGCGGCGCTCAAGGCAAGGGGAATGTCGACGTCGGCGGCAACGCTCAGCTGCAACGATCGCAGAACCATCCGAACTTCCAGCACAATCCCGACTTCAACCGCAATCAACAACTGGACGCCGCGAGGCGAGCGGCCGATCGGTCCAATACCATTGATCCGAGGTATCGCGACGCCGTGCGTGATCCGCGCAGCTACGCAGGACCGACGGCTCGACAATCGTTTTACCGCGGGAACTGGAGCAACGGCGCGAACAATCAGTTCATGCGCAATCTGAACCGTGCGGCCGGCCTCAACGCCGCCGTTAATGGTTACGGCCTCAACAGCTACCGCTCCGGAACGAACGGTTACGGCCTGGGCGGTTATGGACTCGGCGGCAACGGCGGTTGGGGCAACTATTACGGCAACGGAGGCGGCAATCTCGGCGCGAATACGCTGCTCCGTCTTGGAATGTCGCTGCTCGGCGGCGGCGGATACGGCGGGTCCGGCCTAGGCGGTTACGGGGCCGGTTTCGGCGGATATGGAGGGTACGGCGGCTATGGGCTCAACGGTTTCGGCGGATCTCCATTGGGCTGGGGTCTCGGCGGCGGTTTTGGAAACTTCCTCTATTCGAGCGGTTACCTGCCGTACAGCAACCCTTACTACAACGCCGGCCTCGGCGGCTACAACTACGCCCAACCCATCCCCGTCGCCGTGGTATCCAACGCCGCTCCTTCGTCGCAAGAACAGTTCGATGCGGCGGTCGCACAGTTCAAAGGGGGCGATTACGACCAAGCGCTCGTCACGATCGATAACGCGATCGCTCAAAATCCCTCGGACCCGAACATGCATGAGTTCCGCGCGCTCGTGCTGTTTGCGCAGAAGAATTATCAAAGTGCGGCGGCGGCCGTGCACTCGGTCTTGGCCGTGGGACCGGGCTGGAATTGGGACACGTTGAGCGGCCTCTATAGCGACGTCGACGTGTACACCTCTCAAT
>JAEUIN010000374.1 GCA_016793115.1 Planctomycetaceae bacterium
GGTTGCTCTCGAGCTTCAAGGCCGCTTGGCGGGCCGAGCGCTGGAACGGGAGACCCGTCTGATCGCCCAGTTCGTAGCAGAGCACGAGCAGGGCGAGGGCTTCTTGAGGGGTGAAATTCGTCGGCGGTAAATAGTAGGCCGCCGGAATCCGATGCCGTTCTTCTGCGGCGTCGTAGACCAGCGGCACGCCGGCTTCGCGTAAGGTGTCGAGGTCGCGGAACACGGTGCGTTGCGACACGCCGAGTTCCGCGGCCAAGGCGGCGACGTTAGTCCCGCGGCCCGACTGCAGCCGTCCGACTAATTCCAGCAGCCGTACGACTTTCCCGACCTTCATAGCTGGCTTGGGGCTGCGGCGGCTTGCCCGGATGGAATTGGTTGCTGGAGTGTCGCGCTGCGGACACCTGTTGTACTCGCCGCGACGGCGCGGAAACAGTGCCCGGCAGCGTCGGCCCGTCGTCGACCGGCGGAGCGTCGAAGGCGGCGGATTCGAAGCCGGTCGCGCGGGCTTCCGGCTTGCTCATCGGCTTGATGACCGGGGTCGACTGTTCGGTCGACATCGGATCGGGGATCGGCGGCAGTTCCGAATTCATCGGCGGAGCGACGGTCGGCGTCTGCGAGCCGGCGTCGGCCGGCGCGCCCTCTTCGAAAATCGTTTCGCCCGGGATGTACTCCCCTTCGAGAATTTCTTCGCCGAAGCCGCCTTGGTCGATCGGGCCTTGGCTGAAGACTTGCGGACGGGTGAAGCCGTAGTTCAAGAAGATGCCGGCGTCGCGAGCCCGAGCACGCTCTTGAGCGTCGAAGTAAGCCTTGCTGGCCCACGGACCTTCGGCCAAGTGCACGGCGTTGTACTCCAACAGCGAACCTTTGCGGTAGTGCACGCCGGCGATGGCCCGATTGTAGTCGGCCAACGATTGGAAGTAGGCCTGTTCGGCGTCGGCCAAGCGACGTTGAGCGTCGAGCAACTGGTCGAGCGTGATGCGGCCGACTTCGTAGTTCTGTTGCACGGCTTGCACTTGGCGAATGGCGGCGGCCCGACGGTTGAAGTTGGTTTGACTGAGCATGTAGGTGCGATCGAGGAAGCGAATGGCTTCGCCGAGCAAGTGCGAGGCTTCCAGTTCCTGCTCCTGCAACACGGCCCGCTCGCGAGCGAGTTGCAATTGGGCGTTGCGGACGCCGGCCAACGCCTGACGGAAGCCGAGCGGCATGCTGAAGTTGAAGCCGGCTTGCCATTCTTGGTAGTCGCCGTTGAGCAGATTCTGCCAAGCGTAGGCGAACTGCGGCTTGCTGCCGCCGTTGGCGGAGATCAAGTCGTCGCCGAGGCCGCGCCAGCGATAGATCGCGTCGGCGTCCAAACGGGGCAACAAGAAGTTCTTCGAGGCCACGAGTTCGAGTTCGCGACGCTTGATGGTCCAACGTTGGCGGCGGAGTTCGATCGTGCGAGCGAGCGCTTCTTGGTTGGCTTCGTTCCAGTCGAAGACGATCTTGGCCGTGGTCGGTTCGTCGGCCGGACGAATCAGCCGGCCGTCGGTCGAAGCGAGGCCCATCATATAACGCAGGCTGCTCTCGGCGGAGTACATGTCGCTGAGGGCTTGCTCGACGTTGGCGCGGAACAGGAAGTATTGTTCGCGAGCCTGGGCTTCTTGGGCGGCGTCGGCGGCCCCGGCGGCGGCCATCGCGTGCACTTTGCGCCAGGTTTGCAACGAGCTGTCGCGGCCGACGACGTTGGCGTCGAGCCGGCGATAGGCGAAGTAGAGGTTCCAGTAGGCGTTTTCAACGTCGCTGACGAGGTTGCGGACGCCGAGCTCGAAGTCGCTCAAGGCGATGTCCGTGTTGATGCGGGCGATCGTTACGCCGTTGTAAACGCCGGAGACGGCGTTCGGCCCGGCGATTCGGTTGAAGTCGACGCCCGAGCCTTGCAGCAACGGGTGCGTGAACTCCATTTCCACTTGCGCCGTGTAGACGCTGGGGAAGAAGTTCGACGGGTTGTTGTTCCACTCGTAGTTGGTGAGCTGGCGGGCGAAGAAGCGGGTACCGGCGGCCGACGTCTTCGCAACCTGACCGGTGAAGGCCGCGGTATCTTGCAAGAAGACGTTACGCGAAAAGATCTGCAAGGCCGGATTCAAGTTGATCGGTCGATCGTTGTGGTTCCAAAACAAGCTGCTCGTGAGTTGCGCGTCGAACGCGCTCAAGGCCGCTTCGGTGCCGAACCGCGGATCGCTTTCCCGCAACGCCGGCGTGTAGACGGTCGTGAAGGTGTCGGGATTTTGCAGGATGCGGGCGCTGTTGATCGAGGCGACCAGCAGATTCGACGACGTCACCGGGACGCCGCCGAGCGTACGCATGACCTTGCTGTTGGCGAGGGCGTTTTGCATCGCCTCTTCCAACGTGAGATCCCAGATCTCGCGGGGCTGGTTGTTCGCGACGGTGAGCGGCGCGGAAGCCTGCGTCACTTCGTCGAGCGAGAGCGTGTTGACGTCGGGATACTCGATTTCCGTCGCGGCGCCCTTATAGTGCGACAGGTCGCCGTCGTCGAAGAAGTAGAAGGAACGGCTCGGGAAACATCCCGTCGTCGTCACCGAGAGTATGGTGATCAGCACCAGCAGCGTTCGCGCTTGCCGTTTCATGGGAGGGTCGCATCCTTCGAGAGACGGTGGAAATCGGAAACCGTTCGTGAGCGCGGCGACGGGAGTCGCCGCATCGCGAACGTCTTCGTTCCGCACTCTCGAAGGGCGCGAAAT
>JAEUIN010000009.1 GCA_016793115.1 Planctomycetaceae bacterium
ACGCGACGGGTTCTGTTCAGAAGGCTCTTCCGTAGAGGAGCGATCAACTCACGGCCTCGCGACGATTTCCCCAAGAGGCAAAATCGGCTTACGCGCGGCGAAATCTGAAACCGGCCCGAGCGGCAATCGATGACTGAACACCAGTTTACGCGAAACGGGCGATTCGGGACAGGGGCGGTTTCGCGCGGAATTGGCGAAATGGGCCGCAAAACTGTGGATCTATGCGGGCGCGGCGTGGGTTTGATGACGCCGCTGCGGGGATGTCGGGTTAGTGCCGGCGTTGCCGCAAGCGTTGGGTGGGGCTGCTCGAGTAAACGGCGACCGCGGCGGGCTCGCACCTGACGAACTGCTACAATCGGCGACGTGGTCGCTTCCGCGCGACCGCCTCCCCGACGCGGCACCTTTGAGCCATCCGATGTCGTCTTTGCAGCCCGTGGTGCCTGCCGTTGAGCTTCGCCGGCTTGATTGGGCGAAGGAGCTGACGGACGAGACGCTCGCGGCGTTTGTCGGCGTTGCCGAGTTGGTCACCTACGAAGCCGGCGACGTCGTGGTCGACGTCGAAGCGGAACAGACGCACGCTTACTTCATCGTTTCAGGCCGGCTGACCGCCGAACTGTTCGACTTGCTCGGCAAGCGGATCCAGCAGAGCACGTTTACGCGCGGCACGGCTCTGGGTCTGTTCGGCATCGCCTTGGTCGACCGCTCGCACATGAAGACCGTCGCCGCGGAGCCGACCGTGGCCTATCGGCTCACGCTCGCGACGCTGCTGCAACTGAGCGCCGGCCATGCCGACTTTCAACGGGCCGTCTGGCAGCTGGCCGCGCGCTTGGTCAAACAGGTCGTGACGGTCGATCGTTCGCTGCGGCCGGCGCAAGTGGTCGGCATCGTGCATCAAACGCCGGCGAGTCGACCGCTGGCCGCGAAGCTCATTAGGCGGCTGCATGGCCTCGACGAACAGCTTTGTGTTTTGGGAGACGACGAAACACATCGGCCCGACGGAGACGTTCCGTTTCGCCTGCTCGTCCGCGACGGCCGATACCTCGACGATGCGGAGCGCGAGGCGCTCTCGAAAGAGTGGGCGCACCGCGGTCGGTTTCTGATCGACGTCGGCATCGATCACGACCTCGAGCGGTTCGTGCAATTGCTGCACATCGCCGAGGTCGTGCTCTGGTGTTTGCGGCCGGAAGATGCCGGGGCCGCCGAGGAGCTGCTCTCGCGGCTGTCCGTCGCGGCCCCCTGGATGCGCGAGAAGCTGCATTTCGTGTGGTTGCTCGATGCCGGCGCGGAGGCCGCGCCGTACGTGCCGGGATTGATCAAGCTCGCCAAGCGCGATTTCAAGCTCACGCTGGAGGCTCCCGTCTTGCCGCGCGGCCCGCTCACGGCCAACGGCTTCGAGCGGCTCGTGCACTTTCTGCGCGGCGTGCAGATCGGCTTGGCGCTCGGCGGCGGCGCGGCTCGCGGTATGGCACACCTCGGCGTGATGAAAGCGCTCGAGGAACACGGCATCTACGTCGATCGCCTCGCCGGCACCAGCGCCGGCGCGATGACCGGCACGATCTACGCCGCCGGCAACGACGCCGACCATGCCACGCATTGCTTCAAGACCGACCTGCAGCCGTCGTGGTTTTTTCGCAAGCTCCCCGGCGGCGGCTATTGGTACTTGCTTTGGAAGTATCGCCGCCGGCTGTTCGAAGCGATGCTCCGCAAATACCTGCGCGACTATCGGCTCGAACAATTACCGATTCCCATGACGTCGATCGCCGTCGACCTCGTCGAGGGCAAGACGCTCGTGCGCGAGACGGGCGATGCGACGGTCGCCATTCTCGAAAGCATCAACTTGCCGCCCTTGGCCCTGCCGATCTTCAGCGCCGAGCAAGCGCTGGTCGACGGCGGGCTGCTAAACAACGTCCCGGCCGACGTGCTTGTCTCGCAAGGCTGCAATTTCGTGATCGCCTCGACCGTCACGGCGAAGCTCGAACAAGACTTTCTCGGCATTCGGAAGCAAGGCAAGCCGAAGCTCAGCCGATTTTTTTCGACGCTGCAGGTCATGATGCGGCAGAGCATGATCCTGAACCACAGCATGAACGCCGTCGGCGTGCAACCGGCCGACTTCGTCATC
>JAEUIN010000018.1 GCA_016793115.1 Planctomycetaceae bacterium
CGTTTTAAATTGTCGCCACTGGCTTTCCAGAAAGCCGCGCTGGGAGGGACTTAGTGCGTCGCCCGAATTGACATGATGCTCATACGCCGAGTGACCTTCGAGCACCATCAGGGCTTTGTAATACAACACGAGGTCGGGGCCTTCGTCGAATGTTGAAAGGACTCTCAGGGCATCGTCGAGTTCGGCGGCGAGTCGTCGCGCCGCCATGTCTCCTTTGGCGGCCAGTCGACAAAGTTCCACCAGGCGTAACACTTGCCGCGGTAGAGCGTTGCCGACGCCCGTGATTGCCCCGACGGCCCCGCAGCGGACAAAACCGTGAAACACCTGCGTGTCGACGCCGACCATGAGCGATAGCGACGGATCGCCGCCCGTGATGTGTTCTGCGGCATACGACAGCGAGTCGGCTCCCCCGAATTCTTTGAAACCGATCAAGTTGGGATGTTCGCGTCTCAGAGCAAAGAAAAGCTCCGCCTTCGTTTCAAATCCGTAGTAAGGGCTGTTATAGATGACCGCCGGCAAGTCACCGCCGGCCTTCAATACGGTCGCAAAGTGTGCCCTTTGAGCCGTGGCGGAAGTCCCGCGCGACATCAACCTTGGGATGACCATTAATCCCGCGGCACCGACGGCTTTGGCGTGCGCGGCGTGCGCCGCCGCGCGTTGCGGGCTCTGGGCTCCGGTTCCGACCACGACCGGCACGCCCGCCGTCACAAGTCGGCGGACCCCTTCTTGACGTTGTTCATCGGTCAACAAGGGCCAGTCGCCCATCGAACCGCAGTACACGACGGCGCGCATGCCTGCCGCGATCAAACCACGCCCCGTGGCGACTAGGGCGTCGAAGTCGGGCACACCGTCGCGCGAGCACGGCGTCATCAGCGCCGGAATACAACCTTCGAATACGGCGTGGTCCGGCATGGGATATCCGTTAAAAGCGTCCTAACTTGCAATCTGCTTCCGGCAAAAAGGGGACTTAGCGACCGCGCGCCTTCGCATCGCGCTGCTCGGCGGCTGCACGAATCGCTTTTCGAGTTTCGCCGAGTCGAGCGGGGAATTCGAACTTCGGTGCCGCGGCCGGATCATATCCCGCGAGGTGCCCGGTCAGCCGTGTCACAGGCTTGGTGTAGCGGAACTCGGTATCACCGAATATTTCCCGACACAGCGCGGCCAGCCGAGGGTCGTAGTCCGTCAGTTCCGCGCGGGTATTTACGTGATTATGGTCATGATCGTTCTCACGGTTGTCGTCGAACCACGACTGCACGCCTTCCGCGAAATACTCATGATGATTCACCGAGGCGTACTTTCCCTTCCACAGCCCGGCCGCCATGGCCGCTTGATAAGCTGCCCGAACACGAGCATCGAAGGTCGGGTCGACGTTGCTCATCCCACGGAGGTGAATATTGTGCGCCAACTCGTGGATCAAGATGTTCTCGGCGGCATAAGGGTCACCTTCGTAGCCAAGTAGATTTTCCTCGGCACACGAACAGTACGGGTCGGTTTGGCTTCCGCCCATGCCGCGCGACCGGGCGTCGCGATAGTCGCGCGCCGGGAGATGCTCGAAACCGGGGACGGGCTCGTCGGCCAGCCAAGTCCACTCCGGCAAGTCGGTCGTAAACTCGTTGTGCGCCATGATGCACAGTCGCGAACCGCTCTGAATCATGGCGCTGCGGACATCGGGTCTTTTGGCCAACATCGCATCAATGATGTAGACCGCTTCACGCAGGGCAAACGGACTCACCCGCTCCGAGGCGACGATCGGCAACCCCTGGGCTGCGACGTGCTGCGAATAAAACTTCGGCACGCCGCCAAATCGGAAGGCTTGTACCGGTACCTCGCAGGTCACCGGCGTCTGGGATTGGTCGTGACGGCTGACCACGGCAAACTGGTGGCCGAGCGTCGTCGTTATCAACGAGTTTTTTCCCGGCTCGACCGTACCGTTCGGCACGCGGTCGTGCGGGCCTCGCATCCAGAATACGTCGATCGGGTGTTCGGTGCCGTTGATGATCTGGAGTTGCGGACGGATCTTCGAGCCGTGCGGGGCAGCTTCTGTTCCCCCGGCCACGGCGGGTTCCGCGGCCATTCCGCAACCAAGCGGCAGGCTCAAGCACGCCATCGCGAACAGCAGCGCCCGCCTTGAGAGAATCGGTATCGACATTTTCATTTGTTCTCTAAACCACGTGACTGCCGGTGCATTCTGTTGAGCGAAGACCACGAAGACTAGCGCGACGGCGGAGCGGAGGGGATCGCGCCACTTCGCAAATGTTGCGACGACTACCTGAGCGCAACGTCCACGACGCGCGGCCCGATCACCTCAGGACGCAGTTCGATTCCCAAGCCGGGCGCTGCGCCGGCTTGCATATAGCCGTTTTCACGTTGCGGCGCGCCCGTGGCCGTGCTCACCGTCACGTAGCTGTTGAAGTCCGTACTCGTGAACCGAAACTCTTCGGG
>JAEUIN010000248.1 GCA_016793115.1 Planctomycetaceae bacterium
CTCGGCTTGGCAGGCCCAACTCGGCGAACGATCGTGCACGCTCGCCCAGAGCAACACGCCGACGATCTCATAATCGAAAAAACTTATCGAGCGACCACCACGGCCGAGGATCGCAACGCCGCGCCAGCGCGTACAATAACAACCAGAGTTCGCGTTCCATGTCCGGTCTCCTCGTTTGTTGACCCAAACGAATCCCTAGAGACCAGCATGAACGCGAACTCGCTTCTTCTCCACAAACGCGCCCCTCAATCCCCTCAAATACCACCGCGGCTGCTAGCTAGTGAATAACGTTGCAGCGGGAGAAGGAAATAAACACGGCTCCCGGCGGGAGAAGGGTTTTCGCAATACCTCTCCCACTGGGAGAGGTCGACGCGACCTCAAGTCGCGGCGGGTGAGGGCCGCGCGGCGCAAAGTTTGGCGTCGGGGGCAGATCGGCTTCAGAGCTTCAGAGCCGCTCGGCGTGAGCGACCGGGTCGAGCTGGCAGGACGACGTCGCATTTCTACCTTTGTCGACGACGCGCTCCGATGGACTCCGACGCAACGCCTCGCCGTCGACCCGCTTACTGACGTGCGCGGCTCCGATGTCTGATGCGCTGCGTCGTCGAGTGTATCGCAGCACCAACCTTTACGCCGCGCGACCCTCATCCGGCCTTTGGCCACCTTCTCCCGAAGGGAGAAGGAAATAAACACGGCACTCGACGGGAGAAGCTTTTCCTACACCTCTCCCACTGGGAGAGGTCGCCGCGACCTCAAGTCGCGGCGGGTGAGGGTTGCGCGGCACGACGTTTGGTATTGGGGATCACATCGAGTGAGAATATTTCACTCGCTGTAGAGAACGCCCTCGGTGGCGTTCCGGAATGCTGGTACCCGCTGCGCGGAACGCCGCGGAGGGCGCTGCCTATAGGACGCACTCGGGTGTGCGATGAAATGGCGAGCGGCGGGGTTTATCCCCGCCGTCCGGAAATGCGTGTCGCTCGGAGTCGCGCGCTTGAGGCGAATCACGTCGTTTGAAATCAAACGTCACGCGAAATTGCGCGTCGCGCAAATGCAGACGGCGGGGATAAACCCTGACAACTAGCCGCATTTTACTACGCCGTGCTGGCGTGTCCGGTTCATTTTTGTTGGGCTGCCGGCGTCGTCGCGTGCGTAGTGAGCGGGGGTGGGGCGACGGAGTTCCCGCCGCGGTCGATTGGGAGAGGCGTCATGACGGTGGAACCGTCGTTCGAGGAGCGGAACTTCGGCGAGGCGGAGTTGGGAGATCGGCGGCGGACGGCGCGGCTGGTCGAGATTGCGGATCGCTTGGCGTCGCATCCCGGCGGCTCGCTGCCGGAGAAGTTGGCGTCGACCGCGCAGTTGCGCGCCGCCTATCGTCTGATGGCCCGTCCGGAGGTGACGCACGAGGCGGTGTTCGCGGGTCATCGCGAAGCGACGCTCGCGCGGGCCGCCGCGCACGAAGGGCGGTTGTACCGACGCTCATCACGTTAGTCGATGAAACTCATCTGCAATCCGTGGTACCGCACGCCCTTGTGAGTTCCCGGAGTAGCCTTCATCGCTGCTAGTTCTCGCTGAGACACTTCATTTGTCCTGACAAGACAGTTATGAAAATATTCTCGCTGCGTGCCGTCATCGTCATCTGTAGTAACTTCGAGCATATTGCCGATGGCGGCATACTGATCATCTGAAAGCTCGTACATCACAACTAATATGTTCTTCTCCCTATTCATAGCGACGATTTCATCAAGCGTATTTGCTAGATCGTTCTGCGAATCCGTGTTCATTACTTTGGCCCTTGCGCAAGATTGGTTAACCATCCGGGTCCACCCGACCTGCGAACTTGCTGTAACGTCAAAAGTGCGTCATCGAGAAGGATGCCGCGTTCCGCATTAGTAAGACCAGGCAGTGCGGCGCCCTCTACCGATGCCTGTAATTCTTGTAGCCAATACTTCGGCGTCTGCGAAGCGGGTCTGAAGGTGCCCGCCTGTCCTGCGTTGATATGGCCATCTCATGAGCGATGATAGACCGGCCGGAAATCCGCCGCACTGCTCCGCTTCGCAACACTTCGCTATATCCGTCAAAATAGGCTCGGGCATTGACGACCAAAGTACCGTCGGCCATCATCCCGCCAGCAGTGCTCGGCAGATTTTCGAAAACCCGGATCTCTCCGCTCCATCCTAGATCGCGCGACGCATTGACAATCGTGTCGTACTTCTTGCCCGAAGTCAGTAGTTTGCCGCTTGAAATAGGTGCTTCGTCACCCATAGCAAATACCAGCTTCGGACCGGTCGAGTTGTGGGTAACTGAAAGAGCGCCGGAACGCGCCCGGGACGGGTGCACGATGCGGCACCGAGCGCCGATGCCGGTCGCGTCGAGCTAAACTTTTGCTTAGCGTTCGCCGACCGGCTACCGTGAGCGATATGGAATCGCCTCCTGCTGAATTCAGCGTGGTTCGCATCGTCAAGCTGTCTTGTTTCGGCGTACTCTTCTGCCTTGCGATGACGCACTTTCTCGACGGGCGCATTTCGCACGACGACGAACCCTATCTTCTTGTCGCCGTCGTTTCTCTCTGGGGAGCGGTGGGCGTCGTCAACCCGACGGCGATGCGTTGGCTGAAAATCGCCCTGATCGTCGGCGTCGTTGCGGTCATCCTTTTTTTCGTGTTCTTGTTCATCGTGTTTGCAACGGGCGATCCGATTCAGAACTAGAATCGTTTAGCCGCCGAGCTTGCTCGGCGCGTTGACGTCGACGAGCTTGCGCGCCGAGCAAGCTCGGCGGCTAAACGGCGCGCGGTGTGCGCCTCGGGCGTCGATGGCGCTGCGCGGAACGCCGCGGAGGGCGCTGCCTACAGGAAGAGGAAAACGGCGCTCGATGTTGATGTCGCGTTGATTCCGCGTGGGCCTCGCTGCGCTCGACCCACCCTACGAATTGCCACTCTACACAGGCACGCGGTCGGCGGCGGTGAGTGTTTCGATCATTTGGAGTTTCTTCGGCTTCAGCGCTTCGTAGACGTCGGGCAGATCGAATTGCTGCAGCGCGTTGGGCCAGATGGCCGAAACCGGCCAGTGGTAGATGCCCGTCGAGGCCAGATCCGTGTACGACTTCAGCGCGTGCTTCAGCGTCACTTGCTTGACCGACTTGCGGGGCAGGGCGGCGAAGGCCGCGGGAATCGTGCCGTAGCCGCGGGCCACGAGATGAATCTCCTGGTGCCCGAAGCTTTCGATGAAGTCGAGGGCGCGGGCCACGTCGCGCACGCGCGTGGCCGGCACCGATTGGCCGAGCATGATCGCGTGCACCGAATAGAAATAGTCGCAGCCGTAGGCGCCGTTGTACGAATTCTCGCCGCATGTGTTGGGACGCGTTTCGCCGAGCCCGCGCACGTCGACGGCGTAGATCGCGGCGTCGGGCTGCGCTTTGACGATCTCTGTGACGAAGTCGTCGGCGAGTTCGACGTCGCTCGAATCGTGGGCGACATAGAGAATGGCCGCACCGTCGGACTTCGGCGGCCGCGACACGCTCGGCGCGTCGTAGAGCCGATAGACAGGGGTCGGCACGTCGAACGCTTCGAGCAGGTAAGTGGTGTACGACGGCAGCGGGTGTCCTTTGCCTTTGCGGGGGCGGAGAATGCGATACGACGTGGGCGCGTTGTCCGGTCGCCGCGTGAGTTGCTCGGCCATCGCCGTCAGCGCGCGGGTCGTCGCTTCGGCGGGTCGCTGCGCGCGGCGCTGGGCGAGTTGTTCGGCCGTTTCTTTCGTATACGAATAGACGGTGCGGCCTTTCAGGTCGACGATTTGGCCGCGCTTCGTGCATTGCAGCGTCTTCTCGTCTTCAAGCGTGAGCTGCGGCTCTTTCGCGTGCGACTCGCCCAGCCCCGTCGCCTTGTTGAAGCAGGAATACATCGCTTCGCGAGCGTCTTGCGCGTAGCCGTGGCCGCCGGGGCCGGTGAAGAGCGTGAGCTTGTCTTCCGCGCCGAACTGGGCATAGAGCCGCTTGAGGCGGGCATAGGCCTGCTCGCTGCCGCGGACGTCGAAGAAGTCTTGCTCTTGGGTGAGGATGACGAGCGGCTTCGGCGCTTGGGCCGCGAGGAAATCGACATGGTCGAGCCCGCGCGCGAGCACGCCGGGAGGGCATTGCTCGGTGTCGGCGGGGAGTTCGTTTTCCATGTTGTTGAGGAACGACGTGACGAAGCAGCTCGGGGCGGCCATCGTCCAGCGCCGTTCGACCCCCATGAGCCACGTGGTCATCGTGCCGCCGCCGGAGTTGCCGGTGATGCCGATATGGTTGGGATCGACTTCCTCGCGCGAGAGGAGATAGTCGAGGGCGCGGATGCCGTCCCAGGCCCGCCAGGAGCCGAAGAACTGGCCGACGAGGAACTGCTGGTTGCCGACCATCATGTGTTCGCTCGTGCCGGAGCCGATCTTCGGCTTGAGGTTTTCGTCGGGGAATTGCAGCCGCTCGCCTTGGCCGATGGGATCGAAGATGAGGCAGGCATAGCCTTGGCGCGCGAGGCCTTGCGCGAACGACTGATAGGCCTCGAGCGCCTTGCCGTTGGCCGAGTGGCCGCAGGAGCCGACGACGCCGGGAATTTTCCCCTTCACGGTTTTGGGCAGGTAGAGGTTGGCCGTGACGTAGAACTCGGGCCGGCTTTCGAAGATGACGTTTTCGATGCGGTAGGCGTCGCGCGTGACCGAGCCGGTGATCTTCGGATTGAGCGGAGTTTTTTCGGGCCAGGGGCCGAAGCACTGGGCGATCAGGTTGCGGACTTCTTCGATGTAGGCCTCGGGCGACTTCGCTTTGCCGTAGCGCTCTTCGCTGCGACGACAGGCGTAGCGGACCTGCTGCAGGTAGAAGTCGTGAACGGCCCGCGGGAAGCGATTCAGCGGCGGGCCGACGGGAGCGGCGGAGGCGGCCGGGGGGGAGGTTTTGGGGGACGCGGCAGGTTTGGCGGAGCTGCCGGTTTTCGGCTCGGCGGCGAAAGCTTCGGCCAGCGGAGCTAAGAGCGGGCTCGCCAGTGCGGGGGCGACGAGCGAGCCGGCGGAGGCGAGGAGTTGGCGACGGGAAAGGGGAGCGGGCTTCATGGCCGATTCCTTCGCGGGAGCGGGGGCAAAATGGGGGGCGATGCGGCACCGGGGCGGAGAGCCGGTGCCGGATCGGAGGACAGTGTTCGGTCGGAGGACAGTGCGAATCATCGTCGCAGCGAGCGGGGACGTCAAATTTAATCAAAACAGCGGGGAAAACGGTGGAAATGGGTTGCAAATGCAACAAAGTTGCGTAGCGGCGCGACTGTTTCGTAGAGGCTCCGATCGAAAACTCGGCGCGCAGAAAGAGTGGCGCGGGGGTTGCGCGTCGGGCGGAAGGCAATCGCGGCGCGTCGGAACCGGCTGTGGCGGCAAGCCGGCGGGCCTGGAAGCGGCCTATTCCGGGAACAGCTTCGTGGAGAGGTAGCGTTCGCCGATGTCCGGCAAGATCACGACAATCTGCTTGCCGGCGTTTTCGGGACGCTTGCCGATTTGGATCGCCGCCCAGGTCGCGGCGCCGCAACTGATGCCGCACATCAGGCCTTCGAGTTTGGCGAGGTTGCGAGCCGTTTCCATGGCGTCGTCGTCGGTGACCTGGACGACCTCGTCGATGAGATCGACGTTGAGGACGCCGGGAATGAAGCCGGCGCCGATGCCTTGGATCGTGTGGCGGCCCGGCTTGAGCGGCCGGCCGGCCTTTTTCTGAGAGATGACGGGGCTATTGGCCGGCTCGACCGCCACGGCCTTAAAGCTCGGCTTGCGCCGCTTGATGACGTCGGTCACGCCGGTGATGGTACCGCCGGTGCCGACGCCGGCGACGAGGATATCGACCTGGCCGGCCGTATCGCGCCAAATCTCTTCGGCCGTGGTTTGGCGATGGATCTCGGGATTGGCCGGGTTGTTGAACTGCTGCGGGATGAAGTAGTTCTTGTTTTGGGCCGCGAGTTCCTCCGCCTTCCGGACCGCGCCGGGCATGCCGTCGGCCGCGGCGGTGAGCACCAACTCGGCACCGAGGGCTTTGAGCAGGCGGCGACGTTCCAAGCTCATGCTTTCCGGCATCGTGGCCATGAATTTGTAGCCGCGAGCCGCGCAGACGTAGGCGAGCCCGATCCCCGTATTGCCGCTCGTGGGCTCGATAATCACGGTGTCGGGCTGGATTTTGCCGTCGCGTTCGGCGGCGTCGATCATGGCCCGCGCGATGCGATCTTTGACGCTCCAGAGCGGGTTCATGTTTTCGACCTTGGCGACGAGCGTCGCGCCGACGCCTTCCGCGATACGGCGCAGTTTCACAAGCGGCGTGTTGCCGATGCACTGCGTGATATCGTCGTGGATGCGAGCGGAAGAGATCGAAGACATGAGCAATGGCCTGCGCGGGAGGGGCGGAATTCGCGCGAATTATAGTAGCGGCAAATTCCGACGGTCAATCGCGCGGCGGCGCGACGTCACTTCTTGGCGGGCCCGTGATCGGCGCTAGGTTTGAAGGTGAACACCGGGCATTTGGCGCGGCGCACCACGGCCTCGGCGACGCTGCCCATGAGCATCCGCTTGAAGCCGGTGCGGCCATGGGTGGCGAGCACGATCATGTCGACTTTCTCTTCTTCGGCGAGGCGAACGATTTCGTCGGCGGGATCGCCCATCACGAGGCGATGCGTAAACGGCACGGCCGGATCGGTCGGCTTCACAGCATCGAGCATGCGCCGGACTTCGGCGCGGTCGGGATCGGGGATGCCGTAATACATCTCGCCGCCGCCGTAGGCGATGGGCGGTTCTTCGATGTGGGCAATAATTAGCGTCGCGCCGCTCTCGCGAGCCAACGTCGTGGCATAAGTCAGCGCGGAGTCGCTGAGGTGGGAATAGTCGGTCGGGAACAGGATTTTTTGAGCTTTCATCGGAGATCCCTGGGTTTTAGGCGGCGGCGGAACAGTGGCCCTGGTGAAGCGACTCCAGCGTCAGCCGCCAACGTTATCGCCGGCGGCATGGTCTAGCAAATGTATTTCGGATGGGCTGCCGGCGTGGTTTTCCGACGCGTCCCCGTGGAAAGAATGTGGTAGAAAGCCCCACGTAAATCGAATGTTATGGCGACAAGATGTCGCAGCGGATTGTATCATTGTTAGCTGATGTGAGTTCCATTCGCCTCTATTTTTTGATAGCCGTCCGCCATTCAGACTTGGGGCAAATATGACGGGTGTAGTGCAAATCCCTATCGAAATCGTAGTTGTTGATGATGAGCCGGAGTTCCGCGACACGGTGGTACGTCGCTTGGCACGACGGGGGTACTCCGTTGCCGGCGAACCGACGACAGTGAATCTGACCGGCTCCAAGTGCGATTTGGTCATCGTCCGCCACTCCCCGGCTTCTTATGCCGCTTTGGACTCGCTTTCAGCAAGCGGGATTCGGCAGGTTATCGTAATTTGCGGCCGGGAAGTCGTCGAAACGGCTGTCGAGGCTCTGCCCCGGTGTGCGACGGATCTTATGATTAAGCCGCTGATTTGGCCCGAACTCGATTGGCGCGTTCAACGAGCGGCCGAACGAGTCGTTGCGTTACGTAATGCCGGCGTCGGACAGAACGGTGAGCGTTCGGCGCGCTTGGACCCGGGGTCCGTTCAACAGTCGTTTCCTAATCCGTCGACTTCAGGAAGCTCACTTTTTACCGCCGACGCGTTGGCTGCGGTCCAGCGTGCTCATATTCTCGAAATACTCCGTCGAGAAGGGGGTAACAAAGCACGCACGGCTCGAGCACTAGGCGTCAATCGAAGAAGCCTCTATCGGCTAATTGAGAAGTTTCAAATCCAGATGTCCGAGAGTTCGGTCGGTAATCCCGTTTCGGCGGCTGCCTCTCATTGAGACTTCCACAGCACCAGAGGCCTGTATCGCTATCGCAGGCCGGGTGATGAGCGTTGTGTAGGGAAATCGCGTATTTCTCGAGAAATCGCCTTGTGCGCTCATGAGATGGAAACAAAAGCCTAACAATTGCTTGCTATCAATAATCAACTTCAGAAACTGGATTGGAATCGTTAGACGCTGCGGCGCCCTCGGGATTCCGAGCTTCTGAAGCTTCCGATTATTGGGAGCCGGCATGCCGAAAGAACGCATTCTTGTCGTCGACGATGAGGAAGATCTTGTTGAGCTGATTAAATACAACTTGAACAAAGAGGGCTATCGCGCCGCCGGCGTCGGAACCGGCGAAGAAGCGATTCGGCGAGCCCGCACCGACCTGCCTGATCTGGTGGTGCTCGACCTTCTTTTGCCGAACGTCGACGGACTTGAAGTTTGCCGGGTGCTGAAGAATGACGCCCGCACCAAGCACATTCCTGTCGTGATGCTGACGGCCAAGGGCGAAGAAGCGGATATGGTCACCGGCCTTGAGATGGGGGCCGACGATTACCTCGCAAAGCCCTTCAGTCCGCGAGTCCTGATCGCGCGCATCAAGGCCGTGCTGCGTCGTCGCCAGAGCCAAATTGCGGACGACGACTCCCCGATCACGGTCGGCGAATTCGTGATTCATCCCGGACGTCACGAGGTCACAATTGCCGGGCGGCCGGTCGATTTGACGCTCACCGAGTTTCGCCTGCTGCAGTTTTTAACGCAGCGACCAGGCTGGGCGTTTTCGCGAGCCCAAATCGTCGACGCCGTCAAAGGGGAAGATTATCCGGTCACCGAACGCTCCGTCGACGTGCAGGTCGCCGGCCTACGAAAGAAACTTGGCGATCATGGTGCGTTCGTCGAGACCGTACGCGGTGTAGGATATCGCTTCAAAGGCTAACGAAGCAGGCTCGCAAAGGCGGTCGCGGTGCGGAATCGACGACTAATCTGGATCATCACTCCGGTGACCGTCGCCGTGTCGGCACTTTCGGTGATCGTCGTCGGTGCGTTTGGGGCTCGGATTTTCGAGCGCCGGTGGATCGGTGAGCGGGTGTCGCGGCTCAACGAAACGGCTGCGACGATCGACTCATTAGTCGGTCGTGACGTGTCGCCCGGGCGTCGCACGGAATTGGTAAATCTGCTCACGAAGTTTACTCGCGACCGCGGAGTCGGAGCCGCGCTCTTTTTGCCCGACGGTACGATGCTCGCGGATCTAAGCAATTCCGCGTCCGGCGGCGGAGTTGAGGAAGTCAGCGGGGCTTTAGAAGGCCGAACCGTGACGGCGTCGCGCATCGACGGTGCCGTGGCAAAGGGGCCGATGTTGTTCGTCGGAGTTCCCTTATATCGCGACGATAAGCTGGTCGGCGCCGTACAAGTGTCGCAGTCTTTGGACGATCTGACTGCGACGCTTCAATCTTGGTGGGGTGCCGTTGTCGCGATCGCATGTGTCGTAGCCGCACTGGCCACGGGGGGCGCGATCTATTTGTCCCGACGTCTGGCACGCTCCTTGGTCGACCTGAGGGCGGTGATCGACGCCCAGGGAATCGATGCTAATCCGCTCGAAGCCCAAACGCCTAAGACCTTTACGACGGTGGAGTTTGCACAAGTCGCCGATGCGTTGGGGCGAATGGCCGAACGCTACGGCGAACGAATTGAAAGTATTCAAAGAATCAACAACGAACAGGAAGCGGTTCTCGCGGGCATGGCCGAAGGAGTGCTGGCCATCGACGGGCAAAGCCGCGTCATCAGCCTCAATCGGTCGGCAGGACGGCTCTTAGGAATCAACCCGGGCGAAATCGTCGGCCGTACGCTCAATGAGGTCGTGCGCAATCCGGAGCTGCTGCGTTTCGTTGATCAATTACTCGCGGTCCGAAAGCCTCTTGAGCAGGACATCGTTTTTCGCCATGCCGATGAGCGCGTACTCCAGATTCGCGGTACGCTGTTAAGCTACTCGCCCACGCAGTCGACCGGCGCGGTATTGGTGCTGAACGATGTCAGTCGGCTGCGCCGCCTTGAGAACATGCGGCGCGACTTCGCGGCCAACGTATCGCATGAGCTCAAAACGCCGATCACTTCGATCAAGGGGTTCATCGAAACCATTCTCGACGGCGCCACTCCTGAAGACACGGAGCGTTTCCTTCGCATCATCGCGAGGCAAACTGATCGGCTCGACGCGATCATTGACGACTTATTAAGCCTCTCGAGGATCGAAAAGGAAGCCGAGGCCTCGGATATCGCGCTTTCCATGTCGCGCGTCAAAGATATTCTCTCCGCGGCGGTCAACGACTGCTTGCAGCGAGCGGTGGAACGGGGCATCTCTTTCGAAGTTCATTGCCCCGACGATGTGCAGGCCCGCGTCAATCCGCTGCTGTTGCAACAGGCGGTACGCAATCTGTTGGAAAACGCCGTCAAGTACAGCGACGCCCGTAGCGCCGTCGTCGTCGCCGTGGAAGTCGCGCCGGAGGAAGTTCGAGTCAGCGTGATCGATCACGGTTGCGGGATCGCTCCCGAGTACCATGCTCGGCTTTTTGAGCGATTCTTCCGGGTCGACAAGGCCCGGAGCCGAAAACTCGGCGGCACCGGACTGGGCTTGGCGATCGTCAAGCATATTGTGTTGGCTCATCGGGGCCGCGTCACCGTCGACAGCGCGTTGGGCAAAGGCTCTACGTTTACGATTCACTTGCCGCGGCTGCCTTTGCTGACCGCAGGCGATAGTCAGCGAAAAACTGCTTGAACAAACCAGTTCGGCGGCCGCTACACCCTCGGCGGCAATGTTCTTAGAATGTTCGCATTCAGACTTTGGAAGGAGGAGAGCCTTGAGAATGTCTCTGCGAATGCTGATCTCGCTAATTATTGGCGTGCTGCCCGGGTCGCACGTGACGTCGGCGAACGCCGACGCGGATGAGCTTAGCAAAGCCGTCGCGGCTTTGTCGGCGGTCGGTCCCAATGCGCAGGGGCATCGCGAAGCTCAATCTGCATGGAAGAATGTCGCTGCCGCGGGGCCGGACCGAATTCCGGACTTGCTGGCGTCGCTCGACGCCGCCGGCCCGTTGGCTCGGAATTGGATCCGAGCGGCGATTGAGGCCGTGGTCGATCGGGCTCGCACTTCCGGGTCGCCTGTGCCGCAGGACGACATCGAAGCGTTTATTCGTGACGTCGCGCACACGCCCGCGGCAAGGCGTTTGGCGTACGAGATCCTGACGCAATTCGACGGGTCGGCCCGCGAACGGCTGTTGGCCGGCTTCCTTGATGATCCGAGCACGGAATTGCGCCGCGAGGCGATTGACCGTTTGGTTGACGACGCCGAAAAAGCGAATGGCCCAACGGAAAAGACTGCGGCCTTGAAGCGGGCGTTTGCAGCCTCTCGCGATCTCGATCAAATCAAGGATCTCGCCGCCAAACTCGAAAAGCTCGGTGAGCAAGTCGACCTGCCGAGCCATTTCGGTTTTGTGACGCAATGGAAACTAATCGGACCTTTCGACAACACAGGAGAAAAAGGCTTCGACGTCGCTTATCCTCCTGAGGAGTCGACGGATATTTTGAAAAAGCACGTGGGCAAAAACGGGACCGAAGTCGGTTGGATCGACTATGTGACCTCCGACAAGCACGGTAACGTCGATCTCAACGCCGCGCTGGGGAAAAACAAAGGCGCGACGGCCTATGCATTGACGACGTTTCGCTCCGCCCAGCCACGGTCCGTCGACATTCGGATCGGGTCCAACAACGCGATAAAAGTGTGGGTGAACGGGAAACTCTGCGATTCGCGCAAAGCGTACCATTCCGGCTTCGAAATTGATCAATACACATCGCGCGCGGAACTGCACGAAGGGAGTAACGAGATCCTCGTGAAGGTTTGCGAAAATGAGCAGACGGAGTCGTGGGCGCAAGACTGGAATTTCCAGCTGCGCGTTTGCGATTCGGTCGGCACGGCGATCTTTTCCACGGATCGTATCGCAACGAAATAGGATTCTTCGACACAGCCGTTTGCCGATGATCGCTAAATCCCATTGATTGGTGGACTAGACGTGAAGACTCGTGTGATTCTCGGTTCGTTGGCCTGTCTTCTTCTGTTTTCCGGCGCCGACTGGCAGCAGTTTCGGGGCGGTGATAATACGGGATCGACAGATTCCGTCGATTTGCCTCCGACGGAATTCAGCGTCGAGACGGCCTCAAGCGACGCGAAGAACGTCGTTTGGTCGGTCGACCTGCCGGCTCGAGGAGTGTCGAGCCCGATTGTCGTCGGAGACCAGGTATTTGTGACCGGAGTCTCCGGGGCCAAACAGGAACGACTGCACGTGCTGGCGTATGCCAAGTCGAACGGCAAATTGAATTGGCATCGCCAGTTTTGGGCGACGGGACGCACGCTTTGCCACCCGACGAGTTCGGTCGCCGCACCGACGCCCGCCTCCGACGGGAATTGCATCTACGCGTTTTACTCTTCGAATGATTTGATTTGCCTCGACTTGGCGGGCAACCTGCGATGGTATCGCGGGCTGACGCTGGAGAACCCGACGGCTGCGAACGACGTCGGGATGGCCGCTTCGCCGTTGGTCGCCGACGGCGTCGTCATCGTGCAGGTGGAAAACAAAGGGGATTCGTTCGCGACCGGCCTCGATGCCGCGACCGGCGAGTCGCTTTGGCGCGCGCCCCGAACGGCGGATATGAATTGGACGTCCCCCGCGCTCTTTCAACCTGAGGGTGCGAAGCCGCAAGTCTTACTGCAATCGACCGACAAGCTGACTGCGCACGATGTCCGGACCGGCGAAGAGCTTTGGCTTTATCAGGGAAAGTGCGACGGAATAAGTTCGCCGGTTTCGAAGGGCGATCTTATCCTATTCGCCGCCGATGGAATCACCGCGCTGCGAGCCGGCGCGGGCAGTTCGAATTGGGAGAAAGTCTGGCAGGAGGCCGGATTGTCGACTGGAAGTCCAAGTGCCGTCGTCCATCGAGGCAAAGTCTATGTGTTGAATCGCGCCGGCGTGTTGACGTGCGGCGATACGGCGACGGGCAAGGTTTTATGGAAGACGCGCGCAAAAGGTCCGTATTGGGCGACGCCGCTGGCCATCGGCGACTTGCTCTACCTCGTGAATCAAGACGGCGCGGCGCATGTCGTGAAAACGTCGGGCGAAAAGGGAGAAGTATTAAGTACGATGGAGTTCGGGGAATCCGTTCTTGCTTCGCCGGCATACTCCGACGGCTCGCTGTATTTCCGGGGCGAAAGACATCTGTGGAGGATCGGAACACCGTGACCGAGGTCGTTAGAATTCAGCCCGTCGAAGGCCCAGTCGTCGGTAGTGTTCGTCCGCCTGGATCGAAAAGCATTACGAATCGCGCGCTCATCTGCGCGGCGCTGGCGGAAGGGACGTCGTATTTGTCCGGCGCCCTCGAAAGCGATGATACTCAGGTGATGCTCGGCGCGCTCAAGGCGCTCGGTTTTCGCGTTGAGCACGACGCCGCGGCATGCACGATTGAAATCGACGGCCTCGGCGGGCGTATTCGCAACGAATCGGCCGACTTGTTCATCGGAAATAGCGGCACGACCGTTCGCTTTCTTACCGCGGCTTTGGCCACGGCGCGCGGGCACTTTCGTCTTCATGGTACGAAGCGGATGCACGAGCGGCCGATTCAGGATTTGCTCGATGCTCTCGCGGCGCTTGGAGCCCGCGTGGTAAGCGAGAACGGCGACGGTTGCCCGCCGGTCATTCTCGAAGCGGACGGGTTAGCTGGCGGACTTGCCAACGTTCGTAGCGATGCTTCGAGCCAGTTTCTGAGCGGCTTGCTGATGGCGGCTCCGTATGCACGGTCGCCCGTCACTTTGGTCGTGCCTGCGTCGCTTGTCTCGCAGCCGTATATCCATCTCACGCTCGAAGTCATGCGGGCGTTCGGAATCGGATGTTCGACGAGCGATCTTTCGCGCTTTGCGGTTCCGCAAGGACGCTACCGCGGTTGCCGGTACGAGATCGAACCCGATGCTTCCGCGGCGAGCTACTTTTTCGCGGCGGCCGCGATTACAGGCGGTCGAGTCGAGGTCGCCGGGATCAAGCGCGACGCTCTGCAGGGCGATGTAGAATTCGTCGAGGTGTTGGAGCGAATGGGTTGTCGCGTGGAATCGACGGGTGCCGGCTTGGCCGTCGCCGGCGGCAAGCTGTGCGGCATCGACGTCGATATGAACGGCATTAGCGATACGGTGCAAACACTGGCGCCGGTCGCGCTCTTTGCCGAAGGGCCGACGACGATTCGCGGCGTCGCTCACATTCGCCATAAGGAAACCGATCGCTTGCGAGCGGTGGCCGTTGAACTCAGAAAGTTTGGCGCGGAAGTCGAAGAATTCGACGATGGGTTGCGGATCATTCCGCGGCCGCTTCATGGCACCGCCGTGGACACCTACGACGACCATCGCATGGCGATGAGTTTCGCGCTGGTCGGGCTCAAGATTCCTAATGTCGATATTCGTGATCCGGGGTGCACTCGCAAGACTTACCCCGGATACTTTAGCGACTTGGAACGACTGACCGGCAAGCGTTACCGTGTCGAAGCAGAATAGACCTGCGCAATAAAAACGGCACGGGCGTCGCTCGCCCGTGCCGTTTGCTTGTGTCGCTGCGCGCGTCGTTCAGTTCGTACTGACGGCGTCTTGTGATTCGATTCGGGCGCGAATGATACGCGATTCCGCGATTTTGATTTCGGCTTGCTCAATCAGCTCTTGGGCTCGGTCCAAGAGTTTCGTGCCGGAGAGCGAAGCCGTGGCAGCAATCGTCGGAGTGCTCGGTGCGCCGTCGGAATCCCAAGCGATGAAGTCGGCGCGGCAATGTTGGCAAACGACTTTTTTGCCCAAGTATTCCACGCGGACGTTTAGTTTACGTCCGCACGTGGGGCACTCTTGAACGTAGTAGGGCTTCGGACTAGGCATGGTAACTCCTTCCACCGGCTGCTTCGAACTCCTCAGCGAAACGCCCTTCATCGTACCCATGGGAACTCCTCGCATGCAACCAGGTGAACGCGAGGAAAGCGACGAATTACGTTTTCCTAATGCGCCGAATGCCGCCGGCTAATGTGCATTCGGGAGCGTGTCAGGCCCGCTCTCTGGTGCAACGAAAATGCCGGAACAAACGGAATAGATGGAATTTCGGAAATGGGGTTCGCGGAGTGTGCAAATAACCGCGCCTTTTTTATGTCCACGACATACTGTCGCGAATTGAAGGCGAAAATCTCAGTCAACTGAGATGCGAATTCGCTCAATCTGGTTTGCTTGCATCCATTCAAGCCATGACTCCTGTTCTTCGGTGAGTTCAATTTCGGCCTGCGAGGCACTGTCGAGAGGTGACACCAGCCGGAACACACCTTCATCAAGCCAACTTGCGACGTCGACCGCGCGAACGTGATATTCACCCGGCGGCGGGGCTTTGTCGTCAACGGAAATAAAGTACGCGATTTCGGTTCGAAATCGATCCGGCATCGCAAACGGCGCGAGTCCCGGCTTTTCGAGCGCATGAACGAGAACGGTCATCGGCGGGCAGATTCTGAGAGTGACTAAGTTGGGATTTGAGGGTTGTTCAGACTATGCCGGCAAAGCGGATGCGCCAATCGGAAGGCGGTTGTGGTGTGGCGTGCTAGGCTTAAGAAACGGTCGTCTTTAACTCAAGCCGAGCCGGTATTCGGGCTTCGTTTTGGCACTTCCTTGGGCAGACCCACTTCGATGTCGCAGCGCGTACGTCTTTTGATTACGTCGGTCGTAGTTCTCTGCGGCTCGTCAAGCGCCGCCGTGGAGTCGCGTCCGTTGCCCGATCCGAAAACGGTCCATGCCGTCGTCGCGGCGGCCCTGCGCAAGCATACCGACTATCAAATCGGCGATTTGATCACTCGTACTCAGATTACGGCTGCGGCGGATGCGGTCGCCGCACAAACCGGCTGGCGATTGAACGCGAACCAATACGAAGAGCTGGTCGCCCGGGGCATTGAAGATCGCTCATTTCTCGCGAGGCAGCTTACGAGTAAAGAAGGTCGCAAGTTCTCGCGTCAGATTTCGCGATACAAACTCGGCTTCGATCAGCTCGATCGGATGTCGTCGATGCCGCAGGGCCGAAGTACCGTCGAACGCTTGGTGCACGGTCCTGACGGCTACAAATTGTTGGAGTACATGGCGACGGCAAATGGTGGCCGCGAACTTGCGAAAATGCTAAGCGGCACTCATCGCGGCGGTAACTTCGACGCCGAAACCGGGCGCATCTACGACGAAATGCAACTCAATGCCGCGTTCGACCGACTGCTCAAGCAGGCGGGCCAAACGACTGTGCTCAAGCCGTAAGACGGCAGAAGGGGCTCAGCGGACAACCGTCGCGGAGTTGATCAGTACCGTCTGCACCGGCATCTTATCGAAGCCGCGCAGGGTCGCCGTTCGCACTTGAGCAATTTTGTCGAGTACCTCCATGCCGCGCACGACTTCTCCAAAGACGCAATAACCGGCCTGGGCGGCCGCGTCACCCGTGCGGTCGAGTTGCGGGTTGTCGGCGAGGTTGATGAAGAACTGTGAGGTCGCGCTGTTCGGATCGGCCGGATCGCGAGCCATCGCGATCGTGCCGCGTGTATTCTTGAGGCCGTTGGCAGATTCGTTCGGAATCGAATAACGCGTCGGTTTGGCGATGAGCTTTTCGCTGTAGGTGCCGGCAAGCGCCACATAATCGCCGTCAATCTGATGAAAAATCGTGCCGTCGTAGTGTCGAGTGATTACATAGTCGACAAAGTTCGAGACGGTGCGGGGAGCGCGCTTTTGGTTGAGCCGCAAAATAACGTCGCCCAGCGAAGTGTGCATTGTCACGATCGGATCGGGAAGTTCCGCCGTTGCGGCGGGCGACGCGGGGCGCGGAAGCTCCGACGGCCCTGTCACCAAATGAGGCGGCGACGCGGCCGCATCACTATTCTTCGACTCGGCCCGGTTACATCCGACGATCAATGCGAGCAAAACGCAGCTGCAAGCGACGCGAACCAAGACGCACATCCGTGTGTTCCCCGATAAAAGATATTTGTGGTCGGTCGCTTCAATGGCGAAAACAGATGACGGTGGAGCGTATCCTGTGCGCGGAGAGGAATTGCCACAAGCTCAGTTTTTTCCGCTGAACGCCTCTGTTTTTGCTACGGCCGCACCGATGCCTTTCCTGTTCGCGGCGGACTCGTATAATAGTTTGTGAAAGGATTCACGAACTTCTTTTCTCGCACATCTCGGCGAATATGAACAGCGTGCGGCGAATCCGCGTCGGTGCCGTTAGTTATCTCAATACGAAGCCGTTGATCTACGACTTCGCGCGGTTCGCTCCTCACGCCGAACTCGTGCTCGACTACCCCAGTAAGTTGGCCGACGCCCTGGCCGTCGGCAAGCTCGATGTCGCCTTGATCCCGTCGATCGAGTTCTTTCAAGATCCTTCGTATACGATCGTTTCGAACGCTTGCATCGGCTGTCGCGGTCCGGTGCTGTCAGTTAAGCTCTTCAGCCGAGTCCCGCCGGCAGGCATCCGCACGCTGGCGCTCGACGAAGGGTCGAGGACGAGCGCCGCGCTAACAAAAATCTTGCTCAAGCAGCGATTCGATATCGAGCCGAAACTACAGCCCTTGTCGCTGGGCGGAACGCTTGCCGAAAGCGACGCCGACGCCGTGCTGCTGATCGGTGATCGGGCCATTCACTCGCCGCTCGGAAGCTTCGCCGAGGTCTGGGATCTTGGCGACCAATGGTGCCGCTGGGCGGAGCGGCCGTTTGTTTTCGCCATGTGGGTCGCGCGGGCCGGAGTCGATCTTTGCGGCATCGAGACGGCGCTGGAGCAAGCTCGCGACGCCGGCGTCGCCCATCTACCGAAGATCGCGGAGCGCGAAGCCCCGCTGCTCGGCCTCACGCAGCCGGAATGCCTCGCCTATTTGCGCGACAATCTCTATTTTTATTTGGGACCGAGCGAGCGAAGCGGTCTCGCACTTTTTCATGAACTGGCGCAACGGCAGGACTTAGCGCCGCAGGGAGTCGATCTTGGTAGCGTCCATCTCGAAGGTGCTTGACAAAGCAGTCGCCGGCGAGCGACTTGCGCCGGAGGAAGGGTTGGCGCTGTTGGAAAGCCGCGATCTGGCGGCGATCGGGCGCGCCGCGAACGCCGTCGCGCGGCGTCTCCATCCGGAGAGCTATCGCACTTATAACATCGATCGGAACATCAACTACACCAACGTCTGCAGCGCCGTCTGCGACTTTTGCGCCTTCTTCCGCAAGCCGAAGAGTCCCGAGGGATACACGCTCGACAAAGAGACGATTTATCAAAAGATCGAAGAGACCATCGCGCTTGGGGGCGACCAAGTCTTAATGCAAGGCGGCATGAATCCAGAGTTGCCGCTGGAATGGTATGAAGACCTTCTGCGAAGCTTGAAGGAGCGTTACCCGCAGGTCAATCTTCACGCCTTCTCGCCGCCTGAGATTTACGCGATTCACAAGCTCGTGAAATTGCCGATCCGCACCGTTCTTGAACGACTCAAAGCGGCGGGCTTGGGAAGCCTGCCGGGGGGCGGAGGCGAGATTCTTGTGGATCGGGTTCGCAAACAAATCACACGCGGCAAAGCGCTGACCGATCAATGGCTCGAAGTTTGCCGCGAGTGGCACCTGCTCGGCGGCATCGGCTCGGCGACGATGATGTTCGGCCATGTCGAAACGCTTGCGGAGCGAATCGAGCACCTGGAGCGGTTGCGCGCCCTGCAAGACGAGACGGGCGGTTTCTCCGCTTTTATCTGTTGGACGTTTCAGCCGGAAAATACCGATCTTGCCGATTTGTCGAAGCATGGGGCGTTCGATTATTTGAAGACTCAAGCGGTCTCGCGCCTCTATCTCGACAATTTTCCGAACATTCAGTCGAGTTGGGTCACTCAGGGGCTCAAAGTGGGGCAACTCGCCTTGCTGTATGGGGCGAATGACATGGGAAGCCTGATGATCGAGGAAAACGTCGTTGCTTCGGCCGGCACCGTGCATCACCTCAATTTGCGGCAAATCCGCGATGCGATCAGCGAACTTGGATTTGAACCGCGCCAACGAAACGTCTTCTACGAACTAATCGACACCCCCGGCGAACTCGTCGCGACGGCGGCGGCGGAGTGACGAAATAAGCTACATTGCTGTAGGCTTTTACCGTGCGACCCCGTCGTTCGGTTTTTAGTTCGTCGTCACGGCGTACGCGATGATCCACGTTCGTAATCTCACCAAAGAATACGCCGACCTCAAACGCGGAAAGTTTTCCGCTCTGTCGGGAATTTCATTCGACGCTTTCCCCGGCGAAATCTACGGCCTGCTGGGGCCCAACGGCGCGGGCAAGACCACGGCGCTGCGAATCATCAGCACCGTATTGCGACCGACCGACGGCACGGCCACGGTCAACGGTTTCGACGTTCTCACACAGCCGTCGCAGGTGCGGCATCAGATCGGTTTCATGTCCGCGAATACGGGCGTCTACGATCGGATGACCGCTTGGGAGATGGTTGAATTTTTCGGCCGACTTTACGGGCTAAGCGATGAACTGCTCCGCGAGCGCATGGAAGATCTCTTTGCTCGGCTCAAGATGAACGACATTCGCGAACAACTTGGCGCGAAGATGTCGACCGGGATGAAGCAAAAGGTTTCCATCGCGCGAGCCTTAGTCCACGATCCGCCGATCCTGATTTTCGACGAAGCCACTTCGGGACTCGACGTACTCGTGGCTCGCGCCTTGCTGAACACCGTGGAAGAGCTGCGCAATCACGGAAAGTGCGTCGTTTTTAGCACGCACATCATGCGCGAGGCGGAAAAGCTTTGTAATCGCTTGGCGATCATGTACCGCGGCCATATTTTGGCGGAGGGAACTCTTGAACAGTTGCGCGATACGCACCGCGAGCGCGATCTGGAAGAACTGTTCTTCCGCTTGATCTCGGACCACGAGCGCCGTCGCCTTGAGGAGGGCGCCGCCGACGACGACGCCAGCGCCGCGGTTCAGGACATTGAGGCGAGCGCGAAATCATGAAGTGGTCCACCGTCCGCCAGGTGCTCGTACGCGAAGTTCGCGATCAGATGCGCGATCGGCGCACGTTGTTCATGATCTTCGTGTTGCCGCTGTTGCTCTATCCGCTTTTGGGGATGAGCTTGTTTCAGATGTCGCAGTTCATCCACGAAAAGCCGACGAGCGTGCTTGTGCTTGGCTTCAAGGAACTGCCGGATTTTCCGAAACTGATTCGCTCCGACGAAGACGGGACTCTGCATTTTGCAGACGAATACTTCAGCAATGCGGAGAGCGTGAGATTGTTGAATCTCACTGTGAGGGAAAACGACCCGCAGTCGCCCGAATACGTACCGCAGACGGAAGCCGAAGCCCAAGCTCGTCAGGCCGTGCAAGAAGGCGAGTATGAGGCGGTCGTCTATTTTCCGCCCGACTTCAACGCCAAGCTGCAAGAGTTTCGCGACGAGTTGCGAGTCGCCGATGCCACGAACGGGGCAAGCGAACGTTCGGCGCAGTCCCAGGTGCCGAGCCCGATGGTGTTCTACAACACGGCGAAGGAAAAATCGCATCTAGCTCACGACCGTTTGAATCGAGTGCTTAATCGCTGGACCGAAGCGATCGGATTGCAAAACCTCACGAGTCGCAATCTTCCGGCGACGACGGCTAGGCCGTTCAGCTATTCCGACAACGACATCGCAAAGAAAGAAGATCGCGAGGCGGCGCTGTGGAGCAAGATTCTGCCGTTCTTGTTGCTGATTTGGGCGCTGACGGGGGCATTTTACCCGGCCATCGACTTATGCGCCGGTGAGAAGGAACGCGGCACGCTGGAGACGCTTCTGAGTAGCCCCGCCGAGCGCAGCGAAATCGTGTGGGGTAAGCTGCTGACGGTGATGTTATTTAGCGTCGTCACCGCCGTTTTAAACATTTTGAGCATTGGATTGACCGGAACACTTGCCTTGAGCGGGTTGAAGTTCTTCGGTCCGCCGCCTCCGCTTGCCCCGATTTGGCTGTTTATCGCGCTGTTGCCGATGTCGGCGATGTTCAGCGCGCTGTGTATCGCCTTAGCCTCTATGGCGCGGAGCACGAAGGAAGGGCAGTATTATTTGATGCCGCTCGTCTTGGTGACGATGCCGCTGGTGATTCTACCAATGGCACCCGGGGTCGAATTGAATCTCGGGATGAGTCTGATTCCGGTCAGCGGGGTCGTCGTCTTACTGAAGATGCTGCTGGAAGGCCATTATTGGGACGTTTTTCGTTATTTCTTGCCGGTCGCCGCCGTGACGGCAAGCTGCTGCCTTTTGGCGATTCGCTGGGCCGTGGATCAATTTAATTCCGAAGGTGTGTTATTCCGCGAAAGTGAGCGGGGCGGTTTGGGGATTTGGATGCGCCATGTCTTGCGCGATCGGGAAGGCACGCCAAGCGTCGCCAACGCCGCGATGTGCGGTCTGCTGATTCTCGTCACGTACTTCTTCATGAGCTTCGCGATGCAGCGCTTCGCGCCGACGACGTTCGGCGAGTTTCTGCGGCATGCGATCATTACACAAGTGGTCGTCATACTCACGCCGACTCTATTGATGACCGCGATCTGTACGCGCAGCCCGCGTCAGACGCTGCTCCTGCGAGCTCCGTCATGGGGCGCGGTTCCGGCCGCGGCGGTTCTCGCTTTGGCGCTGCATCCGACGGCGCTTTTGATCAACTACGTGTTGCAATTGCTCTATCCGGTCAATACCGAGTTGCTCAAGCTGAGCGGTATGCTCGACGGCGGCTCGCCATGGTTGCTCGCGGCCGTGCTTGCGCTGACCCCGGCGGTTTGCGAAGAATTGGCGTTTCGCGGCTTCATCCTGTCCGGTTTCCGACGGCTCGGAAACTCGTGGCGGGCGATCGCACTGACGAGCTTTTTCTTTGCGCTCAGCCATGCGACGATCATGCAGCAGGCGATTTCGGCCGGCATTCTCGGCTTGGTCATCGGCTATCTCGCCGTGCAGACCGGAAGCATTCTGCCGGGGATGGTGTTTCACGCCGTCCACAACGGCGCGGCGATATTGCTTACGAGCTGGGTGGCCGACACCGTGGTGACGGACAAGTATTGGCATTGGGTCGCGGAGCCGCATCCGGCCGGCTTCGTCGGCATCGGTTACCATCCGCTGATCGTCGCCGGCGGAATCGTCGTGGCCGGAGCGCTGCTGCGGTGGTTTTCCCGCCAGCCCCACTCACTGACCTATGAAGAAGAATTGCAGGCGACAATTCGCGAGCGGGCCGAACGAGCGACGACATAGGCGTATATCCGCCTGATTAGGCCTGCTGTGATCGGTGTCGCCGGGTTGGTTCCACTTGAGCCTCGCTACGCTCGACCAAGCTACATGCGTGCGAACAGTCGGCGAGCGTTTTCGGTCGTTTGGCGATCAAAGTCCGCGAGCGTCGTGCCGCGGGCCTCGGCCAGCACCTCGGCCGTGTGAACGAGATGCGCCGGTTCGTTGCGCTTGCCGCGGAGCGGGTGGGGCGACAGATACGGGCTGTCCGTTTCGATGAGGATCCGATCCGTGCGCACGGTCTCCGCCGTGCGCCGCAACTCGTCGGATTTCTTGAACGTCGCCATGCCGGCGAAACTGATATACATCCCGAGTTCTACGCAGCGCGCGGCCGTCTCCGGTCCGCCGGTGAACGAATGCATCACGCCGGTCAGCGGCCCTCGCTTATGCGCCTCTTCCAGCATGGCCATCACGTCGGGTTCACAATCGCGTGTGTGGACGATGAACGGCAGCCCAGTCCGCTGCGACAAACAAATGTGGCGCTCGAAGTAGTCTTGTTGCAAGTCGAACGGCGCGTAGTCCCAATGCTTGTCGAGGCCCGTCTCGCCGAGTCCGACGACGCGCTCGCGATCGACCAGCGCGACGATGCGATCCCAATCGCCCGAGGCCGCCTGATGCGTGTAGTTGGGATGAATGCCGACGGCCGCGTAGCAACCAGGCCGAGTCGCGATCGTCGCCAGAATATTCTCGCTGCTTGACGCGGTGACTGCGACGCAGATGAGCGCTTCGACCCCCGCGGCGTGCGCCCGCTCGATCACTGCCGGCAAGTCTTCGCAGAACTCGTCTTGGTCCAGGTGGCAGTGCGTGTCGATCATTGCGGTCGCTCATCATCGAAGTCGTTAACGACTTCCAAAGATAACGATCGATTCCGCGAGGAACTAGGAGTCTCGCGAGCTAAGCGTGCTGCTTCGCGGCCAGCCCTTCGAGCGTTTCCAAGTGGGCTTTCGCGGCTCCGACCGCTTCCTGAGCCAGAGTTTTAGCGTCGGGTTCGGCACCCAACGCGACGACGATCCGCTGCATCGAGGCCAAGTCGGCGCGATGCCGCTCGATGATCTCGCCCAAAAGATACTCAAGCGAGAGGAAGTTGGTGTCCGTAAACTCCATGGGATACCACGACGGATCGATCGAGCCGTTGCGATCGAGAATCGCGGTCGCCAGCTTGCCGCACGTGACTCGATAATCGGCGACGAGCGTGCGGACGGCGCGCGCCAACTCGTCGTCGAACGTCGAATCGTCGCGCCAGACTCCTGCGTCGGATAGGTACATTGGGAATGAGCGATAGTGAATCGCCAGAAGTTCGTTCAGTTTCGCGACGGTGCCGGCCATGATTCTCTCAGCGTCGAGTTCTAGTATTAGAGCAGCCGCTCCGCCGCGACCTGCGCCAGTCGATTCAGCGAGTCCCACCAGATGCCGAGCAGCAGCACCGGCAGCGTCACCAAGGCCACATACACGCCCTCGATCGAGAGCATTGAGAACTCGACGGGGGCTCGATGTGCGGGCTCCGGATCGATCGACATGACCTTCACGACGCGCAGGTAGTAGAACAAACTAATCGCCGTGTTCAGACCGCCGATGACGAGGAGCATGATAAGCTCGGCATCGACGAGCGCGCCGAACGCAAGGAATTTGGCGGCGAAGCCGGCGAGCGGCGGCAAGCCGACCAAGCTGATCAGCACCGTGGCGAAGCAGATAACGAGTCCCGGCGAACGCTTGATGAGCCCGGCGTAGTCGGCGATTTCTTCGCTGCGTAGCGTGTTGCGCAGAAAGGCGACGATCGTGAAGGCCGACAAATTCATAAACAGATACGTGCCCACGTAGAAGCACACGGCCGAAATCGCGTCTTCTGCGCCGGGCCGATTGCTGCCGGCCATTGTCACGGCGGCGGCCACCGGCATCATCATGTAACCGGCGTGAGCGATCGTGGAGTAGGCCAAGAGCCGTTTGATGTTCGTTTGTCCGTAGGCGGCCAAATTGCCGAACGTACACGTGACCGCCGAGAGCAAGGCGATGAGTGCGGCGATGAATCGCCGGCTGCGGGCCAGATTGTTGCTCTCCACTCCGGCCGGATGCTCGTGCTTATGGACGTGAGCGTGCTCCGCCGTTGCATCATCATTGGGCGAGACTTTCGTAGGCTCGCGGAAGGCCGCCGTATGAACTGGTGCCGCCCTCGAGGCCTGCGCATCGACTTCGGGAATCGGCGGCTCGGCCGCCCCCGGCACATGCGAGAAACCGATCGCCACACGGATCAACAGCGCCAGCGCGGCGGCCTTCGAGGCGACGGAGAGAAACGCATTGACTTCGGCGCACGCGCCTTCGAAGACATCCGGTGCCCAGAAATGAAACGGAACGGCCGACAGCTTGAACGCCAAACCGACGGCGAGCATGAGCCCACCGGTCATGAGCACAAGTTGGCGATCATCGAGTTTTTCGGGCGTGAGCGATGCGAGCTGCGCGGCCATCGTCGGAAGATGCACGCTGCCGAGCGCTCCGGCCAAGAGGCTGATGCCGTAGAGCATCACGCCGGCCGCGCCCGCGCCGTAGACGGCGTATTTGATCGCGGCTTCGCTGCCCGTTCGGCGGCCTTTCAAGATGCCGGCCAACGCGTACGACGGGACGCTCGCCATTTCCACGCCCAAAAACACCATGAGCAGGTGATTTGCCGACGACATGATGAGCATGCCGAGGACGCCGCCGAGCGCGAGCGTATAGAAGTCGGGACTGTCCTCACGGTCAGGAATGCCGGAAAGCTTCGTAAAGATGAGAAACAGCACCGTAAACAGCAGCAATATGCCGCGGAAATAAACAGTGAGTTCGTCGTAGATCAAGAGACCGTCGAAGATCGGCCGGCCGACGAGTTCGTCCGTCGCTCCGGCCTGCAGATGCCGCCAGGGAGCGGCGAGCCAGAGGGCGATCAGCGAACCGGGAAGCGCAACAAAAAATGAGTTGAGCTTCCGCCCAAAACCGGGCATCCTCGCGATGAGCATCACGACGATCGTCGCGCAAATCGCCAATTCCGGTGCGAAGGCCGGCACCGAAACGTCGAGCGTGTCGGTGCGGAAACGATCGAGTAACTGATAGAAATTCATCGAACGACGACACTTTCAACGATGCAATTTAGGGCTGCGACGCTCGTCCGCGGGATTACACAACGAAGGGCCGTCATCGAACCGAAACCCTTTCCAGCACCGGTGCGACCGACGCGACGGGACTTCGTGCTCCGCCGATATCGATTTGCACCGTCTTCTCCGATCCGCCTGCCGGTACTGCACCGGCGGTGTTTTCCGCCGAAGTCTTTTGAGCCGCAGCTTGCTCGGCTTTGAGTCGCGGCGTTTTGACTTCCTTGGTCCATTCGGCCAATTCACGCACATTTTCGGTCACGGTTGGTTCCATGTACTTGAAAATCAAGTTCGGGTTCACGCCGAACAAAATGGCCAAGGCCACGAGCGGAACCGCGATCGCCAATTCCCGCGTATCGACATCGTGCAGGTGTTCCCCGTGGGGACCTTTGTATTCCGGTCCAAGATACACGCGCTGCAAGGTCCACAAGATGTATGCGGCGGTGAGAATCACGACGGCGGCGGAGATCACCGCCAGCGTCTTGCTGAAGTTCCACACGCTCAGCGTGACGAACACTTCGCCGATGAAACCGCACAAGCCGGGAAGGCCGAGGCCCGCGAAAAAAACGACGTACGCTAGGCCGCTGTAGACCGGCATGCGAGCGAAGAGCCCGCCAAACTCGTCGAGGTTACGGTGATGCACGCGGTCATAGACGACGCCGACCATAAAGAACATGCCGGCCGAGCTGATACCGTGCGCGATCATTTGAAACATCGCGCCGTTCCAACCTTGCGACATGTAACCGGGGTTGTAGTCGTTGCCGGCCGACATGCTCCAGACGCCGATGCCCAGTACCACATAACCCATGTGGCTCACCGAGCTATAAGCGACGAGACGCTTGAAGTCTTTTTGGGCAAGTGCGGCGAACGCGCCATAGACCATGCTGACGACGCCGAGCGTGCAGACGAACCAGGCAAGATCATAGCCGGCGTCGGGGCAGATCGGATAGCAGATGCGGATGATGCCGTAACCGCCCATCTTGAGGAGCACGCCGGCGAGGATCATCGAGATCGGCGTCGGTGCTTCAACATGCGCGTCGGGAAGCCAAGTGTGCACCGGCACGCTCGGTACTTTCACCGCGAAGCCGACGAAGAGCAGCAAAAAAGACCACCACTGGATCGACTTGCCCAGGAAAATTTCGCGATCGAAGGGCGACTTCTCCAATTGGCCGAGTTGTTGCAGGGCCATGATATTGAACGTGTGGACCGGTTCGGCGCGGCCGCGCAGCCCGGCGATGGCCGAGGTGTCGCCTTCGTTGAACACATGAGCGGCGATGAGTTGGTCGTCGCTTAGCAGCTTCAGGTCGCTGTTGAAATAGAGCATCAGGATCGCGATCAGCATGAACACGCTGCCCAAGAGCGTATACAAGAAGAATTTGATTGCGGCGTACTCGCGGCGTGGACCGCCCCACACGCCGATGAGGAAATACATCGGCAGGAGCATGACCTCCCAGAACACGTAGAACAGGAAGAAGTCGAGCGCGAGGAACACGCCTAGCATGCCCGTCTCAAGCAGCAGAAAGAGGATGCAATAGGCTTTCACATGTTTGTGAATCGGCCAACTCGCTCCCATGGCGATCATGCTGGTGAACGAAGTGAGCAACAGCAAGGGGAAGCTGATGCCGTCGACGCCCATGTAGTAGAAGATGTTGAACGACGGGATCCAATCGATCGAGAACGCGCCTTGCAATGCGGCCACGCCCGGCTTGAAGCGGGCCTCGCCGCCGCCGAGGAACATCGACACTGTCATCGCGAACACCGCGATCGTCACAGCGAGCGACGTGAGCTTAATAGCCTCCGGTTTGTCTTTGGGAAAGAAAGCCAGCAACAAAGCGCCCAGCGCCGGCAGAAAGACCGTCAGGCTGAGAAACATGGCGTCGGATTGCATAGCGGATTCAATCTCGGGAATGGAGCGGCGACTTAAGGTGTGCGAAACGACGACGAACGACGATCAACGTTCTCCGGCCAAGGCCCACTGCATGATCACGGTGAGGGCCACGGTGCCGACGGCGACGAACAGCACATACTGCCGGAGCTTGCCGGTCTGCACTAACTTGAGCGAACGGCCGGCCGAGAACGTCCAATTGCCGACAAGGTTGACCGCGCCGTCGACCAAGTTGCGGTCGATTAGGTCGTCGAAGCGCGACAATGCTCTGGTCCAAACGGCAAGCTTGTCGATGAAAACGTCGATGACGCTTTTATCGAACTTGGCGATGAGGCCGGAGGCAAAGTGTAACGGGCGGATGAACAGGAAGGCGTAGAGTTCGTCGAACCACCATTTGTTGATGAGTAAGCGATAAATCGGGCTGAACTGGCGGCGCACATCCGCGGCGTCGAGCGTCCGCCAGGCGTAGAACACCGTGGCCAAGAGGAAGCCTGCGCCTGCAGTGGCGGAAGCGATCAGCGTGGCCATCGTGTGGTAGTCGTGGCTTGTGTGTTCGTCGGGATAGGCAAGATTAGGGAGCAACACGCCGACGCCGAGCGGACCGGCCGGTCGAGCCTGCTCGAGCAAGTTGGTGACGCTCAGTCCGGTGAACGGCATGGTCCAACCGACGGCGACGGCGAACACCGAGAGGATGACGAGCGGCACATACATGACTTTGGGCGACTCATGGGCATGATCATGAACATGGTGGTCGCGTGGCTTGCCGGCGAAGGTGAGATACCAGAGACGGAACATATAGAACGCCGTGATCGCAGCGCCTCCCGCCACCGCATGCAGCAGAATGCCGTGTTGTGGGTTGAGCTTCGCAAAGCTCAAGGCCTGTGCGACGATCGCGTCTTTCGAATAGAACCCGCTGAAGAACGGCGTGCCGATGATCGCCAAGCAGCCGATGAGCATCGTGTAAGCCGTATAGGGCATCTTTTTGCGCAACCCGCCCATGCGGAGCATGTCGTTGGTGTGGCAAGCGTGGATCACCGAGCCGGAGCACATAAAGAGCAGGCTCTTGAAGAAGGCGTGCGTGATCAAGTGGAACAGGCCGGCCGACCAGCCGCCGATACCCAAGGCGAGCATCATGTAGCCAAGCTGGCTCACGGTGCTGTAGGCAAGCACGCGTTTGATGTCGGTCGCCGTGATGGCGATCGTCGCGGCGATGAAGAGCGTGATGCCGCCGATGTAGGCGATGCTGATGAGCACTTCGGGGGCGAAGACCGGAAAGAAGCGGCCGACGAGATAAACGCCGGCCGCAACCATCGTCGCCGAGTGGACGAGCGCGGAGACGGGCGTGGGGCCTTCCATGGCGTCGGGGAGCCAAACGTGCAACGGGAACTGCGCGCTCTTGCCGACGCAGCCGCAGAAGATGCCGAGGCCGGCGACGACAAGGAGCCAGTAGCCGTACTTTTGCTCGCGCCAGGCGTCGATCTGAGCGTCGGTCGGCTGCACCCCACGGGCGATTTCTTGGGCCGCGGCGGCTTTCACCATGCCGTCAGGAGTGCGAAGTTCGTAGCCTGCCGTGGGCTCGCGGGCTTGCGAGAAGAGCCCTTTTTGGCCGTCGACGTCGCCGAAGGCGAAGGTGCCTAGGCTTCCCCAAAGCGCCATGAGTCCGATGATCATGCCGAAGTCGCCGACACGATTGACGATAAACGCCTTGTTGGCGGCGTTCGAAGCGCTCTTGCGCTCGATGTAGAAGCCGATGAGGAAATACGAGCACACGCCGACGAGTTCCCAAAAGACGAACACCATCGCAATGTTGCCGGCGACGACCAGTCCCAACATGCTGAAGCAGAACAGCGACAGATATTGGAAAAAGCGATGGAATCGGCCGGGGCGGTGCAGGTATTCCTTGCCGGCAGGGAGTTCGACGTGAGCGTCGTGGCCGTAATCGTCTTCGTTGCCGAGGCCTTCGTGGGCGTCTTCATGCGCATGTGAGCCATGTCCATGCGCACCCCCGCCGCCGTGATCGTGCGCCGCGTGGCCGTGGCCGGAGCGGCCTTTGGAGACGAGTACTTCGTGGTCGGTCACGTCGTGCAGTTCGTCGTGCATGTAACCGATGGCGTAAAAATGAATGCAGGTGGCGATCAAGGTGACCATCGCAAACATGCAAACGGTGAGCGAGTCGATGTAGTAGCTCACGGTGACGCGCAGCGCTTCGCCAAATTGACCGAGTACGTACCAAGTACCGGTGTAGGCCTTTGGTGGAGAATGGACGTGGGCCTCGTGATGTGTGCCGTGTTCCTGATCGTGCGCATGGTCGGCCGATGCTGCGAGCGAGGAGAGGCGGAACTGGTCTGTCGCGCCGTAAGTCGACACAGGCACGTGATGTTCATCATGATGCGATTCGGCCGCGCCGGCGCCGTGAACGCTCAGCCATGAGACGAAGGCTATCGCCGAAAGTATGAAGGAGCCGAGAATCGCCCCGGTGGCTACGTACGACGCCAAGACGCCGCGCTTACCCATGCGCGGTCCGAACAGCACGATGAGCGTGAACGACGCCAACGGCAACAGCCAGGCGATGCACAGCAGCTTCGGCAGGAGTACTTCCAGTTGCATGGGCGGGCGATGCCTGAGCGAGGGAGTGCGGTTAACCCTTCAAGTCGTCGGCTCGGTCGACGTCGACGGTCGAGTGGTTGTTGTAGAAATTGAGGACGATCGCAAGCGCGACTGCGGCCTCTGCCGCAGCGAGCACGATGACGAACAAGGCGATGAAGTGACCGTCGAGTCCCAAGGAAAATGCACCGTCTTTTTGAAGGAACGGGCTGCCGAGGGCGACGAAGTTGACGTTCGCTCCGTTGAGCACCAGTTCGATGCCCATGAGCACGCCCAGCGCGTTGCGCTTCACCGCCATGCAGACGACGCCGGCGGTGAACAGCATCGCCCCGACCAGCATGTAATGCGAAACGCCGACGGGTTCGGTGAGCAAGTTCATGGTGCGATGAGTGCGAGAGCGACTTCGTTCTGGGCGGCAACAAGCTACGACGGCAGCGACGAGGATTCGGCACGTCGCTTTTTCGTGCGGGCCAAGTAGGCCGCACCGACCAAGACGACGAGCAAGTGAACAGACACGATTTCAAACGGAAGCAGATAACTGCTCATTCCAGGTTTGAGCGATTCCGGACGATCCAAGTCGAGCTTGTCCACGCGGACGCCGAGCAAGCCCATGCCGAGCGGCGTGGCCGTCGGTTCGAGCTTGGCGTCGGCGGTGTCGCCGTGATGCCAAGAGGCGACGCTGAACGCTGCGGGAACCAAGAGCGACAACAAAGCTCCGCTCACGATCACGGCCAGAATCCAATCGCCGCCGCGCGTCTTCATGCTGACGAACGGACCCTGGGCCGTGAGCATCACGCCGAACACCAATAGCACGAGCGTGCCGCCGACGTAGATCATCAGTTGCATCGCGCCGACGAAATCAGCCCCGGCCAGAAAGAACAAGCCTGCGGTCGATCCGAGCGAAATAATGAGGTAGAAGGCCATCCGGACGATGTTCGACGAAACGACGACCGCGACGGCGAAAGCCGCGGCGGCCAGCGCGAACAGCAGAAAGAAGAACGAATGCCAGTTGATGTCCGTCATGATTTGCCGCCTTTCGCGGCGGGGGGGCTAAGCAGAGCGGTTTTGTCGGACGAGCTTGGGGCGGGCTTGGCGATCGGCCGATCGACTTCGGTGAGGACGTATCGTCGGCCATACGGTGTCTGTGGAATCAGCAACCCGCCCGGGAACTGATACTGCCAGAAGACCGCGCCAAGAAACATCACGGCCGCGATCGGCACGCAATACTTCAAGCACATCTTCATGACTTGATCGATGCGGAGCCGCGGCAACGTCCAACGGACCCAGATCATCACCAAAACGAACAACGTCGACTTGCCGATGAAGTTGATCATGCCGAGGAAGTTGCCGACGTAGCCCGCGATCGCGCCGTTTTCGTGCGTGAGGCCGACGAGTTCGGTTAGGGGAATCGGGCCGTTCCAGCCGCCGAAGAAGAGTATCGTCGCCAAACCGCTAACGGCGAACATCGAGCCGTACTCGGCCATGAAGAAGTAGCTCCAGCGGATACCGGAATACTCCGTGTGAAAGCCGGCCACGAGTTCGCTTTCGGCTTCCGCTAAATCGAACGGTGCGCGATTCACGCTGGCGAGCGCACAGGTGAAGTAAACCCAAAACGTGATAAACGTGAATGGGTCGTGAAAAATCAGCCAGTTCGTGAACAGGCCGGCTTGCATGTTGCCGATTTGAACCAAGTCGAGCGTGCCGGTAATGAGTACCGGCACGACGACGCACATCCCGAGCGGCACTTCGTAACTCACGACTTGCGCGGCCTCGCGCATCGAGCCAAACAGCGACCACTTTGAGGCTGAAGCGTAGCCGCCCAAAATCACGCCGAAGACTTCCAGTCCGAGCACTGCGAGAATGAAAAACACGCCGGTGTTGATCGGGATGGCGACCCAGCCGTCGCTAAAGGGCAATGCCATCAGGGCCGCGAACGACGCACAGAAGCTCACGTACGGTGCGACGCGGAACAGCATCCCATCGGCGCCTTCCGGCATCAGATCTTCTTTGGTGATCAGTTTCAGTCCGTCGGCCAAACTTTGCAGCCAACCGAACTTGCCGCCGACGCGCGTCGGCCCAAGACGATCTTGGATACGGCCGGAAACCTTACGCTCGGCCCAAATGAAGACGAGCGCACCGACCGCGCCGACTTGGATCAGCAGCGCGCAATGAATAAGGCCCGTCAGCGTATACGCCGCCCATGTCCATAGGTATTGCGACAGGTATTCAGCCACGACGAGTTGTTCCTAAAGCGAAAGGCGGCGGCGACTTTCGGACGTCGATCTCAGGCGTTCGAGCAAGCATGCTGAGGCGTGAAATATGGCACATGCCGGCACCGTGCGACAAGACCCGCCTCGGCGAAAATCCCCGCCGCGCGAACTTGCCGCGCCATAGCGGGACTATCGATCGATTTCTCCCATCACGATATCGAGCGAGCCGACAATGGCGGGCACGTCGGCGATCAGGCAACCCCGGCAAAGTTCGTGCGTCACGCAAAGGTTCGAGAAACAACTACTGCGAGCGCGCACGCGCCACGGAATCGCGGAGCCGTCGCTCACGAGGTAAAAGCCCATCTGCCCTCGCGGCGCTTCGGTCTCGAGATAAACTTCGCCTTTCGGCAGTTTCTCATTCAGTTTTACCGGGATGCCGTGCGTGCCGGAGGCGCGGCTGTAGCGATCGATGGCTTGACGCACGATATCGATCGATTGCATGACTTCGAGCATGCGCACGTAGAACCGATGCCAACAGTCGCCGAGCACAGCTTCCGGCGGAACCGGCGGATATTTGTGGTCGCTCGGGTAGCGGCCGTTTTTCTGCACGATGACTTCGAAGGCGTAGCCGTCATAAAGCTCGGTGTAGCGTTCTTCGCCGTCGCGACGGAGATCCCAATCGACGCCGGAGCCGCGGAGCACCGGTCCGCTGGTGCCGTATCCGATCGCCTGCTCGGCCGACATAATGCCGATGCCCGCCGTGCGTTTGATGAAGATGGAGTTCGTCGTAAGCAAAGCGTGATATTCTTCGATAATCGGCAGCAATTGAGCGAGAAACGCTTCGCACTCGGCGAGCCAGCCGCGCGGCAGATCATGCGTCGCCCCGCCGACGGTAAGATAGCTGTAGGTCAGTCGCGCACCGCAAGCCTTTTCAAACAAGTCGAGAATCTTCTCGCGCTCGCGGAAAGCATAGAGAAACGGGCTGAACGTGCCGAGATCGAGGCCGTAGGCTCCCATGCCGACGAGGTGGCTTGCGATGCGGCCCATCTCGGCAATGATCACACGTAGGTGCTTGGCCTTCTCAGGCAATTCGAGCTTGAGCAGCTTTTCGACGGTGAGCGCCCAGCCGAGGTTCATGTTCATTCCGGCGAGATAGTCCATCCGATCCGTGTACGGAATGAACTGTCGCGGCGTGAGATTCTCGCCGATCTTCTCCGCGCAGCGGTGCAGATAGCCGATGTGCGGTGTGACTTCCGAGACAATTTCGCCGTCGGTCCGCAGCACCAACCGCAACACGCCGTGCGTGCTGGGGTGCTGCGGTCCCATATTGACGAGCATTTCATCGGTGCGAACGTCGAATTCGATGATGCGTGGGTCGTCGATTGCGCTGGCCATAGTAAATGTCGAATCACGAAGGACGAATCTCGAATGAATGAGGCGGTACGCATGGCGAACTCAGAGTTCGACACGCGTTTCTAGTCATTCGTCATTTTCCGCGTATTCCGTGGTACTCCAGCGGCATCTCGTAGTCTTTTCTCAAAGGATGGCCGACCCAATCTTCCGGGCAGAGGATACGGCGCAGAGCCGGGTGGCCGGTGAAACGCACGCCGCATAAATCGTAAACCTCGCGCTCGTGCCAATCGGCCGTGGGCCAAACGTCGGCGACCGAGGGAACTTGCGGGAGTTCACCTTCGACACCGTCTTTCCAGCGCGGCAAAATGACTTTGAGCACGAGGCTTTGTTTGTGGGTGATCGTCCAGAGGTGATAAACCACCTCAACGTGCGGCTGCCAATCGACCTTAGCGGCTTTCTTGGCGTCGGGCTCAAAATAATCGACGCCGGAAATGCAGCTCAAATAATCGAACCGTAGGTCTTTCTCGTCGCGTAGAAAACGGCAAACAGCCGGCAGTGCCTCAGCAGCGACTTCGATCCAAGGATCAAGATTGGCGGCGTTCGCACCGGTGATTTGAACACCGAACTTCTTCTTGAGTCGATCAAGCAGCGGCTGACTCATGTTGTTGTGATCTTTTTTACGAAGAGGACGAAACGATGTCCCGGCAGACGATCGACCATAGCTAACCGGCGAGAACATTCTCCGTACCGGCTTCGGCAAGCGATGCCTGTGGCGCACCCCGCGATCTCTCCGAACTCACGGCACGGACCCAATCTAAGTCGCCGCGACTCCACACATAGGCGAAGCCGACCATAAGCACCGCGAAAAACACGAGAATGTCGCCGATAGAAGTTTTCGCCAGCAGCGAGGCCGCGGCACGCACCGCTTTGTCATTGATCGAGCGATCGAGATTTGGGTCGGCGACCACGGGATCGCGCACGCCGAGTTCCCGCTGTACGGCGGCGGCGTACGGCGTGAGCCGCGGCTTGCCGTCGACCGATTCGACGACGGCAAGGTTGGGATCGGTTAGGTGAGTCGCCTTACCGAAAGCCGTGGCCCAAGGGAAGAAGAAAGCGACCTCGACATCAAAGATGATGAAAAGCAGCGCGACGACGTAGAAACGCAAGTCGAACTGTACGAAACTCGAGCCGATCGTCGGCTCGCCGCACTCGTACACCGAGAGCTTTTCATCGTTGGGGTTCTTCGGCCGCAGAAATCGACCGACGACGAGATTCACTGCGAGAAACAACGCGCCGACAAGAAAGAACAGCGCAAGATATCCGGCGACGATTGTCGGTGACATGAGGTGTGCCGCGTCTCGGGTCGTCGGTCGCGACTTATCTTCACGTCAAAAAACGACGTCAAAAAAATCGCGGAAAAATGGATGCCGGGCATTGTAGGAAACCTACTTGCAATTGCAAGCACGCGACTTCGTTTCAAATTGGCGAAGCGCCGGCCGGCAACGCGAACTTTCGGAAGATCTCATTCGATCCGCGCCAATGGCGCCTAACATCGCACTACAATAAAGACATAGACCTTTGCGTGCGCCGGATCAAAGAAGCACGGCGATCAGCCGCCGGGAGCGGTCGTTGATGGAGACGGTTCCGCTATCGGCTTGCGGCCGGAGAAGCCGGCGTCGAGATCGTGCCAATGCCGAACGCCCGGCTCGCCGAGCTTCCAGCATAGATAAACAGTCCGCCCGTCGCGCAGGCTAGGAAAATCAACGAGCCCAACGGCAACGTCTTTCAGTTCGACGCCGATGGCCAGCAATTCTTCCGCAAATTCATACAGTCGGTCCCGGTCGGCCTCAAGTTGACGCTCCACGTCGAGTACCTCGTCGGCGTAGATGTCGCGAACATTGCCGTGTCGCCCGGACTTCAAGGACGCTAGGCGCTCGCGCCGTTCGAGGATCTCTCGGGATAATTCCACCACGTCGCCGACGACCGCCTTCACGAGCGGGAGCGCGGCATTAGCCGATTCGACAGTGAACAGCTTTCGGTTCGCATTTTGCGACATCGACTGCTGCGGGGAAGTCGACATGATGCGCAACCTCTTGCGAAGACGAAGGCGATCTTAGGCCTGATTAGGACCGCCGTGAACCGGTTTGGCGATGACCTTGGACTGGGCTACTGCCGTGGGGTTGAGCGTGGCTCGGCCCCAGGCGACGTCGACCGGCAGCCGCGAGAAGTCGACAATGCAGCCGTCGCGGCTGTAGCAACTCAAGTCGTGGGTTGCGCCCATGAAGATACAGTCGACCGGGCACGGTTCCACGCACAGTGCGCAAAACATGCATTTCGAGTAGTCGATCGTGAAGTTGGTGACTTGGAAGCCTTTGGCGCCTTCGACGCGCTGCTTACCGATATAAATGCAATCGACTGGGCAAGCCTTCGCACACTGATCACAGGCGATGCACGTCGTCAGATCATAGCGATGAAATCCGCGATACCGCGGCGCGACCGGCACCGGGAGTTCTGGGTATTCAAATTGTTCCGTAAACGTACGCCGCTTGGGATCATACGTTTGAATCCAATAACGCAACGTGATCGCCATGCCTTGGGCGACGGTGAACACGGCGGTAAAGACGTCGCGAAACCACTGGCGCATGCTGGGTTCCTACGAGCAAGTTGAGGGGCGAGGCGTGCGAGACCGAATCCGAGCCGCGATTATAGACGCGGCCGGCAAGGCCGCAAGCAAACATTCGAGCCGTTCGTGAATCGCCACCGAACTTCTCTCTCGCAGCGGCACACAACGCTGACCTTCTAACTGTCGCGCGCAACATGGGCGACCGCGCTGCGTGTGAAGTGCGGTGCGCTAGGTTCGCTGAATTCTATGCCGGCCGTGAAAAATGTCGCGTTGCGGAGCGCATTGCCTCGACACAGTTATGGCGTGCCCGCCGGTATGTCATTGTTGTGTTTGGCTGTCGTGTTTTCCCCACAGGAGAAATCGCCATAGTTCGCGTGGGTCAATCGAACGTCTTTCGTCGCTCGCCCACTGTCTTGTTTGTTTCCGACCGCCGCTCGCGATTCGACGCAATATTCGGAGCGGCGTCAGCGTCAACCGTCGGTCATGAGAAGTCGCGACGATGCTATAGCGATTTTCATGCATCAAAGGGTGTAACACCTTCTGTGGTAACGTCTTGCGTCGAGAATCGCCGTCGACGGAGGTTGGACGGCTTTCGAACGCAGTCAAGACTCATTAAGCAGGCTATCGTCTCCTAGAGCGATTGGACCCCGCTTAAAGGCATGGGAAGTAACCGAGTTGCTTGACTGGCAGGAACTTGCGCGTAGAGTGACATACAGGAATCGTCTGCGCTTGCGGAAAATGAGGAAAACTCCGCAAGTCCGATGTTCGCCGGAATTCTTCGCCCGCACTCGCGACTTGTCGTCGTCGTGCGGTCTTTAACGACGGTTATAGCAAGTACGCCATACCGGGAAGCCGGGAACACTCGACGAAGGATTGTGCACCATGTTGGTACTTTCACGTAAGAAGAACGAGAGTATTGTCATCAACAATGACATTACGATCGTGGTGGTCGAGATCCGGGGCGATAAGGTCCGGCTCGGCGTCGAAGCTCCAAAAGAAGTTCCCGTTCACCGCCGCGAGGTCTACGAAGCTATTCATCGTAGCGACGCCGCACAAAACGGCACCGACTCCGCCACGAAAGAAAACGGCTCGGGCTGAGTTCTTGACGTTCAGTTGCGCGCAGGCGGCGCTTTTTCCCTAGGACGTTCCTTTTTTGCACGGTCGCTGGTCGTTAGCTCGATCCAGCTCAACTTTTCGTGCATTGCGGCCGATTTCAATTCTCAACCGCGCAATGGGCCGAGCGGGCTTCTCGCGTGACCGAAAGTTCGTTTCGCGGCAAGCCCTCGATCAAGGCTTGACTAACCGGCGCACGACTTAGTAAAGTTCCCAGTTCACCCACTGCTCCGAGCAATCGGCCCCGTCGTCTAGCCCGGTCTAGGACACCGCCCTTTCACGGCGATAACACGAGTTCAAATCTCGTCGGGGTCACTTTCACGCAGCTGAGAGAAACAAACCGTACGACGCTAGTCGTGCGGTTTTTTTGCGCCTCGCCGTTTTTTCAGGCCGCGTCAGGCCGAGGACGACGATTGGCCACGGCGTACTACAATCAAGTCATGACCACCGACAAGATTGACGCATCGCCCTACGACGCCCTGCTGATCGTTTCCTTCGGCGGGCCGGAACGGCGCGAGGACGTGCTGCCGTTTCTGGAGAACGTGCTCCGCGGCCGCAACATACCCCGCGAGCGAATGTTGGCCGTCGCCGAACATTACTACCATTTCGACGGCATCAGTCCGATCAATGCGCAGAATCGGGCGTTAATCGAGGCTTTGAAGCTTGAATTGCCGAAACTCGGCGTGGAGTTGCCGATCTATTTCGGCAATCGTAACTGGCATCCGCTGTTGCCGGATACGCTCAAGGAAATGCAAGACGCCGGAGTTCGACGCGCGTTAGCGTTCTTTACCTCCGCTCTCAGTTCGTATTCCGGCTGCAGGCAATATAGAGAGAACGTTGCGGCGGCGCAGGACTCGGTCGGTGAGAACGCGCCGCAGGTCGACAAACTACGCGCATTTTACAACCACCCCGGATTCGTTGAAGCGATGGCGGATCGCGTCCGCATCGCATTGCTTCGAGTTCCCGCCGAGCGTCAAGCGTCCGCCCGTTTAGTTTTTACGGCCCATAGTATTCCGAATGCAATGGCCGCGAACTGCCGTTACGAGCGGCAATTGCACGAGAGTGCGCGCTTAGTCGCGGCGGCCGTCGGAGTCGCCCAGTTCGAAGTGGCCTATCAAAGTCGCAGCGGGCCGCCGACGCAGCCTTGGCTCGAGCCTGACATCGGCGACGAACTCAAACGCTATGCCGCGGCTGAAGTGCGCGACGTCGTCGTCGTGCCGATCGGCTTCATTTCCGACCACATGGAAGTGATCTATGATCTCGACTACGAAGCACTGCACATTGCCCAAGATTTAGGTCTGAACCTCGTTCGGGCTGCGACGGTGGGTACTCATCCGCGATTCGTACGAATGATCGGCGAGTTGATCGTCGAACGAATAACCCCCGGCGCCGAGCGACCGGCCTTGGGTGAACTAGGTCCGTCGCACGACGTCTGCCCGGTCGATTGCTGCTTGCCGCCGCCTCGCCCGGCAAGCGGGGCGCCCGCCCGCGGATAACGTTGCGGTCTTTTAGACGGCTAGCGCCCGCCGTTTCTCGTCGATGAACGGCAGATGGTGTTCGATGTGCCCCGTTACTCGTTCCAGAAGTTGCAGAAGCGTCAGCGGGCCGACTTCCGAGTGAATGCCCGTCCGTCGCCAATCTTGTTCTTTGAGTTTGCGAAAATGCGCGGCCGCATGGCGCCGGCAGAGTTCGATGAGTTCGAGTTGCTCGTCAAGGTTGCGATCGTGGTAGTTCAAGCGGACCGCGAACTTTTGCTCGTCACGCCCCGGCATCGCCGGATTGTCTTCCGCAAGCACCGCCATGAGACGATCGACGCCGATAATTTCAAAGTCGGCAATATGAGCCACGACTTCTAGCGTGCTCCACCTTCCCGCGATCGGGCGAGCGCGAACTTGCTCGGCGGTCCGGCGAGGTAGCGCGAGAGAAGTTCGTCGTACGGCATGAGAACCTCTTTGTTCGACGGCCGACGCTGGATGGGAGTTCGATTATAGTTTTCCGGCCGCGGCCTGCTTGGCTTGGATCTGCTTCTTCAGTTCGGAGTAGAGCGGCAAGTGTCGGTAGTACACTTCGAGCATGTAGACCGAGAAGGCGGTGACATAGAGACGACCGCCGCGATGCAGCAGCGACCAGCGATCGGCGCCTTCGGCATCGCCCTGCCCAGTTCCCATCGGATTCCAACTGCCGCGTTCTGCGCCGGCCTTTTCTTGTCGCTTTACCAGCATGTCGCGCAAAACACCGTTCCAGCGTTGCCAAAACGTGCCTTCCATGTGGAACATCAGCTGAGTGCCGTAGTACCAGTAGTAGACATCGCGCGCCTCCCAAGCGGGAAGTTCTTCGCTAAGCAAATACTCGCAGCCGTTGCGCAATCGCTCGTCGTCGGGAGTCCAGCCGAGGTACATGCGACAGAGTAGTCCTTCCGCCGTCATGACGGCGTCGTGATTGTCGCCGACCATATACGCATAGCGACTTCCCGGCGGAGGCGATCCCGCAGCGGGCGGCGTGGTCGGATCGATCAGCATTTGCGGCGTTAATGGGCCGCGCGCGGTTTCGTCGAGAAACTTGCCGATGTCGTCAAAAACTTTTTGTGGGACATCGAGCTTCGCATTTTTTGCGCTTTGCAGCGCCATCAGCATCCAACCGGTGACGGAAACGTCGGCATCGACCCGCGGGGTATACTTCCAACCGCCCAGCGAACTCTGCGACTCGAGGCAAAACGCGACGGCTTTCTCACAGGGAGTGCGTAAGTCGCTATTGCTCGGATCCAACGCCAGGAGTTCGCAGGCGGCCATTGTGCAAAGTGCTTGCGTGTAGAGCAGGTCTTGGCTTTGCGAGCCGTGGAAAAATACACCTTTCGCGTCTTGCAAACGCAGCAGCGCTTTGACGCCTTTGTCGATCACTTTGGCGTGTAGACCGTTCTTAGGAGTTTGTCCAGCGCCGAAAAAGGCGAGCAAAGCCATAGCGGTCGCCGCCTCTTGGTTTTCAATCTCGGCGCCGCGCGAGTATTTTCCTTTGCCTCCTTGTTGGTCGCCGGTCAGGCTCCACAGACCGCTGGGCAACTGATGATTGGCGAGCCACAGCAGCCCCATCTCCACGGCCTCTTCGGTTGCGCGCGAGCCCTGGTACTTGTTAAGCAAATCTCCTTTGATCTGACCTCGTCCCGCCAACGCAGCCGTGGGGATGTCGGACGGCAACGCGATGTTGGCAACCTGCGGCCCGATTCCCATGGCATTAATCGGAACGTCGACCTTCTTCGGAAGATCCGGCAGCTTGGCGAGCGGACGGATGTCGATCACATCAATGGGATCCGAAGGAGCGAACATCGACTGAGTATCCAATCCGGTCGACTCCGGCGGTTTCTCCACGGATGCTTGAATCATCACAATGTGTCGTTGCGGCTTAGAAAAGCTGACGATGCCGAGCACGATGATCGCCGTCAAATTGATGAGAAAGCTTGCGGCGAGCGGGATGGCGTTCTTGCGCAAGATCTCGCCGGCAGTAGGGGCTTCCTCGTCATTTTTGCCGGCGTTGTACTGGGGACCGGAAGCGACGATTGATGCGGCGTCGATTCGGCCGGGCGCTGACAACGGGCCGGCTTTCAAACGCGGCAACGACGGGCTGCTCGGTTCCTTGGCGGACGAAACTTCGCGGCCCGGCGAGCGTTCCGGCTTGCTTGCGGCCAAGCCTTCGCGATCGGCACGGGGCCGCGGAGACGTAGGCATCTGCGGCGCGAGCGTCGGTAACTCGCCGCCTCCGACAGACTGATCAGATGCCGCGTGTGGAGGCGAACGCTTTTGCGGCGAAGCCGAGCGATTTAGCGGGCTGGCGCTGCGCTCAGCTTCTCGCGGCCTCTTTGACGCCGCAGCTCCCGTTCCCGCCGAATCAGTAGTGGGCGCTTGCTTTGCCTCACCCGACGGAGCCCTTGCGGGAGCATGGGCAGTTGGAGTTGTCGCCGCCGGAGGAGGCGGGACATGACCGCCTTGATACTGTGCCGGAGCCGGAAATTGCGGCGACCCCGGGTAATGTACTGCTCCAGGGTATTGCGGCGGAACAGGCGATGGATACTGCGGTGCCGTCGGCAACTGTGTTGCGGGAAAGGTCGGCGCAGCCGGGTACTGAGAAGTTGTTGGATACTGACCAGCTATCGGATATTGTCCCGACGGGTATTGGCCGGCAGGGTAGGTTCCACCAGGGTACTGAGCGCTTGGGTACGCGGTTCCCGGAACTTGTGTTGTCGGGAATTGGCCGGCTGGGGGCTGCGACGCCGAGGGGTACGTCATGCCAGGATATTGCGGCGACCCTGGATATGCCGCAGGGGGCTGTGGGTACCCGGGGGGGATATTCGCCGGCGGGTAGGTGGTGCCACCAGGTATTAGGCCGGCCGGATACGCAAAGCCTGGCGCGCTTGGCGATGCGTACTGACCCTGGGGGTAGCCTGCCTGCGGAAAGGAAGGGGCCGGATATTGGGCCGGGTACGCTGAGGATGGATGCTGCGCCGAGGGGTATTGCCCGCCTGATACTTGCGCACCTGGAACTTGGCCCTGCGGGTAGAAGCCCTGAGAGTACGGCGATGTTGGAATCGTGGGACCGCCGGGATATGGAGCGGCGGCTTGTGGGTTGTAGCTTGGCGCTTGTGGATAAGCTCCGGGTACTGGCGGAGCCTGTGGAACTGGCTGGCCGGCTGGTGCGCTGGGAGGCGGTGAGCCCCCTAGCGGCGCGCTGGGCGGCAGGGCGGGAGGTTTTCCCGGCTGTCCGGATCCGCTGCGTGGATCAGGCGCCGCCATGCCGACTCTCTAAGCTGCCGGCCTGCTCGCGCTGCAAAGCGCGCAGCAGCGACCTCCGGCCCACGTCGCTGCGCGACGACAATCGCCGGCCGAAAAAATCCGCTGCCTTTTGCCCGAGCTGTTCCTACCAGTCACTCTACCCGTTGCATTCCAGGCGGGCAAGGAAAGTCCAAGTCCCGGTTTTAGTTGTGTCGATTGCGCCGGTCGGACTACGAAGCGATCCGCGCGATCGCAATAACGTCGCCCCCCACCTAAATTTCTCTCAACCCCTCGACGCCAATCGTCCGATTGGTCATAATCCGGTTCTTACATGACGCGGGGTGGAGCAGCCCGGTAGCTCGCGAGGCTCATAACCTCGAGGTCGCAGGTTCAAATCCTGTCCCCGCCACTGAACGAAGAAACCGTCGAGTCGCAAGGCTCGACGGTTTTTTTGCGCGCTCAAGTCGATCGATGCTCTCGTAAACGGAGAGTGCGGAATGACGGCGTAGCGGCGTTTCTGCGAGATATGTAAGAAATCGATCGACTGCGATCGATTGGAAGCCGCGCATGAGAGTCGGCTCTGTACGCAACATGCCCTCGCGATTCGAGAGTTCGGCGGTGAGTTCATCGTAACCTCCGCTGCGGAAGTTACGTCGAAGCAGGGGAGTCTAAAGAAGAACTATGGCGGCGTCACGATATCAAAACTTCGCAACGACGTTGCCGTCGCCAAACTGAAAGCTCGGTACGAATCTCGGGAAGGTAAGTGATTCAGGCAGTCGCCGTTATTGCCGTGTTCCGTCGGTCGCTATACTCACCGACGATTGAGACGTTGCTATCCGTTCGCGGCTTTCGGGTTTATTCTCCATTTTTCGTACCTGGCTTGGCGGCCTTCGGCGCGGCGCAATAATGTTCGCCGACCCGGCTTGGTCTTGTCGCCGCGCCTCATGTCCGTGCCGCACGAGGAGTTCGTTCGATTATGGAAGTTCACCGCCGTTCGACTGCTCATCGCCCATACCCGCCCGCACGCAAAAACGCATTGCTGCTTAGTTGCATGGACCTGCGTCTGATCGACGACCTTGTCCATTTCATGGAGGGAGACAATCTGACGAATCGCTACGATCAACTCGTGTTCGCGGGCGCCGCTCTCGGGGTCATGCAGCCGAAACATCAGTCGTGGCGCGATGTCTTCTTTCAGCATCTTGACATCGCCGTCGAACTCCACGGCGTGCAAGACGTGTACATCATGGAGCACCGCAACTGCGGCGCGTATGTTCATTTTCTCGGCGAACAATTCGACTTCGACGATACGCCGCTCGGCCAAGCGGCGGAAGAAGTGGAGCATCGCAAGCATGCCTTCGTGCTCCGCGACGCGATCTACGCTCATTGTGAAGAGCGGAAGCGAATCTTGGGCGACGACAAGCTCTACAACATTACTGTTCGTTCGTTTCTAATGGACATCCGTGGCTCCGTGCGATTGCTCGATCTCGACGGGGAGAACTACGATTTCTAGATTGCGCGAAGCGATTTGATCGAATCAGCCCCGGCGCGTTGACACCCTATTCGGAGCCGACAATGCTGAAGCGGATTAGCCCCGCTTTGTCATTGAGGATACCGCCGTGTCGCGAACGCTGTGGTTGATCTTGGCCGTGGTCGCGGCCTTCGCATTCGGTCTTGCCCGCGCCGACGTATCGACCGGCGAACCGGCGACGGTGGCGGCCGCCGACGCATCAGTGTTGTTTGCTCGCGTCCCGGCGACGGAGCCGAAGAATGTCGCGGCGACGTTCCATGCGCTCCATGGCTTCCGCATGGAGTTGCTGGCCGCCGAACCGCTCGTCACGGATCCGGTGGCTCTAGAGTACGACGAGAGCGGACTTGCCTGGGTCGTCGAGATGCGCGACTATCCCTATACGGACAAGTCGACCGACAAGCCGAACGTCGAACGCACGACGGACGCGCCGCTAGGACGAATTCGCGTTTTGGAAGACGTCGACGGCGACGGCCGCTTCGATAAGAGTGCGATTTTCGCGGAAGATTTATCTTGGCCGACGGGGCTTGCGCTCTGGAAAGGCGGCTGCTTCGTCACGGCGACCCCCGACGTGTGGTATCTCAAAGACACCGACGGCGACCGTCGCGCCGACGTTCGCCGCAAAGTCTTCACCGGCTTCCGCAAGCTCAACGTGCAGGCCGTGATTAACAATTTGCGATGGGGGCTCGACCATAAGCTTTACGCCGCCGGGGCCTCGAACGGCGGCACGATCACTAAGCCCGACGAACCTCAAGCGAAGCCCATCACGCTCGGCCGCGCCGACTTCGCGTTCGATCCGAACACGGAACGTTTCGAAGTGCTCGCCGGCGGCGCGCGTTTCGGGCAAACGTTCGACGATTGGGGGAACCGCTTCCTGTGCAACATTCGCAACCCGGTGCAGCACGTCGTCTTCGAGAATCGCTATCTCGCGCGCAATCCGTACCTGCCGGTAACGACCGCCGTGCACGATTGCGCCGAAGCGGGCGATACGCTCCCTGTCTATCGCGCGAGCCCGCCGGAGCCGTGGCGAGCGGCGCGCGCTGAACGTTGGCGGCAAGAAACCGGCCAAGCGTATCCACGCAGTGAACTCGCCGGCGAAGGCTATTTTACCTCGTCGAGCGGTATCACGATCTATCGCGGTGCGGCGTATCCGAAGGAGTTTTACGGCAACGCCTTTTTGGGCGAGGTCGCGGGCAACTTGATTCATCGACAGGTGCTCACACCCGACGGTGCGACGTTCAAGGCCCGGCGTGCGGACGAAAATGCCGAGTTCGTCGCTTCGACCGACAATTGGTTTCGGCCCGTCAACTTCACCAATGCTCCCGACGGCACGCTCCACGTGTGCGACATGTATCGCGAGACGATCGAACATCCGTGGTCGATCCCTGATGACATGAAACCGCACCTCGATCTGGAAAGCGGTCGCGATCGCGGGCGCATTTATCGTCTCGAACCGCCCGCCTTGACGGCGCGGACGACGAAGCCGAATCTCGGCAATGCGACTGCGGACGAACTCGTCGCCGCTTTGGAGAACCCGAACTCATGGTGGCGCGACACGGCTCACCGCTTGATCTTCGAGAGGCAAGACAAAACCTGCATTGAACCGTTGCGCAAGCTGCTCCGCGAAAGCAATACCGAAGTCGCACGAGCCCATGCCGTTTGGTCGCTCGCCGGCCTCGGAGCGCTGTCTCAAGACGACTGGTGGCAGGCCTTGTTCGTCGACAGCTCTAAGCACGTTGCCTGCCAAGCACTGAAAGCCGGTGAAGCTGCGTTCAGCGTGGAATCGAACGAGGAGTGGCGCACGTACCTAGCCCACGGTGCAATGGACGGCTTCGGCCACGATCGTGCCTTCCTGTTTCAACTGGCGCTCTCCGCGGGAAACAATCAGTCGGGGCGGCTCGCGATTGTTCCTCTTTTACGAGGCTTTGCAGCCGACCCCTGGATCGTCGCCGCGGCGCTCTCCGGCAGCGGTGAACGGACGGCCGAGCTGCTTTCGCTGCGTGCCGAACTTCTTAAAGGCACAGGCCTGACGGGGCCATTGTATTCGCTTTACGATCCCGTGGTTACTCGCAAGCTCGCGATGATCGTCGGTGCCAAGGCCGATCAGGAAGAGGTCGTCGAGGTCGTTCAGTTAATCGCAGCTGCCGAAGGGCCATTACGAACTAAGGCGGCGACAATGTTGGCGGGGCTCGCCGAAGGTCTGAAACAGGCCGGTCGTTCGCTCTCGCAGTTTAAGCTGCCCCAATCAACGCAGGGAATTCTCGAAACATTCCTGACCGAAGCAGCTACGGTCGCGGTCGACGACAAGCGTTCCGATTCGGAGCGAGTTGCGGCATGGCAACTTTTGGCGCACGGTCAGTTCGCGACGGCGGCCGCGGCCTTTGAAGCTTCGCTTAAGAAGCAACAATCCGGTCCGGTGCAGTTGGAAGCCGTCCGCACGATCGCAGGCTTACGCAGTCAAGGCGTTCCGAGCTTGCTGTTGAAAAACTATAAGGCCTATACGCCGTCCGTTCGCGCGGAAGTCGTCGAAGCGCTCGCTTCGCTGACGAGCCGCCATGACGCTCTGCTCGATGCCGTCGAGTCCAAGCAGATCGCCGTCGCCGACATCCCGATCGCTCGACGCGCGTTGCTCATGAAGGCGAAGAATTCGGCGATTGCCGAGCGTGCTAAGAAGCTTTTGACGACTTCGACCGGTGCCCGCGCCGCGACCGTCGCCAAGTATCTACCCGCGCTAAAGCTTGCCGGCGACGTCGATCGCGGGCATAAGGTCTTCTCTCGCGAGTGCAAGACGTGCCACAAATTGCGCGGCGAGGGTTTTGAAATCGGCCCGAACTTGGCGACGATCCTGCATCGCGGACCCGATGAACTACTGACTCACATTCTGGATCCAAACCGCGAAGTGTCGCCGAACTATCTCGAATACATCGCCGAATTGGACGACGGTCGCACCCTCACCGGACTCGTCGCGGAGGAAACCGCTGCAAGTATTACGCTGCGGAAGGCGGAGAATGTTCAAGCGACCGTGCTGCGCGGCAATGTCGAATCACTTTATTCGACCGGGAAGTCTCTGATGCCGGAAGGGCTCGAACAAAAGCTCACGCCGCAAGACGCCGCGGACTTGATCGCGTTTTTATTAGCTCGGCGATGAATTCCAACCGACTTATGCGAATCGTCGATCTCAGCGTCGTGCTCGAAAACGACTCGAACTGGGCTCCGTGGTGGGCCCGCAATCGCGTAATCAATCAGAGTCACGCGATGGGACGCTGGGTGATTCGACTGTTATTCGGCATCGGGAAGCGGCACCTTCGTACCGGTCTCGGCTGGGCGAACGACGTCATCAAGCTGTCGACGCACGGCACGACGCACGTTGACGCGCCGTGGCACTATGCGCCGACCTCGGCGGGTAGGCCGGCGAAGACGATCGACGAAGTGCCGCTTTCGTGGTGCTATGGCCCCGGCGTGCGGTTGGATCTGCGGCACGTGGCGCCGGATACGCCAATTTCGCAGGCCGATATCAAGCGAGGGCTCACTGCGATCGGCCATGAATTGCGGCCCGGAGACATTGTCCTGGTGCAAACCGGAAACGATCGACTGCTTGGAGATCGCCGTTACTTTTCACAGGGGCCGGGCGTGAGCGCCGAGGCGACGCACTATCTTTGCGACGCCGGCGTAAAGCTGATGGGCATCGACTCTTGGGGATGGGATGCCCCCCTCGGCCGACAAGCGGCGGAAGCAAAGGCGACGGGACGTAGCGATCTCTTTTGGGCGGCACATTTCGTCGGCGTCGACAAAGAATATTGCCAAATCGAACGACTCGCCAACCTTGAGCAACTTCCGCCGCTGGGATTTACGGTTTGTGCCTTTCCCCTCAAAGTGAAGCGCGGTTCGGCCGGCCCGGCCCGCGTCGTGGCTTTGATCAACGACTGACTTGCAAAGGAGGGGCGCGAGTGCCTGCCGTTTATGAACACCACCACACCGTCGCGGCCGACGAGATCGACCTCAACGGCCATGTGAATAACTTACGCTATCTGCATTGGGCGCTCGATGCCGCCGTCGCTCATTCGCGCGCCCAAGGCTGGGGGCGGGCCGACTACGAACGGCTCGGAGCGATTTGGGTCGTCCGCTCCCATGCGATCAAGTATCTGCAATCGGCCGTGTTGGGCGACGACGTCGTCGTGCGCACTTGGGTGGCAGGCATGAAGAAGTTTTCATCGACGCGCAAGTATCGTATGGTCCGTGTGAGCGACAATTTGCAACTCGCGGCCGCGGAAACGGAGTGGGTGCTGGTCGACATCGCCTCGCGCGGTTTGGCGAAGATTCCCGCTGAGTTGATTAACTCCTTCACGATCGTCGAGCAACCGTGATCTGTGAGTTCGGCGTTGCGCGATCGCTTAGTTTTCGGCAAGGGCAAAATACAAGATGCGGCGCGGACGTCGCGGTTCGACCGGGAGCGCATTTCCGCTCAAATCGGCGGATTCCGTCCTTGGCGTGCGCCGAGCCCTTGACACTTTTTCCGGGCGAAACTAACACCATGAGGAGTGCGACCGCGCGGACATTTGGATCGGCTCCGGCTGCGTGCGTAAGATGTTATGTGGTGATTTGTCGCTTGGGCCCAAGCGGCGAATACGGATTCAGTGCGGCCGAGATGAACGACAGGAGCGATGCATGTCCGGCGGATTCGACGACGATGAAGATTTCGACGAACTAGTACCCGAGTCGACGGAGGCAGTCGACCCGTCGGTTCTGCTGCCCGCCGGCGGCGCGGTGGAAGAGGAGATCTGGGACGAAGCCGACTTCGACGAAGACTTCGATGAAGACTTCGCCGACGAGCCGGACGAAGATCTCGAACGGTTCGAAAAGGAGCTGAACGATGAAAACGTCCAGTCGCCGACGGCGCCGGATGACGACGAAGAGTTCGACGAAGATTTTTAGTCCCTAAACCGACCGCGGCGGCGAGCGGGCGACGGCTACGGACGGCCGACGCCGGACGACAGAGGCGACTTGAGGATCGAAGATGACAAAACACGCCGATGACGCCTCTTCGGGAGACGCCAAGCACGACGCCCTCGGAACCTGGCCCGAGGCGGCGCTTGCGCCGTTTCGCAAGCAATCGCAGGCGGAGTTTGAAATCGATTTTTTCGACTCAATTTTGGCTCGCGCGCCGGCCTATATCGACGTCTTGCGTTGCCAAGGAGAGCTTCTCAGCCGCAAAGGATTGCACGAGCGGGCGCTGTTGATCGATCGCCGTTTGGCGGAGTTGGCTCCAACCGATGCGGTAGTGCTCTACAATCTAGCCTGCAGTTTGTCGCGGAATGAAATCTTCGACGAGGCGCTGGTCGCGTTACGCCGCGGTTTGGAAAACGGCTACGACGACTTCGAATATCTCGAGCTCGACGGCGACTTCGACGGACTGCGCGCCGATCCTCGCTTCCAAGCGCTGGTCGAGGAGTTTACGCCGTCGCACGTCGTGAAGCGGCGGGCCAAGAAGTCGCGGAAGAAGTCGTAAGCCGGGCGTCGGTTGCAGTAATCTTCACTTCGGGTGCACGTGTCGCCGCGATTGCCAAGATTCTCAAGTCTTGGTCTACTTTGGGTTTCGCTCACTTCGCGAACCCTCTAGATATCACGTCGCGCTATGTTTCGTCCCGTTGCCGCCAACGCCGATTTTCCCGCTCTTGAGTCTGAAGTCCTGCAGTTTTGGCGCGAGCGGAGGATTTACGAAAAATCGTTGGAGCGGCCGTCGCCCGCGGGGCCGTTCGTGTTTTTTGAAGGTCCGCCGACGGCCAACGGAATGCCGCATCCGGGCCACTGCTTGACCCGGGCCATCAAAGACGTGTTCCCCCGGTATCGCACGATGCGCGGCTATCGCTGCCTGCGCAAAGCCGGTTGGGACACGCATGGACTGCCCGTCGAAGTCGAGGTCTGCAAAGAACTTGGCATCCATTCAAAGGAAGAGATCGAAGCGTTCGGCATCGAGCCGTTTATCAAGAAGTGCCAACAGAGCGTTTGGCGCTACATGCAGCAATGGGAGCGGCTCACCGAGCGGCTCGGATTCTGGGTCGACCTGCGCGAGGCGTACGTCACCTACCACAAGTCGTTCGTCGAAAGCGCCTGGTGGTCGCTCAAGCAACTGTTCGACCAAGGCCTGCTTTACCAAGGGCACAAAATCGTCTGGTGGTGGGCCCAGGGCGGCACGGCGCTATCGAGCGGCGAAGTCGGTCAAGGCTATCGACAAGTGGCCGACCCGAGCGTGTATGTGCGGTTTCCGGTCGTCGTCGACGACAAAGCGAAAAGTCTTGGCCTAGACACCGATACGAGCCTGCTCGTCTGGACGACCACTCCTTGGACGTTGCCAAGCAACCAATTCGCAGCCGTCCATCCTGAGTTGGAATACGTCGTCGTCAGCGACGAGCACGATGGTAAAACGCAGAAGTTGATCGTTGCTGCAGCGTTGCGCGAGACGCTTGCCGCGAAAGTCGGCCGCGAATTACCGATTGTCAAATCGCTGAAAGGCAGGGAACTGGTCGGCCTGTGCTATCAACCGCCGTTCGCTTACTACGCGAAGTCGTTGGCCTGCACGAAGGGCACGCTTCAAGCCGGCGGGTCTGAAGTCGTCGCTTGGCGAATCGTCGCCGCCGATTTCGTGACGACGGACAGCGGAACCGGCAGCGTGCACATCGCACCCGCTTTCGGCGAAGTCGACTACGACGTGCTGCAAACGGAAAAGGCTCGGTTTGCTGCCGGCGGACCGGAACTCATCTGCGCCGTCGGGCCCGACGGCAAGTTTACGAAGGACGCACCGGAGTACGAAGGCCGCTGGGTCAAGGAAGCCGACAAAGACATTGCGCGTGCGATTCGCGATCGCGGTCTGCTTTGGCATCGCGAAGAATATCTGCACGACTACCCGTTTTGCTGGCGGGCCGAACAGGATCCGCTCATACAGTATCCGCGCAAGAGTTGGTTCATTCGCACGAGCCAATTCAAAGAGGCGATGCTTGAAAACAACGCGCAGATCAACTGGCTGCCGGATCACATTCGCGACGGCCGCTTCGGCAACTTCTTGGCGACGAACGTCGACTGGGCCCTCTCGCGCGAGCGTTACTGGGGAACCCCGCTGCCGATTTGGGTCTGCCAACAGACCGGCAGAATGGAAGCGATCGCGTCGTATGATGAACTGCTCGCGAAGCCGGGCCTCAAGGGGGCCGACGCCTGGACGAAGGCCAAAGCGGCCGATTCGAACCTGCCCGACGACTTGATGGTCCACAAGCCGTACATCGACGAGATCTCCTACGACTCGCCCTTCGCCGCCGGCGCCGAGATGCGCCGTGTGTCCGAGGTGATCGATTGCTGGTACGACTCGGGCGCGATGCCCTTCGCGCAATGGGGTTATCCACACAAGGCCGAGAGCAAAGCGAATTTCAATAGTCAATTTCCCGCCGACTTCATCAGCGAAGCGATCGATCAGACCCGTGGTTGGTTTTACAGCCAGTTGGCGATCAGCACGCTGCTCTTCGGAGAGGGGAAGTCGGAGGGACGAGAGGGGAAGGTTCGGAAAGAGGCGCATCCTTATCCTCACCCGTTCAAGAACTGCATCGTTCTTGGACTAATGCTCGGCGAAGACGGGCAGAAGATGTCGAAGAGCAAACGCAATTACCGCGAGCCGAACGAAATCTTCGACAAGTACGGGGCCGATGCGCTCCGCTGGTACTTCTACGCGAACTCACCGCCTTGGACTTCGATTCGCTATAGCGAACAGGCGATCAAGGAGAGTATCCCCGAGTTCCTGTTACGACTCTGGAACTGCTATAGCTTCTTCGTGATTTACGCAGGCATCGATGGCTTCGATCCGGCCGCGGAACTCGGAGGGGGACCGTTCGACGATCTCCGCCCCGAAGTTCTCGCGCAGGCCAAATCTTATCGTCCGATTAAAGATCGGGGTGAACTCGATCGCTGGATATTAAGCGAGCTGCACCGCACGACGGCGGCCGTCACCGAGCTAATGGACGCCTATGACAACTTCAACGCGTGCGCAAAGTTGATTGCCTTCGTCGACGCGCTCAGTAATTGGTATGTCCGCCGTAGTCGCGATCGCTTTTGGAGTGAAGAGAAACGCGATGCCGCGAAGCTCGACGCCTACTGGACGCTCTACGAATGCCTTGTGACCACGACGAAGCTTATCGCGCCGTTCACGCCGTTCTTGGCCGAAACGCTCTGGCGGAATCTCGCCGTCGCCGGAACGAGCAACGGCAAGGAAGCGAACGTGTTGGAGAGCGTGCATCTTTGCGACTACCCGACGGCCGGCGTTGCCGTAATCGACGAGACGCTCTCAACGCAGATGAATCTCGTTCGCGAAGTGGTTTCACTCGGCCGCAGCGCGCGGATGGGTTCGAAGCTCAAAGTCCGCCAGCCGTTGGCCAAAGTCGAAATTTGCTTGGCACACGACGCAAGTCACGCTTGGCTCGAGCAGCATGCCGACTTGATTCGTGAAGAACTCAACGTGAAGAAAGTCGAGTTCGCGACTCGGGCCGACGAGTACGTCGCCTACACCGTGTTGCCCGATTTGAAAAAGCTTGGCCCGAAGCTCGGCAAGCGGCTGCCGCTCGTGAAGCAGGCCTTGGCCAAAGTCGACGCCGCGGCGCTGCTCGAGCAGCTAGAAACCACGAAGCAGGCGACGCTCGAACTCAGCGACGGCCCGCTGGTGCTCGACGCGGAAGACGTACAGGTGCGCCTCCAAGCCAAGCCGGGTTGGGCCGCGGCTCATAGCGCGGCGGGAGTCGTCGTCGTGTCGACCGAGGTGACGCCGGAACTCATTGCGGAAGGATTGGCCCGCGACTTCGTCCATAGTATTCAGAACATCCGCAAAGACATGAGCTGCAAGTACACCGACCGAATCGCCGTCGGCGTCGTCGGCGACGGAGAGCCGGTCGCCGCGCTCAAGCAATTCGCGGATTACGTTCGTGGAGAGACGCTGGCGACGTCGTTCGAGTTCTCGCCGCTTGCGGGCGCGACGGCGACGGAGATTCCGCTTGGCGGACAAACGCTTCAAGTCTTCGTCCAGGTGCGGCCGTCGTGATGGCGAATCCCGTCCAGCATTCCGGTGCCGGCAAGCTCAGCGTCGTTGTACTCATTTCCGGCGGCGGGACGACGCTGCGCAATTTGCTTGCGCACATTGAGCGGCGCGGCCTGCCGGTGCAAGTCGTTCGCGTAATCGCCAGCACGCCGAAGGCCCGCGGCTTGGAATATGCCTGCGCCGCCGGCATTCCGACCTCGATTTATGAGCGAAAGGACTTCGCGACCGACGAAGAGTACGGCCACGCAATTTTCGGCGAGTGCCGTCGTGGGCCGTGTGATTACGTTGTCATGGGGGGCTTTCTCAAGTTTGTGCCGATCCCCGACGACTTCTTGTATCGCGTGATCAATATCCATCCGGCTCTGATCCCGGCCTTCTGCGGCCACGGGATGTACGGGCACCACGTGCACGAAGCGGTGCTTGCCTACGGCGCGAAGCTGTCCGGTTGCACCGTTCACTTCGTCGACAACGAATACGACCACGGCCCAATCATCTTGCAGCGGGCCGTGCCGGTCGTCGACGGCGACACGCCCGATTCGCTCGCCGCCCGCGTGTTCGAGGCGGAGTGCGAAGCGTATCCCGAAGCGCTGCGTATGCTCGCGGCCGGCCGCGTAGTCTGCGAAGGACGGCAGATCCGAATCGTCGAGTAGTCAGACGTAGCCGTGGCGGCGATAGAGCCGCATCGCAGCGGTCCAAGCGGAATGCGTTTCTAAAGTAAGTTCGCGTTCACCAAGCTCAAGCGCCTGTTGCTCGACCGTTTGCAACAGGGCCGTGCCGATGCCGCGACGGCGTTGCGTCGGGGCGACCATGAGCCATTGAATTGCGGCGACCTCGGCCGGCGCCCGTCCGGTGCGGCCTAGCGAGATGGAACCGACCACGAGCGGAGTAATGCCGCTCGATTGCGGAGGCAAAACCTCCGGGCTCTCGAAGGTCGCCATCCACATTCGCTCGTGTTGCCACCAGGGCTTCGAAGTGAACTCGCGATCGAAATCCGTCGCAGTCCAGGGACGTGCCGCGGCAATGAGATCAGCAAACGCCGCGGCACGAAGCGCGAGCCAAACCGCGACGTCGTCCGGCCCTGCAAACGGCCGAATCGTTAGGCCCGGCACGACGTCGGCCCCAACTTGGATAATCGGCGACTTTCGTAAGCGAAGTATATTGGACATCGTGACGGAAGTGCGCAGAATTGCTTCGCCGCAGACTAGTCATTAAAGTCGACTAAATCCACGCAAGTTGTTTGCTTGCGTCAATTTAAGTCAAAATGCGACGACTGCGTCGATTTTCAAGCTAAAAATCGACAATAGGTGATTGTTATCTGTCATAAAATGGAAGAGAATTGTCATATTGTTTGGCAAAGGAATTCCACGATATGGCGGTAGTCGAGGAACGTCGGTCGAAGCTTTTGGAACTCGTCAGGGAACGCGGATTCGCCGCCCTGCCCGACTTGGCCGAGTTGCTCACCGTCAGCGAATCGACCGTCCGGCGCGACCTGGAAGCCTTGGAAGAGAGCGGCCACGCGCGTCGTACGCACGGCGGAGTGTTCTACACGGGAGCTTCTCCGAAGCTGCCCCACTTCGATCAACTCCAGCCGGCGCATTGGGACAAGAAACGAGCCTTGGCTCGTATAGCGGCGGAACTGATCGAAGACGGCGATACGGTGCTGCTCGACGGCGGCACCACGACTTACGAAGTGGCCCGGCTCCTGGTCGGCCGGCCGCTGCAGATTGTGACCAACTCGCTGCCCGTGGCGAACTTGTTCGCCTCGAACGCGACCACCGACCTAGTGCTCTTAGGAGGCTACGTGTATCCGCGAACCGGCGTCTCGCTCGGCCCCTACGCGAATGAGATGCTTGCGCGGCTCAACGTACGTCGGACCGTGCTCAGCGTCGCCGGCATCAATGACCGCGGCTTTTACAACAGCAATCTTCTCTTGGTGGAAACGGAGCGAGCGATGATGCGAGCCGGCGAAGAAGTGATCGTCGTCGCCGACAGCACGAAGTTCGGCCACCAGAGCTTGGCCCATTTGGCGTCGCTCGAGGAAGCGACGCAACTGGTCGTCGACGACGGGATCGGGTCGGAATGGAAAAGGAAAGTCGAAGCCGCCGGAGTACGCCTCACGATCGCTCCGAAGCTTACGGCATGACGGGGCGGGAAGCGATGACCGCCGAACGCCCGGGAAACGAATTCTCACCAGTAACTAGCTACCAGCTTCCAGCAACTGCCCAATGAGCATCGCCTCCTCCTTAGATCGGGCGACGATTGAAAAGATCGTCCGTGAAATCGTCTACAAACAGCGCCCACAGTCGCCCAAGGAACGAGAACTGGTCGTGAGCGTTTCCGCGCGGCACGTCCATCTGACCGACGAAGACGTCGAGATTCTGTTCGGCCGGGGCGCGGTGCTTACGGAAGAGAAGCCTCTCTATCAAGACGGCTTCTACGCCGCCGCTGAAACCGTCATGGTCGTCGGCCCGCGCAAGCGAATGCTGCCGACGGTGCGGGTGCTGGGGCCGACGCGACCGTTTAGCCAAGTGGAACTTGCCTTCACGGACGGTATTTCGCTCGGCATCGACCTGCCGGTGCGGCCGAGCGGCAAGATCGAAGGGACGCCGGGCTGCGTGCTCGTCGGCCCGAAGGGAGTCGTCGAGTTGAAGCAAGGCGTGATCCGGGCGGAGCGACACGTGCACATGAACTTCGACGACGCGGCTCGTTACGGCGTGAAGAACGGCGATCGAATGAGCTTGCGCATCAAGTCGAGCTGCACGACGACGTTTGAAGACTTGCTCGTTCGAGCGGACGCCACCAGCAAGTTGGAAGTGCACATCGATACCGACGAAGGCAACGCCGTCGATTTGGATCACGCGACGAAAGTGGAACTGATTAAGCAGTAAGTTGGACGTATTAACCCCGTTTTGGAGTGCTGAGAGATGGCGAAAGCTTTTGAAGCGCTGGGCATGATCGAGACCAAGGGCTTCGTGGCCCTGGTCGAAGCCAGCGATGCGATGATGAAGGCCGCGAACGTGAAGTTCCTCGGCTGGGACAAAGTGGGCAGCGGTCTGGTGACGGCGTTCGTCACCGGCGACGTGGCCGCCGTGAAGGCCGCGACCGACGCGGGCGCTTCGGCCGCCGGACGCATCGGCGAGGTGGTGAGCGTGCAAGTAATTCCGCGCCCGCACGACGACATCGGCGTGGTTCTGCCGTCGGGCGTGTTGTCGGCGGCCGAATAGGTTTGTATCTGAGATTCCAGATCTGAATCGGAAATAGGAACGACGGCGATGGCTGTGAGCCGCAAGAAAGCTCCGCGAAAGACGACCGGCAAGGCGAAAGCCGCGCCGCGACGTCGGGCCGTCGCCGCAAAGTTAGACGATGCGGCTGCGCAGCCTGCGACGCCGCCTGAAGTTGTACAGCTCCCAGTTAAGGAACAACGACCCATGAACGATGCGATTGGTTTGGTGGAAACGAAGGGCTTGGTGACGTTGGTCGAAGCGACCGATGCGATGGCGAAGGCCGCGAACGTAGAAATCGTGAAGCGGATTTCGATCGGCGGCGGTTTAGTGACCACCGTCGTTCGCGGCGACGTCGGCAGTGTCCGCGCGGCCGTCGAGGCGGGCGTGCAAGCGGGCCAACAAGTCGGCGAAGTCGCCGCGAGCCACGTGATCCCGCGTCCGTCGGAAGGCCTCGTTAAGGCGTACTTGGCATAGTATTTGGCCGCGTTCCTCGTCGACGCGCTTCGACGCGCGGAGACAAGCTCCGCGGCTAAATTCAGGAGACATCACGGATGAAGATTCTCGTCGCCAATCTCGGCAGCACGAGTTTTAAGTATCGCTTGTTCGACATGAACGATGAACGGCAACTGGCCCGCGGCGGCACCGAGCGAATCGGCGGCGCGGAGAGCAAGTGCTTCGTCGAGATCGGCGGCAAGCGGCGCGAACTTGTTGCGCAGGTGCCCGACCATGCGGTCGCGGTGCGGCTTTGCTTAGAGCAACTGACGGACCCTGCGGACGGTTGCTTGAAGAGCGGCGACGAGGTGGCGGCGATCGGCTTTAAAGCCGTGCACGGCGGTCGGTACTCTGGCGCGCAACGCGTCACGTCCGACGTCCTCGCGGCGATGGAGGAGATGAGTCGGGTCGCACCGGCGCACAATCCTCCGTACATCAAAGCGATGCGGTTGTTGAACGAGAAGCTGCCGGAAATTCCCTTGGTGGCGGCCTTTGAAACGGGCTTTCACCAGACGATTCCCGATCGCAATAAGTTCTACGCCGTGCCGTATGAGTGGGCCGAGAAATTCTCGATTCGTCGCTGGGGGTTTCACGGCGCAAGCCACCGCTATATCGGCGGTCGGTGCGCCGAGTTGCTTGGGCGAAAGGATCTCCGGGTGATTTCCTGCCATCTGGGCGGTTCTAACTCGCTTTGTGCGATCAAGAACGGCCGCAGCGTGGCGACAAGTTTAGGGATGAGTCCGCAGACTGGACTGTTACACAACAATCGAGTCGGCGACTTTGATCCGTTCGCGCTGCCGGTCGTGATGCAGAGGACGGGCAAGTCGCTGGAACAAGTGCTCGACGACTTGGCCGAACGGAGCGGTCTGCTCGGCTTGAGCGGCGTCTCGGAAGACATCCGCGACGTCGAGACATCCGCCAATGAGGGGAACGCGCGAGCGCGACTGGCGCTCGACGTGTTCGTCGGCGGCATTCGGTCCTACTTGGGAGCATATCTCGTCGAACTTGGCGGCTGCGACGTGATCGCCTTCGCCGGGGGTATCGGCGAGAACGGCGCGATGATCCGCAAGGAAGTCTGCGCCGGGCTGGAAGAACTGGGCATCAAGCTCGACGAAACGAAGAACGCCGGCGCGCGAACCGAGCAGCGGATCAGCGCCGACGACAGCCGGACGCAAGTCTGGATCGTGCCGACGAACGAAGAGATCGTCGTCGCGCGATTGGCGAAGGAAACATTGGCGGGCGCGAAGTAACCGGAGACTTGAAACCATGTTCGTCGCGAAAGTGACCGGTAGCGTCGTCGCCAGCACCAAAGTCGACTCGATGGTCGGGCACAAGCTTTTGATCGTCGAACCGTACCGGATCGATCCGAGCGATCGGAAGCGGCTGGTGACGACGGGACGCACGTTCGTCGCGGTCGACACGATCGGCTCCGGCGAAGGGGAATACGTGTTGATCGTGCAAGGCTCCAGCGCGCGGCTCACGCCGGAAACGAAAACGTTACCGATCGACGCCGTGATTATCGGCATCGTCGACACGGTGCAACTCGACGGCGGCACCGTGTTCAACCGCAAAGACGCTTCATAGGCGTTGCCGCACCGATTGAAAACTAAAACCAGGAACCGAAAGCTTCCGCAACTATGCAAGCTACCGAAGATCTGATTCGTAACGTCGTGCAAGAAGTGCTCAAGAACTTGGGGACTTCGGGCCTCGGGGCTCGCGCGCATGCCGCGCCGAAGTCGTTTAACGGCCGGTTCGGCGTGTTCAACGACGTCGATGAAGCCGTGTCCGCGGCGAATGAAGCGTTCGAGAAACTCAGCGAGCGGACGATCGAAGATCGTAAGCGGATCATCGATCACATTCGGCGTATCTCGATCGACCAATGCGTCGAACTCGGCACCGCCGAGATGAACGAGACGAAAGTCGGCCGGCTTAAGCACAAGATCGAAAAGCTGCGCACGTTGGGCGAACGAACGCCGGGCGTCGAGTTCATGCGCAGCGAAGTTTTTAGCGGCGATAAAGGCCTCGCCGTCATCGAGCACGCGCCGTTCGGCGTTATCGGATGCATCACGCCTATCACCCATTCGCTCCCGACGATCACGGGCAACGCGGTGAGCATGATCGCGGGCGGCAACACGCTCGTCGTGAACCCGCATCCGGGCGGCAAGAAAATCGCCGCCGAAGGCGTGCGCCGCTTCAATCAGGCGATTTACGACGATCTCGGGATCGACAACCTAATTTGCCTCATCGCCGAGCCGACTCTCGACAGCGCGAACGGCATCTTTAAGCATCGCGGCGTGAAGATGATCTGCGTGACCGGCGGGCCGGCCGTGGCCCGCGCCGCGCTCAATAGCGGTAAGCGGGCCGTCGTCGCCGGACCGGGCAATCCGCCGGTGGTCGTCGATGAAACGGCCGACTTGGATCGCGCCGCCAAGAGCATGATCACCGGCGCCGCCTACGATAACAACTTGCTCTGCATCGCCGAAAAGGAAGTGTTCGTCGTCGAGAGCGTGTTCGACAAGCTGATGGACGCGATGGAGCGCGCCGGCGCGGTTCGCTTAAACGCTCGCGAAGTCGAATCGCTGACTCGCGTCGCCATCACTTCAGTCGGCGAAGGAGAACACAAGCACGACGTGCCGGCCAAGGAGTTCCTTGGGCAAGATGCGGCCGTGTTGGCTCGCGGCATCGGTTTGAGCATGTCGAGCGAAGTGGAGTTGTTGTTCGGAGAGACCGACGAGTCAAACCCGTTCGTGCCCGTCGAGCAGATGATGCCGTTCCTGCCGTTTGTACGCTGCAAGAACGTCGACGAAGCCATCGCGAAGGCGAAGAAGCACGAACACGGCTTCCGTCACACCGCGATCATCCACTCCAACGACGTGCGCAACATGACGAAGATGGGGCGCGAAATGGACACCACGCTGTTCGTAAAGAACGGCCCGTGTATGGCGGCTCTCGGCTTGGGAGGTGAGGGCTACCTCTCGTTCTCGATCGCCACTCCGACGGGCGAAGGGGTCACGACGCCGCTGACTTTTACCCGCGAACGCCGCTGCTCGTTAATCGACGATCTGCGGATTCTCGGCAAGGCGAAGCCGATGTCGGTGCTGGAAAAGCACGGCATCAGCGAAACCAAGGGACACACGCGGTAATTTTCGATAAGTGAGAGCCCAAAACCGAAAACGATCCATGCAACTCGCCCGCGTCGTCGGCACAACTACGAGCACGATCAAGCATCCGTCGATGAACGGCTGGAAGCTGTTGGTGGTGCAAATGCTTGCGGCCGACGGTAAGTCGCCCGACGGCGATCCGGTCATCACTATTGATAGCCTCGGTGCGGCCGTGGGGCAGACGGTGATCATCACGAGCGACGGCAAAGGGACTCGCGATTTGATGAAGAATGACAACACGCCGGTGCGCTGGAGCGTACTGGGGATTGCTGACGAGTAAGGAAGCGCGGAGACCATGGAACTTTCGGCCGTCGAAATCGAACGCTTGGTGCGCGACGTGATGTCGCGATTGCAGGCCGACGCCGCTTCGCCGCCGAAAGCAAACGAGAACAATGCGGGTGCTCTTCTCTCCGCCGGAGAGAAGGTATCTCCAGGCCGGGTGAAAGGGCTGCAGTCCATCGCGGGCTCCGTCATCTCGCTGGCCGACGTGGAAGGCAAATTGACGGACGTCACGACGCTCGCCGTAGGGCCGCGAGCAGTGGTGACGCCGGCGGTTCGCGACTTGCTGCGGCAACGCAAGATTGAACTGGTGCGCGACGGAGCGGTCGCGCGGAGGAATGCAAGTAACGACGTCGCGACGAAGCCGAACGTCGCCGTTGCCGTCGCCGCGAAGCAATATGCGGCCGGCCGGTTGGTGGAGCGGTTGCGTCGCGACGGATACGCGGTCCAACAACTCGCACAGGTGGGGCTCGCCGCGGCGGTACGAGAACTAGGCGACGAGGCGGTGAAAGGCGGAATGCGAGGATTGCTGATTGCAGACGAGGCGGAGGTCGCGGTGATCGCTCTTAATCGAGCACGGGGCGTGCGCGCGATCGCAGGGGAAGACGCTACGGCGGTCGCCCGCGCGACCGGCTCGGTGGGCGCCAACGTGCTGGTCGTCGATCCGCGGCGTAAGAACGACTTCCTGATCGAACGCTTGACGAAAGCCTGGCTGACGGCGAAGTCGACGGCGTGCCCCGCAACATTGGAACTTTTACGGTAACAAACGACACAACCATGCGAATCGGCACCGTGATCGGCACTGTGACGCTGAGCGAGAGGCATCCGAGCCTGATGGGCGGGAGCTATCGTTTGGTGGTGCCGTTATCGCTCGACAACCTGACCGGCAAGGCGGATGCGACGGCGGAAGAGCTCGTCGTATACGACGAACTTGGTGCAGGCGCGGGAACGACGATCGCCTTTAGCGAAGGCGTGGAAGCGGCGCAGCCGTTTTTTCCCAACTATAAACCGCTCGACGCTTACAACGCGGCGATCTTGGACCGCATCGACATCCCAAAACAGTAACCCACGTGACGCCCTCGTCGACAAGCGGCGCGACGAAATCGAACCAACTGACAACCGACTCCCGGCAACTGAAAAAACATGGCCACCAACATCCACAAGATTAAGCAAGAAATCTGCGAAATCGGCCGCCGCCTTTATGCGAAAGGCTTCGCCGCCGCCAACGACGGCAACATCACCTATCGCATCAGCGAAAACGAAGTTCTCTGCACGCCGACGATGATCTGCAAGGGCTTCATGACGCCCGAAGACATCTGCAGCGTCGACATGCAGGGCAACCAGCTCTCAGGGCGTCGCAAGCGCACCAGCGAGGTGTTGCTGCACTTGGAAGTGATGAAGGCCCGGCCCGACATCAAGAGCTGCGTGCACTGCCATCCGCCGCATGCCACGGCCTTCGCCATCGCCCGCGAACCGATTCCGCAGTGCGTGCTGCCGGAAGTCGAGGTGTTTCTCGGCGAAACGCCGATCACCGTCTACGAAACGCCGGGCGGCAGCGCGTTCGCCGAAACCGTATTGCCGTTCGTCCACAAGACGAACGTCGTCATCCTCGCGAACCACGGCACGATCAGCTACGGCGAATCCGTCGAGCGGGCCTACTGGTGGACGGAGATTCTCGACGCCTACTGCCGCATGCTCATGTTGGCGAAGGACCTCGGCAAGGTCACCTATCTCAATCAGCAAAAATCGCAAGAGTTAATCGACCTGAAGACGAAATGGGGTTGGTCCGATCCGCGCACCGCGCCGGGTATGGAAAACTGCGACATTTGCGCCAACGACGTCTTCCGCGACAGTTGGAAATCGGCCGGCGTCGAACGCCGGGCGTTCGACGCACCGCCCCCGATGCCGGCGAAGAACAAGCATGTCCAGGAAGACGCCGTGAAGAGCGGCGAAGCTTCGACAAAGTTGCCGCAAGGCGGCGCTCCGACAGGCGGCGATATCGACAACGAGGCGCTTGTCCGCGCGATTACCGATCGCGTGCTGGCCGAACTCAGCAAGCGGTAGTCGTCGGCGGCAAGCGTTCAATCAACCATCAGCTCATTACGAATTACCTATGAAAGTTAGCATCATCGGCGGCGCAGGCTTGGTCGGCTCGTGCACTGCGTTCGCTTTGCAAACCGGCAAGGTCGTGCGTGAAATCGCGTTGCTCGACGTCAACGCCGACGCCGTCGGCGGCCAGGCGCTCGATCTGCTCCACGGCGCCACGCTCATGGCCGATCAGAAAATTTCAGCCGGCGGTTACGAACACATTCCGTCGAGCGACGTGATCTGCATCACGGCCGGTTTGCGGCGTAAGCCCGACGAAAGCCGGCTCGATCTGATCAATCGCAACACCGACTTGTTCGTCGGCATCCTCGGTGAGATTCAAAAGGTCGGCTACAAGCCGGACGCCGTCGTCGTCGTCGTCTCGAACCCGGTCGACATTCTCACCTACGTCGCCGCGCAGCGTTTAAAGCTGCCGCCGTCGCAAGTGCTCGGTCTCGGCACGGTGCTCGACACGATTCGCTTCCGCAGCCTTATCGCCGACAAGCTCGACGCCGCCCCGACGCAGGTGTCCGCTCTCATTCTCGGCGAACACGGCGACAGCATGGTCCCGATCTGGTCGAGCGCCACCGTCGGCGGCTTGCCGCTGGAAAAATATCCGGGTTGGCAACCTCGCCTCGCCGACGAATTGTTCACACGCACCAAGGGCTCCGGCGCGGAAGTCATTAAGAAAAAGGGCGGGGCGGGCTTCGCCGTCGGCCTCGCGATTCAGGAAGTGATCGAAGCCGTGGCGCTCGATCGCCGCTGCGTGCTTCCGGTCTCAAGCGTGCAAAGCGGCTGCTACGGTATTCGCGACATCGCGATTTCCGTGCCGACCACGGTCGGCCGCAAAGGTCGCCTCGCCACGCACGAAATCGAACTCTGGCCGAAGGAAGTACAAGGCCTGAAACGCAGCGCTCAAGCGTTGAAGGAAACTCAAGACGTCGTCATGGCTCGCATCGGCGGGCGGTAACGCAATGCAAAAATCTCTCGATCAAAAACTTGCCGCCATTCACGCCGATCCGTCGGGTTGTCGCGAGTTCATCATCGCCGACGCCAAAGACGCCGACATGGCGTTCGGCATGGCGTCGGCCGGAGAAACTTTGCCCGACGCCCACGGCCGGACGCGCTTCAAGACGTTGGCCGAATATCGCGAGCAGATTCGCCAAATCGTACGGCAAGGCAAGGTCGACATCATGCTGATGTCGGCGAGCAACAACGACATCCTCAACAACCAAGAGCGGTTGTTCGACAACTCGCACATCACACCGGCCGCGCGGGCCAACGACACGACCGACGTCTGGGTCGCTCGCGGCAATGGCTACATCCAGCAGCCGTCGCTGCCATTCCGCTCCGCGTCGCTCGATCACATTCAGGGCGGCCGCATCGACTGCACCGACGCCGAACGCAGACGCGGCACGAATCTCGGCCTCTACAGCATCACGTTCAACAACCGACTCGATCTCGATAAGCTTGCTCTCGAACGCTACGCGGAGTTTCGCGCCGAGGCCGAACGCAAAGGCTTCCGCCACTTCTTGGAAGTGTTCGACCCGAACGCGCCGGAAGGGCTCACGCCCGAAGCGACGCCCGGATTCATCAACGATTGCATTGCACGGACCCTCGCCGGCGTGGCCTACGCCGGGCGGCCGATCTTCTTGAAGGTCGTTTATCACGGCCCCAAGGCGATGGAAGAACTCGTCGCGTACGATCCGCATCTCGTCGTCGGCATTCTCGGCGGCGGCTCCGGCACGACGTACGACGCCTTCAAACTGATCGCCGAAGCGCAGAAATACGGCGCCCGCGTGGCGCTCTACGGCCGCAAAATCAACCATGCCGAGAATCAACTCGCATTCGTCGAGTTTCTGCGGCTGATCGCCGACGGAGTCATTTCGCCCGAAGAAGCCGTGCGAGCCTACCACGGGGTGCTCGCAAAGATGGGTATCAAACCGCACCGCAAACTCGACGACGATCTGCAACTGCAGACCGCGGTGATGAGCTACGGCGGCGGTTCCACCGCGAGCGTACCGGCCGCAATTCCCGCTGCGGAAAAGAAGCCGATCACGATCGGCTCGGCCGGGCCCGCTACGGCCGCCGCCGGTTCGTCGGCCAACTCGTGCGGCTGTCCGACCAAGAAGACGGCCGACGCCCCAAAAGCCGGCGGTTGCGGCTGCGGCTGCTCAGGTAAGAAGGATTCGGCGGCGAAAGTGAAGTCAGTCGCCGAAATGACACAAGCCGAGAAGCTCGCCTACAACCAAGCGAAGCGCGACAAGATGTTCGGTAAGTTTTAGTATGAGCGGCGGAGGCGTCCCCGCCGCTCTTGCAATTCCGCTAATAGCCGCGATACCCGAAGGCCGGCCGAGCGAAACCGCCGTAGCCTGTGCCGGGAATGTAGCTGCGAAACGCGTTGCTGTAATACAGCCGAACAAGGAAGGCCTGTCCGATTAACCCGGCTCCGGTTCTCAGCGGACGTCCGCGTGCCGAGGCTTCACCCGGAGCGGCGACCGCCGAAAGGCCGACTAGGGCGAGAACGAAAAGTACTCGTTTCATCGAGTCCTCGAAACGAAAGTGCGGGCCGAAGGACACGCCGGCCCCTTGCGTATGCTTCTAAGCAGCGCTTTCGTTCGAGGTTTGTTACAGATCGTGTGATTCGATGTAGGATGCGTCGCGGCTAATCGGCGTCGTCGAGTTCTTGCAAATACCCTAGTGCAAGCTCGACGTCGCTGGTGCGGACGCCGAGCGAGCAGCCGCGGCGGTCGCATTCGGCCAACTGCAGCAGATCTTCAAACCACTCCGATTCCGCCAGCCGACGGCGCGAACGTTGTCCGAGCGAGCCGTCCAGAAATGCTCGGCCGCCGTCGAGATGCTCAATGAGCCACGCGGTGCGCTCGGTGACGAAGCCGTCGAGCGCCTCCAGGCCGGCGCGGGCCGCATCTTGTGGATCAATGGCCCGGCCGACTTCGTGCAGTAGGGCCGCCGTGAGAAACTCCTCGTCGTACGGTAGTTCGTCTTTCGCAAGATCGAATACGCGCAGACTGTGCGAGAGCACATCTTCGCCGCGGTTGGCGCGACCGTAGCGTTGTATTTGCTCCAGCGGCGCGAGCAGCGCGCCGTAGACGACGAACCGGTCTTCTTCTTCCGGCGGTTCCAACAGCCGGTCGTCCGTCTGTTCCGAGAACCAAGCCAGCTTGGCGATCTCGGCCCGAATCTCGCGCTGAGTCGGCAAGGCTTTGCGGGAGATGAACCCGCCGCCGACGCGTTGCACGGCCTGCTGAGTCGCTTTTTGGAAAGAGATCTGATTCTCGAACATCAGCCGAGCGGCCTGCTCGGCCAACTGTTGACGGAGCTTCGCGTACGACATGTCCAGGGCCTCCGAAGAGGTCGGGCAAAGGTAGTTCTTCGTGCCGCAGAATTATAGGCCGCGTCCAGTGGTTAAAGACAGGTCGAATTGAACGGGAAACGGCACGTTTAGCAGCGATTACGTGTCATTTCCGCGGTGCGACGGTGGCGGCATCGGCCTTGCAGGGCTGTTTCGATAAGCGCCCCGGTTTGATTAGCCGGATTCATTTTCACGGGCTCATATCTCAGTTCGTTTTTCTTATTAAGGAGGTCGTCATGGCTAACGTTACCAAAGATTCAGGTCTCGCCCCTCCGAAAGCCGGCGATAAGTTCAAGTGCGAAAGCTGCGGCATGGAACTGCAAATCACAAAAGATTGCCATTGCTCGGGCGACGACCATGTACATTTCCATTGTTGCGGAAAGGAAATGGTCAAAGCCTGACGAGCAATAAAACAATCTACTTCTCCGGGATCGTCACAAGATCGCGGCGAATCGCCGCCGGCAAACGTAGACGCGTGCTGTTTCAAACCGAAGCTGCGATATCTAGTGTTTGCCGCCGGCTACTTGAGTAGCCGCCGTATGCCTTCGAGCAGGACTTGCTCGACCTGGGGCGCAGTATTCGACGACGACGGCTGGGTTTCATAGCCGCCTTGCGAATAGGCGATTTCGGTGCCGATGTAGCCGGGGCCGTAGTCGCCGTAAGCGGCCATGCATACGAACCCATCGGGTCGCAACTTCCGGGCGGCGAGTTGGTATTCCACAAACAGCTCGCCCGGCATGTGCAACACGTAAACGTCGCCGAGTTTGAGGCAACTCAATTCGATCGGCTTCTTTTCGTCGCGACGTAGGACGTACGCTAACTTCGCGGCGGCCGTGAGTCGCGCGGGCTCTTCCATTTGCGGGTTTTCAAGCGTTGCTCGCAATTCTTCGGCTTTAAGGTATGTGGCCAACGGCAATTGCACCGGCTCGACGCGCCACTGACAGTTATTCCCCTTTAGCGGCGTCTTCTTCGTCGACTCCCAAGCTCGCCGCATGCCGTCGGCCATGCGGTTTGTCAACTCGATTCGTAAAGCGGGCGTGCCGTCGTTGTACTTGCCGGCGGCGACATTGCCCGCCGCGCCATTGAAGTGAACGAGCGTCGGCAGGCCGCGCGATCGTTCATGGGCCGTACGCGCCAGGCCGACGAATTCCGCAGTGACGTCGCCTTTGCCGAAGTAGCTTTGCGGATGGGTCGCATAGTAGCTCAGCGACACCAGCGGTCGCTCGCCGTCGAAGAACGTTAGCATCTTCAACATCGGATCGATCACCCCTTCCGGCGCCGCCAGGGCTTCGTCGACGCGCGAGGCGCTCAGTTCGTAGCCTTGCTTTTTAGCTTCGGCGTTGAGGCGCGACAGAATTGGTTCGGGGATTCGATAAGAACTCGAACGGGCGATTGCCACGCGTCCGTCGGGCCCGAGGATACGCCGGTTCGACGCCACTTTTTCGACGCGGGCTTCGCCGACTCCGAGATGCGTGACGGGTTCAGATTCCTGAGCCGCTTTGCCGGCCGCGGCGGCCGCGGCCGCGATCACGGCCCGTACGAAGGGCACGTCGAATCGTTTCCCCGCAAGGCCTTGCGCGGCGGCGAGTTCTTCGGCCGTAAAGTCGCAACGTAGCGCGTCGTGTTGATGGAGGGCGTGAACGGCGACGCGATCGGAAGTGGTGCCGACCGCTTTGGCCAACGACTCGCGCCAGGCGTCGTGTCCGCCGTTGGCGATACCGATCCAGTCGACGGCGCAGAGCACGATCGGCTTGTCGATTCCCAGCAGCACGATTCCGCGGGCTGAAAGCGGGTCTTCAATCGAGCGCGCCGGCGCATAGGCGACCGGCGAACCGAGCGGAGGCGTCGCGTCGACATTGAAAACGCCGATGCGGACACCGCCCACCGCGGGCGACGGCTCGGCGGCGCGGACGGACGATGGGACGAGCGTAGCGATCGCAAGGACAAGCCAGACGGCAACGGAACGAAACATCGGTGGGTTACCTTCGCGGTAGGACGACACGGCACAGCGTGCCAGAAGGCAGGCGTAAGAATTACGTTCGACAAATGTCAGATCGGCGGCCGGCCAAATGCGACACTTGAGCCATGCGGCGGCGCGCCATATCGTGGCGGTGCGAAACTCTGTCATCGTCGAAGTGGTGCGGCGGGGGGAGAGATTCGCGCTCGTCGTAAGTCGTTTGACCACGAAGCGCCGAAAGCGGGACTTACGGCGATTTTACCTGCGCATTGTGCGCAGGAAAAATCGATTTAGACGCGCACATTTAAGTAAGACAATAGGGGTGCGCATCAATCCACGAGATTGTTGCGCAGAAACGGCTCGACTCGAACGTCGTAACTGAGGGAAAACGCTCAACTCGTTTTAGGCGCGGAAGTGCAACATGAATCGACTTAGCTTGTACGTCGTCGCGGCCGTGCTGGTGTCGTGGTCCGCCGGAAACTTGATCAAATCGGCCGTGGCCGCCGAACCGTCGCCGCGGCCGAACATCGTCGTTTTTTTGGCCGACGACCTTGGTTATGCCGACGTCCCTTGGCACGGCACGAAGTATTCGATGCCGAACCTCGACGCACTCGCCAAGCAAAGCCTTCGGCTCGAGGCGCACTACGTGAATCCGATGTGCAGCCCCACACGAGCCGCGTTCCTAAGCGGGCGCTACGCGAGCCGATTCGGAGTGACCGGCGCTCAGAACGAGCGGGCCTATCCGTTCGATCAAGCGACTTTGGCAAGCGTGCTGAAAGGCGCGGGCTATGCCACGGCGTTGACCGGCAAATGGCACCTTGGCTCGAAATCCGAGTGGGGACCGAACAAGTTTGGCTTCGACCACGCCTACGGTTCCTTGGCCGGCGGCGTCGGGCCGTACGACCATCATTACAAGAAGGGCGAGTACACGGAGACGTGGCATCGCAACGGCGAACTGATCACGGAAGAAGGGCACGTAACGGATCTCGTGGCTCGCGAAGCCGTGGCGTTCGTCGACAAGCAATCGGCGACGAAACCGTTCTTTTTGTATATTCCGTTCACGGCGGTTCACATTCCGATCGACGAGCCGGCCGAGTGGCTCGAACGTAACTTGCACGTCGAAGACGAAGGAGAACGTCTGCACGCGGCTTGCGCGTCGCACATGGACGACGCCGTCGGGCGCGTGCTCGCGGCCTTGGAACGAGCCAAGTTGCGCGACAACACGATCGTGATGTTTTTCAGCGATAACGGCGGTCATCAAGTGATCGGCAACGCTGATCCGAAGTATCCCGGCACGTATCCGGAAAAAAAGGTCGGCGGACACAACACGCCGCTTCGCGGCTATAAGGGACAGTTGTACGAGGGAGGCGTGCGCTCGGCGACGCTCGTGAGCTGGCCCGGAATGATTCAGCCGGGACGTAAGAGCGACGTCCCAGTGCACGTCACCGATTGGCTGCCGACGTTCGCCGTATTGGCGGGCTACCGGCCTGATGGCGCGGCACGCGAGAAACTCCGGTGGGATGGAACCGATCTTGCGGCGCTGCTGTTCACCGATTCTTCGGCCGTGGCCGCCTCGCCGCGCGGCGAGATTTATTGCTTAGGAGTCGGCGGGCGAAATTCATTGCTGCGGCAAGGGGATTGGAAGTTGATCATCGGCGAACGGGGCGACGCCGAACTCTACAATTTGGCCGCCGACGTCGGCGAGAAAACGAATATTGCCGCGCAAGAGCCGCAGCGAGTCGCCGCCATGAGTGCGGCGCTGCAAGCCGCCGCCAAAGCTGACTACGATCGCATGACGCCGGAAACAGCGGGCAAAACGAAGAACGCGCCGCCGAAAAAATCGCCGCCCCAACCGATTATTGGTAAGCGATAACGAGCCAGCCGTCGTCGCACCGAACTTGTTTGAGTTCGATGGTGCCGAGCGGACCGAAGCCGTCGCCGCGCGGCAAGATGAGGCTATTGAACCGGCCTTGCTCTTGGAACATCGCTGCGCATTTTTCCCGAATATGGGGGAGCAACTTTTCGGCTTCGACCGCAGTCCAAGGCTTGCCGTCGGTCGGAGCGATTTGGATGTCGCCCACGCGCGTGAACGTCATCCCAAGTTTCGAGTTTTCCACTTGATAGACGACACGGACGTCGACGGCCCGGTCATAGGTGACGTCGCCGATCGTCCACGCCAAGGTTCGGGCGGTGAGGTCGATTCGGCCGTCGTCGAAGATCATCCGATTGGGATGTTCGGAATCGAGCATGACCGCCCACGGCGTGCTGTTCGAGAAGACGCGTAAGGCGGGCGGCACCTGGCCGGTGGCGAACTGGGAGTAGCTCTCGATGAGTTCGTCGGTCACGAGACCGTCGCCCCAGAGAGTGCGACAGGAGGTGTTGCAGAACAGAGATTGATGCAGCGCGACGCCGACCTGCGTTTCGGCCGGCATTTCGGGAGCCGGGCCCGCCGCGGCCAATTGATGGCGTTGAGCTTGCCGAAATTGGACCTCGATGGAGTCTTCCGTGGTGCGCGCCGTGACGGTCGGGAGTTCGTCGAGCCGCAGGCCGCGCGTGACGACGTATTTGCGATAAAACCGCTGGGCATGATCAATGTAATCGAACGTTTCTTGTTCCAGCCGCTGTTCAATTCGGGTGCGTGTCTGGCGCGCGACTTCACGTTCGGCGGCGTCGTGCGTCTCATTCGCTCGATTCCAAGCGGCACGATTGACCACGGGCTGGAGCAACGTCGGCAGTATACGTGGTTCGACGTCAATATCGCGAATACCGATTGAGGTGTTGACGGCGGCTCGCGACGGCTCCGCGGTGAGACCAAGGTTTGGATCGAACGTCAATGTTTTCGTCGCGGTGAAGCGCGAACCGGCGGACGTGTAGATGGTCGCAGGGCCGTTATGGCCGACGACTCGGGCGGCGTTCGAGGTGCCGGACAATCGTAGCTGCAGTTCGGCCGTGCGGTCGTTGGGTATCGTGAGCAATTCGAGAGCCCCGCGCGTCGAGGCGATGCCGCGCGTCTGCGTTCCGAGTACGATTAGCCGTTGCATACCGGCTTCGGCAAAGTTGCGAACGACATACTTCGCGGCGAAGTCCGTACCAACGTAGACCACGGCATTGGGAAAAGTCCAGCGGGCTCGGGCTGCGACGACAAGTTCCGGCGAGAGCTGCAGCGTCTCCAGGGTTTCCACCGCCGCTCCGATACGATCGGCCAGGTCCGGATCGGGAGCCGCGGGCGAAGCCAACGCCGAGTTGAGGAGCTCGCGGCCGTTCCGTACGACGGAGCCGCTCTCCAAGGCGGCGATGGCGCGGAGCGTGCGCAGATGAGCTTTGACGGAGTTGCGAAGTTGTACCAGCTCATCCGTTTCGAGGCCCTCGTAATCGCCTCGAAGCCTTGCCAGAACGTCATGGAGAATGAGTGTGACCTCGGACGGCGAAAGCTGTTCGATTAACTCTAAGTCGCTGAATCGGAGGTATTGCTGCCACGCCGCGGACGTTTGGGGATCGCTCGCAGACAGCCTAAGCCGAGCATTCTCGACCGACTTACGGAGCTTCGCCGCACTTTGCTCGACAATCGACGCCGTCGCCTGGAGTCGGTCGATCGGACGCATGCCGACTCCGGTCGCGCCGTCGACGCGCGCTGTTTGAGGTATCGCGTCCGTGCCGGTTTGGCCGATCGCCGGCGTCCCCGCGATTAGCGCAATCGCGATGACGAGGTAAGGCATGCCCCTGCAGAAGGGAAAAGAATTGTTCAAGTTTACCGGCATCGGAAGACTCGGAACTGTGTGACGGCGGCATGGCTCATAGGGATAGTTCGAATCGTCGAGGCCTGTAAAGACACCAACAATCTGGGAATTCCGGTTGTGCCAAGTCGGCAGCAGAGTCGGTTTGGACGACAGAGGAAGAATTGGGGCGATTACATGGACTTCACGTCGCGACGTGGTCAAAGCCGAAGAAGAAACATGGCGACTCATCGTTCGGAACGCGTCGCCGCAAACGGTACGCCAATTGCGAATTTCCGCCGAGTTCGCACGACGCGAGGCGCGACGCTCGCACACTCTTGCTTTGCCGCTAAGTAGGAAGATCGAAATGTCGAAGTCGATTCGCGGATTGCTATTCGTCCTCGTTGCCTTGTGCGCTTGGTCGAAGGCGATTTCTCCGGTTGCTGCCGCGACAACAGAAGCGGTCACGAGTGCCGCCTCGGAACCGCTACTCGTTGACCGGTGGGGTGTCGAACACCTCTGGTCGAAAGACTTGAATACTCTTCCCGGCGGGGAGGCGCGCGCGTTCGTGCTCGTATTTCTCGACGTGAACTGCCCGATCGTCACTCGCCAGGGTCCGACGCTTTGTTTGCTCTATGACAGATTTGTCTCGTACGACGTTCAGTTTTTAGGGATCTATTCCAACGACGGAATCACACGCATGGCAATGGCCGGTCATAAGCAGAAGCTTGACTTGCCTTTTCCCGTCTTTCTTGACGTCGGTGGTCACCTCGCGCGAAAGTACAAAGCCCGCTGCACTCCGGAAGCGTTTTTGCTCGACGACAACCTCAACGTGCGATACCGCGGAATGATCGACGACTCGGGCTGGAAGAAATCCCCCGGCGCGGTTCCCAAGACCTATTTGGCCGACGCCGTCGCCGGGCTGCTCGACGGGAAGATTTTTACCGCTGAAACTCGAGCACAAGGATGTGAATTGCAGTTGGCCCCGTTGGTCAAGAAGCTACCCGCCAAGCAGTTTACGTGGCATGACGATGTGGCACCGATCGTCTATCGACGATGCGTGACCTGCCACTACCCCGGCGGCATTGGACCTTTCGCCCTAGATACGCTGGAAAGCGTTCAAGCCGAAGCGAACACGATCCGTCGGGAAGTTGACTACCAACGCATGCCGCCGTGGCACGCAGACATGAAGCGGGGACACGCGATCGAGGAGATCAAGGCCTTAGCGAATGAAGAACGGCAAACCTTGCTCGATTGGATTGACCAAGGGCAAGTGCGGCGCGAGCAAGGCGAGCGCGATTGGCTTCTCGCGGGAGTTCCTCCGACCGTGCCGTTGGCGTTGCCGAAGGTCGCCGGGCCCGGCGAGTTCACTATCGGCGACGGTCACCCTGATCTAATCGCTAGGATGCCGATGCCTTTCACCGTCAAGGCGTCGACGGTCGTTGAGTATCAATACTTTTGGGTGCCGAACGACTCGAATGTCGATCGCTATATTCAGGCGATCGAATGTTTGCCCGGCAATCGACGCGTCGTGCATCACATGCAAGCCTGCTTGATAAGTAAGGATCAGCGTCCGGCGGACATCAGCAAGGCTCTTTCCGGCGCGATGATGATGGCGAAGGTGAATGGTTACGGCGGCAAAGATTGTTGGCGCATCGCCAGTTACACGCCCGGCGATCACTATTCGGCGCGAACCTACGGGCCGGACGAAGCCATGTTCTTTCCGGCCGGTTTTGACCTCGTATTTGAGATCCATTATTCATCGACGGACGAAGATGAGGTCGATCGCTCATCCATCGGTATTGTCTGGCGTAAAGAGCCCGGCCCGCCCGCTAAATTGATTCGCGATCAGCTTTTTGTGCGGCCCCGCAACGTGGAGGTCGCCGCCGATAATCCGCATGTCAAAACGGAGTTCTTTCCGTACTTTAAGCAGAATGTTTTGCTCATTGACGCTCGCCCTCATATGCACTTGCGGGGCGGTGATTCAGAATTGTACGCGGTTTACCCCGACGGCCGCGAAGAACTGCTGTTAGCTGTTCCGGCGTTCGATTTCAATTGGCAGCGCCGCTATGTGTTTCGCGAGCCCGTAAGATTGCCCGCAGGTTCCACGCTGCGCTTTGTGGGGCACTGGGATAACAGTCGGTTGAATCCTCATAACCCGGACTCTGGAAAGGTCGTGTATTTCGGCGAGGAGAGTTTCGACGAGATGTCCAACCTCGGTGCGACATTCCGGATCGACGAAGAAGCGGAACAAGGGGCGTTGCGCAAGCTGACGTCGCCGATCGCCAAGTAGGCGGTGCCGGCCGCGCGGTCTCGACTAACCTCGCAGAGTTTCTTTCACCGCTTTCAGCTCGTCGAATTCCGGCAATCGCTTGTAGTAAGGATCGAGCGGATAGCAGCCGGAAACGATTGCATTGCGTGGGGCCGTCGTGCAGTCGCTGAAAGTGCGGCAGACCTTTTTCCTCGCCAGTTCGCCGTTTCTGAGACAGTCGGCCGGCAGTTCCGGGTAGGAGAGCACCATACGTCCGAGCCCGACGAAATCGATCCAACCTTGGCGCACTACGGCTTGCGCCACGTGCGGCAAGTAGTCTTGCAGATAGGAGTAACCGGTCCCGACGAGCGGCAAATTGGGCACGGCTTCTTTACAGAGCCGAGCGACCTGAATCTGCCTTGCCACGCCGACCAGAGGGTCTTCCGGCGGCTGATAACCGTCGCTCGGCGGAAAGATGGCCGGTCGTTGGATGTGCGGATTGTAGTAGGGGCTGCCGCACGAAAGATTGACCGTCGCGACGCCGATTGCGAGTAAGAGTTTGAGCACTTCGATCGTCTCGGCAAGATCGTAGCTCAGCGGGTCGTCCGCCGCGGTACCGAAGCCGAATCGGTATGGCAACAGCGCGGAATAGTCCATCGGCTGTCCGACTTCGCGACTCGTGCGGTATGGGACAAAGTCGAATGCGCTCAACCGAACGCCGATGAGGAGCCTCGGACACTCGGCGCGGATGCGGGCAATGATCGTGGTCAGCATCCGTGTGCGTCCGGCAAGATCGCCGCCGAATTTTCCCGGACGAGCCCGTGCACTTAGGAACTCGTGCAACAAGTACCCGTGACATGCCTTCACGTCGACGAACTGATATCCGACGTCAAATGCCAGTTTGGCCGCAGCCACGTAATTGTCGATCAGCCGCTCCAAGTCCGAGTCGGTCCAGACGACCCTATTGTTGCCCGGATCGATTCCGAATTTGTCGTCGAGCAACGGATGGTGATAAGCAATTCGCGGTTCGAGTTGCTTAGTATTGGGGCGTGAGAACCGGCCTGAGTGCGTGAGTTGAAGACCAAGTAGCAAGTCGTCGGTCGATCCGAATGCCTCACGGTGCGCGGAGAGCAAAGTTTCTCGGAGTGCGGCCAATCCGCTTTTGTTTGCGAGCGTCGCCAGAGTCTGTCGGGGATTTGCCCGCCCGTCCGGCTGCACGGCGGCCGCTTCACCTCCCCAAATCAACTTTGCGCCGCTCAACCCGAAGTGCCGCCAGCGACGCAAGGTGTGCGGAGACGGCGAGCCGTCGCGCTCGGCGTCCCAACCCTCCATCGGATGAATACACCATCGATTTCCAACGCGGAAGCCGGCGATGTCGTACGGAGCGGCGAGGGGACTGCCCTGCTCGGCTGTGAGAATGCCGTCGTCGAGCGGTAATTCTAGGCGCAGTTCGGCCAGACGAGCGCGCAGTGCGGCGGGCGACTTCAATTGGGCGATCTTGGTATAGTCACTCACGTAGCACTCTCAACGATACGAATTGGTCTTAGGAGCTTGTAATACGCGTCATGTGGCACCGCACGATTGTAGCGATGAAGCGGTACGCATGGTGAATTCGTCGTCCTAAAAGGCCTGTTGATCGAGCAGGCGATATAATGAGCGAACCACCGCTTTCTCCCCGGGGCCGATAATGTGCGGGCGTTATACTCTCAGAAGCCGAGCCGTCGATGTCGCCGAACACTTCGGATTGTTCGATATTCCGCCGCTCACGCCACGATTCAACATCGCCCCTTCGCAGTCGGTCGTCGGTGTCACAGATGACGGCGGACGACGACGCTCGCGATTTTTCGATTGGGGATTGGTGCCGGAGTGGCTGGAGAATCCTGCTGAGGGAGCCAAGCCGATCAATGCCCGCAGCGAATCTGCGGCTGATAAGCCTTACTTCCGCATGGCCCTGCGTCGTCGTCGTTGCTTGATTCCGGCCGACGGATTCTATGAGTGGCAGGCCGACGGCCGCGAAAGGCAACCTTTTTACTTCCGCGTGCGCGGCGGAGCGCTCTTTGCCTTCGCTGGGTTGTATGAGGAATGGCGTTCGCCGGAGCGGAGCTTGGATACCTGCACGATCCTGACCACCGCCGCAAATTCCATGCTCCAGCAGTTTCACGAAAGGATGCCGATCATCTTATCGCCCAGCGGTTATGCGGCATGGCTGAACCCGCAAACCGATTTGAGAACGGAGATCCCACCGCTTTTGAAGGCTTTTCCGGCGGAAGAGATGGAGTGTTGGCCGGTCGCCAAACGTATGAACAGCCCGAAAGTTGACGACGAGGCGTGCGCGCGGCGTTTTCAAGAACCTCGCTTGTTCGATTGATGCCGGCAATGAAGGCGACGGGCTTCCCCTTGCCGCGGCCGCATGTGCGACCTACTCTCTCGCGGCACCGCTTACGCATCGCGAGTCGAGCAGGCATGGATCGCCGAGATATTTTTTTGCGACGATCGTTCATCGTCGTTGCACTTGTTGCAACGTCAATTGCAAGCTGCGCTCGCCGACAGCCCTATCGCCTCGGCTCGGAGAGTCAGTATTACACGGCGGACGAACTACGTGCGGTGACGAAAACGCAGATCGAACGCGGCTCCCCTCGTCCTCTAATCGACGGTCTCGGCTGGTTCGTCGGAATTCCCGGAAAGATTACGCTCTGGGACCGTCGCATCGACAACCACAAAATCTCGGCGACTACGGAGTCGGCCGTTGCGCAGTATCTTGCTGCGAATGAACTGTCGACGGTCAAGGTCCGGCTCAATCAATACGCTCCCCGCGATGAATGGCGTCGGCTTACGCACAACAAGTCCGTAAGTTGGGGATGGCGTTACACGTTTGGCACGGTTTCTTGGCTTGGCTACACGTTGTTTCCCGGCCGTATCTGGGGCGGGGACAACTTCAATCCCTATACGAATACCATCAGTCTTTTCAGCGATATTCCTGCGATAGGCCTGCACGAAGCGGGGCATGCGAAGGATTTCGCCCGTCGAGAGTTCGCCGGCACGTACGCGGCGATCTATACGCTTCCGATCGTGCCGCTGTGGCACGAGGCGGTGGCGACTCGCGACGCACTCGACTATCTGCACGATTTTGGAACGCTCGAAGAGCGCCAAGAAGCGTACACGCTCCTTTACCCCGCTTACGGAACCTATGTCGGCGGCGCCATCGGAGATTGGGTGCCCGGCTACGGATTTGCCGCCTACGCGGCCGCGGTCGTCGGCGGCCACGCCGTCGGCCGCGTTCAGGCCGCGCGGCTTGAGCCGAGGCAAGAGATCTCTCAGTCAACTCCGTCAGAACTGGATTGGCCGGGTACGCCGCCGGAGATGCCGACGATGAGCGGCGCGAAGGCCGATTCTTCCCCGCTACAATTAGAGCCCAAGAATGTCCAGCCGTTCGGCGAACCGCCGCCGCACACGTATCCGGATGAGTTGCCGTCGACTTTTAGGAAGCGTGAGCTAAGCGAAGAGCTGCATTAGAAATTGGTCGGCTGTCCGAACGTGGTTCTCAATTTTGTCCCCCATTCGATCGAGTTGCTTCGTAATGACCGAGAGTCGAGGATTTGCCGCGAAGAATTCGCGATGTCGTTGGACAAACCGCCAATAAAGCGCATCCCAAATCGCGCACCAATTTCCTCTGCGGAAGTTGCTCATCTTCAAAACGTAGTTTGACCCGCTTAGGTAGGGCTTTGTCGTAGTCAGGCCGCCGTCGGCGTATTGGCTCATGCCGTAAACATTGGGAACCATGACCCAGTCGTAGGCGTCGATAAACATTTCCATGAACCAGCGGTAAACATCGTGCGGATCGATTTCGCACAGCAGCATGAAATTGCCGAGAATCATCAATCGTTCTATGTGATGGCAATACGCGTGTTTGATGACGCGACGAATAACCGTATCGATCGGTTCGATTCCGGTAGTGCCGTCGTAGAAACTGCGAGGAAGCCGATTGCGATGCCCCCAGAAGTTTCGGGTGCGTTGGCGCCGCCCCAGGAACCGATAGACGCCGTGGATATACTCGCGCCAACCGACGACTTGACGAACGAATCCCTCTAACGCATTGAGCGGCACTTCATCGGCTCGCGCCAGCGCGGCGTCAAGCACCTGTCGCGGCGTAAGCAATCCGACGTTTAGCATCGGCGTGAGCACGGAATGGAAAAGCGTCGCCTCGTCGGCCGCCATCGCGTCTTCATAGTCGCCGAAATGCGCGAGGCGTCGGTCCAAGAAGTCCGCGAGCCACTGTTCCGCTTGCTGAGGCGCGGTGGGGTAGGCGAAATCGGCGGCATCGCCCGGCGCTTTCGAAAAGCGGTCGGCTACGTACGCGCGCGCTTCTACGACAGCTATGCTCGGCGTGGGCGCAAAAACTTCCGGCGGCCGCAACCCGCGCGGCATTTTTTTGCGATTCGCCGTATCGAAACTCCATCGGCCGCCGTTCGGACGCCCGTCGGCGTCGAGGAGAAGTCCCAGCCGCTTTCGCTGACGAATATAGAAGTCGGTAAAATACAGCTTTTTACGCTCGTCGGCGAATTCGGCAAAAAAGGTCGGAGGCGTCAGAAAGAACGGGTTGTCAATCAAGGTTAGAGCAATTCCCGCGTTTCGCAGCGACCGAGTCAGCCGCCGTAAGAGCCAGTCGTCGCTCGGATCGACGACGGCGACTTCGTGAACGTGCTCCTGCTCAAGCACGACTGTGATGTCGGATGTTGCGCGAAACGACTCAGATTCGACATAGAGCACACGTCGACCGTCATCGCGCAATCGCGCCGCGTAGGCGCGCATCGAAGCGCGATGAAGCACGAGCTTGTGCTTATGAAAGTTGAATTGGGTCCAAAGCAGCGGTTCTTCGATCAAAACCACTAACTCGGCTTCGGACAGCGCCGGGTTTGCGGCGAAGAGTTGATGCGGATAAACGAGGGCGGCACGCAAGGCTTGGTCTCACCTAATGACGGCGGCGCGAAAACGCACTCGTTTCTCGGCCAGTGATGCGCAATCAAGAGATTGCGGTGGGATTCTAGTCGCATCGGCGTCATCGTCGACTCATGGATGGAGATCGATTGTCGCCGCCGCTTTGACTTGTCAGCGCTCGGATTGTGCGCCTGCATCGTCGACGCACGGAAGGGAGGGGACAATGCAATCGGCTGGGCGAACAAAATACTCAGGCGGCGTGGGCGGGAATGGATAGACGAATTGCGCGGAAACGGGTGTGTCGATCCTGAAAACCGATTATGGTAATCAGTTGTCGCAATCATACGATTGGTCGGTGCCGGCCTTTCGACGCTTTGAATCGACTCGTAAACCACTCGCATAGTGCGTGAACGACATGTGCGCATCCACGAACAATTCATCGACGGCTATCTCCCCCGGCACCTTCCATGAGGTGGAACTGCGAGATCCGCCGCCGCGCATCGTTGCCGGTCGTTGGCGCGTTCGATTTGTGCGCTGGCTATTCGTCACTATAGGCTTGATAGTGCCTGCGCTGCTCGTCGGCCTAGGAGTGCGTTCGCAAATGCGAAATACGGAGTTGCGCGAGCGCGGCGCACCGGCGGTCGGTCGCATCGTCGAGCGGATACTACCGAGCAAAGACACGCCGCCGCGCGTCGTGGTCGAGTATTCGGTGGCGGGCGTCTCATATCGGTTGACTGAGGGGGTCGATCGCGACGCGTTCATGGACATGCCGATCGGACAGGAGCAGAACGTCGTCTATCGGCCGAATGATCCCGGCGATTCAATTACGCAGCGGCGGCTTGATCGAGAACGAGATGGCTCTGCGACCGCCTGGGCACTGTATTTGACTGCGGCACTGCTCTGGCTCGTGACGACGCCGATCTGGATCTACGTGGCACGCACGAATGGACGTTTGCGTCATCTAGCGATCTACGGAGTGCCTGCGTCGGGCACGGTAACGGCGATCGCACGTTATGGGAGCGCCAAGTATGACACCTGGCGCCTAGAATATGAATTTCCCGCGGGAGGTACGACCAGAGCGGGAAAGGCCTATATGAATTCCGGGCCGCTCAAGAAATTGGGCGACGTGGGAGCAACGGCGACGGTACTCTACGATCCAAATGACGAAAAGCGACATGGACTTTTTGTTGTGATCGATCAACTGTATCGCATCGTCACTCATGAGTCGGTCTCTAAACCTTGATTGCGTAGAGACCGCGAGCACATTCAATCGCAAGAGCTTTCTTTTATGTGGATGCCTTTTGTCTTCGTGGGTCTGATCTGCAGCCTTGCATCCGTCGGCAGTGCGGCGGAGCCGGTGTCGAAGTCGGCGTCGCCTCCTCCGACCGACGTCGATGTCGCTTACGGCAAACACGAACGGCAGAAACTCGATCTGTGGCGTGTACGGAGCGCACGCCGGACGGCGGTCGTCGTCTTCATTCATGGCGGAGGTTGGCGCGGCGGCGACAAAGCCGACGTGCCTGCGAAGCTTTGTGAAGCGATGTTGGCGAAAGGAGTTGCAGTTGCGTCGATCAACTATCGATTCACGCACACTGCGCAAATTCCCACACCTTTGCACGACGCGGCGCAGGCCGTTCAATATTTGCGAGTTCACGCAAAGTCGTTCAACATCGATCCGGAGCGCATCGCAGCCTATGGCATCTCGGCCGGAGGAGTGTCCGCCCTCTGGCTTGCGCTGCACGACGATCTTGCGGACCCTAAAAGCGTCGATCCGGTACTGCGCGAATCCAGTCGCTTAACGACCGCCGTGGGGATGTCGCCCCCCGTGTGCCTCGATCCGCTCGAGGCGAAAAGCTGGATGGGCGATCAAGTGCTCGCCCATCCGATGATTGCGCGCGCCGTCGGTGCGAAAAGCGGCGAGGAAGTGCTGCGGCGCTACGACGAATTCGCAAGTCGTTTGCGCGAGGCGTCGCCGTATTTTCATGTTTCCGGCGATGACCCGCCAATCATGGCCTCGTTTCCGCGCATCGACCCATTGCCTGCGACCACCCCAGGTTCTGCGATTCATCACGCGCTATTCGGGGAGAAACTCAAGCAAAAGTGCGACGCGGTCGGCGCGATTTGCGTGCATCGAATCGAGGAACGACCTGAGCCGAGCGTTCCTACGCCGGAGGAGTTTATTCTGTATCATCTTCAGGCCGACGCACACTTGCGCGACTAGTCTCGTCGGTTCCGGCAATCAATGAGTCATGTTGCAGCGCCCGCCTGGCGAACCATCGTTTAAATGTCGACTCAAAACAGTTCGATTCCACCGGTGTATTTTTTCAACGCATCGCGGTCGAGTTCGACTCCGAGGCCGGGTGTGCGAGGGATCGCCAGCATGCCGTCGGCGTCGAGTTTCCAGCCGCCAAGCGTGATTTCATCGATAAAAGGTGATCCCGTCAGGTATTCAACGAGATCGGTAGCAGGGAAAGCCGAGGCGAGATGGAGATCGGCTGCGAGTCCGACGGTCGTGTTCCATCCATGGGGAATGAATCGGATGCCGCACTCTTGGGCTCGCCAGGCAATGCGTCGTTCTTCACTCAGTCCACCTACTTTGGTGACGTCGGGTTGAATGATGTCGAAAGCACGTGCCGATAGAAACGGCTCGAACGCCTGACGGCGCGTCAACACTTCGCCGCCGGAGATTGGTACCGGCGAATGCTCGCGCAGCTTGGCGAAGTCTTCAAGGGCGTCCGGAACAAGAGCTTCTTCAAACCAATGAACTTCGTAATCCGCGAGCATTTTTGCGGTATTGAGCGCCCATTTGTAGCCGTTGGGCCAAAAGGCGTCGCTGCCGCCGGCGTCGACCATCAACCGTGATTCCCGGCCGACCGCTTCGCGGGCCGCCTTCACGATCGCCTCATCAAGGGCGGAGTTGTGACGCCCGAACGGTCCCCAACCAATTTTGAACGCCCGAAAACCTCGCGCCTTCACTTCAAGGAGGTGATCGCGAAGTCGCGCCGGCTCATCCATTAGCAACGAGGCGTACGGCTGAACTCGCTCGCGATATCGTCCCCCGAGTAGACGTCCTACTGGTTGTCCGGCGGCCTTACCAAGCAGGTCCCAAAGCGCAATATCGATACCGCTAATCGTATGCGTGAGAGAACCGCCGCGACCGAGCCAGAACGTGTTCTGATGCAGCTTCTCGCTTACCCGCTCCGGTTCTAAGGCGTTTTCGTCGCGATACAGGGGCTCCAAAACCGCGAGCGCCGCGCGGACCAGGCCGTCGTTTGTAAACACGCTCCCCAGTCCCACGGCCCCGTCGTACGTATGAACCGCGATAAGCGTGTGGACGCAATCGTCGGGCCGGAGTTCGTTCGCCCAGCCTCCTTCGGGCGTGGCCCCGCGCAATCCTGCACAGCGAATTTCTTTAATCTTCATGGGCGTCGTTGAAAAATCTTGGCGACGGGTCGAAATGCAACGTCTGAATCGAGCGGGAAAATCGGACGCGGGCAGCGGCGATGACCCAAGTAGGGCAAGTTTGCGCTCGACGAACCGGGAGCGTCGACGTATACCATGCGCGCGCACCAATCGGCGAACATGTGGCTTTGACAATGCGGCGACTTGACGACAACCGCATTGAACTGTTTGGGGTTACACCCATGCGCATAGAAGAAGGAGCGATCATAGAGATTTACCGCTCGACTACTCACGACGATCGTAAAGTTGCTCGATTCGAGTACCGCAGTGGGGCCTGCGAACCATTGCTCTCCAAAAGACTCGCTGCGAAAATCGCCGTCCGACAGCATGCGAACCTTGGCGTTAATCGAAAACGGCGAGAAACGCCGGGGATCAAGTGTTCCACCGATCGTAGTTTCAATCTCGCTTCCGACCCCGGCCGCGAACGCCAGTCGCACTGCGGACGCATCGACGATCGGCAGCAGAGTGCGGCCTTGAAACCCGGCTTCGACGAGTTTGCGTAGAACGGCGTTGCTATCTCCCGAGGCTCCGGAACTCGTTGCGTCGGCGGCATCGATGATCGCCAACGTTCCGCGTTGATGCGCAAGGGCGATCTGCGCCATGTCATCCAGGCTTACCAACGGAACACGCATGTGCTCGTGATTCGCCCAAAAGTTCTCGGCGATCCGAATCGCCTCCCGGCGAGCCAAGTCAGGATCGTCGTCGGTGACGACGAAGCTATAGCTTTGCAGCGCCGGAACATCCGTAAAGGGATTGCCGATGAACACCCCCGCGGATAGACCGGGGGGACCGCTTTCCACTTCTTGAGCAATACGAATACTCCGGCCGAAAAGTCCCGTCGACGTGATGAGCTCATCGCCTCGCACCAAGGCCGGAATTGCCACCTTCGCAGTGACCGGCTTGGCTTTGCCTGCGATGATCCGCAGGAGCAAACTTGCGGCCCGCCCTCCCGTTTCAAAAAAGTCGACATGAGGATAAGTGTGATAGGCTACGATCGCATCGCTGTGTTCCACCATACGGTCGGTGAGGATTCCATGGAGATCGAGTGACACGACAATCGGAATGTCGCCGCCGAGAATCTTTCGGGTTTCGGCCAATAGAAAGCCTTCCGAATCCAATTCCTGTTCGCTGGCCATCGCGCCATGCATGCAGAAGTACACGCCGTCGACGGGGGGCGCGGCTCGAATGCTTTCGAGAAACTCGCTCGCGATTCGTTCCCAGGCCGGTTGGGCGAGAGTTCCGCCGGAAGTGATAAAGAAGGCGCTGTACGCGGGAACCAATTCGATATCGGGATTCGGCGCAAAAACACTCAACGCGCCACCTATTTCATTGCGCACCGTGCGATGATAAGACACAATCTCTTCGCCGCGGCGAATCCCGAAATCTTCATATCCGCTCAGGTGTGGATTGAACGTCGATACTTCTTGTTTGCACTCGGCGATGAGAATTCTTGGCATTGATTGTCGGATTGCGATCTGCGATGGGGTGTTGCCGACGGAGATGCTTGTTTACCGCGCGGCCGCGAAATCGGAGGGAAACCATTTTCGGATGCCGATCATCAAGATGATCCCGGCCGCGAGATAAGCCGCAGCGGTCATCGTGAGCAGCGTATCGATCCCTAGCGACTGCTTCCAGACGCCGCCGAACAAAGCTGCAAATCCGGACATCACCGCACCACAGAAATTAAGCACGCCGACGGCGGAAGCGCGAACGTCGGCAGGCACGACTTCGAAAGCGGCCGGAAAAATATTTCCCATCAAGAGGCCGCTGAACAGGCCGAAGGCGGCGGCGGATACGCGCGTGGCGAACAACGTATCGCCGCTGCCGAGCCCATGCAAACAGGGTGCGCACAAGACGAGACTTGCCGTCATGAGCCAAAGTCGTGACGCGGCCGTGTGCCGATACAGCCGGTCCGCAAGGATTCCCCCGCCGAGCAAACCCACGGCGGTCGTCGCTTGGAGGAAGAGCGTGGCATTGAATGCGGCGTCGGATTGATTCAACGCAAACTTGTCATGTAGGAACGTGGGCAGCCAACCATAAAGCAGCCAAAGTCCAAACACGAATACCGGAAACACGACGCAAAGCAACAGGAACGTGCGAACCCTCAGCAGTTTCGCCGGCGACAATCTCTCTGCGCCCAGCGAATTCGTGGGTGCGGAGCGTTGATCAAATGTGCGCAAAAAATGGAAGTACAGCGGCGCGTAAAGCAATCCGACGACACCGAGCAGGTAGAACGCGCCACGCCATTGACCTCGGTCGGCCATCCAGCCTCCGAACCAACTTCCGGCGACTGTGCCTGCAATTTGTGCGGTCGTCAGTGCGGCAATGGCCCGGGATCGGAGCGGCGGCGGATGGGCGGAGGCCGTTAACGCAATCGCCGTCGGCATGAACAGCGACTCGGAAACCCCCATTGCGGCGCGTAGCGCCAGCATCGTGAAGGCCGAGTCGGCTAGGCCTGTCGCGACGGTCACGATGCTCCAAACGACCAAGCTAAGCACGACGAGTAGGCGCTTCGAGGAGCGATCGGCGAATTGCCCGGCGATGGGACAGCCGACTGCGTAGACCCAGAGAAAAATAGCGCCTGTCAATCCAAGTTGCCTATCCGTCATTCCGAGATCGCGTTTCAGCGACGGAAACATCGAGAAGACCGCTTGCCTGTCACAGTAGTTCAAGAAATAAGCGAACCACATGATCCCCACAAGCCAAGTGGCCCGCCGCGTTGAGTTTGGTGTCGGAAGGACTTCACTCATGCTTCGAGAACTTGCCGGGCTTCTACTGGTTGAGCGATAACTGCGACACAATCGCCTTGTTGCGTAAGGCATGGTGCGCGCATTGTGACGAGATATCCGGAATTCGATGCGACGATGTGCTCGGGGGGGCGATCCGGCCGCTCAAGATGATGAATCTTGCCTATTACATCCCCGCGGTCCACTTTCGCTCCGAGGTCCACGCTGATCTCAAAAATCCCGGACTCCGGCGCCAGCAAATAGTCCTCTCGATTGAGCGCCTGTGTGATGATGGGCGCCCGTTTGCCGAGATCGCCGCGAGTCAATTCGCGTCCTTTTAGCAGCCCAACGTGGATTAAGACGTTGTGCAACCCGCTCTGCGCAATGCGATGAACGGCGGCGGGAATGCACTCGCCGCCGCCGAGTTCGGTCGTCACGACCAGCTTACCCTGCTTCTCCGCCTCGGTGGGAAGCAGGCCCGTACCCGCAATATCGGCGTAGACGAACGCGAAATCCGTATTCCAAGCGAGCATGGCGGCGAACATGCGACTCCGTTGGTCTCGATCGGGCACAAGGTGCATGTGCGCGCATGGAACGAATTCCATACTTCGTCCGCCGGAATGAATGTCAATCACGACATCGCTGGGCGGGAACAGTACTGTGCGAAGGTAATGCGCGATCTGACTCGTCACCGGTCCTTCCGCCTCGCCGGGGAAAGCACGGTTCATATTCATCCCGTCGAGCGGAGATAGCCGCGTTGCAACTCGCGCCGCCGGAAAGTTCAGCGATGGAATGATGATAAGTCGCCCGGTGACATCTTCCGGACCGATTTCACGCGCCAGTTTGATTGCCGCGATCTGGCCCTGATACTCGTCCCCGTGATTGCCGCCAAGCACGAGTACGGTCGGCCCATGGCCGGCGGCGACGACCGTGATCGGAATCATCACGTTTGCCCAACCACCGAGGTTGTGCGAATACGGCACCTGCAAAAAGCCTTGCTGTTTGCCAAGACCGTCGAAATCGATAGTTGTGAAGATCATGCGGCGCCGTCGAATGGGCTCGCGTTGCCGGACAATGAGCATGCCTGTTCGGCGAGTCTGAGCGCACGTGAACCTAGCAGTAAGCGGTAATCATTCCAACGTTTATTGAATCTGCCTCGCCGCACATTGATTTCCGGCGTCCCTAGGCAGTGAATTGTACCGCCCCTCGGCATTTGTTTGACCCGACGGCGACAAGCCGACGATCGCCGACGCTTACCAGAGTCCGGCGCAGACATGCTCTTCGCCGGGCAAGCCAAAAATGTCGCATTGCACTTCGCGCAGCCTACAATCGCGATCGAGCGGCATAGAAAACTCGATGGGCGGCTCGCTTTACAAAGCGAACAACCCGGCGCGGACGACATATCGAGGCGACGTAGCGGATGGGGTGGGATTCGACGGAATGCGATATTTCCCAGGAAAACTGCGATTCTCTCGAAGGCGCGCTGCAAAATCCGGCGCAACTCGCCCCGAATCGAACCGAAACCACGATCTCCGAGGCACAGGACGGGGAGTTGGCCCTGCTACTCTCGCTTTGGTCTAATCTACCCCACATGGCACGCCGCCAAATCCTAGAGATGGCCGTCCTGGCCACCACGGCCAAATCGAATGTGGCTCCCGTGTCGTAAATTCGCATGCGAAACGTCCGACTCGTCCGGGTTGTCCGTCGATAGCGGCCTGCGTGGATATGCTTGCGGCCGTGGGCACAGCGCGACTCGACCTGGCGGGGCACTTGTGACACGCTGTCACAACCTCGCCACAGGGCCCAGGAGGCCCGCCCAGGCTGTCCGGATTTGAGCAGCTCCCGGGCTCGCCCCGCATCATCTCGGCTCGCAGCGTGGAGCTGGGACGTCTCAGCGACTTCTTGGCACGGTGGCCCGGATTCGGCGGCTGTACGACCATTGGCAGATTGCCTGGATTACGATGCTGGGCCAAGCTAGGAAGCCGACTTGATAACATCTGACAACCTGTCAGGCATGATGCTATCGCCCCGCGACCCCCAGAATCGAGCCGCAATCCCAGGTCTCCCAGGTCATCCCGAGTGCTCGGCGCTCGTTAGCGGCGAAATGCGGAGGCCCATTTTCGGGCCCGCCCCTCGAAATCGGCCTCGATCGGCCTTTGGTGGGCATCCGGCCTTGCCTTCGCTCGTGGCACGCCGAGGATAGCCAACGGGCTGGCTCGCTCTCTATTCCGGCCCGCTGTTCGAAGGCTTGGAAGCTCGCCACGGAAGGGATGCCGCCTCGATCGGCCGGTCCAAGCGCCAAGGCTAGCGGGCTGCCGTAGCAAGACGTGCGCGGGGACTTCGCCTAGACCTGTCCGAAGCGAGTGAAGCGCCGGTCGAGGCGCTACAGCCGTTATGTTGCGATCGAGAAGCGGAGGGGGCCCCGGGGGCTTCCAGGAGAATGAACCCTGCTACCCGGTCGATCTGAAATCGGGTCCTGAACTAGTCTCCGCAGCGCGCGCCTCAAAAACTTGGTCCCCGGCTCGGGTTAGTTTTGCGTTTGTCAGATGCCTCAAAGAGTCGTAGCCGAAGACCCGGTTGGTGAAACGGGTCGGTCTTGCATGGATCCGACCGGCTGCTCGATGACGACCTCGCGGGTCGCATTGGGCGTTAAGTCGATACCGGTCGCGCTTTCGATACGCCCATCCTCGCGAACTTCAACGACTTGCCATCGCTCCACTGGCGCAGCAAACAAATCAGGGTGGGTGCGCACGGTGGCCAAATAACGACCGGGCGGAACGGCGGGAGGCGTTACCGACAACATAAAAACCGTCCGACGAAAAGGAGCGAAGCTCCTATGCATCGGGATGCAAACAGTAGGCCCAATAAACGAGCCCGGCGGTAAACCGTCGCGACCAAAATCGTGGCTTAGCCCCATGCCGGGGGCTTCCAGGAGATTTTTCCATCTCCCCCCGTCGATCTGAGATTGGGTCCGCTATCTAGTCTCCGCAGCGCGCTCCTCAAAAACTTGGTCTAGTCCCGGTTCTAACGGCTACCTCCGCTAACCAACATCTACTTGGCCTTGCGGTTGTAGGGTGAGCGATTGGTCGGCTTCAAAGAGATTCCGGCCGACTTCGCCTTCCCACGTACGGCGGCCTCGGTGCGTCCAAGTTTTAATCCCATAACACGCGTCGGAGTGTTTTCTTTCGCCAAAGTTTTCAATTGCTTGACGTCTTCGGCGGTCCATGGATTGCCGGTGTTTCGAGTCGACTTCGGCATGAGTGATCTCCTTTTGTAAAAGTAAACGGACGCCCGCACGCTCCGTGCAAGCTTATGCAAGAATCAGGCCAATTGGGCGGCTCCTTCGATCGCCGTGCTACGGCTTGGTCAAGGTATAATTACCAAATGCACTCTATCTTTGGCCGAGGCGGAACATGACACGAAGGCAAGGGAAGCCCACGAGAACGGTCACGGCAAAGGTCAATCAAGAGATCGAGATCGGTAAGCCGGGAATGACGTTCGAAGTACGAGATAAGACGAAGCGGAAGAACACCAAGATGGGAACGCTCATCGTGAGCGTCGGCGGTATTCGCTGGCGTGCCACGAATGGAAAGTTGTTCCGGCAAGTCCCGTGGACCCAGGTCATCGACTGGCTTGAGGCCGAATAGATGTGCGGTCGATTTACTCTGCGAGCCAATCTCAATCGGCTCTTGATGGAATTCGAGGCGGAGGCACGGCCCGAGTACCAACCCACTCCTCGCTATAACGTCGCTCCGACCCAGCAAATCCTCACGATCAGCCTCATCGATGGCAAGCGGGCGATCATGGCTCGCCGCTGGGGCCTCGTTCCCTTTTGGGCAGCCGATCCCAAAATTGGTAATAGCCTGATCAACGCCCGTGCCGAGACCGTCGCGGAGAAGCCCGCGTTTCGGAACTCATTCAAGAAAGATCGTTGCCTTGTGATCGCGGACGGATTTTACGAGTGGAAGAAGCTCGACGCGAAAAAGAAACAGCCGTACTTCATTCACTTAAAGGACGATCGGCCGTTCGCATTCGCGGGGCTCGCCGCCCATTGGGACAAAGCCGGAGAGATCAATTCGGCCACGATCATCACGACCGACGCGAACCAATTGATGGCCCCGATCCACGACCGGATGCCGGTTATCTTGCCGAAGGAATCAATTCAACTGTGGCTTGACCCCGAATTCCAAGACAAGCCGGAATTGCTTTCATTGCTCAAACCATATCCCGAGGAGGAGATGGTCGCGACTCCGGTGAGCACGCTCGTGAATAGCCCGAAGAACGAAGACCCGTGTTGCATCAATCCCCTCTAAGACAAACTCATTACAGCCCGCAGGCAACCGTGACAACCAAACATCGATCCGCATGGTCCGCCAAAGAAGATTCGCTTCTCGGCACGGCCAGCGATGCTGAGATAGCCGAGCGCCTCGGGCGGACCACGAGAGCCGTCGAAGCCCGTCGGGAACGGCTCGGCATCAAGGCGCAACACCGGATCGGTAAGGTGTGGCCGAAGCGCGTACTAGCCTTGCTCGGCAAAGTGCCCGATTCGCAGATAGCCGCGATGATGGACGTCTGGTCGCTTACCGTGTTGAAGAAACGGCGGTCGTTGGGAATCCCGTCGTACCAGTCGAAGCAACGGAAGCGCGTGAAATGAGTCTCACCGCCGGGCCCGATCTCGACGCGCAAATTGCCGTCGCCTGCGGCTTCGACTATCAGGTGGTCAACGACGTCTGCTACGTCCGCGCGCCAACGACAATCGAAGACTGCGACGATCCTTGGCATAGGTTCCGGGCGTCGACCAATTGGAACACGGCACGCGCGGCTGCCGAGAAGATCGGGATTAAGGGTGCCGGCGAGAAGTTCGCCACGGCGACCGCGTTGGAAATCTGCGCCGCCATCTTGTCGGTAAACCGTTGACAGCGGCTTGCCGCATCTCTGCTTGCCGGTGCGGATTCGTGGTTGAAGAATCGAGATATGGAACGCGGGAAGCGTCGACATATCGCTGCGCGTGATCTGGGAAAAATCCCGCCGCCGAAGAAACCTTGGCATGTCGTCATTGAGTCCCGCACTCTGAGCGTGATCTACTGCGGACAAAACGCTGCCGAAGCGCGCGGAGCTTTCGGAACCAGCGAAAGCACGGTCTGGGTTGAGTCGCCCGAACTCGGCGACGCCCAGCGGCGAGCCGCACTTAGCGCCGCGAGAATTCGCGAGATGGATAAGCGCAAATAGCGAAGTGTTAGGCGCTGTCCGGCCGTGCCTGCTCAACGGCTTCGCGGTAAGCCTGCTCCAGCGTCGGAGCGTGAACGGTGATCTTGTGATGGCCTTTGAGGGCATGGACGGTCCAGACGTCGCCGTCCGGTCCGTCCTTTGAGGCGACGCCGTGCGCGTAGCCCATCTCTTCCAGCAGTCGCGCAGCGGAATCTGAATCTGAGAATTCGTGTTCCATCCCGTCGAGTATGAGCCTGCGGCGAAGGAAATCAACAAAGTGCGTTCGCATCTAACGCGGCGACGCCACGTCGCATCGAATGTTTTTGAACTTGTGCGATTTCGCTCGCTTGCAAAGTGGGCGTCGGTCCGTGGAATACCTAACCGCGGTAGGGCCGAAACGGTATGTATGCTAATTAGTTCGTGACTGAGTGAAGCTGCGCACAAAAGATTGAGATTCACTCGCGCGCCGCTATACAGAAGCGCGGTCGATATGCTCTCACGAAGGCATTCCCAGACGCTCGGATTATGACTGACTCTTGGTGCGTCGTGGTCTCGCTCGCCGACGGACGGCAGGTGTATGTCGGACGGGACTTTAAGGCTGCGGAACTCGCCCAAAAAAACGGGACGGCGCTGTTTTGTGCCGACACTCAGGCCGAAGCGATGGAACTCGCCGCTGTTGCCGTGCGGCGTTACGCGACCCAAGCGAAGACGGCTCCAACCATCAAACCGCCGTTGTCGGCCTAAGCATCGCCCGGCGGAACGTTGCAAGCCGGAGGGGAAACCACACCGTTGTAAGACTTGTCGCGGCGAATATTCACTAGCTGCACTTTGTGAATCAGCCACCAAAGGGCCCGTGGTCTGATCGCTTACCGTGCTCAAGAAGCGGCAGTCGCTTAGTATCCCTGCGCTGCAAGCAAAGCAACGGGGCAACGCGTAGCGGCGGGCGATTGACGGGAAGAGTCGCCAGTCGAATAGAAAAACCGCGAAATGTCATATGAGTGACAGCATCGCGGATCAGAGAGTATTAGGCAAAATCGGTATTTCGACCGCGCACCATAATCCTCAGCAGGTCGCAAACTCTATTTGGCGAACTTCCGCCACGATGAATGCCACTCTCGGCTGTGGGCTTCGCCTAGCTTGAGGGCGGCGGCCGACGCTCAGTCGTGAAGTACTTCCTTCGAGAGCGCTACGGCCATTTCACGGAGTTCATCGAGTTCGCCGATCATTTCTGCGAAGTCTTCTCGCCGTTCGGGATCGGCGGACAGCGCGGCGTTGATCCGCTTATAGGCGTCGTTCCATCGCAGCCATAGGACGAGCGCCTGTTCGCATTTGCTTTCCCGAGGTGTTCTTTCAGGCTCGGTTGGCGTTGGGGGAATTGCCTCTTGCGGACTCATAGCGAAACGAACGTGGCCTGGGTGTCTATACCCCAATTTTAGATCGGTAAAACGAAAAACAAGCGCCGACTTACCACGTTGTAATTCCACTGGCGTGACCGGTTAACGGGCTCATTCGGAAGAGGGGTCCTAGGCCGCCTCTTTGACTCCGGTCTGTAATCATCCTGGTCCCCCGTTGCGCCGGTTGCCGCGAGATGTCGACGAATCAAGTCGGCAAGCTGGCCATGACTGTCGGGCGGACAAGGACATTCCACCAAAATGTCGCGGAATACGATTCCTCATAGGGGCAGCCCACGCTCGATGCCGGCCACCTTTCGCGAGGCTCACATCCATGCGCGACAATCTTGATCACGCGATCACGAGCTACGCTCACAAGCTCATGAAACTCTCCGATTCCCGGCAAGCGGAAGTCGGATTCAAAGAGTCGGTCGTCCTTTGCGGTCGATGTCAAACACCGAATCTAGGGCGGCAATCCAACTGCGAGTGGTGCGGCCACGAACTCACGCCTGCGGTTCCCTCAGCGCAGTCGAGTGCATCGAAGCCGGATGATGCTCCGCAAGGACGAACGTGAGAGCGAGGAATTCACCGCTCGGAGCGAATGGGATATCGGGCGTCGTCGGGTAATCGCAGGCGATAAGCGGTGTAGGCCGGATAGATCAATTGGGCCAAGCCCAGCAGCGGTTGCTTGAAAATGAGAGCAACGACTCCACACGCAGTCATCGTGTAGGTCATCCGCCACGCCTTCGCAAAACGATCAGGCCTATGATCCCTTGCGGCGAGCATCGCCGGAATCACCGTTGCGGCTAGACCCGCCGTCAACACGGTGTCGATGAACGGGCCTAACGCGGAGATCGGTTCAAGGTGACTTCGGTAGCCCAAGGCTGTCATCCAATCGAGCACGGCCAGCAATGCTCGGCCTGCTACTGCGAAGAGCAGCCACTCCCAATATAGCTGCCAATTGGCCGGATCGTTTCTTCTCATGGTCGGCTTCCGAAACAGGCGGGGCGAGTTATTCGCGTCAATGTCCGCGATGCATTGACTATAGTCAACAGACTTCCCGGGGCATGCTCGATACCCTCGGGCCATGCTTGGGAAGGAGCTACGAAAGGCCCGCGAAGAGGCCGGTCTGACGCAGGAAAAACTCGCCTTTGAGGCCGAGATCGATCGCAGCTACGTCAGTCTTCTAGAGAATGACAAGAAGTCGCCAACTCTCGACGTGCTGTTTCGGCTTTGCG
>JAEUIN010000050.1 GCA_016793115.1 Planctomycetaceae bacterium
TTATTCTCGGCGTCGACCACCCGCCGACGAGCAACGACGGGGCCAAGATCGGACCGCTGCGATTTCTGATCGGCCTGGCGGCCCTGACGCTGCCGATTTTGTGCCTGCCGAAAATGCCGATCAGCGTGGCGGGGCAATAAGCAATGTAGACTGCTGAATGCTGAATGCTGAACGGGCGGCGAAGTTCGAATGACGCGGACAGCGAGCCGGGAGCGTGAGCGACCGGAGTCTTGAAGCGTTCCCAAGTTGCCGACGCCGACCAAACAGGTTTTCTAGGGGTGCGCGCGTTTCGCAGAGAGTAAGCTCTATCTTCTTCCCAGCCGCACGAGCGGCATTAGATATCGCCAGGCCAGGCCAAGGAAAATGAGGCCGCCGCCGGCGATTGTCCACCAACGCGGTTGCTCGGTGTTCCACACCCAGAGCGGCACCAAGAGCGGCTCGAGTAGCCCGATGGCGGCCCCTTCTTGTCCGGAAATTTTGCGCAGGCCGCGGGCGAACAAGAAATACGGCGTCGCCATTTGCACGGCGCCGAAGGCGATGAGCGTGATCCACTGGGTGCTCGTCGGCCAGATGTTCCAGCGCACCGGCAGCGGCGACAAGCACAGCGCCGTGACGCCGAGGCTGAGCACGATGAGCCAAGCGGCGTCGAACTCGCGCAGCCGGCGAAGCGTGTGGATGACGACGGCGTAGAACAGGCCCGAGAGCAGCCCAAGCAACACGCCTTGCGGAGCCGTGCCCGACCAATCGGTGCCGGAGAGTTCGCAGGTGAGAATGAGCCCGACGCCGACGACCGAGAAGACCAACGGCACGAGATCGCGACGGTCGAGCGGTTCGCCGGCGAAGCGCGCGAAGAGGCAGACCCAAACCGGCGCGATGTTCTGCAACCAGATGGCGTTGCCGGCCGTGGTCCAGACCATCGACTGCAAGAAGCAGATGTTCATGCCCAGAAACGCGGCGCACAGCGGGAGCAGCTTCCAACTCCACCGCGGCTTGCGAACCAGCGGAATCAAAACAAGCGCCGCGAACAGACCGCGCCATAAGGCCAGCAGCATCCCGCGTTGTTCACTTGGCCACGACTCGAACACGCCGTTTTTGACGAACAGCCCGTTGGTGCTCCAAAACAGCGCGGCGGCGACGACGAGCAATCGACCTCGCGACGAATCAGCGGCGTTGGTCACGGGGCGGTTGCGGCGGGGCAGGGGAGTGCGAAACGGCGAGCAGCTACGGGCGAGCGGCGGGCGACGGCCAACTTAACAGATGGTCGAAAGAAACGCATTGGCGATCGCCGATGGATGGGTTTATACTGCGCTTCCTTGAGCGACGGAGGCAATTCGTTTCGTCGCCCGCTCCCCGCCGATCGTTCCCGCCTTCGAACTTACACGTTCGATTTTCCACCGCGTGCAGGTTTCGTGATGAACCGCATCGAATTGAATCGTCGTCAAGCGCTCATCGCCGCCGGTTTGGGAGCCCTCTCGCTCGGGTCGCCGGGCACGGTGCTGGGAACCGACAAGCTCGACGCCGGCGGCAATGCCGTGCGCTCGGAGAAGTCGTGCATCTTCGTGTTGCTCTGCGGCGGGCCGAGCCACATCGATACGTGGGACATGAAGCCCGACGCTCCGCCGTCGATCCGCGGGCCGTACCAGCCGATCGCCACGCGCGTGCCGGGCATGCGCATCAACGAGATGCATACCGAGCTGGCGAAGCTGACCGACCAGTTCACGCTCATCAACTCGATGAGCCACGCGGGCGCGATCAGCAACCACTTCGACGCGATGCACAATTTACTGAGCGGACAGTCGGCGAAGCGCGTGCAAGAAGGGGTGCCCGACGATCAGCCGTACATCGGTTCGTTCGTCGCTAAGGCCAAGCCAAGCAAGCGAAACATCGTTTCTAATGCGTGGCTGATCAAGTGCGTCGGCCGGCCGGTGTTTTGCGCGCCGAACATCGGGCTCGGCGGGTACATCGGGTCGGCCTACGCGCCGGTGTTCGTCGGCAGCGACAAGAACCATCCGGCGATGGACAACTTCGAGCCGCCGGAGATTTACTCCCCCGTCGACAGCGACCGGCTCGGCCGCCGCAAGAGCCTGCTCGCCGAGATTGAAAGCGACGTGCTCAACAACGATACCCGCGGCGCCGACTGGCAGCAGCTGCGCGAAAAAGGTTACGACGCGCTTACGCGCAAGGAAGGACGCGACGCTTTCGAACTGCACCGCGAACCGGCCAAGCTTCGCGATCGCTACGGCCGGCACCCGCTGGGGCAGAATCTGTTGCTCGCGCGGCGGATGGTCGAGGCGGGCGTGCGGTTCGTCACCGTCAACGGCTGGGTCGGCCAGGCCGCGCACGATACGGCGGGCCCGCCGAGCAGCAGTTGGGATATGCACGGCGGCAACATGGGCATGGGCAACGCCTTCGGCAACGGCTCGTACGGTATGGGCTTTTGCCTGCCGCGACTCGATCAGGCCCTCTCGGCGCTCTTCACCGACTTGAAAGAGCGCGGCATGTTGAAAAACACGCTCGTCGTGGTCACTGGTGAGTTCGGCCGCACGCCGAATGTGCTCACGCAGAACCCGCCGGGCCGGCAACATTGGCCGAGTTGCTTTTCGTCGATCTTGGCCGGAGCCGGCATCGGCGGCGGCCGAGTGTACGGCATGTCCGACAAGCACGGCGCTTACGTCACCAACAATCCGGTACGGCCCGAAGACTTCGCGGCGACCATCTACCACGCGCTGGACGTGCCGATCAGTGAACCCCAAACCAACAGCGGCATCTTCCGCCCGCTGACGATGGGCAAACCGATTTTGGAACTGTTCGGATAGGATGAACGCCCCTGGCTCAGTAGCCGGTCTGGTTTACGATTGGGACCGAACAGCCGAGCCCCAACAAGAACTCGCGGAACTCGACGTTGCAGTGCTCGTCGAATCGCCTCACGAGGAACTCGACATCATCGGCAACTCGACTAACGGCCATCGCTGAACTCAGCGGTTGCGGGGCGGTACGAGGTCTGTCGCAATTGTGAATGCAGTCATGCCGACGTTGGATGATGGCTTGGAACCGATCCGTCAGCTGGTCGCGAGCTTGCTGCAACGCCGTCGTTCGATTTTCTCCCGCCAGCAGGCCAAATGCAGCCGCGGTAATTCCAAACAATCGTCGCGTTGCATGCGGGTGCGCAATCCAACTCGGCAACAGTGAATAAAAAAACTTGTGATCTTTGCGAAAGAACGGATTGAATAGCTTCTGCACCGCTTCCAGGGAAAGCACATTTTCGTAGGTCATCACCTCGCGCGCCGCCATGCGCCATCGCCAGTTCGTGTTGACGTCGTACGGCTCAAGAATTGCCCTAAGCGGAAACTGCACCCTAAGAAAGAAGTCAGGCAAGACAAAGCCAGGCGGGTTTAGTACAGCATGGCGATTCTTTGAAATTATCGTATGCGCTAGAATATCCGTGTAAGCATCGCAGAAGTAGGCATCTAAAGCGCCGATGGAAAACATCCAAGCGCTGCGAAGTACATCTCCACGAACGAGTTGCTCAGCCGCATTGCCCTGAGGCATAGCGACGGCAAGGCGGATCAGCGCTCTCGCTCGAGAGATATCCTCATCGAAATGTTGCAGCGCTGTAGACGGCACAGTTGCCCTTGGCGAGCTTGGCGATCTCTAAGCTTTGAAGTTTTACTCGGCTTGGAGCGGGAACGACTCTTCGTTGTAGTGAAATTTCTCAGATTGTTCGTCGTACCAAACGTGACGATGCTTCGGATAAATTAAATTCCACAAGTCCAGCAAATCTTCAATGGCCGGTTCGCTGTTCACAAATTCGACGATACTCTCGATGGAAGGCGTAACATCGTCATAGACATCGTCTTCGGTAACGGGCTCGTCGGGAAAGAGTTCGTTATGCACTTGCAATAAATCGTCGGCGTCGAGTTCCTCTTCAACGGCCTTCGTGAGTAATTCGACGGCTTGATCTTTGGTGAGAATCGGCATGACGAACTCCTACTCGCAAACATGATCTAATAGGCAAGTTTGTCACCTATTCGTATTGTTTCTTCATTTTACGCAACTCCCGTTACGCTTGCCAGTTCTACCGGTAGTTGTTGAAGTCGACGTCGCCGTGGCCGTTGCGATAGGCCTTGATGACGCCCCCTTGGAACTTCTGCATGTAGCCGTCGTTGTGGCCCGAGTTGTCGCGGCCCAGCTCAAAGCGTGGGCCGATCGGGAAGCCGAGGCGGCCGCCGTGGGCGTTGTACTTTTTGTACTCGCGGAGGATGCTGCCCGAGACGATGAACGGGCTGTCGGCGTAGCGACCGTAGTCGGCCCGATAGATCGTGCCGCGCTCGCACGGCAGGCACGTGCCGGTCATGTTGAAGCCGCCGAGGCTGCTGCGGACGCGAAACTCCGACGATGTCGCCCGACCGAGCGCGAAGAAGTTGCCCGTCGCCTTCGAGTACGTGCTGCGGTACATGGCTTTGTACCGACCGAGATACGGGAAGCCGCCGCGATTTGAATCGTGATCGTGCGAGTCGCCATGATCGCCGTCGTGGTTATGGCCGCCGTGTTGGTCGTCGTGACGATCCTGATGGTCGCGATCGTCATGTCGACCGTGCGAAGGAGAGCCGCCGTTGCGGTTGCCGTCGGGCTTGCGAAAGCCGGGCTCGTCGGCACGGGCCGCACCCAGAGAACCCAAAGCGACGGCGCCGTAAACCAGCACGAGTAAGCCACGACCGATGACGACGCGAAGCACGACGAACCTCCGAGAGAATCTTTGTAGAACGATCGTCGCGAATGCCCGAATGCGGACAAACTCACCGCGACGACGATTCCCTCGGAAGCGTGAAAATGCGAGGCGTGTTACGCGCCGACGTCCTGCCTCGCGCAATGACGCCCTGTTTCATGGAAGTGCCGCTGCCGGCGGCATCAGCGCAACGGCCGTAGCGACCGGGCTACACGTTCAACATTTATCCGGCTCCAGGCCAGCGGCGATTGCTGCAGGAAGCGGACGAGCTGGGTTGTTGAAACTTCCAGCGCCGCGGCGGCCGCGGCGACGTCGAACTCGTGCGCGGCGACGCGATCGAGGGCTTCCGCCAGCAGCGCCGGAAAGTTGGCGTTCTCGCCGCCTATCGCAAGTTTGCGACCGCGCACGAGCGAGCGCCACAACTCGCTTGGCGCGGTGCCGCGCTCCACCGGCAAGCGCACCTGCTCGGCCAACGCTTGCCGCAAACGAAAGATCGCGGCCTTCAAGTTCTGCGCTTGGCTTCGGCTTTCGCTCCCCTCGCTGCGAAGTCCCGTCGGCAAATGCGTGAGGACGACCGCGGTTTCGGTCTTGTTGCGATGTTGCCCGCCGGGGCCGGTGCGGCGCGTCGTGCGCCGCGAGCACTCTTGCAGCAACGACTCGTCGTCCAACGTCGCAGGATGAATCGCGGCACGGGTCATAAGCCGCCTGACATGAGGCCGACGGAGAATTGTCCGCGACGCGCCGGCTTTCAGCCAAGCAGCTTGGCGTTAGCTCGGCAACTCGGCGTTGTGATACACGTCCTGCACGTCGTCGCAGTCGTTGAGCATGTCGACGAACTTTTCGAACATCGGCAGATCTTCGGCCGTGATCGCCTTGGTCGATTGCGGCAGGAACGTGATTTCCTGGGTCTCCAACTCGGTGCCGGGAAACGCCTGCAGCAGGGCCGTTTTGGCTTTGTAGAATTCCGACGGCGGCGCGAAGATCGTGATGTAGCCGTTCTTCTTTTCGACGTCGTCGATATTCACGTCGGCGTTGAGCATCGCCTCCATCACCGCGTCGTCGTTGTCTCCCTTGAAAGAGAGCACCGCCAGCTGGTCGAACCAAAGCGACACGCTGCCGGTCGCCCCCAGCTTCGAGCCGGTCTTCGTGAAGCAGTTGCGCACTTCCGAGATCGTTCGCTGGTTGTTGTCGGTCAGGCAGTCGACGATGAACATCGCTCCGCCGGGACCGAAGCCCTCATAGCGGGCCGGCGTAAACTCTTCGCCCCCCGCGCCGCGGGCCTTTTCCACCGCCTTGTCGATGACGTGCGCCGGCACTTGGTCGCGTTTCGCCTTTTCGATCAAGCTCCGCAAGGCCGGATTCGCCTCGGGGTCGGGCACGCCCCCCTTGGCGACGACGTAAATCTGCTTGCCGTACTTCGAGTACAGCTTCGATTTCTGTCCGGCGGTCTTAAAGATCGACTTTTTGCGGTTCTCGAAACTTCGTCCCATGGCAATCACTTCTCGGGCGGACGGCGGCGATACATAAACGTTGATACGAATCATCGCATCGCGCGCGAGAGGCATCAACCGCAGATTGCCGCCGACGAGCCTGCGAAATCCTTGCGGCAGCCGACGGGCCGGCCCATGATCGTGAACTACCCACACCGTTTCGGAGGTTGCGCGATGAAGGCCAACGTGTCAGGTTTCGTGGTCGCGATAGGTGCGGCATGGTGTCTCTGCTTATTGGCCGGGGCGACCACGGCGGCAGCGGCGCCGCCGAACGTCGTCCTGATGATGGGCGACGACCACGGCTGGGAAGAAACCGGCTACCACGGCCATCCGCACGTGAAAACGCCGGTACTCGACGAAATGGCGGCCGTCGGCCTGCGGCTCGACCGCTTCTACGCCGCCCACCCGAGTTGCTCGCCGACCCGCGCCAGCTTCCTCACCGGCCGGCATCCGAACCGCATGGGCACGTTCGCGCCCGGCTGGTCGTTTCGACCGGAAGAAATCACCCTCGCGCGGCTGCTCGGCGAGGCCGGCTACCGCTGCGGGCACTTCGGTAAGTGGCACGTCGGGGCCGTGAAAAAGGAATCGCCCGTCAGTCCCGGCGCGATGGGTTTTCACGAATGGCTGTCGCACGACAACTTCTTCGAGTTGAATCCCTGGCTCTCGCGCAACGGCGGCGAACCGCAGGCGTTTTCCGGCGAGAGTTCGGAGATTCTCGTGCGCGAGGCGCTGACGTTCATTGATCGCGCCGCCGAGCGGAAGCAACCGTTCTTCACCGTCATCTGGTTCGGCTCGCCGCACGAACCTTACAGCGGCCTGCCCGCCGACTTGGCTCTGTACGACGACCTGCCGGCGAAGTACACCAAGAAAGTCTCGCTCACGTCGAACGAAACCGGCGGTCCGACCAAACGCCCGCAAGGCGAAGTGCTGCGCGAGCGGTACGCCGAGATCACGGCCATGGACCGCGCGATCGGCACGCTCCGCAAGCACCTCGCGGCGAAAGGCCTGCGGCAAGACACGCTCGTCTTCTACTGCGGCGACAACGGCACCAGCCCCGACGCCGCACTCGGCTTCCCGCATCGCGGCGCGAAGGGCCAAGTCTACGAAGGAGGTACGCTCGTGCCGGGGCTCATCGAATGGCCGGCCCACATCACGGAGCCGCGCACCACAATGGTGCGCGCGTCGACAAGCGACCTGCTGCCGACGATCTGCGGCCTCGCAGGCATCGCGCCGCCGGCGCGACCGATTGACGGGATCGATATCGCTGGCCTGTTTGACGGCAAGCTCACCGCGCGGCCGAGCCCGCTCTTCGTCTGGGACTTCAATAGCAACACGTCGCGACTGACGAGCGCGAAGCCGAAGCCGTACATCGACCCGAAGCTCCAAGAAGGAACGACTCCGCTGGTGAAGCGCGCCGGCGGTAAAGCCACGCGCGACTTCAAGAACTACCACCAACCGCCGACGACGCCCGAAGATTACGCCGGCCCGCGCTCGATCATCGACGGCCGCTTCAAGCTCGTCATCCACGATGCAAAGAAGTCCGCCGCACCCAAGCGCGAACTTTTCGATCTCGCTGCCGACCCCGCCGAGCAGACAAACCTCATCGACGGGCAACGGGAAGTCGCCGAAAAGCTGCAGGCCAAGCTTACTGAGTGGCAAACGTCGGTGCTGAAGAGCCTCTCGGGCGACGATTACAAGAAGTAGTGACCGTCGAAAGCGTTC
>JAEUIN010000060.1 GCA_016793115.1 Planctomycetaceae bacterium
GATCGGAAACCCTTGGGCGATGATCTCATTGACCGTGAAATCCGCCAGTTTGTAGCTGGGGCCCAAGTCGCCACGGACGGCCCGCCCGAGTTCGCGGAAGTACTGAACGTCGAGATCGTCGTTCGTTCCGTAGCGGGCTTCGATGTTGCGTTTGATCTCAGGATCGAGCTTCCGCTCGCCGTCGAATGGTCCGCCCGGCACGGCGCGCATCAGGAAGAACGTGGCGGTGAACACCACCCACATCGTCGCCGCCGTCCAGAGCAGCCGCTTAATGAGGAAGGAAATCACCGCAGGCCCTCGGCGGCAAACACCCGGGCCTTTTCCTCAGGATCAATCGACACGGCCCACAGCGGATGCTCTTCGCGAATGTTCGAATAGAGCCCCTTCACATAGGTGCGAACCATCTCCTTCGACACGTAGTGATACATCGGGATTACCGGCAACTGCTCGACCAGCCGCTGTTCGGCGTCGTGCAACAGTTGAAAACGTTTGGCAGGATCGATCTCGCGCGAGGCGGCGGCCATCAACTCGTCATACTTCGCGTCTTTCCAGCCCGTCTGATTGTTTTCGTTATTGGAAATGAGCAGATCCAGAAACGTCGTCGGGTCGTTGTAATCGCCGATCCAGCCGGCTCGCGCGACGTCGTACTCCAGCTTCCGCGTGGTGCTGTTGAATACGCCCCATTCCTGGTTCACAAGCCCGACGGTAATGCCCAGGTTGCGCTTCCACTGGCTTTGAATCACCTCGGCAATCGCCCGATGTACGTCGTGCGAGTTGTAAAGAATCTCGATCCGCGGAAAGCCGCGGCCCTCGGGATAGCCCGCCTCGGCCAGCAATCGCTTCGCTGCGGAAATGTTTTCCGCGTCGCCGTTGGCGGGCGTGTAGCCGGCGATTCCTTCCGGCACCAAGCTGAGCGCCGGGACTTCGCCTGCCCGAGGCCCGGCCTCGATGATCTCTTTGCGGTTCAACGCCATCGACAGGGCCCTGCGCACGCGCACGTCGTCGAGCGGCTTGCGCGTCACGTTCACGCGATAGAAATACACGGAAAGCTGCGGCGTCGGGTCGTATTCCAGCGGTCGTGTTCGCCGCAGTTCCGGCTTTACCGACGGCGGCAAATCGGTCACCCAATCGGCCTTGCCGGTCAGGTACAAGTTCAGCATCGTCGTGATGTTCTCCGCCGCCAACGCGTCGATGGTGTTTAGCTTCACATTCGCGCGGTTCCAATACGTGTCGCTCTTCACCAAGCGAATCCGATCGCGAATGCGGCGAAACTGCAGGCGGTACGCGCCGTTGCTAACGATGTTCTCCGGCTTCGTCCAATTCGGATAGCCGTGCCGCTCGACGCACGCGCGCTGCACCGGCGCGAGCGGATAAAATGAAACGACGTCCAAGAAGTACGGCGTCGGGTTCTCCAATACGAGTTGCAGCGTGTGCCGGTCGACCAACTTCACGCCGACTTCGCGAAAGTCGAAGAGCACGGTCTGGCAAAGCTCCGCACCGCCCACTTCCGACGATGTTGTAAACCGCCGCGACTTGCCGTCGATCTCGACCACGAACACCCGGCGATCGTCGGACGACGCTCCATGTTCGTCGGCCTCGGGTTCCTTACCTTCGATCTTGAGCAGTTTACCGGTGAGAATCTCGCCGCGGATGCCGTCGACGGCGCCCGCCGGCTTCGGCAACTCCACTTCGACGGGATCGCCGCCCTTCAGTAGCCGCTTCGTGTACCTCTCGGAGTTCTTTACGGCGAAGAACAGCGTCGTGTACTCGCCGCCCGTGGCCGGCAGGAGGAAGCGGCGGAAGGAGTAGTAAAAGTCCTCGGCCGTCAGCGGCGTGCCGTCGCTCCAAAGCGCGTCGCGGCGAATGTGAAACGTGTAGGTCTTTAGATCTTCGGAAACGTCCCATCGCTCGGCCATGCCGGGCATCGGTTGCAAGGTTTCCGGGTGCCGCCGGAGCAAAGGCTCAAACAGGGCCTCGACGATCCGCCCTTCCGGCTGCCCGTTGATGCGGTGCGGATCGACGGACTTAATCTCCGTGGCGTTGCAAAACGTGAATTCCGCCGGCGGCAGCGTACCAATGGAAAGTGCCCACGCCGCGGCACCGACCAGAGCGGCCGGAAATAGCCACGGAAGGAACTTTCTGACGGCGGCGGGCATGCGAAACCGGCGGGGTTTGCGAAGGCGGCGGCAACACGCAACTCGCGCCAACATAATGATTTGGCTACGGCGATGCCACCCACATCAACGTTGCCGCTGTCGCCGCGAGCCGGCGAATTCACGCTCGGGCCGGCCTCTGAATCCACTCCACCGAGCGGCGAGCGAAATCGTATAGAATTCCATGCGTTCTTGCTTTGATCGGTCTGTCGCGTTGTTAGAATGCCCGAGGTAGCACGTTGCAGCGGTCGGCGCCGATCTGTTTCCTTTTGCCCGTCTCAGGCGACGTTCGTCGCGGAAGTGAATCGCCGGCCGCTCGGCTCGAACATCCCATCGCTTGAAAGTTTGGAGAAGCTTGGCAACGCCTTAGGTCGCGCGCGACCGAACACATCGACCGTGGTCGACGCGACAGATGCCTGAGTCCGGCGACTCCGCTTAATTCCCGCGGATGGTTTGGCAGATGGTTTCGTGAATCACGTCGTTCTCGTTCACGCATGCCAGTCGGCAAGAAGGATGCCATGATCAGCACTATGAACCCTCGCGAAGCAAAAGATTCGGATTCCTCAGCCGTCGCCGGCGTCTCGGTGCCCGACGTGCCGGAGGCGATGGTGAAGGATCTCGTGAAAGTCTTCAAACTGCTTTCCGACGACACCCGAATGCATATTCTGCTGTTCCTCACGCGCACGCCCGAGTTGCACGTGCGGGCCCTGTGCGAAATGCTCGGCCAAAGCCAACCGGCGGTCAGCCATCATTTGGCGTTGCTTAAGGCTGCGGAAATCATCGAGCTGCGCCGCGAAGGGAAGCACAACTATTACCGGCTTGTGCCGCAACGCTTTCAGCAGGTGCTGGATCTCGTGTTCGACGGCACGCCGGCCGACAAACGACGGATTCGCTTTGAAGATTACGTGCTGAGCTACTCGCCACAGCGCGGATGATTTCGGGCTGCTATGATGCAAGGGTGGCTGGGGCAAAACGAAGTGGTGCCCCAGGTTTATCGCCGATTCTCTGGGGCACCGCTGCGCTATGCCCCAGGCACCCAGCATTTAAGAGTGATTCTCCGTCGTGTCGTTTGAGCAGCTTCGTCATAAGCCGTTGGTGGCGCTGGAGCGGCCGCGTGAATTGGTGATCGCCTGCGCGCCGCTGCGGAGCAACGTCAACCTCTCGCGCATCGCTCGGGCCGCCGGATGTATGGGCGTGCGCAAGTTGATCGCCTGCGGCGCGGCGAAGGTCATCCAGAAGATCGCTCGTAACAGCGTCGACGAGGGCGACGGCGAGATTGCCGACGGCGACGAACCGGGCCTCGAGATCTCGGTCCACCGCACGCTGGCCCCGGTCTTACGCGACCTGCGGACCGACGGCTACCGGCTCGTCGCGCTCGAGCAAACGACGAACTCCCGCTCGATCTTCGACTTTCGCTTCGAGCGCAAGACGGCCCTCGTGGTCGGCAACGAACGCTCGGGCATCGACGAAGAATCGCTCCGCCTCGTCCACGACGTCGTCGAAATCCCAATGTACGGCCTACCGTACGCCCTGAACGTCGGCACTGCGACGAGCATGGCGCTGTACGAATACTGTCGACAGTTTCCCAGTGGATAGGCCTAGCGAGTCAATTGGTTTCCGAGGTTCTCGACTTAGGGAATTTGCGGCTTATCTGATAAATTGGTGGGATGCCCACTTACACCACTGACGGCGATCGCGAGTTCGTTTCTGTGATCACTGGGCCGTCGCATGTTCGGCTCGGATTGAAATTCACCGTTGGCCGTGTTGAGAGTCCCGTACTGGTAAAACAATCGCCCATCGGTGATTGCCATTGTGGCCAGCTTGACGAGGCGAAAATCGTTGCCGCAGTTGTTTCTGCGGTTGCCGAGGTCAATCAGAGATTAGGCGTCGCTGAAATCGTGTATGTGGCCGATGATTCGCCGCGGTACTCTCTTTATGCTCGTTGCGCGAAATTGTTAGCCCTAAGACACGCAGACGGCTAGCGGACCGGCATTAAAACGGATTACTACCGCATTTCCCGCATCCTTGTGGCATTTTCGCCGCTCGCCTAAACTAGTGCGTTTGGTTGCGTCCGTTTCTTTCAGCAGTGAGAGTTTGCCGTGCCCGGTACTTGCGTGATCGGTTTGCAGTGGGGTGACGAGGCCAAGGGAAAGATCGTCGACCTGCTCACCGAAAACCACGACATGGTCGTCCGCTATCAAGGCGGGGCCAA
>JAEUIN010000253.1 GCA_016793115.1 Planctomycetaceae bacterium
CTGCACATCGGCGGGCTGCGACAAGTTCGCCTGAACCGCAACGGCCTTCCCGCCGCTGCCCGTGATTTCTTTGACGACGCGATCGGCCCCTTCGCGGCTGGAGGAATAGTTGACGACCACGGCGGCTCCTTCGGCCGCCAACCGCAGGGCGATTCCGGCGCCAATGCCTTTGGAGGCGCCCGTGACGACCGCGACTTTACCGGTGAGTTTTTGCGACATGACTTAAGTTCCTTTGTGATTTTGAGATTTCGGATGGCGTGTTCTGGGATTTGGCGATGACGATCGTTATCGCTCAAAAGGTCTTACCGGGCGGGCGATCGAACCTTACAGGACAAATGTGAAAAGTTTGTTTTCGGCGAGAACTGAGCTGACGGCACTGTAGGGAACGCCCTCCGTGGCGTTCCAGACCCAGTAAGTTGCGCGGAGCGCCACGGAGGGCGTTCCCTACAGCGCGTCGCGGGTTATGCGGCCAGGCGTCGTTGCACTGCGGCAGTGGCGTTTGCGTTAAATCGCCAAGTCGCCAGGGTTCCCCACAACGCGAAGCCGAGCAGTGCCAGCACTTGGGTGGCGGCAAACGGAGCTTCGGTTTGCGTCGGGGCGAGGTTGTGCAGGGCGGGCACCTTTTGGAAGCTCTGCACGATCAGCACGAAGAAGTTGAAATACTGGGCGGCAAACGCGGCCACGATATAGGTCGTACCCCACCGGCCGGCGAGTTCCTTGGCGTACAACGCATACAGGGCCAGCGACAAGGCCGCGAGCGAAAGCACGCCGAGCACATGCCCGGGCGTCACGCCGTGAAACGGGAAGCCGAAGCCGGAGAGGCTCGTAAGGACCGTGGTCGTGAGGAAGAACTTGGTCACCGCCGGCGAGACGCGGCTGCGGAGCACGTCGTACATCACAAAGAATCCCGCCGCGATGCCGGCCAGGCTCACGGCCACGTGCAACAGGGTATAAGCGAAAAGCGTGGTCGACATCTGAGGCTCCTTATGAATCATTGGTTCGCCGTGGGTTGATCGTGTCTTCACGAAGGATTACCGCCGGGCCGGCCGGGTCTTACAAAGATTTCTCGAGCCTGTCGCCGCAGGCGTTCGCGACCTGTTTTAGGCCGCCGCTTTTCCGCCTCGTGCCGCCCCCGTAAACTGGCCGTATGGCAAAGGGGCTTCGCATCGTGCTGCTGGCGGCCGTGCTGTTGATCGGCACGGCCGTTTACTATTGGTTGCGCACCAGTCCCGTGCAGCAGGCCGGCGGACCACAGCCCGGGGCCTCCGCGACCGCTTCCGCCTCCGGTACGGCCGACCGTCCGAAGCCGCCGCTCGACATTCCCCGCGCCGTCTCGCTCCCCGGTGCTTGGCAACAGCAGACCGTGTACGTAAAGCCCGGCCATTGGGCTTCGCTCTGGTTTGAGGCGACCGCCGAGCGCGAAAACTTCGACGGCACGCTGGCCGTCGAGCTGCAACCGGAGTCGCAGGTCCGCGAATCGATCGCGTCGTGGGGGCGACTTGAAACGCGCCGGCCCGTCACCTTGGCGAAACGCGAACCGCGCATCGTGGAGCAGTGGCTCTATGTCCCCAATAGCTACGATCATTCGCGGCAGACATTTACCCAGCGACATCGCGGCGTGCCGCCGCATGTCATGTCGACGTTGAACCCGTTCGGCGAGAGCCTGCTACGCGGGGCGCAGGTTCGCGTGGCCCTGCAGACCGGCATGTTTCCGGCCTACGAAACTCGGCTGCCGGTAACGACGCTCCGCCATCATCAATCGCTCTTGGTCGTGCTTTCGTCGCAGCCCGACGCCTATCGATTTTGGGCGCAGCTTCCCGTCGTGACGGCCCCGAGCGAGCCCGACGCTCTGGCGCCCGAACAGCACGCGCACTATCGGTTGATCTTGGCCGACGACAAGCTGAAGGCGCCGCTGCCGTCGTCGCTCGAAGGTTGGACGACGACCGGTGCGATCGTCTGGGATCGTTACGATCCCGCACGACTCAGCGACGAGCAACGCCAAGCCCTGCTCGATTGGCTTCATTGGGGCGGGCGACTGATCGTCTCCGGCCCGGAATCGCTCGAGATGCTCGGCAACAGCTTCCTGGCGAAGTATTTGCCGGCCGAAGCCGGAGGAACCGTCGAACTGAGCGACGCCGCGCTCGAGTCGCTCGACGCCTTAACCATCGAAGGCCCCGACGCGCAACGACCGACGCCGTGGCGCGGCGTGGAATTGCAACCGGTCGCGGGAAGCGACATGGTGCTCGCCGGCGAAGTCGACCAGACTCCGCTGGTCGTCGAGCGCTCCG
>JAEUIN010000254.1 GCA_016793115.1 Planctomycetaceae bacterium
TTACAACAAGTGCCTCGACTACGCCCCGAACCACAAAGAGTGTTATCGTGCGCTGGCCGTGTTGTTGGTCGATAAGAACCAACCGGACAAGGCTCAACGACTGCTGGAAGGCTGGTACGCGCAAAACCCGGCCAATCCGGAGCCGAAAGTGGAGTTGGCCCGGCTGCGCGAAGAATTCGGCGACCGCGCCGGGGCGAAAGATTATTTGCAGCAAGCTCTGACGATCGATCCTTACGAATCGCGGGCGTTAGCGGCCCTGGGGCGACTGCAGGAAAGCGAAGGCAACACCTACCAAGCGCTGCAAAACTATCAGAAGTCGCTGTATCGTAACGGCCTGCAACCGCAGGTCGCATCTCGTGTCGCCTCGTTACGCACGGCGTACAACGCCGGCCAACTGGCGCCGATCAATCCCGACGGCAGCCGCTTCGTCACCAATCCCCCGGCTACGGTGCGGTAAGTCTCTGAGATCGCATACGGTTTAGTAGCGAGTCGGGCGACCTTCATTTTGCGTCCGTCCCACCGAGATGCGATTTTGATGGACCGAATCAATCGCTGACTCGATCCGCCAATAGCCGCCGTCTAGTCGCTCCAATGTTCGAACTACTCCTTGTAAAACCCTGGGATTTCCCACGGTTTTGCGAGCTCCACGAGTAGGGCGTCCTTGAAAGTTTTTTAGGCGAACTCTATCGTTTGGGTTTCTCCAGGCCGGCCGGAGCCGATCGGGGAAATGCCGGTCATCGAGTTGACGTCGCCGTCCGCTCGTTTGCGGTTTCGGGCTCGTAGGGAGCCGCGACTCCGCAATCCTGCATGCTAAATTCTGAACCCTCGAACTTATAGCAACCGTACTGCCATGCCCCGCATCATCGTTCTCGACACGATCGCCGAAGAAGGCCTCACGATTCTCAAAAATGCGCCGGGCATTCAATTTGAAGTCCGCACCGGCTTGAAAGACGTCGCCAAGCTCCGCGAGGCGCTGAACGAATTCGACGGCGCGATCCTCCGTAGCGGCGTAAAGATCACCGCCGAAGCGCTCGAAGGCAACAAGCGGCTCAAGGCGATCGTGCGAGCCGGCGTGGGCACCGACAATATCGACACCAAGGCGGCCAAGCGGCTCGGCATCGTCGTGATGAACACGCCGGCCGGCAACACGATCAGCACGGCCGAGCATGCCGTGGCCTTGATGCTCGCCCTCTCGCGCAACGTCGCTCCCGCCTATCAAAGCCTGCTCGAAGGCAAGTGGGACCGCAACAAGTATATGGGAACGCAGTTGGCCGGTAAGACGATCGGCGTCGTCGGCCTCGGCCGCATCGGGCTGACCGTCGCGGCGCGGGCCCGCGCGATGGAGATGCGAGTCCTTGGTTACGATCCCTTTCTTACCAAGGAAAAGGCTGCGGAACTCGGTATCGAACTGTATGCCAAGGTTCCCGACATGCTGCCGCACTGCGACTACGTCACGGTGCACACGCCGCTGACGCCGGAAACCAAAGGACTCATCAGCGCGAAGGAATTGCCGCTGTTGAAGAAAGGCGTGCGGCTGATCAATTGCGCTCGTGGCGGGATTTATGACGAAGACGCCTTGGTCGAAGGCTTGAAGAGCGGCCGGATCGCCGGTGTGGCTCTCGACGTGTTTGCGACCGAGCCGTGCACTTCTCATCCGCTGTTCGGCATGCCCGGAGTGTTGTGCACCCCGCACTTGGGTGCGAGCACCGAAGAAGCCCAGACGCAAGTCGCCGTCGAAGGCTGTCACTTGTTAATCGACTACCTGACGACCGGTGCGATTCGCTGCGCCGTGAACATGTCGACGATCGATCCGGCGAAGCTCGACGCCGTGCGCGACTACTTGAACCTCGGCTATCGCTTGGGCGTGTTGCTCGCGCAGCTGGCCGAAAAACCGGCGAAGGGGTGCAAGCTCACCTATCGCGGCGAAGTGGCCGGCAAAGAAACGAAGTTGATCACAAGCGCCTTCGCAGCCGGATTGCTCGAGCATGCGATGGACGATCAAGCGAATATTGTGAACGCCGACGTGCTCTTGAAGGAACGTGGCATCGAACTGCTGGAGCAAACTCGGGCCGACATGGGGGCGTTTAGTTCGGTGATCGTCGCCGAGTTGACGACCGAAGACCAGACTTACAAGGTCGCGGCGACCGTATTCGGCCAAGGCATGGCACGGCTTGTTCAGTTCGGCGAGTTCCGTTTAGAGTCGTACCTTGACGGCGTGATGCTGATGTTCACGCACAAAGACGTGCCGGGCATCATCGGCAAGGTTGGAACGGTGTTCGGTAAGCACGGCGTGAACATCGCGCAAATGACCGTGGGCCGGGCCGAACCGGGAGGCGAGGCGGTCGGCATCTTGAATCTCGACAACAAGCCGGGCGAAGGGGCCCTCAAGGAAGTGAGCGACCATCCGGCGATTACCAGCGTTAAAGTCGTTGAACTTCCGCAGGCGGGGCATCTGCCGAGTTGGTTGTTGGGCACGACCGGTTAGTCGCCGGGTACGAAAGCCCCCCTCGTAGCAACGGGAAGTCGCGGCGTTGTAGTCGCTCGGATCGACAACGCCGCTACAGCTTCGCACGCCGCGTTTTCTCAATGTCGTGGGCGCGCGCAATGCATGCGGCACATTGCCAATTGCAGTGTAGATACTTAGGGGCGATTTTGTGCGTCGACGCCGCGACGCGCAACAAGTGGTCGGGCCGTTGCCGAGCCCGAACTTCGTCGGTCTTGAAACGCTCCCCGCATCGCGTCCACTCCCGAAACACTTGGGGAAGGTCTCGCTTATGGTCGACATGCAACTGATGGATCGTGCTCGCTCGGCGTTGGAACGCAGTCCGCATTTGGCCAACAAACGATTGAAGCTCGAAGCACGGCAAGGCCGACTGATTCTGCGCGGCACCGTCGCCTCGTACTACCAGAAGCAGATGGCGCAAGAGACGCTGCGCAAACTCGACGGCGTCGAAGAGATCGAAAACCATCTCCAGGTTCATTGGCGGTAGAGCGGCGACAGCGTCGTCCGAACGAGTCGCCTACTCGACGAGATTCGCCCGCGGCCTAAGCCTTCGAAGGCTTAGGCCGCTCTCGTTTCCGGCTCTCGGCGATAGCGAGCGTCGACGACGGCAATCTTGGCATTGTCCTGCAGAGCGTTCTCGACGCGGCCGATCCGGCGATTGATGCCGCACCGGTCGACTTCCGCAAAAGAAAAATGCCCGAGAGATTTATCCCTCGGGCATGGGTAAATCGAGTTGGCGATTGGACTACTGGACGAGTTTCAGCGGCCGGTCGGCCGCGACCTGCGAGAACACGGCTTCGAGTTGCGCCTGGACTTGGGAAACCGTTTGACCGCCCGGTACGACGAACGCCACGCCGCCGGTCATGTTGGCCACCTCGGCCATCAACGCCGTGTCGGCATCCGCTCCGACGCAGATCGTGATGACGGGGATTTTGGCCGCCGCACACAACTGGGCTTCGTCGCGAACGCTTTGTTTGTTCGTGC
>JAEUIN010000088.1 GCA_016793115.1 Planctomycetaceae bacterium
ATCGAAAACACAAGGCGGTCCTTACGCGAAGAATCGGGCGTAACAATTGGCTAACCAAATCCGAACATGAGCCAAAGAATATAGCCGAAACCCCTTTCACCGGCATGGGCCCGGAAACTACGGAAAAACCGGCAGTTTCCCGCGTGCGAAGCCGCACCACGGCACATTCCGGCCCCGCCTGTCGGGTTGCGGGTTGAGTTGCAAGAGTCGACGATCATGGAGACGTTTCGTGTCGCCGGGGCTGGAGCGGTGGGCGATAAAGCGGTTCGCCTCGGTTGCTGCCGGAAATCCCGCTTGTACCTTCTGAATAGGAATCCCTGCCGGTGAGAAAAATCCTTCTCTCGCTCGCGTGCTTGACGCTTATCGCAGACTCCACGTTCGCCGCGGAAGTTCGCCGAGCCGACGTCTGCATCTACGCCGCGACGCCGGCCGGCATTGTCGCCGCAGTTACCGCCAAGCAAGAGGGGCTCGACGTCGTACTGGTCGAGCCTAGTCGCTGGGTCGGCGGCATCCTCGGCGCCGGCATCAAGCCGATGCAAGATTGCCCCGAGCCGCGGGCCGTCGGCGGTTTGACGAAAACAAAAGTCTTTGTCGCGGGCAACGATCCGCCGTCGATCCGCCAAAGCTTTGAGACTTGGCTCAAGCAAGAAGGCATTCCGATTGTGCTCGAGCATCGCGTCGTGAAGGCCGACAAAACCGACGGCCGCATCACGCGAATCGCGTTGGAATATTCACCGCCCGACGAGTTCGGCGTTCCGCCGGCCAAGGGGAATCCGCCGATCGTCGCGGCCGTCGAAGCGAAGTACTTCATCGATTGCAGCTACGAAGGCGATCTCATGGCCAAAGCCGGCGTGAGCTATACCTTCGGACGCGAGCCGGCCGACAAATACGGCGAGGAACCGGCAGGCGTCGGGCCGCCGACCAACTGGCGGCCGATTGATCCGTACGTGGTGCCCGGTAAACCCAAGAGCGGATTGCTGCCGCTCATTGATGCCGATCACGGCAAGCCGCGCGGCGCGGGCGACGATTATACGCAGGCCTACAACTTCCGCTTCTATGTGACCGACGATCCGAACCGTCGCGAGCCGATCGCGCCGCCGGCCGATTACGACGCCAAGAAGTTCGAACTCGTCGGCCGCTATGTCGACTACATCATGCAATGGGCCGGCGGCGACGTAGAGAAGGCGACCCCGCGGCTGGCGTCGATCTTCCCGGGCTGGCGCAATAGCGGCGATTACAATTATCAACGCAACTCGTTGGTAACGATGGCACCGCTAGGAATTAGTCGGTTTTATCAAGACGGCGACTGGGCGACGAAGAGCCGCGTCTGGCGGGAGCACATCGATTATCTCTGCGGCCTGCACCACTTTCTCAGCACCGACCGCCGTGTGCCCGAGGCGTTTCGCGAGCAAACGGCGGCGCTCGGGCTCGACAGGACGATGCATCCCGATACGGCCGGCTGGCCGCATCAGCTTTACGTTCGCATCTCGCGCCGCATGGTGGGCCCGTACGTGCTGACGCACGCCGACGTTTTGAACCGGACGACCGTCGATGACTCGATCGGCCTGGCGCTGTACGGCGTCGACACGTACCCGGCCCGGCGCTTTGCGGTGCGCGAACCAACGACCGGCGTGATGGGCACGGCCACGGAGGGGAATATGTTCATCGGTGGCGCGAAAGGCACCGGCCGGCCGTACGCCGTGCCCTATCGCGCCATCACGCCGAAAGCCGAAGAGTGCGAGAACCTGCTGGTCCCCGTCTGCTTCTCCGCCACGCACATCGCGTACGCGTCCGCCAGAATGGAACCGGTCTTCTGCATCCTCGGCGAATCCGCGGCCGTGGCCACGGCCCAGGCTCTAAGAGCCGGCCAAGCAAAAGTTCAAGAAATCGACTTCACGAAACTCCGCGCGAGATTATTGGAACGTGGTCAGGTGCTGGAGTGGCCGGCACGTTGAGGCGAGCAGCTTCTGTCGCAGCAAATCTAGAAAGGCGTCTTCTTCTCCGCCCGAAACTCCTCCGTAACGTTTCCCGAGAGTTCGATTTGGTGCGGATCCAATGTCAGCACCGGAGAGCCGGCGTCGAGCTCAAATCGTGACAGGTCCGCCCAGATGACGTTGGGACTCGTGGTCAATTCAAAAAAGTAACGCCGATCGGTGAGATTGATCGCCGTTCGATATTCGGTGTTGTA
>JAEUIN010000093.1 GCA_016793115.1 Planctomycetaceae bacterium
TGAACGACGAGTGCAAGGCGAAGCGACGGGGTCATGACGCATCCGTGCGGCGGGAGGACGCGCAGGCCGTTCCGTAGCCCACGCGACGCCGGAAGTCCGGCGCGGTCGGAATGATACCGCAGCCGGCGAGGGGGGACCAAGAGCAGCCGAGTGCCGGCAGTGCTGGAGAGAGCTTGGAGCTTGGAGACTGGAGACTGGAGACTGCGTAACCGGCGTCCGGCGCTACCGATGGTCGGGGACCCCGGAGGGTTGCGAGCGATTGAGGCCGGTGGTCGAGGCTCGTGACGGCCGAACCGACCCGGAACTTGCCTCGTCGCGATCGATCGCACGCGGCAGGGTGCCCGGCTCCCAACTCCTGGCTCCCAACTCCTGGCTCCTGCTCCTGGCTCCTGCTCCTGCTCCTGCTTCTTGCCTCCTGCTTCTTGCCTCCTGCTTCTTGCCTCCTGGCTCCTGGCTCCCTACCCCGACAAAAAGTAATACGCCGCGAGCGTGAAGCCGATGCAGATGACGAACCAGCGGATCACGGCCTTCGGCAGGCGGCGCGAAAAGGTTGCGGCCAGGAACGCGCCGAGGCAACCGGCGATCGCCATCGGAATCGCGAGCCGCCATTCGATCTTACCGCGCGAGAGCCATACGGCGACCGAAGCGCCGTTGACGCAGCCGGCCAGCAATCCTTTGAGCGCGTTCATGCCGTGGATGTCGCTCATTCCCATCATCGCCAAGGCCGAGAGCATCAGGATGCCGATGCCTGCGCCGAAGTAGCCGCCGTACACGCCGACGATGAATTGAAAGATCACTACGCCGATCACGGTCCGGCCGTGCGGTTCCTCGTGAGCTTTGCCGATCCCCATCGTCCGCGCGATCACCGGCTGCAGCGCGAAGAGCGACGCCGCCATGAGAATCAGATATGGCACCAAGGCGGCGAAAATCTTTTCGGGGAACTCCGTGACGAGCAGCGTGCCGAGGACGCCGCCGACGATGCTCGGCGGAATCAGCTTCTTGGCCCAGTGGCCGTACGTCACGAACTCGCGGCGCAGCCCCCACGAAGCGGCGAGCGTCGCGGGAAATAGCGCGACCGTGCTGGTGCCGTTGGCCCAGACCTTGGCGACGTCGGGCTCATAGTGCTTCGAGAGAACGCCGATCAGCGCGGGAAAGGTGAGCAACGTCCCGCCGCCGGCCACGGCATTGATGCCTGCCCCGACGGCGGCCGTCAGACAAAGAATGGTCAAATCCATCGCGGTCATTATGTAGCTCGAAGTCTTGCGTTTGCTCTCTAGCCGACCGACATTAGCAGCGATCGCACCAGCGCACACCGGCCCCGACACGCAAGCGAGGGGGCATTCCCTAAAGACTCACCACAGAGAACTCGGAGAACTCAGAGAGAATACATTTGGAATTTTTCTCTGAGTTCTCCGAGCCCTCTGTGTTCAAATCTGAATGCGTGTGCCTGGATTGCACTTCGGGGCTAGTGCGGCGGGGTCGCGTCCAACGTGAATCATACGGGAGAAGAATGATATGCGGCACCGCATTTGGTGGATCGGGGCGCTCTTCGTCGGGCTCGCACCAGCAATGGTTGCGGCGCAAGAGAGACCTGCCGCGGCCGCGGCGCCGTTTTCCATTCCGCAGTTCGATCTTGCAGCCAGGAAGGAACTGCAGGTCACCGTCGATCGCGAGGCCGGGCAGTATCTCGGGCATCCGACCACGGTGCTGCTCGAAGACGGGCGGACGATGATCATCGTCTATCCCAAGGGGCACGGGCGGGGCGGGATCGTCATGAAGCGGAGCACCGACGGCGGGCTGACCTGGAGCGAACGGTTGCCGGTGCCCGCGAGTTGGGCGACGAGCCAAGAGGTGCCGACGCTTTATCGGACCATTGATAAGGCCGGCAAGAAGCGGCTCATTATGTTCTCGGGCCTGTACCCGATCCGCCAAGCGGTGAGCGAAGACGACGGCGCGACGTGGAGCGAACTGGCGCCGATCGGCGACTACGGCGGGATCGTGGCCTGCGCCAGTTGCACACGCTTGGCCAACGGCGACTATATGGCCTTGTTTCACGACGACGGCCGCTACCTGACGGCGACCAAGCCGCCAAAAGGAACCAAGCCCAAGTTCGTGGTCTTCAAAATCATTTCCTCCGACGGCGGGCTCACTTGGAGCAAGCCGACGCCGATCGCGACGCACGACGTCGCGCATCTCTGCGAGCCGGGCATGGTTCGCTCTCCCGACGGCAAGCAACTCGCGGTGCTCCTGCGCGAGAATGCTCGGAAGCTGCGGTCGTTCATCATTTTCTCGAATGACGAAGGGGTGACTTGGAGCGAACCGCGCGAAGTGCCGGCCGCGCTCACGGGCGACCGTCACACGTGCGCGTACCTGAAAGACGGTAAGCTCTTCATCACGTTCCGCGACCAACTCAAAGGAAGCCCGACGCCCGGCGACTGGGTCGCCTGGGTCGGCACATACGACGACTTGTTCAACGGCGGCGAAGGCCTGTACCGGCTACGCTTGATGGACAACACGAAGGGGGCCGATTGCGCGTACCCTCCGGTCGAAGTCCTGCCCGACGGCACGGTGGTGACGACGACGTATGGACATTGGACTGCCGGGGAAGAACCGTACATCGTAAGCGTGCGGTTGACGCGGGAACTTCAAAAGCAACTCGCGACGAACACCCGCGAGTTGAAGGACTTTGAGACTGGCGTGTCGATTTTGCAAGATCGAATCCGCACTGCGAAGACAGACTCTCGCATTGAAACGGACGAGCAACGTCGTTTTCACATTGAGGTGCTTGAAAGAACTCTAAATCGGCAGTTCGAGTGGCGAGAGAAGGTTCTTAAATTGGAGAGCACGAACGTGGTGATGTGTCGATATGGCTCGGAGAACCGATACGTCGAGTGGCAACGCCTCCCCGACCTCAACGACCCGCAAGGCTTCGCCGGCCAGTTCGTCGGCACGATCAACAACAAGTTGGTGCTCTACGGCGGCACGAACTTCCCCGGGAAGAAAGTCTGGGAAGGGGGGACGAAGGTTTGGTATCACGATGCCTTCGTGCTCGACGATCCGCAGAGCGAGTGGCGGAAGATCGGCAAGTTGCCCGACTCGCGGGCCGTCGGATACGGCGTCTCGATTTCGACCGACGAAGGATTGCTCTGCATCGGCGGGGCGACGGCGACCGAACATCTGACCGACGTGTTTCTGCTCGGCCTCGACGGCGACCAACTCACGACCCGCGACCTGCCGAAGCTCCCTGCGCCGAACGCCTATATGAGCGGGGCGCAAATCGGCAGCGTGATCTACGTCGCCGGCGGGCTCGCCAAGCCGGACGACGTGCGGACGATGCGGACCTTCTGGTCGCTGGACCTCAAAAACCTCGACGCCGGTTGGCAAGTCCTGGAGCCCTGGCCGGGGAACGGGCGGATGCTGGCCGTGACCGCAGCGGTCGACGGAAAGTTTTACCTGTCGGGCGGAACCGATCTTTGGATCGGTCCGGAAGGGAAATCGATTCGGGCCTATCAAAACGATTCGTTCTGCTATACGCCGGGCGAGGGCTGGAAAAAAATCGCTTCGGCCCCGACGGGCATCGTCGCCGCGCCGACACCGGCCGTCGTCGACGGCACGAAAATCATCGTCTTCGGCGGCGACGACGGCTCGCGCCTCGGACACAAGCCGCCGCAGGACCATCCCGGCTTTCCCAAAAGCGTCTACATGTACGACACCGCGGCCGATAAATGGGACCGCATCGGCCAAGCCCCGTTCGTCCCGGTTGCCACGCCGATCGTAAAATGGCACGGCGGCTACGTGACGGCCAGCGGCGAAATCCGCCCGGCAGTCAGAAGCCGCGAAGTATGGATGCTGCGAATTGAAGAAAAAGGGGACTGAGGGGACAGGCAGAGGAGACCGGGGGGACGGATCAGAAATACAGACTGCTGACTGCAGACTGCTGAATTGGCCGAAATTCCTTATCCCTTTTCTTCTCCTCCTGTCTCCCCAGTCGCATTTTTCTCGTCCCCACAGTCCCCTAATGTGTTTGCAGGAGTTGCCCGTGAGTAAGGTTCGGTTTGGGTTGATCGGCTACGGGGCTTGGGGCGCTTTTCATGCCGGGGCGATTGCGAAGACCGTCGATGCCGAGCTCGTCGCCATCGCCGCGCGGTCG
>JAEUIN010000110.1 GCA_016793115.1 Planctomycetaceae bacterium
CGCTGACCCGCATCCGCTTGGTGATCTCGCGAATGTGATGCACGAGCGTCGAAACGTTCTCGCTCTCGGCAATCTTCGCCTCGACCGCCTTGGCATCGCCCGGTTCGAGGATGTTGTCGAGATAAGCCAACAAAACGCGCAACGTCAGACGCATGACGGAACCTTCGCAAAGAAATCACGGACAAGCAGGCCGCGAAATGCGACGTGCCATCCGTATTAGTGCGAAATCAGAGCGATGGCCGTACAAGAAAGTCTGCGAAATGTCGCAATCGCTCAGTTCACAACGACTTGCGGCGACGAATTCTATTCAGAAGCTTTCCCCTGCCGCGCCACTTCCTCCACGATCGCCTCTTCCAGCATCGGGTGCCAGGGGCTGGGTAGGCCGTAAATCGTCATCGACGTCGCTCCTTCATAGCCCCCTTCGGCGAGCACGCGGCGCGAGGGGATGTAGGCCATCACGTCGTTCGAATAGCCGGCGACCCAGGTTCGGTCCGCGCCATGCGATTGTTTGAGCCGTAGCGCGTAGTCGACCACGACTTCGCCCCCGAGTACGACCCAGAGCGGACCGTCGCCGAGTTTCCAAGTTTGCACGGGATACGGGTACCGATCGGCGATCGTCTCGCCGGCCGCGAGCCGCGCCAACATTTGCTTCGCGCGCCCTTGCTCGTATTTGTTGCCTTTGGCGAGTTGCGCTTCCCACTCTTGCTTGGTCGGAACGTTGGCGAACTTCAGGTCGATCTCGGCGTAGCTCGGAACGATTTTTCCGGAGAGCACCTTCGTCTCTCCTTCGCCACGCGTGCGAAGAACGGAATGCACGGCTTCCGCCAATCGCCGACCGTACGCTTCCGCCAAGCCATACGTACGTCGCGGGATCGGGTTTTGATCGGCCCCGCAGCCGGCCCAGAACAGCGGTACCACGCCCGGATTACGGCGCGTCATTTCCAAGCAAGCGAACCCGCAGTAGTCGGCCGACCATTGCTGGAAGCCGAGCGTCGTGGCATGGCAGGCATAGCCGAAGGCGACCGAGATGAGATTCCCCTTCGCGTCGTAAACGCCCAGCACCGGCACGCTGTGATCGCTCGGTCCCTTGAGCGGCTGCTGCTCTTCGCGCATCTTCGGCACGTCGGCTTCTTTGTTTTCGCGACGGTTCACGGCGAAGTTGCAGCGCCCGTGGCCCCAGCGCACTTCGACGGGCTGCAACTTTCCGATCGCCTCGCCGACCACGTCGACGACCTTCTTCTGCAAGTCGGCCGTATACTTTTCGACTTGCTTCCACTGTGCCGGCGACATTTCATACATCGCTCCTAAGTTCGTGCCGACGACCGGGCCGCAATGCGTGTGCGAGCAGTTGATGGCGATCTGCTCGCGCTTGAGGCCGTGCTTTTCTTCGAGCTTCTTGCAGATGGCTTGCGACGTGGCCCGATCGATGCCGACAAGGTCGAGCGTGATGAGGACGACGCGCGACTTCTCGTCCCCTTCCAGCACCAGAGCTCGAGCGTAGAGATCGTCGGCCTTGCCGTCGGCCGGCGCGGTTCGCGAGCCGTAGCCCGACATCCACATCGGCTCTTTGGGAGTGATCTTCTCCTCCGCCGCCCCGCCCAGCCACCCGGCCTCGGCCGACCCGACGCCATACAACACGAGCACCAACGAAAGCCAAGTCTTCATGCGAGTCCTCGTGACGGAGAAGAAATAGGAGACTGCGGAGACGGGCAGA
>JAEUIN010000117.1 GCA_016793115.1 Planctomycetaceae bacterium
AAGGTCGGTCGCTGTGTAACCTTCGACGGGACGGAACTGTTCATCGAGCACTTCCACGGTGATCCGGCTTTCGGCCGTCATGCCGGTGGCGTTGAGATAAACGCGCTGCGGCTGCTCAGCATCAACGTTCACGAGCGACGAGACGCAATGCGCATCCTCGACGCCGATCGCCGGCGAGAAATAACCGAAGCGATCGCGGGGCCATGTCGCAACGCGCACACCGGTCGCGCTGTCGCGATTGATTTCGGTCCAAATCCCGTAATAGACGTACGACGTATTGCCGATGTTCTGAAAACCTTGAGCCTGCGTGATTCGCTGCTCGGCCCGATCTTCCTCTTCGGCACCGGGAATAATCTGAAAATCAGGAACCGGTTCTTTGAAGTGAATCGCGTCGTGGCTGACGATCAGCCCGATGTCGACGGTCACCTCGCGACGATCCGTCAGCGGATTGTGGTACATACCGTAAAAGCCGAGGATCACGTTGCCGCGGTCCCATAGGCCCGCGCCCAGGTGCATTTGCTCGCCGCGATTGAAATCGAAATCGAGCACCGGTCGCGGCGGGATGTTGTCGCGGCGGTAGCTGAGGTGGCCCGCGTCCGTCCAGTTCACAAAGTCGTACGACATCAGCGTGACCATCATCCGCTTCTGCGGCCGCAGCGTTCCGCGAGCTTGAATCGGGTGCGGGATGGGGCCGCCGTGGCCGTTGAGGTAATAGACGCCGTCGTGACGAATGAAACCGCTCGGCTCAAGGTTCGATCCTTTGATGACGTCCTTTCCCTCATTGACGCTGTGCCACGTGAGGCCGTCGGCGCTGACCGAAGCCCATATCTCCGCGGGCGTAATTTCGCGGATCATTTTGAAGCGGCGATTCGGATCGGGGTCGTCTTTGTCGTGAACCACCAGTGCAATCATGCCGGGCGTGAGCTTGTCGTCGGTCGCCACGAGATTGTTGGCCGTGCTGCCGTGGTAGTCGACCAGCCCGAGCTTCGGCTTTTCCCACTTCAGGCCGTCTTTCGAAACCGCATAGCATATATGCCGCGATTTATCGTTGTCGCGGCCGGAGTACCACATGCGATATTCGCCGTCGACGTGCAGCACGGTGCCGTAAAAATAAGCCCGCGGAAAATCGGGATCGCCCGGCTTACCGACGTTCAACACCGGGTTGCCCGGATGGTCCGGATCGCTGCCCAGAACGTTGTTGGTCCTGCCTTTGCGGCCCGCTTGCAGCGTGAGGATCAATCCCTTATTGAACGGCAGGGCGTAATCGTCGAACGGGAACAGTACGAGCTCGCGTCGCTCGGCGGCCGCCGAATGTTGCGTTGCGGCGGCCAGAACGGCAGTGGCGGTGATGAATACTACGAGGGAGCGACGGAAACCAGGCATGTTGCAACTCATGGCGGGGCGGGGCGGAAGAACGATCAGACAAGCGGTAACGGCACGTTTACGACGAATGGTTTTTCAAGACATCATCGAGGAAAGAATCGAGCGCCTTCGTCGCGGGATCATCAGGCGCACCAAGATTGGCGTTGAGTTTAACGTGATCAGTGTCGTCGGCGCCGAACAGTGTCGCACTTTTGCCGGCTTTGAGGAGTTCCTCGGCCAAACGCTTGGCCTGTTGCGTGACGTCGGGATGCGCGGCCACATGCAGAAGTAAGAATGGCGCGATGTGTCTATCAGACTTACATTGTAAGGCCGCGGAGAATTCCACATGCTGCGCGGGGGTGCCGAACTTCGCCCGATGCCCAAATTTCGGCTCCGGCTTTCCTTCGGCCTTGCGACGATCTTCGCCGACCTTGACCATCAGCGGCACGTCGTAAGTGTCGCCGTCGACGGGAACGCAACCGATAAGAATTTCGGGCGATACTCCTTCGGCCTTTAGGTAACGATCATCGGCGGCAATGATGGCCGCGAGTTGCGCCCCGGCCGAATGCCCCATGATGAAGATGCGTTGCGGGTCGCCGCCGTATTCGCCGATGTGATTGTGAACCCAGGCGAGCGACTTAGCGACGTCGCGAATAATGGTTCCCATATCGACGTCCGGCAGCAGCCGGTAGTTTGTCGACACAAGCACCATGCCGCGGCCGGTGAACAGCGCCGGC
>JAEUIN010000128.1 GCA_016793115.1 Planctomycetaceae bacterium
GTATCAGTGGCGCGCTCATGCGGCGATTACGTTCGATGTGGAAAGCGAGCTCTCGCAGCGTCCTGAGCCGCTTCGCACTCCGCCGCTTTACAAGTCGTTCTCTTTGGCGGACGGCGAAACTGCGGGCACGTTGTTCGCCGCGGAGGGAGCGCTGCGCGATCGCATCGACCAACTCGGCGATCTCAACGGCGGTTCCGGCTTGGGCCAACTCCGGCTCTTTGGCGCGCGGGCGGCGGACATCTTGCTCAACACGGCTGAAGTCGAGCAATTCGTCCAGCAGTTGTTGGATCACGCTCAGGTCGTCACTAACGGCCATCCGTGCCAAGCGGATTTCCGCGTTCTGTGGTCCTCGGCGGGTGGCACGGGCTCCGGCGCTGGTAAGCGGATCGCTGATTTCCTTTCCCGCGAATTTACGGCCCTCGAGATTCCTGTCACGATCGATTACGACGTGCTCGGCCCGATTACCTTCGCGGGCCTTGGTTGCCGATTGGGCCGCAATGCCGCAACGGCGACGGCCGACCTCGTGCAACACTTTCGCGCGAAAGGCGAGGGGCGCGAACGTTTAGTGACGCGCACTCTGTCGTTGGTCGAATTGCCGCCGGTGATCCACGACCAAGCGGCGCGCGACGCCTTCCTGTTGCTCGACGAACAGGCTCAGGCCGGGTCCGAGTTGCAGCAACATTTGCACCGCATGGAGCCGAATCATGCGGTCAGTGGGCCGTTGGGCAATATTTCTATCCGTCAGATCGACTTCTTCACCGAACTCAATTCGCAGCAAGTCGTCGCGCCGATCGCCGAAGCTTACCACTTGCAGATATCTCAGGCCGTGGCGCAAGCGACTCCCTGCGCGGCGTTGGTCCGCGAAGTGCGGCAGACCGTCGAAAAACAATCGCTCCCTCATTCCTCGCTTGAATCCATCGTCGAGCGCGTCATGGACGTGCCGACCCAGGAGATCCTCGACGAGTTGAGCAGGCCGACGGAGGCGTATCGCGCGACGACGACGTTGGTGGGAGCGGACGGTGAAGAGTTTGAAACGGAGCGAATCGAAGCCGATTTCGCCGTCGCACCGGCTTCACTTGCCGACGCGCACGAACGGCTGCGCCTCCTGCGCTCGATGCTGCAAGCGACGGATCGCGAACAGTCGCTCGTCGCCGGACTGCAAGCCGAGTTGGAAGCTCAATATCAGTTGTTGCTCGGCTCGGTCGAAAAAGCGACCGAGAAACTCCGTCGCGGCGGATGGTGGACATCGCTAGAAAGCCGCGTCGAGCGGTTCCTCGACATTGCGGCTCAACTCCGCGAGATCGTCAACCAACTCAACGAATTGAACGTACGGCTTGAAGCGTTGATTCTGACGGCGCATTTCGTCACTCGCGAAGAACAAGCGTTGAGTGGCCGCTTGACGCGGATGCTTGCGGCGCTCGACCAACACCGGCGCAAGGGGCGAACTGAATCACGCCCCTCATCGATCCTGTTTCGCCCGATCAATGAAGCCTTCGCAGAATTGCTCGACCTAGATCGCCATACGCCGGAGCGGCAACAACGCCTGCTTCAGCTCCAGGCGTCGGCCGCAACAATCGACGGCTTGGCGAACATTGTCGGGGCCGAACTGCCGCGGCTGGAACGCATCGCTGAACGAGTCGTGCACGCCGATGCCGCGATCGCCGGTCCTTGTTGGGGCGGCCGGTTGCCGCAGGGCGAAAATCAGTTGGTTTATGCGCTTCCGCCGGTGACGCCGGTCGTCGCTGAACGACTGCGCGAGCTGATTCGCGCCTTGGATCCGTCGGCCATTACCGTGTTCGCCGATTCGTGCTCGGCGGGCGTCAACGTGCTGCGTTATCGCTTCTACCGCGTCAACGAACCGCACGAACTCTTTCGCGGTCGCTTGCTGAGCGATCTCCGCGACGCCGTTGCGACACCGAACGAGTCGCTTTACTTCCCGCACGGAGTCCCGGCGTTTGTTCGGGAAGACGGTTTGTGCCAATAGGCGGCTGGGCTGCGTTTCAATCGCTTCATTCATCGATAAGGACACTTAACCATGACTCTTTTCATTGGACTCATTTTGGTGACGACGGCCTGCGCGTCGATCGCCGTTCTGGCAATTGTGCGCCGTCGCAAGGATCGTCCGCGACGGCGCTCGTCGCCGGTCAACATCGCAATCTTGGCCCGTCGACCGAAAGCCCGCCGTGTCGATCGTCGAGTCGTCTTCGGCCTGTGCTTTTCGGCGTTCGTCGTCATCGTGCTGGAACGCGAGCGGCTTCTCGATGCCTGGCATGATCGCGATCGCGGGCAAGTGGAGGAATCGCTTGATGAACGCGAGCATGCAGGGGATTGGCAGGGCGCGGCAGCGATCATCGCGGCTCGTCTGGAACTCCCGCTGTCCGCTGATTGGCGAGTTCGTCTTGAACGCCGACGGATCTACGCCCAGTTGGAAGCGTCTTCAACGCTTCCTCCGCCAATCGCCGTTTCGCTACTGAACGAAACAAAAAAGGCGACCGATCGCATCGGGTTGCCGTCGCAGCTTCCGACGGCGCTTGCCGAGTGCTTGCGTCAGGAAGATCGCATTCGGGACTTGGCCCGAACGTCTGTCGAACAGTTGGCCAATCACGCGTTTCGCGTTGCGGACTATCCGCCGGTAGCCCGCCGGTACTGGCAAGACGCATTGCAGATCGCCGAAACTTACGGCCTTCCCACCGAAGCTATCGCCACCAAACTCGCTGGGGTGGCTTCGCCGCGCATGTTGCCGCGAACTGTTCAGCTCGACGTGCTCTCGCGACGGCATTCGGGTGTTACTTGGGAATTCGACTTGTTGGTTCGTGACGTCAATGCCAAGCCCGTCCGCGGGCTGGCGCAAACTGATTTCGCCGTCCGCTCCGGTAAAGAAGCGATGACGGGTTGGCGAGTTGGAGAACAGCGCGAGCGGGCGGCGGATCATTCGATCGCCGTCTGTTTGGATTGTTCCAATTCCACGCAAGGTGCGCCGTTGGCTCTGGCAAAGCAAGGAGCTTGGCGCTTGCTTGACGAAGTGATCGATGAATCGCCGGTCGCTTTGTACGCCTTCGGTACAAAAGTCACCAAGGCAGTCGATTGGAATCAAAACCGAAAGCAGTCGGCCGCGGCCTTGCAGTCGTTGACGACGCAAGGCGACACCGCTTTGCTGCAAGTGCTTCACCAAGCGGTCGAAGACTTGGCCTCGCGTCCTGGGCGACGGTCGTTGGTCGTGTTCACAGACGGCCGCGATACGGTCGGCGGCGCGACTTGGGAGCAGTTGTCGGCAGAGACAAAACGACACGGCGTGTCGCTTTTCGCCGTCGCTCTTCAAACGGCCGATTTGGACTTTGAGCCGTTGCGAACGCTCGCCGAGTCGACCGGCGGCCTCGCGTTTGTCGCCGAGGACCGACAACTCGTGAACAGCTTCCAAACGATCGCCGAATCCCTACGCGTTCATTTTTATCGGCTCGTGCTGCTCGACGACATTGTTTCTTCCGAGGCCCTGACGATCACGGTCGGTGAGCCCCCCGTGGAGGTCTTCGTCGATCTCGATCGATTGCAACCCTGACCGTGCGCCGGTGCTCTCGGTCACGTCCTTCGATGAGCACTGACGCGGTGACAGGGCCTACTTCGCCTCGTCCTCAAAACTTCGAAATCTCTGATTTCAATATCTCACACACCGTGGCACGGAGTGCTAACCGCCAACGAATTTTCGACGCCAACTCCTTGAAAGAGCTACCGTTACCGCCGTTTACAAAACGTTAACACCATGAAATCCAAGAAAACCCAAGTTGTCGGCTTCCGCGCAGACTCCGAACTGCTGCGCATGATCGACGAAGCCAGGCAACGTTTCGACCTGTCTCGCGGCGACTGGGCACGCGGGGCGGTCATCGCACAACTGCACGATGCCGAACGCGAGTCGTTGCTGACAGCGTTGAACGCTCTGCGCGATGAATTGACGAGTTTTCGTGAGC
>JAEUIN010000175.1 GCA_016793115.1 Planctomycetaceae bacterium
CGCGGGCAGGTCGTTCAACTCTTGCTGAATGTCGGCTCGCGGGAGTTGTTCACCCTCGGCCGTCGGCGGAAGTTGGTCGAGCGCATCGTACCACGATTGCGGCACGTCCGGCGGCAGGTCTTCCGCGCCGCATTGCGCGGCGGTGGCCAGCGCTTGGTCGAGCGGGACGTCGATCCAGATGCCGCGGTCGTCGAGCTGCATCAGGCCGAGTTCGCGCATCAAGAGCATTCGGCCGGCGTAATGGTTCAACCACACGCTCATGAAGTTGTTCTGCGAGGCTTGCAAGTCGTTGAGGGCCGTAAGCAGGTTAAGCGCCGACGTCGGGCCGAGCCCCGCCGCCGCTTGGCCAGGGACCGACGGCTCCGGCGGCTTGCTCAATACTTCGCGCGTCTGGTCGACGCGGCGCGTCGCAATGGTCACGGCTCGCCGCTGAATTTCCAGATTCGTTTCCAGCTGAGCCAGCGTTCGCAGCTGTTGTCGCAACGTCTGGTTCACGCCGTCTTCATACTGAATCAACTGCCGACGGTCGCGCTGGTACTCGATCAGCGCCGAGCGGTAATTGTTGCGCTCGACCAGCCGTGTGAACGGGGCGTCGAACTGCAAGCCGGCCCGCAGCGTACCGGTTTCCGATTGAAACTTCACGCCGTTGTCGCCGACCGTGCCGATGCTACCGTCGATCGTCACGTCGAGCGTCGACAACAACGAACGGGCATTGAAGGCGATGAGCCGCCACGAATCGACCAGCGCCGCGCGATTGTTCATCCAGTCGTATCGGTTGGCCCGGGCCACGTTTAAGGCCAGCACCGGGTCGAGCACGATTGGGTCGAGCGTGATGCTTTCCAGCCGAGCCCGCACTTGCACGAGCGACGCTTCCTGCACGAGCGATGCTTGCGACTTGGCCAGCACGACCAGATCGTCGATCGTCCGCTTGCGGGTCGTCGGAGCAAGTTGTTTGCGCAAGGCTTCGAGCTGCGCTTCACCGGCCTGGAAGACTTTTTCCAGTTCGTTGAAGCCTTCCGTGAGTCGAACCAGATCCGCATCAAGCAAGGTCGCTTCTTCGGCGACGAGCGTTTGCTTGCGGGCCGGGATACGCTCGGCGAGCGTTTCGAGATCGTGGCGGATCGTGGCAAGGTTGTCGGCCGTTTCATCGCGAAAGGCGTCCAGACGGTCGAGCGCCATTTGCAGGACGTCGACCTCCGGTTGCTCCGGCAGGTTGCCGAGTTCGTCGACGAAGTCTTCGAGCCGTTCGTAGAGATCGTTCGTTTCGGGATCGATGAACTGGAACTGTCGGATCATCTGGTCGTCGAGCGACATCGGCAGGTCGGGCGGCAAGCCGATCTGCTGGCGCTTGTACGTTTCGAACGTGTTCTCCAGGCCGATGCGGCTCTGCAGAATCGTCGCCCGGGACGTTTCGATGTTTTGGCGAAACTGATCGACCTGCGCGATATCGATCGTGCCGGCTTCGAGATTGGCCTGGAGCAGCTTGAGGGTGCGCAGCTGCGCGTTGAGGTTTTGTTGCTGGTTGCGGATTTGTTGCGTAGTTTGCAACAGCCCGATGTAGCCGCCGAGAGTCCCGGCGCCGCCGCCCGCAAAGCCGCCGGTAACGGCACCGCCGCCGCCCCCCGCCGCGCCGCCGCCGCGACCGAAGCCTGTGGCATCGCCGACGCCGCCGAAGCCGGTGGAACCTTGCCCGGTGAAGCCTGTCAGACCGGTGCCGCCGAAGAAACCGCCGCGGCGTTGCGCGCCGGTCACGCCGCCGTCGCCGACTGCGAGATTGGTATAGAACCCTTGGCGAAACCGCTCGAACGCCCGGAGGTTCGAGAGCATGGCCCGCTCGACGATCGTCAGCGTTTCGAGGATGAACCGCCGGCCGCCGTTGCGCAAGAGCGGTTGCACGAACGCGAAATTGATCAGCGACGTGCTTTGGTTCGTGTCGGGCCCGGCGAATTGCCAGACGAGCGAGTTGGCGAAGCCGACGAGCAGTTCCCCGCCGGCCGCAAACTGGCGGCGCATTTCCAGATCGGTCGTCACCGTCAGCGAGTCGCGCGTAATGCCCCCCGCGCCCGGCGCGTTGCGGCTCAAGTGCCCATAGCGAATGGGATTGAACCCGCCGAAGAATTGCGTGTCGAAGCGGAACCGCTCGGTGCTCACGTCGAGCGCCGAGAAGTAAAGCTCTTCGAGCTGCTGGCGGTAATCGGGATCGTGAATGACGGAGAGTTGCACGGCGTCGTCGAGCGTGACGCGCACGGCGCCGTCTTCGTCGATCGTCGTGTAGTTGGCGAGTTGCGCACGCCAGGTCGGGTTCTGCAACTGCCGCAGATCGCCGTCGGCGTGGTAATTGCGAGCCCCCTTCATGCCGTCGACGTAGTGCATGAACACATGCGAGTAAGGATCGTCCGGCGGCATCGGCGGATGGTCGGGATTCGTCGGGTCGAAGTACCGGCTCCGCGGATCGTATTCCAAGCGGAAGCCCGGCAAACCCCAGCGGCCAGGGTTGTTCTTCTGGTCGAGAATCTGCGTAACTTCTTTATCGGCCTGCATGCGATACTTGGCCCGCGTGCAACCGGCGGAGATTGCGATCGCCGCGGCAAGTCCTGCGATGAACACTCGCGCAACGAGGCTTGTTCGACGCTGGGTGGCTGGGTCTGGAGCGTACTCGCGAAGGCCCAGTAGCGAAGTTTTAAGTAACTGGGGCACCGCTTCGCTATGCCCCAGCCACCGGAAGCACTGGCGTGCGA
>JAEUIN010000212.1 GCA_016793115.1 Planctomycetaceae bacterium
GCCGTCGTTCAAGCGGAAAGTCGATTGAGCACGCAACGAGCGGCCGTCGTCGCGGCGCAAGCGGAAGTCGACCGAGCCCAGGCCTCGCTCAACCGCGCGGAGAAAAACCTCGGCTACACGACGATCGTCTCGCCGATCGAAGGGGTGATCATCGATCGACGCGTCAACATCGGTCAAACCGTCGTCGCGAGCTTGAACGCCCCGAGCTTATTCTTGATTGCGAAAGACTTGCGACGGATGCAAGTGTGGGCGTCGGTCAACGAAGCCGACATCGGACGAATCAAGAAGGGACAAAAAGTGACGTTCAACGTCGACACGTTCCCCGGCGAGGCGTTCGCGGGCGTCGTCAGCCAGATTCGCTTGAACGCTTCGATGACGCAAAACGTCGTGACGTACACGGTCGTCGTCGACGCCGACAACTCGCAGGAGCGCTTGCTCCCCTATCTCACGGCCAATTTGAAGTTCGAAGTGACGCACCGGCCGTCGGCGCTTGTCGTACCAAACGCCGCGCTGCGCTGGAAGCCTCGCGAAGATCAGATCGCGCCGGAATTCCGCGGCCAAGCGCCGTCGGCCGGCAAAGTGTTTGTGTGGACGGCGGCGGACGGGTTCGTTCGGCCGGTGGAGACGGCGATCGGTTTGACCGACGGGACGCAAACGGAAGTGCTCGGCGGTTCGCTGCAGGAAGGCGAGCAGCTCGTCGTCGGCGAGATCAAGGCGGGAGCCGATACGTCGACCGTGAATCCCTTCGCCCCCAAGGTCTACAGCGGCCGCAAAGACCAATAAAGCCGAGACGACCGACGTGGTATCCGCTCGCCCCAACTCGACGCTCATCGAGCTTTCCGACGTCCGCAAGACCTACTTGCTCGGCGAGGTGGAACTGCCGGTACTCAAGGGCGTCTCCCTAACGATTGAAGCCGGCGAACTCGTCGCGCTGATGGGAGCCTCCGGTTCCGGCAAGACGACGTTGATGAATTTGCTCGGCTGCCTCGACCGGCCGACAGGCGGCAGCTACACGCTCGACGGCGAAGCGATCGGCTCGCTGTCGCCGGATCGGCTGGCGCGAATTCGCGGCAAGAAAATCGGCTTCGTGTTTCAAAACTTCAATTTGCTGGCGCGCACCTCGGCGATCGACAACGTGCTCATGCCGCTGGAATACGCCGCGCCGCGCCCGCCGGCGGCGGAAGCGCGCGAGCGGGCGATCGAGTTGCTCCGCCGGGTGGGACTCGGCGAGCGACTGGATCATGAGCCGTCGCAAATGTCGGGCGGACAGCAGCAGCGCGTGGCGATCGCACGCTCGTTGATCAACAACCCCAAGCTGCTCTTGGCCGACGAACCGACGGGCAACCTCGACTCCAAAACGAGCCGCGAGATTCTCGCCCTGTTCCAAGAGCTGAATGCGGAAGAAGGTCTCACGATTATGCTCGTGACGCACGATCCCGGCGTCGGCCAAGCCACGAAGCGGCGGATCGTCATGCGCGACGGACTGATCGCCGACGACGACGCAAGCCATTAGAAGCGCCGCCAAGTGTTTGTCGTGAGTTGCGTTTCCGTTCTCAATTCCGGGCTATAACGTTCTCCAGATGCTCGCCGAAACCGCACGTATCGCCTTGAAGTCGTTTCGGCGCAACATTCTGCGCTCGATTCTCACGACGCTCGGCATTTTTATCGGCGTCGCGGCGGTGATCGTGATGATGGAAATCGGCCAAGGCTCGGCCAAAGCCATCCGCGAGACGATCGCTCGCATGGGCGCCAACAACTTGCTGTTGCAGTCCGGCGCGGCGTCGAGCGGCGGCATCACGCTCGGCAGCGGCACCGCGGCGACGCTCCTCATCGGCGACCTCGAAGCGCTCGACAAGGAATGCGACCTCGTCGTCGCGGAAATGGCCCCGATCATTCGCGCCCGCACGCAAGTCGTCTACGCCAATAAGAACTGGGTGCCGTTCTATTTGTACGGCACTTCGCCGAGCTACGTCGACGTGCGGCAATGGGCGCTGGAAGACGGCGCGTTTTTCACCGCGGAAGACGTCCGCAACGGCGTGCCGGTCTGCGTGATCGGGCAAACGCTCGTCCGCGAGCTGTTCGACGGAGAGTCGCCGGTCGGCCAAGACGTGCGGATCAACAATCAGCCGTTTCGCGTGATCGGCACGCTCGAGGCCAAGGGAGCCGATATGGTCGGCTTCGACCAAGACGACACGCTGCTCGCTCCGTGGACGACCGTGAAATACAAAGTGGCCGGGGAGTCGCTGACCGACACAAACCAAAGCGCCGCGCCGCCGGTCGCCGCCGAGCAGATCAACACGCTCAACGAGCGTTATCCCGGCACCCAAATCACGCTCTATCCGGTGCCGTCGGCGGCGCAGTTGGCGAATCATCCGCAAATCACTCGCTTCACGAACGTCGACCGCATCATGGTGCGCGTTCGCGACGACGCCGAAATGGCCTCGGCGAAACGCGAGATCAGCGAAGCGCTGCGCCGCTCGCATCGACTCCGCGACGGCGAACCGAACGACTTCAATATTCGCGACATGACCGAACAGAGCGCGGCGCTCGGCTCTTCGAGCGCGCAGATGGGAACGCTGCTGCTCGCCGTGGCGCTGATCTCGCTCTTGGTCGGCGGCATCGGCATCATGAACATCATGCTCGTCACGGTGACCGAGCGCACGCGCGAGATCGGCCTGCGCATGGCCGTCGGCGCGCGGCCGCGCGACATCCTGCGGCAGTTTCTCGTCGAAGCCGTGATTCTCTGTTTACTCGGCGCCGGGATAGGCGTCGGCTGCGGACGCGGCATCTCGCTGCTGCTCAAACACGTCATGCATTGGCCGATCGAATCGTCGCCCCTGGCCATCATCGCCTCGGTGTCGTCGTCGGTCCTGGTGGGCGTCGTGTTCGGTTACTATCCGGCCTGGAAAGCGTCGCGGCTGGATCCGATCCAAGCTCTGCGATACGAATAGTTCGGCGGCCGAATCTCGATTTTCCCGGTCGCCGCTCGCCGGCCGTTCGGTTTCGGCGTAAGCTATTCAGCGCCCCTCCGCCCGTTCACTTCTTCGAAACCGTGAGTCTGCAGCATGTGGCACTCCGCCTCGTTGTTGATCTTTGCGCTCGTGACCGCCGAGGTCGATCCCGCGGTCAAACCCGGCGTTGAATTCCGCTATCAAGGGACGGTGGCCAAAGTCGAGCGCGATCGCTCGGCGCAGGCCGCGACGAAATCGTTCGACCTCGCAGTCTGGGTCGCCGCCGACGACGCCGAAGGGACCGACTTCCTATGGCTGCTCGACGAACGGGGCCAAGGCGCCTTCGGCTGGACCGATCGCTTCGGCAAGTGGTCGCAAACGGCCGACGGCGCCGCTTCCGACATCGCCGGCCCGGCGCTGCTCTACGACTACGGCAAGGGCAAGCACGTCGTGCCGCTCGCGCCGCCGAGATTTCCCGTCGCCGCGCAAGCCGACGCAAAAGTCGCCGCCGGCACGAAGTGGACCCGCGACGGTCGCGAACATGAAGTCTTGCGGGCGGAAAGCGTCGACGGCCGCGCGTCCTGGTTGATCGAAGTCCGTAATCAGTTCGGCGTGCAAAAGCGGGTGTGGGTCGACCAAGCGACCGAGGTCGTGCTGCAAGAAGAAGACCGAGTGTTCATGGATCAGGGGACGGAGTATCGGGTGGCGCTGCGGCTCGGCGACGTCGAAATGTTGACTCCGGAAGAAGCCGCCGCTCGGCGGTCGAGCTTCGCCGCGCTGGAAGGACTGCGCAACAAACTCAAGCGCACGCCGCGAGCGGCCGACGCGAAGCTCACGCCGGCGCAATTGAAGCTCCTCGCCGCGGAACTGCCCGCGGTCAAAAAGGCCGTTTCGGCCGAGGCGGCCCGACTGCTCGATGCGGCCGAGCGCGATCTGAAGCAGCAGTCGGGGCGCACTACCGCGCTCGACGCCGTGGTACGAGCTCAACTCGGCCGCGAAGTCGGTCGCTTTGAAGTCGACGGGCTCGACGGCGAGAAATTGAAGAGCGACGACCTGCGCGGCGCAATCACGGTGCTGCATTTCTGGGACTATCGCGACGAACCGCTGAAGGAGCCTTACGGGCAGGTCGGCTATCTGGAATTCTTGTACGACAAGCGCAAAGCGGACGGCGTCAACGTCGTCGGCGTCGCGGTCGACACCCGCTTTCAACAGCCGGCCGCGGCCAAACAAGCGATCACCGGCGTACGCAAGTTCAAGAATTTCATGAATCTCACTTACCCGATCGTGTTCGACTCCGGTGAGCTAATCCGCGAATTCGGCGACCCGCGCTTGCAGGGAGGCGAGTTGCCGCTGTTCGTCGTCGTCGGCCCGAGCGGCAAGATCTCGCACTACAAGATCGGCACCTACGTCGTCGATCGCGAAGCCGGCTTAAAGCAACTGGATGCGGCGATCGCCAAACTCTTGGAAGCGAAGGCGGGGCAATCGTCGGCCGGAGACGAAAAACCCGGCACGGCGCAGTAACGAAGCGGCGACTCCTGCGCTTAGCAGTCGACACGATCGTGCCGGCGAAGCGGCCGCTGTCGGCAAGGGAAATTGGTCGCACATCGGCCTCCCCCTCCGACTGGTAACCGCTTCGGCCTTTCGGTATGTTAGCGGGCTGCCTGCCTAGAATTACGGATGGTTCGATTCGCATTGCGAACGGAAAGGGACTTTTTCATGAGGTTTCGCAATCTCACTCGAGCGGCGCTGTGCGCCGTTTTGCTCGTCGGCTGCAACAAGAGCGACACCACGGTCGACGCACCGGCCCCCGCCGCGGACAAGCCCGACGCCTACGTGCAGGCGAAGGTCGACGCACTGGCCAAGGGAGACCTTTCGGCCGTTTGGACCGGCCTGCCCGCAAAACATCAGAACGACGTGAAAGACGTCGTGCATGAACTCGGCGCGAAGATCGACGCCGACGTCTGGAATAAGACGTTCGTCGTGCTCGACAAGCTGGCCGAAGTGCTGAAGACGAAGAAGGACTATATTCTCGGCAGCGACATGCTCGCCGCGATGTCGCCGCAAGAGAAGACGGAACTGTCGCAGAAGTGGCCGCAAATCGTCGGCATCGTCGAGACGCTGGCCGACTCGGAAATCAAAACGGCCGACGGCCTGAAAACGGTCGACGTCGAGAAATTCATCTCGTCGACCGGCAACAAGATCTTCGGCGAAGCGGTCACGCTCGTCGAACAAGGTCCGTCGAACAGCGCCGCCGACGTGAAGGCGATGAAGAACGCCAGAGTCTCGCTCGTCAAGCAAGACGGCGACAAGGCGACGTTGAAGTTCACGGTCGAGAACAGCGAACCGAAAGAATACGACTTCATTAAGGTCGACGGCAAATGGGTGCCGGTCGACTTTCGCGACGACTACCTCGACGCCGGACTCACTTCGGCGAAGGAAGCCGTGAAGCAACCGCTGCTGACTCCGGAACAAAAGACGCAGGCCCTCGCCGGACTCGGCATGGCGGAAATGGCTCTCGACAATCTTTTGAAGGCGGGCGATCAAGGTTCGTTCAACACGGCCTTGGCCCCTTTGAAAATGCTGGCTCCGGCGCTGGGCGGCCTCGGCGGTCCGGCCGCGGGAATGGGCGGACCGGTCGGCGTGGCGCCTCCGGCGGCCACCGGTCCGGGCACTCTTCCCACTCCGGGCGCAATGCCGACGCCGAGCGGAACCATCGTCCCGCCGACGCTACCGCTGCCGAGCGGTTCTCCGGCGGGCGCCGTTCCGGTGTTGCCGGGTACGACGCCGTCGCTGCCGGCAAAACCATAACGCATAAAGACTCGTTCAGAGGTTAGTCTCAACCACAGGAGAAAAGCGGAGAGTCTTTCACAGTTTTTCGCGATCTTTCGTCGCGACGTCCGCGTAACAAGGAGTCGACCCCGCAAGGCTCGGCTCGGTCCAAGTTGGAATTCCGCGGCTCCGAGCGTTCGGCGCCGAATGCGTGATTGGAACGTTTCTTCCCTTAAGGAATATGGTCATGAAGATGCTGGTACGCCGCGCGGTCGCCCTGATCGCCGTCGCGGTTCTCGCCTTGCTCGCCGTCGCGGCGGGTCCGATCGCTCAAGCGTCGGCGGAAGCGCCCGACGTTTACATGCAAAACCTGTTGCACGAAGTGGGCAAGGGCAACGGTGCGGCGCTTTGGAACGCGCTTCCGCCGAGCTATCAGAAAGACGTCAACGGCATCATCTCGCAGTTTTCCGAGAAGATGGACGCGGAAGTCTGGAACGGTTCCTTCAAGACGCTGGGCAAGTTGACGAAAGTGCTGAAGGACAAGAAAGAATTCATCCTCGGCTCGCCGTTTTTGGCCGCCATGCCGCCGGAACAACTCACCGAACTGAAAAACAACTGGGACGGCATGGTGACGAGCCTCGACACGGTCGCCACGTCGGAACTGAAGACGCTCGACGGCTTGAAGAAGATCGAAATCGGCCAGTTTCTGACCGCGACCGGCAACAAGCTCGCGGGCGGGCTGATCGAAGCGTCCGTCAAGGCGAACCCGCAAGCGGCCGAAGGCATCAATAAGTTCCGCAAGGCCAAGGTGACGCTCGTCAGCGAAGAGGGCGACACCGCGGTGCTGAAGATGGAAACCGAAGGTGAAGAGCCGAAGGAAGAGAAGTTCACCAAGGTCGAAGGGAAGTGGCTGCCGGCGGAAATGGTCGCCGAGTGGTCGGAAGGGGTCACGAAGGCCCAAGAAGGATTGAAGACTCTGGAAATCACGCCGGAACAAAAGGCCCAAGTCATGGCCGTAACCCAAATGGCCGACGGCGTGCTCGACAAGCTCCAAGCCGCCCAGACGCAAGAAGCCTTCAACACCGAACTGCAAAGCATCGTGGCGCTGTTCGGCATGTTCGGCGGCGCCGGCGGCGGCGCTCCTCCCGCCGGTCTGCCGCCCGCTCCGGCTCCGCAATAGTTCGGCCGCAATCCTTGATGGACCGTCAACGCGACAGGCCCGGGAACCAAGTTCCCGGGCCTGTTCGCTTTTCCGCGTTTCATTCGCCGGTCGCTATTTCGCTTCGGCCACGCTCAAGCCTTCGGGGGGCGTGAAGTTGAAATTGCGGCTGCGACTGAAAAACTCGAGTGGATTGTCGTAGACGATCTTGCGGATGAGCGACTCCGGATGCCCGCGGCGCCGCATCGCCATAATGAAATCGGGAACGGCGGTCGGCTTCGACGGCCCCCAGTCGCCGGCGGAATTCACCATCAACCGCTCGGGACCGTACAGTTCGACCATATCCACGGCCCGCTCCGGCGTGCACTTGCTCACCGGGTAGAGCGTCATACCGGCCCAGAAGCCTTCTTCGAGCACCATGCGAATCGTGTGCTCCTCCACGTGATCGACGAGCACGCGCGAATGATCGAGCCGGCGATCGTCGCACAGCATGTCGACGATCATACTCGTCCCCTTGAATTTGTCTTCCAAGTGCGGCGTGTGGATCAGAATCTGTTCGCCGCGTTTGGCCGCGAGGTCCAAGTGTTCAAGAAACACGATCGATTCGTTCTTCGTGTTCTTGTTGAGCCCGATCTCGCCGATGCCGAGCACGCCCGGCAGGTCGAGGAATTCGGGCATCATGGCGATCACTTCCCGCGAGAGCTTGACGTTCTCCGCCTCTTTGGCGTTGATGCACATCCACGTGAAGTGGTGCATGTGGTACCAGCCGGCGCGCTTCGGCTCGAACGTGGTGAGTTGGCGGAAGTAGTCGCGAAACCCGTCGACGCTGCCGCGGTCGAACCCGGCCCAAAAAGCCGGTTCGCTCATCGCCACGCAGCCCATCTTGGCCAGCGTTTCGTAGTCGTCCGTGGTCCGCGAGACCATGTGAATGTGCGGGTCGATGTAATACATATTCGTCGGTGCGGCTTAGCGTAAGTTCGAAAGGGCGTCGGCAATCGGTCGTTCAGATGCTCCAGTTGCCGCGCCAGCCGTCTTCATAGGGAAGCGAGAAGATCATTTGCACACGTTCGGCGCGCGTGGGACCGTCGGTCGATAACAGAGTCTGCAATCCCTGCCGAATCCGCGCCACGCGTGGATCGTCGTCGAGGGCGCCGTCGGCCCGCTCGAACCGATCGAGACACGCGGCGAGTTCGAGGATCTTGGCCCGCACCTCAAGGAAATCGCGATTCAACAGCGCGGGGGCCGAGAGCGGTACCGACGACATAAAACGGACCTCCGGACGGGCGACGAGCGGGATGGGTACGGCAGGGGGCGAACGGAGTCACCGACGGCCGACGTGGCGGGAACGAGTCGTCGCCGGGCCTCGCACCGGGGGCGACTTGTCGTCTTTCATTTTCCCCGTGGATACGCGCGAAATCAAGGCTGCGACGCCGCTTCGATCGGAAGCTCGCCGGACGCGTGCGACCGCGCTCGACTCCCCTGCTCCGCCGCAGACTCGACCCGCTCCCTCCGATCGGCCGGCCGGGAGAAAGGGCCGGTGCGGGCGGCAAAGTTTCCCTAATCGGCTGAATTGACGGGCGCTTCATGGTTTCCCTTCACCCACGCCGATGGAGGTATCGGAGACGGATTGCGCGCGAATAACGCGAGACACGGAGGGAAGCGACGTCGTGGACTCGGGCTTGGCGGCCACATTCGAACTGCTCGCGAAGACGCAAAACGAGGCGGCTGCGCCGCTCTTAGTGGACGCTCTCGATGCCGAATCGCGCGCCGTCCAAACCGCGGCCGTCCGCGCCATCTTGCAGCGCCGCTGCCCGACCGGCATGCGCGAACTCGTGCGCCGGTTCCATGAAATGGATGAATCGTGGAAGGAAGCGATTCGCGAATTCCACGGCCGGCTGTTGCCCGTGCTGCGCGACGCCGTGCTCAGCGGCGATCCGCATTTCGTCGAAAGCGGTTGCCAAGCGGCTTGCTGCTTTTATGAGTACGACCTGATCCCGACGCTGCTGATCGCCCTGGAAGACGAGGCGAACGCTCATCGCGAAACGGCGGCGCTCGCACTCATCAACCTGGCCGATGCGCTTTACCGCGATCTCGCCGCGCGCGACGAACGACGACGCCGCGATCCGCAGATCTCGCGGCTCAACGCGGTCACGGTGTTGGAAGCCTCGGTGCAGCGCTTCGCCCGCCACAAGCGTCTGGAACCGATCGAAGCGTTTCTACAATTGGCCGCGCGCGACAACGCCGCGCTCAATCGCATTCTCGGCGATCCCCGCGATTCGAGTTTCGTGCCGGTCATCCAAACGCTGCACGGCAGCCGGCGCTCCGGCGTGTTGCGCTTGCTGCTCGGTTTTCTCGACGACCCGCGGCCGCCGTCGGCGGGGCTCGCGTCGTTGTTCCGCCGCACCGATCGCCGCGCGATCGACGGCCTGCTGAAGAAGATCGGCGGCGAGCCGAGCCTCGCGGCCCGCAACAATTTGAAGCACGTCGAACACATCGCCTGGATCGAAGACTACGCCCTCTTCGACGACCTTGACGACGCGCAACAGCACGCGGCCGTGCGGACCGTAGCGCTGTCCAACGTCAAACGCGTCGACGTCGTCAAATTCCTCGAGCATGCGGTCGTCAAAGGGAAGCCTGGGGGGCGCCGAGCCGCGGTCGCCGCGCTGGCCCCGCTCAACGGAGCCGACGCCAACGCGCTGGTGATGCGGGCCTTACGCGACGACGATCCCGCGGTGAAAGCGGCGGCGCTGGCCCAACTCCGCGGCCGCGGCATCCCCGGCGCTCTCACCACGCTGATCGAAGCGCTCGACAGCGACATTCGAGCGGTGCGCGAAGCGGCGCGGGCCAACCTCGAGGAATTCAGCTTTCGGCGTTTTCTGCCCGCTTATGAATTGTTGGAGGACGACGTACGTCGATCCACGGCGACGCTGGTGCGCAAAGTCGACCCAACGGCTCCGCAACAACTGCGCGAGGAATTGGAGTCGCCGCAAGGCAAACGCCGCATGCGCGCTTTGCACATCGCGGCGGCGATGGATCTGATCGGCGAACTGCAAGATGCGATTGTGGCCCGGTCGGCCGACGAAGACCACATGGTGCGCTCCGAAGCGGCCCGCGTGCTCGGCGAAATCGGTTCGCTCGAGGCGGTGGTGCGATTGCAGGAGATGCTCGACGACGCCAGCTTCGCCGTGCGCGAAGCTGCGCAAACCGCGTTGGAGGAGATCGACGCCGCCGCGGCACGATCGAAAGCCGAGGCCGCCGGGAAGCCGGCCGCTCCGCCGTTGCCGATCGCGCCGGTCCCGCCCTCGCCGACGGGGGTCAGTCATGGCTGAGTCGCTCGCGGCGCGCGCCGTCTTATTCGCGGAAGCCGACTTCCTGCGGATGCTGAGCTTAAGATTCAAGGCATCGAGCGGGAAGTGGGACGGCACCGACGCCGTCGTCGGGCTGGTGCTCGCGCTCGTTGTCGCGCTCGTCGGTTGGCTCATCGCGCGCCAAATGCGACTGCAGCGCGAACTCGACGTCTTCAACCCGCGCAAGCTGTTCGACGAATTGTGTCGGGTGCACCAACTGCCGCGCGAGGCGGTGGCCACGCTCCACGCCATGGCCCAAGATCGCGGGCTCGACATGCCCGGCGCACTGTTCGTTCACCCCGAGTATTTCACGCCGGCAGCGCATCGACGCGACGACGCGGAGTATGTGGCGGCCGTGGCCCAACTCAAAGCGCGATTGTTCGGAGAGGCCGCGACGGACGACGTTCGACCGCTGCAACGCGTCGATACGCCGCACGAGAGCCGCGCCGGCGAAGAGTAACTCGCCGGGACGGACTGCGGCGTGGCACCGAGGCCGAGGCCTAGAACTTGTAGTACGCGCCGCCGCCGGGGATCGCGCCGCGCGGAGTCGAGCCGCCCGACGAGGTCGCCGAACCGGCCGCAGAAGGCGGGCGACGCGGCGCGAAGATGTTCGAACTACCGTTCGTGTAGACTCCCGAGACGCCGCCGATCGACACGCGGGGACCGCCGTCGATGGGTTCTAATGCGCCGGCCTGGCCGCTGCCGCCGCCGAACTGCACGGTGCGGGCTTCGCGCTTGTAACCCACTTGGTCGAAGAAGACCGACATCGGGACGCGCTGGATGCCGAGCCGCTCGGCCTCTTCCAGCATCCGATTGTAAGCGTCGGCTCCGGCTTTATCGGCCGGCACGGCTCCCAGCACCAAGTAACGAGTATCGAGGTTGAGCGCGCCGCGAATCTCGCCGTTTACGATTTCCGCGTCGATCGAGCCGCCGGCGCGGGCCACGAGCGAGCGAACCTGATCCATGTCGTCCGACCCGTTGTCGTCGAGGTCGATCTTGCCGGCGAAGGCGAAGCGCGTCCGCTGGCCGGGGTTCCACATCAATGTGAAGATGTTGTCCCCTTCCAAAATCGGGTTGCGCATGTCGTCTTCGATGATCCGCGCTTCGGCCAAGTGGTCGCCGAGGATCTGAGTGACTTCGATCTTGGCCTTCGGCGGAACCGTGCTCCCTTCCGGAACGGTGCGGTCTTGAACGCTGAAGCTCAAGTGCTTCGGCAAGTTGTCGTACGCCCCGAGGTTGATCCACACGGTGCGGGTCGTCGCATTGATCTTCTTCACGAGGCCGTCGTAGGTGGCGGCCGTGCTCGGCTTGATGACCGTGTCGATGTGTTCTTGCAGCTTCTTCACCGTGCCTTCAAGCTGCACGATTTTGGCGTCGCGCTCTTCGACTTGCTTCGTGTTCTCGGCGCGAATGACCTGCTTTTCTTGCTCGCACTTCTCGGTGATGCCGATTGAGTCGACCTGAGCCTTCTTCAGTTGCTCTTCGACGCTCGCCAGCTTCGATTGCACGTCGGCCTTTTCCTTCAGTGCGGCGTCCGTCTGCTCTTTGTATTGAGCGACGTCGGCGAGGAACTTGGCTTCGAGTTCGGTCTTTTGCTGGTTTACGGCGGTGACCTGCGCGGCGGCCGATTGCAGCGCGGTGTTGCGCTGCTCGAGCACGGCGAATGCGCTGTCGAGCATTTGCGAGTAGGTGGCGGGGATCGATTCCGTGTTGGTTTCGATGAGCTTCAACCGCGCGCCGTACTTGGCCAGATCGTCTTGAAACTTCTTCTTCATCGCGGCGGAGTCGAGCAACTGATCGGCGCTCGGTTGCGGCGTGACGATTTGCTTCAGTTCGTTCAATTCACCGGCCGTGGTGTAGGCCGCGTTGTCGGCGTCGGCCGCGGCCTTCTCAGCCGCCTTCAGCTTCACTTCCAACTCGCTCGACGACTTCACGAACACGACGGCGATCGCCATCGAAATCACGGTCAGAATGACAAACACGATCACCGCGATCGTCATGCCTTGGTTTTGACTGGCCATAGGGGCGATGTTCCTTGCGGACGGAGCGAGAGAGTCGACGAGGTCCGATCACGCGGTGAGAAGTGAGACCGCGGGCCCGACCTGCGGGGAAGCAAACATCGTTCCGGCCCGGCGGAACGCCGAGCCGTCGAACGCAAACTCAAGTCTATTCAGGGTTTCGACACCGGTCAAAAGAAATGTAGCTCAATTTGCGTGACGCACGACGTGGCAAAAAAGCATCATTTCTGCGGCGTTTTGACAGCGGCCGAGACGCTTGGTTGACAGTCGGATTCTAGCACGCATACGATGCGCGGCTCGGCTTTCCGCGGTCGCTCGGCCGCCCGTGTTCCGATTCCGCCGCTTAAGCCACTGCCCGCATGCCACCTCGCAAGTCGTCGAAACGCTCCTCTTCGGATCAAACGCTGCTTCCCGGCCTCGAAGAAGCCGAGGCCGGAGGCATGGCTTCGGCCGGTGCGCCCGAAAGCCCCGCTCTCCCGGGTGATTCGTTGCCAAGTGTCGAGTTGGCCGCCGTGCCCGCGGCGGGAACCAGCGCGTATGCCGTCGTCGATACGGCCCCTACGATCGACGCCGAAGCGGAATCGAGCGATCCGCCCGATCTGACGGGCAAGACCGTCTGGGTGATCGACGCCAATTCGTTGATCTTCCAGGTGTTTCACGCCATCCCGGAGATGACCAGCCCAAAAGGAGAACCGGTCAACGCGGTGTTCGGGTTCACCCGCGATTTGCTCTATGTGCTCGAAGTGAAAAAGCCCGACTATGTGTTCTGCGCGTTCGATCTCTCGGAGCCGACGTTTCGCCATCAGCAATACGACGACTACAAGGCGCATCGCTCGGAGTGCCCGCCGGAACTGATTCCGCAGTTTCCGCTGATCCGGCGCATGATCACGGCGCTCAACATTCCGATTATCGAACACCCCGCCTACGAAGCCGACGACGGGCTGGCCACGGTGGCTCGGCTCACGGAAGACCTGGGCGGCACGTGCGTGATCGTGTCGAGCGACAAGGATTGCCGGCAACTGCTCAGCGAGAAGGTGAGCATCTACAACCTGCGCAAAAATCAGACCTACGACGCGACGGCGCTTATGGCCGATTGGGGCATCCGCCCGGAGCAAGTGGTCGACTTCCAGGCAATGGTCGGCGACTCGGTCGACAACGTGCCGGGCGTACCGCAGATCGGTCCAAAGGCCGCGAAGGATTTGCTCGACGCCTACGGCTCGCTCGACGGCATCTATGAGCACATCGAGGAGATCAAGGCGGCGGCGCGGAAGAAGACGCTCGTCGAGAACAAGGACAAGGCCTACCTGAGTCAGATGCTCGCACGACTGGAGCAGCACGCGCCGATCGCGATCGATTGGCGCGCGGCGCGCGTGCGGGGCATCGACGCCGCGACCGCCGTGGCGCTGGGAACCGAACTTGGCTTTCATCGGCTCACGCAGCAGATGCGCACACTGCCGGCCGCCACGCCCGCGCCAAAGGCTCCGGCCGCCCAATGGAAAGTCGACTATCGCAACGTCGACACGCCGGAGCTCTTGGCCGAACTCGTCGCCGAAATGGGGAAGCAGACGCGCATCTCGCTCGACACGGAAACGACGAACGTGCGGGCAAGCGAGGCCGACTTGGTCGGGCTGAGCTTCGCGTGGGAGGCGGGGCGCGGCTACTACGTGCCGGTGCGCGGCCCGGCCGGCGAGCGCGTGCTGCCGCAAGACGACGTGCTCCGGGCGCTGCGGCCGATTTTGGAAAACCCGGCGATCGAAAAAGTAGGACAGAATCTTAAGTACGACTGGATCGTGCTCCGCGGGGCCGGCATCGATCTTCAAGGGGTGTCGTTCGACACGCTGCTCGCGGCGTATCTACTCGACGCCGGGGAGCGGAATCACAATCTGGACGAACTCGCCCAGCGCTACCTAAACCACACGAACATCACGATCGAAAGCCTGATCGGCACGGGAAAAAACCAGAAGCGGATGGACGAGGCGCCGGTTGCAAGCGTCGCCTTGTATGCGGCTGAAGACGCCGATGTGGCGCTCCGGTTGGTCGATCTGTTGGAGCCGAAGCTCAGCGAGCAAGAACTCGAGCCGCTGTTTCGCGACGTCGAAATGCCGCTCGTCGAAGTGCTCGTCGATCTCGAGGCTACGGGCATTCGCATCGATCCCGCGCGCCTCGGCGAACTGAGCGAGCGCTACACGAAACGAATGGCGGAGCTCGAAGCCGAGATTCATACGATCGCGGGCCATCCGTTCAACATCGCCTCGCCGAAGCAGCTCGCACAGGTGTTGTTCGAAGAGCTTGGGCTGCCGGTGATTTCGAAGACGAAGACGGGGCCGAGCACCGACGCCGACGTGCTCGAAGAACTCGCGCGGCAACATGAGTTGCCGGCGAAGATCATCGAGTATCGGCAATACGCCAAGCTCAAAGGAACGTATGTCGACGCGCTTCCTTTGCTCGTGAACCAGCGCACCGGGCGCGTGCATTGCTCGCTGCATCAAGCGGTCGCGGCGACCGGGCGCTTGTCGTCGAGCGATCCGAACTTGCAGAACATTCCGATACGCACCGTGGAAGGACGCGAAATCCGCTCGGCGTTTCTCGCGGGACACGACGATTGGGTGCTGCTCTCGGCCGACTATTCGCAGATCGAACTGCGGCTCTTGGCCCACTGCTCGGAAGATGCGGGACTCCTGGCGTCGTTCGCGGCCGGCGAAGACATTCACACGCGCGTGGCCGGGCAGGTGTACGGAGTGCCGCTCGAACAAGTGACGCGCGATCAGCGTCGCACGGCGAAGACGGTGAACTTCGGCATCTTGTACGGACAGAGCGCGTTCGGGTTGGCGAAGGTGCTGGGAATCCCGCAGGAGGAAGCGTCGAGGTTTATCGAGGGATACTTCGCGCAGTATCCCGGCGTCGAGCGGTTCATGCAGGGCGTGCTGGAGACGTGCGCGAAGCAAGGCTATGTGAGCACGCTCCTCGGCCGCCGCCGCGCGATCAACGGCGTACGCACCAACGGCGGACGACAACGCAATCTGGCGGAGCGCACGGCGATCAACACGGTGATCCAAGGCTCGGCCGCCGACTTGATCAAGCTGGCGATGATCAACGCTTATCGCCGGCTGGGCCGCGATTTTCGCCAAGCGAAGATGCTGCTGCAGATTCACGACGAACTGTTGTTTGAGACCCCGCTCGACGAGCGTGATCGGTTGGCCGCGGCGGTGCGCGAAGAGATGACCAACGTGATGCAACTCAAGGTGCCGCTCGTGGTCGACGTCAAAGTCGGCAAAACCTGGGCGGAGACGGAAACCGTATGATGAACAGCGCGCGTCCCCGCATCGTCGGCATTCTGGGCGGCGTGGCCTCCGGCAAGAGTTTTGTCGCGAAGTGCCTCGAGGAACTCGGCGCCGGCCGACTCGATGCCGACAAGGCCGGGCACGAAGTACTGACACGGCCCGAGGTCATCGCCAAGTTGCGGGAGCATTGGGGGGACGCCGTCGTCGACGAGGCCGGACAGATCGCTCGGCCCGCAGTAGCGAAGATCGTGTTTGCTCGCACGCCGGAAGCCTCGCGAGAACTCGCCTTTTTGGAGCAGATTACCCATCCTCTCATCGGGGCCTTGCTCCAAAAGCGGATCGAAAGTTTCGCCGAGAGCGGCGTCCGCTTATTGGTGCTCGACGCACCGGTGATGCTAAAGGCCGGTTGGGATAGGTTTTGCGACACAATCCTTTTCATCGACGTGCCGACCGCCGAGCGATTGCGGCGAGCCCAGGGCCGCGGATGGACCGAGAAGGAGTTTCATGCCCGCGAGGCGATGCAGGAATCGGTGGAAATCAAGCGGCGGGCGGCGGACTTCGTCGTCGACAACTCGGGCGAGCCTGAGGCTACGAAATCGCAAATAACCCGCTTGTGGCCGCTCTTGATCGGCTAGAATGGGAGCAGTCGCGTGCGGGTCGTCCACTTCACCCCGCCGATCCGCACGGCGAACGGCCGAAACGAATTCTTCGCTTCGGAGTTGGATAGAATAGCTCGTCGTCCGCCCGTCCCCCGTTCTCACGTCGGAATCGCCTCCGTTTCGCCTCCCGCCTTCCGGTCACGCTTGTCGGCACCTACGCGGCTTCGTTTCGCCGCGTCGCACAAACCGCCGGGCCGCACCTTGCGCGGGTACCTGCACGTCACCTAGTCCGTCGTCCCATCTCGTTCGCGCAAACCAAGTTTGCTTGTCCGTCATCCTGCCGCTCGGCCGTTCGCGCCGGGCATGGATCATTTTCTTTCGGAGTTTTTTTCGATGACCGAACCTCGCGGCATACGCCCTCAGGGCCCGCTCGGTCGGCGCTTGCCCTCCTCTCAGAACACGCCGCCGCAGCGCGACGTGGCCGACGATGCCGACCTCGACGAAAAGGAACCGCTGAGTCTGGCGGAAGAACTCGCCGAGGAGGCTGAGCACGGATTCGACGAAACCGATCGCCGTTACGAACAAATCAAGCAGGGCGATATTCACATCGCCGAACTGCAGCGGATGAGCATGGGCCAGTTGATCGAACAGGCCCGGATGGAAAACCTCACCGACTACATGGGGATGAAGAAGCAGGATCTAATCTTCAAGATCCTGAAAGAGCGGGTGAAGCTGAATGGGCTGATGTTCGGCGAAGGCACGCTCGAAGTCTTGCCCGACGGTTTCGGCTTCCTCCGTAGCCCCGACTACCACTACCTCTCCTGCCCCGACGACATCTATGTGTCGCCGAGCCAGATCCGCCGCTTCGGGCTGCGCACCGGCACGGTGGTGAGCGGGCAGATTCGTCCGCCGAAGGAAAACGAACGCTACTTCGCGCTGTTGCGCGTGGAGGCGATCAACTACCAAGACCCGAGCCTGCATTCGGAAAAGGTGTTTTTCGACGATCTGACGCCGCTGCACCCGGATAAGCGCGTGCGGCTGGAGACGACGGCCGAAGAGCTGAATATGCGCGTGATCGACCTGATTGTGCCGATCGGGTTCGGCCAGCGCGGTTTGATCGTGAGCCCGCCCCGCGCCGGCAAGACGATCTTGCTGCAGAAGATGGCCAAGGCCGTGCTGACGAATCACCCCGAGGTGTACGTCATCATGCTGCTCATCGACGAGCGGCCCGAAGAAGTGACCGACATGGAGCGGCAAATCAAAGGCCCGAACTGCGAGGTGATCAGCAGCACGTTCGACGAAGTGCAGGCCCGGCACATTCAGGTGTCGGAGATGGTGATCGAGAAAGCGAAGCGAATGGTCGAATACGGCCACGACGTCGTGATCTTCCTCGACAGCATCACCCGCTTGGCCCGCGCTTGGAACGCCGAAGTTCCGCACTCCGGCAAGATTCTGTCGGGCGGCGTCGACGCCAACGCGCTGCAGAAGCCGAAGCGATTCTTCGGCGCGGCCCGCAAGGTCGAAGAAGGCGGGTCGTTGACGATTCTCGCGACGGCGCTCGTCGACACCGGCAGCAAGATGGACGACGTGATCTTTGAAGAGTTCAAAGGGACGGGCAACTTGGAGATCGTGCTCGATCGCAAGCTCGTCGACAAACGAATCTGGCCGGCCATCGACATCAACCGCAGCGGCACGCGCCGCGAAGAAATGCTGCTTGATCCGGAAGAATATCGCCGCGTGTGCGTGCTCCGGCGCGTGCTCAACGAGATGAATCCGGTGGATTCGATGGAGCTGTTGACGACGCGGCTCGCAAAGACGAAGACGAACGCGGAATTTTTGATGAGCATGAAGAGTTAAGGCGAAATCGATGCCCAACGTCTATGAAGGCGAATTGAAGGCGGTGCCCGGCAAGTGGGCGATCGTCGTTTCGCGCTACAACGAACACCTGACCGGTCGGTTGCTGGAAGGGGCGGTGAAGACGCTCGTCGAGGCCGGCGCGGCCGACGACGAGATCGACGTCTTCTTTGTGCCCGGCGCATTTGAGTTGCCGACCATTGCCGCGGCCGCCGTCGCGCGGCGCGAATACAACGCCGTGTTGTGCCTAGGCGCGGTCATCCGCGGGGAAACCACGCACGATCAACACATCAATCGGGCCGTGAGCATGGCGCTCGCCGAGTTGGGGGTGACCGAGGGGATCCCCGTCTTGTTCGGAGTGCTCACGTGCGATACGCTCGAACAAGCGCTCAATCGGGCCGGCGGCAACGTCGGCAACAAGGGAGCCGAATGTGCGGAGGCCGCACTCCGCATGGCGCATTTATTGGGGCAAATGGACGAGAGCCCGTAACCGAGCGTCCGGCACGACCCGACGCGTGTATAATTCCACGTTCCGCCGCGCGGCGGATCGCATTCCGGCGACGTCGCCGTCGCCCGCTAAGTTCGTTATTCCGCTTCGTCAACTTGGTAGTCGATCGATCTGATGTCCCGTCGTAGTCGAGCTCGCGAAATCGCTTTACAGGTCTTGTTTCAAGACGACCTCAATCCCGGCCACAACCCGGGCGAGGCCGACGCCTTCTTGCAGCGTCGGCTCCGAGGAGGCGAGTTGGTGGAGTTTTCGCGCTCGCTCGTGGCGGGCGTTCGCCGCAATCGGGCCGAGTTGGACGCCATGCTCGGCCAAACGGCCGACAACTGGAAGCTCGAGCGCATGGCCGCGACCGATCGCAACGTGCTCCGCCTCGGCGCGTTCGAGTTGATCTACACCGATACGCCCGGCCCGGTCGTCATCAACGAAGCCGTGGAACTGGCCAAACGCTACGGCTCAGGCCACTCGGCCCAATTCGTCAACGGAATTCTTGATAAACTGTTGACGGTTCATCGCAAGTCGGCGTCGTCATAAAGGTCGAGCGTTCTTGTTTCGGTTTTTGGTTTTCAGTGAAGACCGATAGGCCGACGACGAGCACAACGCCGCCGTTGCCGCTCCCCGACCAAAAATCACAAACCGAAAAACAAGAAAACCTCCCCTTCCGCCGCCATGGGCTTCTTCGACAAACTTAAAGACGGTCTGAAGAAGACCGGCCGCCTACTTAACACCGACATTCGCGACCTGTTCAAGGCCGAAGGCCGACTGGTCGACGATACGTTTCTCGATGAACTTTACGCGGCGCTGATCAAGACCGATATGGGCGTTCCGGCCGCCAAGGAAATCGTGGCCCGCATCGGTTCCGACTATCGGGCTCGCGTCGTCCACATGAGCGAGATCGTGGCCGACGTGAAGAAGCAGCTCAAGGAACTGATGGCGCAACCGAGCGAACCGATCAAGTTCGCGGCCTCCGGCCCCACGGTCGTCATGGTTTGCGGCGTCAACGGGGCGGGCAAGACGACGTCGATCGCGAAGCTCACGCAACTCTTTACCAGCCAGGGCAAGAGGGTGCTGCTGGGGGCGGCCGACACGTTTCGTGCGGCGGCCGTTGAGCAGCTTACGATTTGGTCGCAACGGCTCGGAGCGGAGATCGTCACCGGTCCGGCCGGGAGCGATCCGGCGAGCGTGGCACATCGCGCCGTGCAAGCGGCGATCGAGAATAAGGTCGACATCTGCATCGTCGATACGGCCGGTCGGCTGCAAACCCAGTCGAACCTGATGACGGAACTGACGAAGATCCGCCGCGTGATGTCGAAGCAGATTCCGGAAGCCCCGCACGAAGTGTTGCTCGTGCTTGACGCTACGACCGGCCAGAACGGCATCAGCCAGGCGAAGCATTTCACGGAAGCCGTGCAGTGTACGGGCATCGTGCTGGCCAAGATCGACGGCACCGCCAAGGGAGGCGTCGTCACGGCGATTCGCAAGCAGGTCGGACTCCCGGTGAAATACATCGGCGTCGGCGAGCAGGCCGACGATATCGCGCTGTTCGATCCCGACCCGTTCGTCGAAGCGATGTTCGCCGAAATGGCCTAACCGCCGCTCGGTCTCAAGTTGCTCGGCTCGTTCCGTTCGAGCCTTCTTTCGGGACGGTTCAAAACTCCAGGTTCCGTGTCGCTCTTCCGCCGCGATGATTCTCATCGCAGCGAAGGCGTTGCGCAACCGGCGCCGTCGCTGTCATCGATTCTTAGCGACCGTTCGGCGAGGGGCGCGAACACCCCCGATGCTCGGCCGATTTCATGCCGGCATTCTCCGCGAAACTGAGTGACAGCTCCGTAAGCCAAAGGAAACTTTGCGGGACCGCTACAGCTTAACATTTGCGGCGTTTTTCCCGACGCAATCCGCTTTCGGACGCTTGACTTCCGATGAATTTGTGCCTGCCGGCTCACCGATTCAAACAGTATCCGAACGGAGTCGACGCGCATGGCGGCCCTTAGCCGACAGAGCCGTATCGGAATGTGTAACAACTCGACGCGGGCGGGTGTCGAGCGACCCTTATCCACGGATGGGAGATATTGGTATGAAATGGTCTTTGAAGGCCCTGCTGTGGGCCGTGGCTTGCTGCCTAATGACGGCACAAGCCGATGCGCAGTCGCTCTTTACGGGCCCTCTGGGCGACCCCTGGAAGCTGAAGGACTCGCAAGGCTTCGACTACGGAGGCTGGGTGCAAGTCGGCGTCCAAGATTTGAACGACGGCGCCTTCACCGGTAACGGTTTCGCCCAAAATCAAAATGAAGCGAACAACCTGAACCTCAATCAGTTGTACGCCTACGTCGCCAACGTGGCCGACGGTTCGGCAGGCATCGATTTCGGTTTCCGCGTCGACGGAATGTACGGCGTCGACGGTAACGAAGCCCAAGCGTTCGGTAACATCACCCCGGGCAAGTGGGACTACTTGAACGGCTTCGGCGGCGTAGGCGACCCGGTCGACCACGGGCCGTATGAATTCGCGATGCCGCAAGCCTACGGCGAAGTCGCCGTCGGCGACTTGTCGGTCAAGGTCGGTCACTTCTATACGCCGATCGGCTATGAAGTCGTCACCTCGCCGAACAACTTTTTCCTCAGCCGCCAGTTGACGTTCTACAACAGCGAACCGTTCACCCACACCGGTATCATGGGCACCTACAAGGTGTCGGATGACCTGAGCGTGGTCAGCGGTTGGACGGCGGGCTGGGACACCGGCTTTACACGCTTCAACGACGGTTCGAACGGCGTGGGCGGCTTCACGGCTCAGCTCACCGAGAACATCAACCTCGCTTGGTATGGCGCGGCCGGCAACTTCGGCTGGCGCGGCGACGGTGCGATCTCGAGCGGTATCCTTACCGTGAACCTGACGGATCGCCTCACCAGCGTGTCGCAACTCGACTGGTTGGACACCAACCTCGGCTCGAGCGGCAACGCCGGTTTCGCCACGACGGGCATCACCAACAACTCGGTCGGCGCGATCCAGTACTTCTTCTACACGCTCACCGATCGGGTCTCGCTCGGTAGCCGCGTCGAATGGTACAAGGCCGACGGCATCTCGTACCAAACCTACACCGGCGGCATCAACTGGAAGGTCACGCCGAACTTCATCGTCCGCCCGGAAGTTCGCCGCAACGACTCGAACGGCGATGCGAACGACTTGTTCAATCGCACGGTCCTCGGTGTCGACGGCATCGTCACGTTCTAACCCCGCCCGGTTAGACAAAAGCGAAAGCTATGAGGCCCCGAGTCGGAAGACTCGGGGCCTTTTTTTGTTTACGCGATCCGGCGCAAGAACGATTGCTGTCGTAGTGCGACTTTGCGGCTCCCCCGGTCTGCGCGGATGTTCGACGCCGACTGCGACCGAGTTAGGCACACGATCGCGGCGTCGCGTGTCAGGGGAAAAATCTTTCCAACAGGCAATCCCGCACCTAAGTGCTTGCCCCGCCCGACTTGCGGCGGCGTGGATCGCCGCGGTCTCCTGCTTCCGGCACACGCCTTGCAAAAGTTAGGCTTGGGCGTGCGATGCGTTGCCCGCGGCTGAGGGCCCTCGGCCGCGGGCAGCTTTTTTTGATCTACGCCGTATCTCAGTCGGCCGGCTTAACTGCTCACACGCCCTTCCAAGCATTCTCCGTCGCCCATGGGCGGCGCGATGCACTCCGCAGCTGTTCCACCGACGGTATCTCCGCCGCATCCCCGGCACTTGTGAACGCCGGCCTTCAGTCTTACGATTGAAGCCGCCCCCTTCACCCGCCCCTTCCGTTCGGTGAGCCCGGATTTCCGCATGAAGTTGATCATCGCCATCATCCAGCCCAGCAAGCTGGAAGCCGTTAAAGCCGCCTTGACCGAGGTCGAGGTCTTCCGCCTCACGGTGATGGATGTTCAGGGCTTCGGCCGCCAAAAGGGACATACCGAGCTTTATCGCGGGCACGAGTTCTCCGTCAACTTGCTCCGCAAGGTGCAACTGCAGATCGCGGTCAACGAAGAATTCGTCGAGCCGACGATTCAGGCGATCATCAAAGGGGGCCGCAGCGGCCAGCAAGGCGAGATCGGCGACGGCAAGATCTTCGTTTTGCCGATGGACGACTGCATCCGCATCCGGACCGGCGAACGCGGATCGGAAGCGATTTAGTCGCCTAACGCCGGGCCCCGAAAAGCTCGCGGCGACGTTTGCTCCAAGTCGGGTCGAGTACCGCCGACCAAGCCCGCACATCGTCGATTTCGATGAAACGGCCCTGGGTCGTGAAGCCCCAATAGTTTTTGGTCGGATGAGCGAATCCAGGTGAGCGAACATACGCGACCGGCCGACCGTCGATGCTCGCGAGCATCTCGTCGCCGACGATTTCGACCGTCATACGATGCCATAGGTCGATATCGAGCTTGTGCGGCACTCGCGTGCGACGATTCTCGATCAGCTTTTCGTACTCGGCGCGCTTCTCAGGCTGCGAGCGCAGCTCGAAGACGCCGCCGAGTTTCATGGCACCTTCTTTGTCGTCGCCGAGCGTTACCGCGGTCGGCGAAACTTGGGCACGGCAAATATGGCCTGCGTGCGAGTGTTTGTAGCCGGCGTCGTTGAGCACGAGCGAAAGCTGCGAGCCGCCCGCGAACTTGAAACGGAAGTCGACGATGCAATCTTGGAGCGCTACGGAGACGCGACACACCGCCGGATGACCGGCATCGGGCCGTTGACCGGTAACCAAGACTCCGTCGCGAATCGAATACGACCGGACGCTGGACTTCCAAGCCGTGCCGACTTCGGCCCGGGAAAAATCGTCGGCAAAGAGCAACTCCGCGGGCCGCGCCATCGCCGTCGTCGGCGGCGCCGCGACCTCGGCGGCTCGCACCGAGAAACCGCAGCAAGCGACGACGACGATCGACGTCAATTTCCGGAGCATGGCTCAGCTTTAATCGCGCAGGCTCGTCGAGTTGATGTACGTCTCAAGGAAGCGGGCCAATTTGTGGAAATCGCTCGAGCGTTCGACGAAGCGAACCGTCGTGACCAAGGTTTCTTGGTTGACCAATTTTTCGAACGGCACGAAGTGCAGGTCGAGTTGACCGGAAACCGAGACCATGACGCCGCTGAGCCCTTGTTCGACCAACGCACGATACGCGCCGACCCCAAGCTGGCTTCCGAGCATCACGTCGAACGCATGCGGCCGCGCGCAACGAGCCTCATAGCCGAGTTGCAGCCCGACGACCTTGCGCGATTTGCCGCTGCGTTTCTTGTACTCGTCCATGACGAGTTTCGACAGCGTGCGACCGAGGTTGAGTTGCGAGATGGCGATGTGGCCGTGATCGTCGCGCGGCACGCCTTCGAGAAATTTGTGCGGCAACAATTCCGCCATGCCTTCGGCGACGACGATGCAGCCGAATTCCTTCCCCTCGCGCTCGCGGGCCTGCATCGTATCGACGATGCGGCCGACGACCGCCTCGACGTTCATCACGTCGCGCGTGACGTCCTTACCGCTGTGGGCATCCCGATAGGTTTCCGTCGTGCGGTATTTGTCATACACGTCTTCGACGCTCAACACGAGGCTCGCCTCGCCGGCGATCGCGACGCCGTAGGCCAACCAACCGGCGCTGCGCCCCATCGACTCGACCAAGAAGTAGTTGCGGCCGGCTTCGGCGTCGGCCAGCAAGTTGCGGACTTCGCCGGCCAGCGTATCGACGGCGGTGAAGTAACCGAAGGTGAAATCGATGCCGGAATAGTCGTTGTCGATCGTCTTCGGCAAATGGACGACGGGAATCTGCTTGCTGCCGGCGGGCAAGATGCGTTGGAACATCTGCATCTTATTCGCCGTCTTGAGCGTGTCGTCGCCGCCGATGGATATCAGCGCGTCGACTCCGAGCGAACAGAGCGCGTCGTATACGGTCTTGAGCGGCTTAATGCGTTCGGCGTCTTCCAAATGTTTCGGGCTCGACACGTTTTTGCCCGGGTTCGTGCGGGCCGTGCCGATGAGAATTCCCGCGCTGTTGCGAGTCCGGCGGAGCGCTTTGTGATCGAGTTTCATGTAGTCGCGTCCTTCGACCATCGGACGATCGGGGCCGTACTCGACAAGCCCCGAATAACCGTGCTTGATGCCGATGACTTCGATGCCGTTGCGAATAAACGACACGGCCGCGGTCGAAATCACGGCGTTGGCGGCCGGAGCCGGTCCGCCGGCAAAGAGAATGGCGACCTTCTTGATCGAGGTGGCGATGGGCTGGGGCGAATCCGGGCTCATGACGAAACTCACACGGGAAAGAGAGACGAACTCCAGGGGCGACGAAACGTGGTCGCCTCCTACCGACTCGCGCACGCGGCGCGCAAGCCGATATTGTAGAAATGATCGCCGATTCTCGCCAAGACATCCTAACGGCGGGGCGACCACACGTTCGCGATCCAACGACGAACTGTGGCGACGATTAAGCAGGCCAAGTTCGTTCGATGAACCGCGTGTCGACTTCGGCGTTGACGAACGCCTGATGATCGAGGATTTCGAGCAAGCGCGGGATGGTCGTCTTGATGCCTTCGATGCGTAGTTCCCGCAGGGCTCGCTTCATCGACGCGATGGCTTCGTTGCGCGTCGGCTGATGCACGATAAGCTTGGCGATCATCGAGTCGTAATGCGCCGGTACGGTGTAACCGGCGTGGGCGTGCGAATCAAACCGCACGCCGTAGCCGCCGGGGATATACATCTTCTCGATCTTGCCGGGACTCGGCTGGAAATTCTTCGCCGGATCTTCGGCATTGATGCGGCACTCGAGCGCATGTCCCTTCGGCACGATTTGGTCCTGGGTCCACGGCAGCTTTTCGCCCGCCGCGACTTTGATCTGCTGTTTGATCAAGTCGATGCCGGTGACCATCTCGGTGACCGGATGCTCGACCTGGATGCGTGCGTTGACTTCGATGAAGTAGAAGTTTTGGTCTTTGTCGACGATGAACTCCACGGTCCCGGCGTTCGTGTAACCGGCTTCCTTGACGAGCCGCACCGCCGCTTCGCACAGCTTGAGCCGGGTTTCGGGCTTGAGAAACGGCGAGGGGCTTTCTTCGATGATCTTCTGGTGGCGGCGCTGGGTCGAGCAATCGCGCTCCCACAGGTGCACCGCGTTACCGTGGTGATCGGCGATGATCTGCACTTCGACGTGCCGCGGATTCTCGACGTATTTCTCCATGTAGACGTCGGGGTTGCCGAACGCCGCCTCGGCTTCCTGTCGGGCTTGGCCGAACGCGCTCGCCAGCGCCGGTTCGTTGGCGGCGACGCGCATGCCGCGGCCGCCGCCGCCGGCCGTCGCCTTAATGAGCACCGGATAACCGATCTCGCCGGCGATGCGAATCGCCTCTTTTTCGTCGGCGATTAGGCCTTGGCTACCCGGCACGCAAGGCACGTTCGCGCGGCGAGCCAGTTGCTTGGCCGTGTTCTTATCGCCAAGCTGCCGCATCGCTTCCGGCGAAGGACCGATGAAGTCGATTTTGCACTGGCGGCATACGTCGTTGAAGTGAGCGTTTTCCGAGAGGAAGCCGAAGCCGGGATGAATCGCCTGCACGTTGCCGACTTCGGCGGCGCTGATCACGCGATCGATCTTCAAATAGCTCTGATTCGACTTTGCCGGCCCGACGCAATAGGCCTCGTCGGCCAGTTCAAGATACTGCGCTCCGCGATCGGCTTCGCTGTAGATCGCGACGGTTTCGATGCCCATTTCGCGGCAAGCGCGCATGATGCGGAGCGCGATTTCTCCGCGATTGGCGATGAGGATGCGTTTGAACATGCGACGTGTAAATCTTGTGAGACGTGAAGCGCGCGACAGGACTCTGTAGAGAACGCCTCTCGGCGGCGTTCCGGTACGACACTGAGCGACGGCCGGAGACGCGGGACGCCGCTGCTGCGACGTTCCCCTGCGACGGCCTGCCGTTAGCCCTTCGGATCGACCTTGAACAGCGGTTGACCGAACTCGACGGCCTGGGCGTTCTGGACCAAGCAGGCGACGATCTTGCCGGTGATCTCTGCCGGAATTTCGTTGAATACCTTCATCGCTTCGATCACGCACACGACCGAATCGTTGCCCACGTGATCGCCGACCTTGACGAACGGCGGCGATTCCGGATTCGGCGACGCGTAGAACGTGCCGACCATCGGCGACTTGATGACGAGGAAGTTGTCGGCGGCGGGAGCGGCTGCCGCAGCCGCCGGGGCGGCCGGCGCCGCCGCCGCAGGGGCCGGCGCATAGTGAGCCGGGGCTGCGATCATCGGCTCGGCGCCCTTCCGCAGCCGAACGCGCACTTCGCCGTCGCGCAGATCGATTTCGTTCAGATCGTGTTCGTTCATCAACTCGATCAGACGTCGAATCTTGCGCACGTCGAAGACGTCGCCGCCGGTGTTGCCCATGTCGCTCTCCGAGTCCGAACCCATAGTGTTTCGCGAATGAAAAAAGAGGTGACTAGCGGCCGTGCGACAAACGCGTCGCCCGGACGATCGCCCGGAACGCTTATCTGAATCGCCGTCGCTCCGAGTAGAATTGTGAGATGGTAATCACCCGAGGGCGGCGACGCCAGTTGAACCCGTGCGGATCGGGCACGCGCCTTAGCCGCTGGAAACGCTCCCAACCCTATGCGCCTCCTTAGGTTTCGGCGACAATCTACCCTCGGCGGCGAACGAGCGTCAAGCCGCCGCGCCGCGCTCCCGATGCGGTAAAACGCCTCCTTCCGCGAGGTTTGGTGATCCCCGCCGCTTGCAAAGCCGTAAGGTTCCGTCGCCCGCTCCGCAGCTACTCCTGTCTACCTTCGACCTGCTCGGCGTCTTACGATTTCCGATATGAGAGATCAGCTTCTTCGCGACCTTGCCGAACAATTGGCCGGCGGCCGACTCACGATCGACGACTTCGTCGCCCGGGCGGCCCGCAGCGACGTGGCCGACCTCGGCGACGCCCAGATCGACCTCGACCGCCGCCGGCGCTGCGGCTTTCCGGAGGTCGTTTACGGCGAGGGAAAGACCGTCGAACAATTGGCCAAGATCTTCGACGCGCTCGTCGCCGCCGGAGTCGACGTGCTGGCGACGCGGGTCGCGGCCGAGAAGGCGACCGAGTTGGCCCTCCGCTACCCGACCGCGAAATACAACCCGGTCGCGCGCACCTTCCGCATTCCTCTCTCAACAGCGACGGCGATGCCGTGTGGTCGCGTTGTCATCGTCACCGCCGGCACGAGCGACTTGCCGGTCGCCGAAGAGGCCCGCGAGACGGCGCTCTGGACCGGGGCCGAAGTCGACCTGATTCAAGACGTCGGGGTCGCCGGGCCGCAGCGGCTGCTGGCGAAGCTACCGGAGATCCGCAAGGCCGACGTCGTCGTCTGCGTCGCCGGCATGGAGGCGGCGCTTCCCAGCGTGCTTGGCGGGCACGTTGATTGCCCGGTGATCGGCGTGCCGACGAGCGTCGGCTACGGCGCAAGCCTTGGCGGCCTGACTGCTTTGCTCAGCATGTTGACGAGTTGCGCCGCGAACGTCACGGTCGTGAACATCGATGCCGGTTTCAAAGGCGGCTATCTCGCCGGATTGATCGCCGCCCGCTGCCGAAGAAACTAACCGCCGACGGAGTCGTCGGCCTGAGGACTTAACTCGCATGCTCATTCCCGCTACCTTAACCGAGCGGTGCTGCGAAGTGCTCGACCGCCCGCACCCCGCCGATCTACCGACGCTCAAACCCCGCGAGCGGGAATCGCACAAGGGCACCTACGGTCGCGCGCTCGTCATCGGCGGTTCGCTCGGTATGGCGGGCGCCGTCGGCTTGGCCGGCATGGCGACGATTCGCGCCGGGGCCGGCCTGGTGCGACTCGGCGTACCGACGTCGATCGTCGCCACGGTGGCGTCGTACGAACCGGCTTACATGACCGCACCGCTCACGGAAGATTCGGAAGGACGCCTGGCGGCCGCGGCCGCGGATTCGATCGTCGAATTGGCGACCGATGTCACGGCACTTGCCGTCGGGCCGGGTCTGAGCCGCTCCGGCGGACTCGACGCGCTCGTAGCCCGGCTATTCGCCGATATCCGTCTCCCGACCGTCTTCGACGCCGACGCGCTCAACGCGCTCGCCGTCGATCCGAAACAACTCGCTTCGCATGCCGGTCCGCGAATCCTCACGCCGCATCCCGGCGAGTTTCAGCGATTGCTCGGCGGGAAGAAAGTCGACGGGCGCGCCGCTCAAGAAGCGGCGGCTCGCGAACTCGCCGTCCGGTGCCAATGCGTCGTCGTTCTGAAAGGGCACCGCACGTTCGTCACCGACGGCCGCCGCGATTACACGAATACGACGGGCAATCCCGGCATGGCGACCGGCGGCACCGGCGACGTGCTGACCGGCATCACGACCGGCCTGCTTTGCCAAGGCTTAGCACCACTGGATGCTGCGCAACTCGCGGTGTATGTACATGGCTTGGCCGGCGATTTGGCTGCGGCTGAGTTGGGCGAACCGTCGCTGTCGGCCGTCGACGTCGTTCGCTACTTACCGCCGGCGCTGCGAAGCGTCGTCGCGTGAGCTATTCCCATTGCGCTCGATTGCTGCCCGTTTGGTAGTTCACCGGCGCGTGATAGGTCCACGGCTCGTTCGCACCGACGGCGTTTTCCCAAGCTTCGCCGGCCGCATACAACAACGGCTCGCACCACTGCTCGAGCGACTGCGGCATAAGCGTTGGGTCGGACCGTACGGCTTCGTAATGGTTCCGGCCGAGAGCGACGACGTAGCAGCGAGCGTAGAGAAAGCCTTCGGCGGAGAGCGCGTTGGCCCCGGAGGCATCGGAATATTCCAAGCCGTCGAGGTCGTAAAGGACCTGGGCCAATCGATCGGCGAAGCGGCAAATCGCCTCCGGTTCGCATGCCGCAAGGGCCTGCCGTAAAGGCTCTACCGATCCGCGATCGTCTCCCTGGTGCAAGGCCTCCCGGTCGATCAACTCGATCATTTGCCAAAACTTTGCGGAGTCCATGGGCGGCAATATAGCGAACCTCCCTTCCCTGGTTGCTGCACCACGGGGAATTTGCCGCATTTCCGCCCGCTGCCGGCATGGCGACGGACGGCGACCCGCCTTGTCGCGCCCTCGAAAACCGGTATACTGAGCGGTTTCCCAATTCCTTATCAGCGATCGACTACGGAGCGCACGGCGATGGCTCGGGCATGTGGTATCTGCGGCAAGGGCCCGCAAGTTGGCAATCAGGTGACGATCCGCGGTAAGGCGAAGTACTTGGGCGGCGTCGGTACGAAAATCACCGGCATCACGCGCCGCACGTTCAAGCCGAACCTGCAACGCGTTCACGTCACGCAAAACGGCACGAACAAGACGATCTTGGCGTGCACGCAGTGCATTCGCAGCGGTCGTGTGGTGAAGGCCGTGAAGGCCAAGCCGTTCCGCTTGCCGACTCCGCACGTCGACGGCCCGAAGAAGACGGAAGCGAAGGCCACAAAAACGGCCAAGGCTGCGGCTCCGAAGGCGGCTGCCCCGAAGGCCCCGAAAGCCGGCAAGTAATTTTCGCGTCTAGCGGCGAGGTCTCCGGTCGTGAGTCTCACTCGTGCGGACGTTGAAAAGGTTTCGCTCCTCGCCCGGCTTTCGCTATCGCCGGCCGAGTTGGACACGATGACGGCGCAACTGGTCGCCGTCGTCGGCTATGTCGAGCAACTCAATGAATTGAACGTCGAAGGCGTGGAGCCGATGGCCCACGCCGTGCCGACGTCGAATGTCTTTCGCGACGACGTCGTTCGCCCCAGCGCCGAGCGGGCCGCGATCCTCAGCAACGCCCCGCACGCCGACGGCGAGTTCTATTTGGTGCCCGCCGTACTCGGCGAATGACGATTCCCGACCTCAACGGGTCGAGGAACTGACGAGGCACCAATGAGCGGCGGTTTTCCGCTATCATTCGTCCATCGTCATTCGGACTTCGTTCGTCATTAGTCCATCTTCGTCATTCAAGGATTTGGCACGTGGCTCTGTACGAGAAGACGGCGACCGAACTTGTGGGCCTGCTGGCGAGCGGGCAAGTCACCTCCGAAGAAGTGACCAAGGCGTACGCCGAGCGGATCAAAGCCGTGGATGGACGCGTCGGCGCGTTCCTGCGGGTCGACGTCGACGCCGCCCTGGCTCAAGCGCGCGGCATCGACGAGCGCCGCAAGCGCGGCGACAAACTCGGCAGGCTCGCCGGCCTACCGGTGGCCGTGAAAGACCTGCTGTGCTCGCACGGCGAATTGACGACTTGCGCGTCGAAGATGCTCGAAACCTACCGGGCGACTTACGACTCGACGGTCGTCGCGAAGCTCAAGGCGGCCGATGCGGTGCTCTTGGGCCGCACCAACATGGACGAGTTCGCCATGGGGGGCTCGACGGAGAACTCGGCCTTTCAAAAGACGCGCAACCCTTGGGATCTTGAGCGGACGCCGGGCGGCTCCAGCGGCGGCGCGGCGGCCTGCGTCGCGGCCGACGAGGCGTGCCTTTCGATCGGAACCGACACCGGCGGATCAATTCGCCAACCGGCCGCACTGTGCGGCGTGACGGGATTGAAGCCGACCTACGGACGCGTAAGCCGATACGGTTTGGTCGCGTTTGCGAGCAGCTTAGATCAGGCCGGTCCGATGGCCCGCACCGCCGAAGACGCCGCACTGTTGCTCGAGGTGATGGCCGGCCACGATCCGCTCGACGCGACGAGCATCGACCAACCGGTGCCGGAGTATTCGAAATCGGTTCGCGAGCCGCTCAAAGGCCTCACGCTCGGACTGGTAAGAGAGCACTTCGCGGCAGGTCTCGACGGCGAAGTCGAGACGGCCGTGCGCGAGGCGGTGAAGACATATGAATCGCTCGGTGCGAAAGTCAAAGAAGTTTCCTTCCCGCACGCCAAGTACGGCGTCGCGGTGTACTACATCATCGCGCCGTGTGAAGCGTCGAGCAATTTGGCCCGCTACGACGGCGTGCACTACGGTCGACGCACCGACGAAAAGCAGCTCGCCGCCGAACTGGACGCCGAGCGAAAACAATTGCTGGCCGCCGGAAAAAAGCGCGAAGCCGAACAACTCGATACCTCGCTCGTGCGGCTCTACCGCAAGAGCCGCGCGGAAGGCTTTGGTCCCGAAGTCAAACGCCGCATCATGCTGGGTACCTACGCCCTCTCGGCCGGCTACTACGACGCCTACTACCTCAAGGCGCTCAAGGTGCGTCGGCTGATTCGGCAAGATTACGACAAGGCGTTCGAGCAGTGCGATCTGATCGTCGGACCGTGTACGACGGCGCCGGCATTTAAGATCGGCGAAAAGGTCGACGATCCGCTGGCGATGTACTTGGTCGACCTCTACACGGTGAGCGCCAACTTGGCCGGCGTCGGCGGCATTTCGATTCCTTGCGGGTTCAGCAAGGCGGGATTACCGATCGGCCTGCAACTCCAGGGCCCGCCGCTGGCGGAAGACAAACTGCTCCGCGCCGCCCACATGTATCAAACGGCGACCGACTGGCACACTCGACGACCGAAGCTGTAAGGACCACGCACTATGAGCGACTCACAACAGCCCTACACAATCGTCATCGGCCTGGAAACACACGTCCAACTTCAGACGGCGACGAAGCTGTTCTGCGGGTGCAGCACGCAGTTCGGCGCTCCGGCGAATACGCAGACGTGCCCCGTTTGCACCGGCCATCCGGGCACGCTGCCGGTGATGAACCGGCGGGCTTTCGAACTTGCGCTTCAGACGGCGGCGGCGCTCAACTGCAATATCGCAACGTACACGAAGTGGGACCGCAAGCAGTATTACTACCCCGACTTGCCGAAGGGATATCAGATCAGCCAATACGATCTGCCGTTCAGCTACGAAGGCTGGTTGGAGATCAGCGATGCGAAAGGGAAATTCGACCCCAAGCGAGTCCGCATCATTCGAGCGCACCTCGAAGAAGACGCCGGCAAAAGCATGCATGACGAGCATGCCGGCAAGGCCGACAGCAAGATTGACTTGAACCGTACCGGTACGCCGCTCTTAGAAATCGTCACGCATCCCGACATGCGTTCACCCGCCGAGGCGAAGGCGTATCTCACCGAGCTGAAATTGCTGCTTACCTATCTGGGCGTCTCGGACTGCAACATGCAAGAGGGAAGCCTGCGAGTCGACGCCAACGTGAATCTGCACATCGACACGCCGCAGGGTAAAGTGGCGACGCCGATCGTCGAAATCAAGAACATGAACAGTTTCCGCGCCGTCGAAAGGGCGATCGCCTACGAAGCCGAGCGACAATACGCCGAGTGGCAGGAAACGGGGAAGAAGCTCGGCGATCCGGGCGTCTTCAAGCAAACTCGCGGCTGGGACGATGGCGCCGGCGTGACACGCGGCCAGCGCGCGAAGGAAGAATCAAGCGACTACCGCTACTTCCCTGATCCCGATCTCGTGCCGGTGACCGTGTCGGAAGAACGAATTAAAGACGTTCATCGCAGCCTCGGCGAGTTGCCCGCCGCCATTCGTTTGCGACTTGAGTCGACCTACGGCCTCACGCCGTATGACAGTGACGTGATCGTGAACCAAGGCCGCACGTTCGTCGATTACTACGCGGAAGTCGCCGCCGCGGCCGGCGACGGCAAGGCCTCGTCGAACTGGCTGCAGCAAGACGTGCTGCGGGTCATGGGCGAGCGCAATCTCACGATCGAGCAGTATCCGGTGCAGGCCCCGGCTCTCGGCGACCTGATCAAGCGAGTCAAGGCGGGCGAGGTCGACACCGGCCGCGGCCGTGAAGTGCTACAGCGGATGTTCGATACCGGCGAGTCGGCCGAATTGGCGATGAAGACGCTCGGCATCGAGCAGGTCGACGAGTCCGCCTTGGTCGCGCTGTGCGAAGAACTCGTCGCGGCCAACCCGAAGATCGTCGCCGACGTGAAGGCAGGCAAAATGCAGGCGGCCGGCTCGTTCGTGGGTCAGGCGAAGAAGAAGAATCCGAACGCCAATCCGGCCCGCGTGAAAGACCTTTGCCTGGCGATTATCGCCAAGCTGCCCTAGGCGCCGCGGGTAATCGCGAGCACTTCGTCAAGCACTTTGCCGTTCGTGGCAATGCTGTTTGTGGCGTGGATCGTCGGCGTGCCGTTCCAGTCGGTGAACGTGCCGCCGGCCTCTTCGATGACCGGTTGCAGCGCCGCACAATCCCAAACGTGCATCATCGGATCGACCATCACCTCGGCTCGGCCGACGGCGACGAGTAGGTAGCCGTAGGCGTCGCCCCAACTGCGGGCGATGCGAGCCGAATTCTGCAACTTTACGTAGGCGTCGAAACGACCGATGCGCTCGAAGTTGCGAGATTCGGAGGTGCAAAACAATCCTTCGCCCAGCGACGGCTTCTGCGAGACGTGCGCCCGCACGGGCTTCGCATCACCTCGCAGGTACCAAGCTCCCTGCCCCGCGGCGGCATACGCCGTTTCGTGCAGGCCGGGAATGTGAATCACACCGACGACCGAACGGCCCTCGTGTTCGACGCCGATCAACGTGCCGTAGAGCGGCACACCCGAGATGAAACTCTTCGTGCCGTCGATCGGATCGAGAATCCAACGATAGCCCGACGTGCCGGGCTGCTCGCCGAACTCTTCGCCGAGAATTGCGTCGTCCGGAAACGCGGCGGCGATTTCTTTTCGCAAGAGTTGTTCGGCGGCGCGATCCGCGACGGTAACGGGTGAATCGTCGCTTTTGATTTCGACGCCTAGATCGGCGCGCTGGAAATATTGAAGCGTGAGATCGCCCGCGCGGCGCGCCGCGGCGACGGCCAATTCGAGACGAGCGGAACGTTCGGCGGACGACATGCGCAGAAACTCGCAATCGGAGACAAAATCGACTCCGGTGCAAGATAGAGAGGTCGCCCCGGAAACAAAAGGGGCCAAATTCGCAGCGCAAACCGGGCTACATGCGAACCGGCGGCGGCAACAATGCCGCGAGCTTGATGTTCGACAATTCGCGACGCGTGATCGTCGTCACGTCTTGCAGGGCCTCGGAGAGACGGCGATGCGTTTCTTCCGGCATCCCCTTGGCCGGAGTCGGCGAAGTGTTCAGCGGACCGTCGATCGCTTCGATCACGTCGAGGAGCGTGATCTGTTCGACAGGCCGTTCGAGAACGTAACCGCCGTCGACGCCGCGTGTCGACGAGAGAATGCCGTGCGTCACCAAATTGCGGAGGATTTGCAGCAGAAATCGCTCCGGCATTTGGCCGCTCGCCGCCAGCTTACTGCATGGGACGGGCGTGCCTTTGTCATGCTGGGCCAATTGCAGCATGGCCTGCACGGCGTATTCGACTGTGCGCGAGAGCTTCATTTCGGCCCCCTTTCCACCGAGGCGCGTGTTCCATCGCGCGTTCGGTTCGAGCTAAATCGCCTGCACGTTGTCGATCCTCACAAATCGAGGATCACATCATCGCGAACTCCTATGAAAGAACCCCCACGATGTCGATGATCTTCGGCAGCGTAGCGAAAAGAGTCAAACAATATCTAGAGTTTTTTCGCGGCGGGCGCGCTGTGAAAAAAGTCACGAGCACGCGGTACGCCGCTCGACGAACTGTCGCGACATGGTGTCAGTCGCGTTTCGTCGTCGCGGAGTCGCTCGGCATCCGCCAGGCATGCAACAAGAGCAGGCCGGCGCCGCCGACCAAGAGCATGTCGGCCACGTTGAAGTTAGGCCAAGTCCAGCCGTCGTAGCGAAATAATATCCAATCGCGCACGGCGTGCTGCGGATAGCCGGCATACGACTCGTTCCACCACAGACCGAGCCGATCGTACAAATTGCCGATGATTCCTCCGGAAATCCCCGACAAGGCGACGAGCAGCAGCGACTCGGAGGCCGCTCCCGCGATGAACAGCCAATAAAAGATCGCCCCGGCGGCGACGAACGAGAGGCTCGCGAACACCCACACCATGCCTTGTCCCATGCCGAACAAGGCCCCTTCGTTGAGGCTCGTTTGCAGGCCGAAATAGCCGGGCCAAATCCAATAGACCGCATCATGGGCCGGCGTGGCATACATTCCCGGCGGCCCCAGTTCCGCGAAGAGCTTGTTCTTCGACCAAAGGTCGAGCGCCGCCCCGCCGCCGACGATCGCCACAAATAGCGCCAAGCGCGCGGCTCCGACACGCGGCTTTACCACACTCGAACTGCTCGGCATCACGGCGACTCCGTTCATGGCCCGATCCTTGGGACGACGGCTTTTATCCTAGCTTCGTGAGCGCGTGCCGGGCGGCAACATGGCATGAAGCCGGGCCGGCCCAAGCGACAAATGCTCGCTTCTCGCTCTTCGCCGCGCCCTACGCGGGGAAATCCTGCGACGGCAGAATATCAGTGGTCGGAATACGAAAAAAGCCCAGCGACTCGAAAGTCGCCGGGCTCTTGATCATTCAAATTCGTCCATCGCCGACCAGTCGCATAACCTAGCGGGGCTTTTGCTCCTTCTCGGCGCACTTCACACACATCGCCACGAACGGCAGGGCTTCCAGTCGGGCCTTCGGAATCTTACCGCCGCAGGCTTCACACTCGCCGTAAGTGCCTTCGTCCATTCGTTCCAAAGCGTCTTCGATCGCCGACAGCGTTCCTTCTTCCGACTCCATCAACTGGAGCGTGAAGTCCTGCTCGAACGTGTCGCTTCCTAGGTCGGCCATGTGGATGGGCATGGACGAATGCTCACCACCCTCGCGCCGGAGCGCATTGTCGGCCAGCTGATGAACTTCCCCACGCAAACGGGACCGCAGAGCCAGCAACCGCTCGCGATAGGGCTTCATTTCCACTTTCTTCATCAGAGCTACTCCCCCTGGATTCACACAGTCCGAGTGCTTTTGGAAAGGCCAAGAATCTCAATTGTAAATCCGCCCCGCGGGGGTGTCAAACCACGGCGAGGACTAAGACGGGTCGAAAAACCCGCAATTCTCCGGTAAAAACAACGCTTCTCGATCACACAACCTAGGCGGCTCTACGCCGCTCGCGCCGTCGTGGTTCGACAAATTCCGAGCGGGCCGACGCGCGTTCGCCGGCTAGGCAAAATTCGGCCGTCCGCCCCTCCGCTGTCGAGCAGGTGGGCCTCGCTTGTCGCTTTCGGGCGACCTGAATAGACTGGCTGGCGACGCCTCGAAACAGCCCTTGCTCGCTTCCGCTCGACATTGGTCGCGGGGGCCGCTCGGCCATCGGCCTGCGGCGGTGTCAGTTCGGTCTTGAGGGCTTATTTCGCCGTGAGGGAGCCTGCGATCGCCACGACCGACGTCACCACCGATCTTGCCTTTCAACGCTGCCTGAACCCCGATTGCGGCTCGACCCACGGCTGCGACGAGGTCCTCACCGAGTGCCCGAAGTGCGGCAGCTTGCTCGACGTGCAATACGATTGGGACCGGCTCAAGCCTCCCAAGTCGCTCACCTGGTTCGAGCAAAAATGGTCGCGCCGCTTCGAGCCGCTCTCCTTCAGCGGCGTGTGGCGGTTCCACGAACTCCTCCCGTTCGCCAAGCCGGAGCAGGTCGTCACGATCGGCGAAGGGCAAACCCTGCTCCAGCACGCCCCGGCCGTGGCCAAGTTCGTCGGCCTGCGGGGCGCGAAACTCTATCTGCAATACGAAGGGATGAACCCTTCGGGCAGCTTCAAAGACAACGGCATGTCGGCCGCCTTCACGCATGCCCACAGCATCGGAGCGACGCGAGCCGCCTGCGCATCGACCGGCAACACCAGCGCGTCGCTCGCCGCCTATTGCTCGGTGAGCAAGCTAATGAAGGCGGTGATCTTCATCGGCTCGGGAAAAATTTCCTACGGCAAGCTCTCGCAAGCGCTCGACTACGGTGCGCTCACCGTGCAAATCGCCGGCGACTTCGACGACGCCATGCAGCGTGTGCGCGAAGTCTCGAAAGAGCTCGGCATTTATCTCGTCAACAGCGTGAATCCCTTCCGGCTTGAAGGCCAGAAGACGATCATGCTCCGCGTGCTCGAAGCGCTCCGCTGGCAAACGCCCGATTGGATCGTCGTGCCCGGCGGCAACCTCGGCAACTCCAGCGCCTTCGGCAAGGCGTTCATGGAGCTGAAGCAACTCGGCCTGATCGATCGCGTGCCGCGGCTCGCCATTATCAACGCCGCCGGCTCCAACACGCTGTATCAGCTCTACGAAAAGCGCGGGCTGCGCTGGAACGGCGGACGGCCCGACCTCTCGATCGCCGACAACTACATGGCCGAGCTCGACGCCGCAAAGAAGCGGGCGAGCACGATCGCCAGCGCCATCGAAATCAATCGGCCGGTCAATCTCACGAAGTGCCTCCGCGCGCTCGAGTTCTGCGACGGCGTCGTTCGCGAGACGACCGACCAAGAGATTCTCGACGCCAAGGCACAAGTCGGCGCGGGCGGGCTCGGCTGCGAACCGGCCAGCGCGGCGAGCGTCGCCGGAGCGCGGCAGCTCGTGCAAGAAGGCGTCATCGGGCCGGATGAATCGGTCGTCTGCATTCTCACCGGGCATCAACTCAAAGACCCCGACGCTACGGTCGGCTATCACACGACCGACCAGGAGATGTTCAACAAGATCCTGGGAAGCCGCGGCGTGAAGCGGGCCGCCTACGCCAACCGCGCGGTCGCCGTGAACAACAACCTCGAAGAAATCGTGCGCGCGATTCAACTTTATTCGTAGCGGCCGAGCGGCCGCTTGTTCGGGGTTCAGCGTCAGCGAAATCCATTTAGCCGCCGGACTCGTTCCGCCGCGACCACTTACGTCGATCGCCGACCCGCGCGCTGCGCAACAATTCGAGCGATAGTTGCGCACCCCTATTGTCTTACTTAAATGTGCGCATCTATCGACGAAATAGCTGCGCATTTTGCGCACCTTCGATCGACGTAAGTCTCGAATCATCGCTCGCTTCTTGGGCACTGCGCGCGATTTTCCGCGCCACCCCGCACCGTAGCAAAGAGCAAGAGCTTAATCGAGGAAACTTTTTGGCCGGCCTCGCCACCCAGTTCGTCCGAACGAATTCCTTACCCGATCGCGTCGTGGCCGCCGGCTTCCTGTTCCGTAAGCGGGTGCGAGTTACGCACGGCGATCTTTCCGTTGCAATGCGGGCATTTCATCGCGCGAGTCGGCGTCGGTGCGAGCGGCTTCTTGCAGCACGGGCATGGGTGGCGGTCGGCGGGGGGTCGGAAGTCGACGGCGAGGCGCACGCCGAATAGGCCGACGTCTTCCTCGCCCCGGTCCCAGCCTCCTTTGATGAGCGCGTCGCACTTGAGCGGTTCGGGCGAGAGCGTGCCGTGCTTGATGCGGGCCGTGTAGAGAAAGGCGTCGCGCCGCGAGAGGTAGCCGATCGTCTCGCCGTCGATCTCCACTTTCACGGCATTGGCGTCGTGCGGATTGCCCGGTTCCGGCGTCAGCACGGCCTGCGTCGCATGGTGCGCGCCGTCTTCCTTACGGCCGCCGCAAATGCGGCGCAAATGACGCTGATAGGCCGACACGCCGACGACCGGTAGCCGATAACGGGCATCATCGACGACGTTCGCTTCGCTCGCGCCGCCCCGCCGCCTCGAACCGAAGAAGAAATCCCACCAGCCCATCCCGTCCTCCGTGGTCGACTTGTGCCGCCGGCGACGTTCGTCGCACGGCGATCGGGTATGATCGCACGATGCGCCGCTTGGAGCAACGTGAACGTTAGGAGAGATTCTCAAGCGAGGCGATTCCGCGTGGGCCCTTGCTCGACTCGCCTAACTCGATGCGACGGACGGCGCGTTGTTCCTTTAACGACACCGAGGCTGTGAGCGTTTTGAGGCGAGTTGCCGCCGGCATGAAGTGCCGAAGGCCGGAGACTTTTACACCGCGCAACCTGCGAAGTTCGGGCTTTCCAGTTCGTCGCTGAGCCGGTCCAAGGCTTCCATCTGGCGGGCGACGCGCGATTCGAACTCGTTGCGCATCAGCGAAGTTTGCAAGGCCTCGAGCGCTTCACCGCAGATCGTTTTACCCGCCTCGGCTCGCAACATTTCGAGTACTTTGCCGACCGGCAAGCCGCCTCGATACGGGCGGGCCGCGGTGAGGGCCTCGAACATATCGGCCACGGTTAGCAAACGGGCCTCGTCGCACAGTTCGGCCGAGGCGATGCCGCGATGATAGCCGCGGCCGTCGAGTCGTTCGTGATGAGCGCCGGCGACGGCCGCCAGGCCGGCGAACGGAGCGACTTTGGATAAGATACGTTCCGAAAGTTCGGAATGCTTCTGCATCACCGCGGTCTCGTCGTCGGTCAGCTTGCCGGGCTTATCGAGCACCAAATTGGAGATGCCGAGCTTACCGAGGTCGTGCAACAGGCCGGCGCGACGGAGCAGACGGAGCCGCGACTTGTCGTAGCCGATCGCCTGCCCCATTTCGACGGCAATCTCGGCAACGCGCCGCGAGTGGCGGAAGGTGTACGGGCTCTTGGCGTCGACGATCTGAGCGAACACGTCGGCGATCCGATCGAGCAAAGCGTCGTCGACGACGCGCGACGTGTCGGTCGGTTCCAGCTTCGCGGCCGCCGCGGCCGGAGCCGGCGAGCGCAGTTCGGCGAGAAACGATTCCTCGCCCGCCAACAACCGCAGTGCGTCGACCAAGTTCGGGTCGAACCACTCGGCACGGCGTGCGCCGATCATTTCGAGCGCCGCCTGCGGGCCAAGTTTCGTGAGAAACACCTCGAACGTTTGCGCCAAGCCGGCGATGCGGCCGCCAAGCGAAATGGCCGACCCGTGCAAGCCGTGAGGATAGCCGCCGCCGTTCCAGTGTTCGTCGAGATCGAGTATTACGCGAGCCGCGGCGTCGGAAAAGCCGAGGGCACGGGCGATCGCCGCCCCGCGTTCACAGCGCATCTTCACGAGCCGCTTCGGGCCGTTGGGACCGTGCAGCATCATCGCGGCCATCTTGAGATAGCGCTCGACGCGCGAACTCTCCGGCGCGACATGCTGCCGCATAAAGTTCCACGTTTCGGCGGCGCGGGCCCAATTGACCGCTTTCAGATCGTGCTTGATCTTGCGATCGTCGGCGCCGAACAGAAAGGCCGTTTTCGCGGCATTGCTCGAGCAGCCGGCGTCTTTGAGCAGCAGTCCATAGTAGAGAGCCGAGCGGTCGCCCGCCGGGAGGCCGATCTTCTCGGCGATCCGCATGCCGACGACACAACTGCGGGCCGCATGGCCGACCGGTTGACCTTCCGTGAGGTCGAGCGCGTAGGTGAGCGGGGCGAGGATCTCGCCCAATGCCGGCCCCGACTTGCTACCCGGTTGCGCAGCGGCCCGTTGGTCGGGCTTGTTTTCTCGAACAGGCGACGAAATCGGCGACGCTTCAGCGACGGCGGCCATGCGCTACGGCTCCAGACGTATTTCGAGGGATTCGCCGTGAAGCCTAGTTCACTTTCAGCCGCGCCGGCGGGAAAACACTCGTCGGAAGTGAGTCGCGCGGCCGCAGAATCGTCGCGATCGATACGGTAGACAGCGGACCGCAGGCATCCGTAGGATGAGCGGTTCGTCAGGATTCGCCGATTTCCTACCGTCGGAACACCAATAGAGATAGAGACTCATGTCCGTTCGCATTGCCTTTCATGGAGCCGCCGGCCGGATGGGACAGCGGCTGGTCGCCTTGGCCTCGGCCGATAAGTCGTTCCAGGTGGTCGGAGCGCTCGAAAGCTCGCAGCATCCGAAGCAAGGCCAAGACGCCGGCGCGCTGGCCGGAGTGGGAGCGATCGGCGTACCGATTTCCACGTCGCTCGCCGGACCTTGCGACGTGGTGATCGATTTCTCGGTGCCCAAAGCGGTGCCGGGCATCGTGGCCGCGTGCCTCGCAAGCGGTACGCCGCTCGTCGTCGCCACGACCGGGCTCGAAGCCGAGGAGACGGCCGCGGTGCGCGAGGCGGCGAAGAAGATCGCCGTCCTCTGGTCGCCGAGCATGAGCATGGCGGTGAACTTGGCCATGGACTTGTGCGCGAAGGCCGGCGCGGCGCTCAAGGATCATCCCACCGGGGCCGACGTCGAGATCATCGAGCGGCATCATCGCTTCAAGGAAGACTCACCGAGCGGCACCGCCTTGAAGTTCGGCCAGATCATCGCAGCCGAGATGGGGCAAGAGAAGGCGGTGCACGGTCGCGAAGGACGCCCGGGCGCGCGTCCGCACGGCGAAATCGGCTACCACGCCGTGCGCACGGGGGACAACCCGGGCGAGCACACGATCGTGTTCGGCCTGCTCGGTGAAACGCTGGAGATCACCGTGAAGGCGACGAACCGCGACTGCTACGCTCAAGGCGCGCTGGCGGCCGCCAAATTCCTCGTCGGCAAACCGGCGGGGCTGTATTCGATGAAGGATGTTCTGGGGCTGAGCTAGCCCTCAGCAGGCGCTAGGCGTCAGGCGCCGGGCGCTAGTCGGATCCGACTCTTCTTAACTAGCGCCCGGCGCCCAACGCCTAGCGCCTGCTCCAATGGCCAAATGCGACGAAGGTTATCTTTGCGATGTGTGCGGCGAAGACGTCGCCGAGATCGTCGACAGCGATTTGTATTTGCGCTATGTGATCGGCGAGCTTGATCCCGAGGTGTTGCATACGACGAAGGAACGGCACATTCGCTGTAATCCGGTCGTGGCGCAGTTCATCGTCGATCCGGAGTTTCAACCGCCGGTCGCAGTCGAAGGGGCTTTCGATAAACGATTGCTCGACGAAGAGTATGTGCGTGAGCGGGAACGGCTGGTCACGCGCGGCTGGCGGCGGCTTCGCGAGGTGCTCGACACGGAAGCCGCGATCATCAACTACCCGCTGCCGGAAGTGCAGGCCGAGATTCGCCGCAAGGCGGGCCATTAGAGCAGGCGCCGGGCACTAGGCGTCGGGCGCTAGTTGTGAGTTAAAAACCTCTGTTAAGATGTCGGCATGACGACCGGACCGTCGACTTCCGCCCCCCTCTCGCTCACCACGCCGGTCCAGTTTCTCAAAGGCGTGGGGCCGCAGCGGGCCGAGCTCTTGGCGAAGCTCGACCTGCACACGGCGGCCGACTGCCTCTTCTATTTCCCACGCGATTACCAAGACCTGACCGATCTGCAATCGGTCGCGGAGCTTGAGCCGGACAAGCTCGTACGGCTGCGCGGCACGGTCGTCGAGATCGATCAGCGCGGCAATTACACCGGCAAGTCGCGGATCGGCGTGCTCGTGCAATACGGCGAAGGAGCCGCGGCCGACTACATACGCTGCCTATGGTTCAACATGCCGCATATGCGGAAGCGGTTCGAACACGGCCAGCAAGTGATCGTGAGCGGGAAGGCCAAGAAGAACGGCACGCGGTGGGAGTTTTCGCACCCGCGAGTGCAATGGCTCGAAGAACAAGAGCCCGCCGACGTCGATCGCAAGATCTTGCCGGTCTATGGGCTGACCGAAGGGCTCGGGCAATTGCCGATTCGCCGCGCGGTGCAGACGTGCTTGGAAGGCGCGGCCGGACAACTGGACGAAGTCTTCCCACCGGATTTTTTGGCGGCGCACAACTTGATGCCGCTGCGCGAAGCGCTGCCGGCGATCCACTTCCCCGCCGATCGCGATCAACTAGAGCGGGCTCGCCGCCGGTTCGTCTATCAAGAGCTGTTCATTCTGCAACTCGCGCTGGCCGTGCGGCGGCTGAAGCTGCAGGTCGACGGCAGCGCTCCGCAACTGGAGGCGACCGCGAAGATCGACGCGCGAATTCGCCGCCTGTTGCCGTTTGCTTTGACGGACGGGCAGGAACAGGCGATCAAAGAGATCGCGGCCGATATGGAGCGGCCGTACCCGATGAACCGACTGTTGCAGGGAGAAGTCGGCAGCGGCAAGACGATCGTGGCGATGTACGCCGTGCTCACGGCCGTGGCGCACGGGCGGCAAGCGGCGATCATGGCGCCGACGGAAATTCTCGCGCGGCAACACGCGCGCACCCTCGGCAAGTTGCTCTCCGAGAGCCGCGTGCGCTGGACGACGCTCGTCGGCGGACTCGGTACGGCCGAACGCCGCGAGATTCTGCGCCAGATCAAGCAAGGCGAAGTCGACGTCGTGATCGGGACGCACGCCATTCTGCAGGAAGACGTCGAGTTCGCGAAGCTGGGGCTGGTCGTCGTCGACGAGCAGCATAAATTCGGCGTGCGGCAGCGGGCCAAGCTGCGCCAAGCCGGCCAAGCCCCGCACTCGCTGGTGATGACGGCGACGCCGATCCCGCGGAGCGTGACGATGACGATGTTCGGAGATTTGGATGTGTCGACGATTCGCGACGCCCCGCCCGGCCGCATGCCGGTGAAAACGTATCTCGCCGACGACGAGCAGCGCGACAAGTGGTGGGCGTTTGTTCGCAAGAAGCTCCGCGAAGGCCGGCAAGGCTACGTGATCGCGCCGCTCGTCGAAGGGAAAGACGATCCGGACGACGATCGAGCGAGCGTGATGCGGACGTTCGAAGCATTGGCCAACGGCCCGCTGGAGGCGTTTCGACTCGGCCTGCTGCACGGCCGGATGACGAACGAGGAAAAAGAAGCGGCGATGGCCGAGTTTGCGACCGGTAAGACGCAAATCTTGGTCGCAACGACGGTCGTCGAGGTCGGCGTCGATGTGCCGAACGCCGTGATCATGACGATCGAAGGCGGCGAGCGTTTCGGGCTCTCGCAATTGCACCAATTGCGAGGTCGGATCGTGCGCGGCAACCATCCGGGCTTCTGCACGGTATTTGCCAAGCCGGGTACGCCCGACGGGCTCAAGCGGCTCGAGGCATTCGTCGCTTCGACCGACGGGTTTGAACTCGCGGAAATGGACTTCGCGCTCCGCGGCCCGGGCGACCTGCTCGGCACGAAACAACACGGCCTGCCGCCGCTGCGCATTGCGGAACTCGTGCGCGACGCGGCCGTCGTCGAGGAAGCGCGGGCCGATGCGCTGGCGCTCGTGGGCCAAGACCCGGGGCTCGTGAAGCCCGAACATGACCGACTGCGCAAGCAAATGTTCAAACGCTACGGGCAGGTGCTGGAGTTGGGCGACGTCGGATAAGTCGGGAGTGAGAACCGAAAACCGGACGCCGGTGCGCGAGACTCGGAATGAGTCATTCGCAGAAGGAGATAGAGATCAAGCCGGCTTCACCTTGTTCGGTGTGCTATTCGTCGGGGCGAGCATCATGTCGGCCTACGATCTCGGCATGTTCTCTTTCTTCGTCTTTATCTTCTTGAGCATCGGCGCGGCGATCGCGATGGGCCTCTTGTTGGGACCGGAAGTCGGCGACTGGCCGCAGCGCTACGGGGCCTACCAAGCGACGGCAATGGCCTTTGCCGGTCTCGCCGTGCTTACCGGGGTTCCCATGGTTCTCATACTGCGCGGCGGCAAATAGCCGGCATGTAAGACTTTGCCTGCCCGCCGGTAACACTCTTCAAGCGGCCGCGCCACAAAGGCCGGGACCGCGACAATGCAGGCAAATCGCGGTGTTTTTGACAAGCCGCTCCGGCGACGTAGCCTTGCCGAAGATGTTCGATGTCCGCGGTGGAACGACTGACCATGGCCGACTTTATCAACAGCTTCACTTCTGGCGACCTACTGATCTACGGCGGCATCTCGATGCTGGCCGGGCTGGCGATGTTGTCGCTGGTGGTCGGCCGCTGGTTCGCAGGTAATCCGGTTCCGTAAAAAGGCTTGACGCCGATTCGGGTCACGGAGCTTCGTCGCTGCGCGGTTCCTCGTCCGTATGCGCTTCCTGCGGCGAATCGACCTTTGACACGTCCGACTTCTGAGCCACGGTCGAATCGCCGTTCGTCGTCGTCTTTGCCCGCCGCGCTTCCACGGCCTTCCAGTATTCGTATTCGAGGTTGCTCTTCCGCTTGGCCACCTTACGGCGCGGCTTGCAGAACAGGTAGGCGGCCGAGGAAAGCCCAAGCGCTCCGGCGAACACCCAAGCGGCTTCATTCACCGCTTGAAAGTGGCGAACGTCTTCTTCCTCCATCTCGGCGCCGAGCGCGACTTCATCGAGCAGTTTACGGTGTTGAGCGTATTGAAAGAAAAAGTACGGCACGGCGAACAGGCCGGCGACCCACGTCACCGTGAGCGCATAGACGGCGGCGCGATACGAACGACGCACCGCGGCGACGGCCAGACACATCGCCGTCACAAACATCGCCAGCCAAAACGGGAGAAAGAAGCCGATCTCGGCGAAGAGTTCGAACATTCGCGCCGAACTTGAGGTGAGGAGGCGACGGACAGGCAGGCCTACGCCGGCCGCTCGCCGAAGAGTTTAGCGACCCTCGGCACCGAGCGCCAACTGGACGGCGTCCGCTCTACACTCCCACGGCGACCGGCTCGCTCGTTTCCCAGCGGGTGCCGTCGCGGACGACGCGGTGATAGAGCGTGTCGCGTTCGACCGGTTCGCGGCCCGCCTCGACGATCAAATTGCGAATATCTTCGACCGAAAGCGCTTCGGGGGTTTCCGCGCCCGCGTCATGATAAATCAACTCGTGGCGCACGGTGCCGTCGATATCGTCGGCCCCGTAGGCCAAGGCCGTCTGCGCGGTGCCGATGCCGAGCATGATCCAATAGGCCTTCATGTGCGGAATGTTGTCGAGCATCAGTCGCGAGATCGCCATCGTTCGCAGGTCCATCAAGCTCGACGGCTTCTTGATGTCGGCCATCTTCGTGTTGTCGGGATGAAACGCGAGCGGAATGAAGGTTTGGAAACCGCCCGTCTCATCTTGTAGAGCGCGCAGGCGCACGAGGTGGTCGATGCGATGCTCGGGCTTCTCGATGTGACCGTAGAGCATCGTGCAATTGCTGCGCAAACCGAGGCGGTGGGCCGTGCGGTGAATGTCGAGCCAGTTCTCGGCGTCGGCCTTATGTTCACAAATGATGTCGCGCACATCCGGATGGAAAATCTCCGCGCCGCCGCCGGGCAAGCTGCCGAGGCCCGCTTCGCGCAGCTCAGTGAGAATTTTTTCGATCGACCAGCCGGTGAGATGTTGAAACCAGTTGATTTCCACGCCGGTCCAAGCCTTGAGGTGCAAACGCGGGTAGGCGTCGTGAAGGATGCGGACGATGTTCAAGTACCAATCGAACTTGCGCTGGTGGTGCAGGCCGCCGACGATATGCATTTCGGTGCAGCCGTTCTCCATTGCTTCGCGGCCGCGCTCGAGAATCTGCTCGTCGCTCATCACGTAGCCGCGCGGGTCCTTCAGATCGGAGCGAAACGCGCAAAAGATGCACCGATAGATACAGACGTTCGTCGGATTTAGATGCGTATTGATGTTGTAGTAGGCGTAGTTACCGTTGATTCGCTCGCGAACCATGTTAGCCAGCACGCCGAGTTCGTTGAGATCGACTTCCGGCGAATAAAGATAGACGCCGTCGTCGAACGACAGCCGCTCCCCGGCTTGGACCTTGGCTTCAATCTCGGCAAACTTCGTCATCGATCGACCTACCCCGGAGACACGGGAGAACATGGAGTCATTAGCAATCGTAACAACCGGACCTAAATCAGCAAATCGGCCAGCCCGACGGCGAACAGACCGAGGCTGATAATTGCATTGCAATGGAAAAACGCCGCATTGACGCGGCTGAGATCGTCGGGCCGGACCAGCGCGTGTTCGTACACGAGCAACACGGTCGTGGCCGCGATGCCCGCATACCAAATCCAGCCGAACGCCGAAAAAAAACTCGGCAGCGCGAATAACAGGACGAGCATGCCAAGGTGACAGGCTGCGGCAACGCGCAGGGCGCGCGACACGCCGAGCATCGCCGGCACGCTCCGCAAGCGGAGGCGACGATCGACGTCGACGTCTTGGCAAGCGTAGATGATGTCGAACCCGGCGACCCACAGGAGCACGGCGCCGCCGAGAAACAGAGGGGGCGCAGGGTTTTGAAACGCCGCGTCGCCGAGAATCGCGATCCAGGCCGCGATCGGTGCGAGCATCAACGACGCGCCGAGCCAAAAATGCGCGAGCGGCGTGAATCGCTTCGTGAGGCTGTACCCGCAGAGGAATGCGAGCACGGGAATCGCGAGATAGAGCGGCCAGCGATTCGGCAGGAACAGCAATGTCGAAGCGACGAACCCGAGGCCGCACGCGCCGGTCCAACCGGTCACCGTGCCGCGAGAGATCAGGCCGGCCGGAATGTGCCGCATCTTCGTCCGAGGATTCTCCGCGTCGAACTTCCAATCGACCACGCGATTAAAAGCCATGGCCGCGCTGCGGGCGAAGACCATGCAAAGCAGAATGCCGAGCAGTTCTTGCCACCGGAACCAATCGGTCGAGGCCGCGCGCAGCGACCAAGCCATCGCCGCGCTCAACAGCGCGAACGGCAGCGCAAAAATTGTGTGGCTGAAGCGGATCAGTTCGAGGAACAGGCGCACGCGCGCCCAAATCGACGGCTTCGGTCGCTCCGCGTTCATCGTTCCGACTTCCGCAGTCATTCCGCCTCACCCCAGCGCTTCATAAGCGAATTCTTGACGCCGAGCTGATCGCAAATTCGTGCCACGACGAAATCGACCAAATCGCGTAAGGTCCGAGCACCGTGATACCAACCGGGGGCGGCCGGCAAGACGATCGCCCCGGCTTCGGCGCACTTTCGCAGGTTGTCGAGATGCACGAGCGAGAGCGGAGTCTCACGCGGCACAAGGATCAATTTGCGGCGCTCTTTCAGATGCACGTCGGCGGCCCGCTGAATGAGGTTGGCGCTCGTACCGTGGGCGATGCCGCTCAACGTGCCGCCGCTGCACGGCGCGACGACCATGCCCGCCGTGAGCGAACTGCCGCTCGCAATCGGAGCGAACAGGTTTTGATGATGGTGATAGGTGAGCGACCCGCGGAGCACGGCGGGCATATTGTGACAGGCAAGCGGCGACGGCCCGAGCACTTCGCGAAGCGACGTCCAACGGGCTTCTTGCTCGTAGATCCCTTGCGTGTGCGGCAGGAGATCGTCGAGCGCCACGGCCGCGAGATCGACTTCCAAGTCGAGTTCTTGCTTCAGCACGGCTTGGCCCGCCGGGCTGATCGACACGGCGACGTCGCAGCCGGCGGCGAGCAGGACGTCGAGCAAGCGCACGGCGTAAGCGGCCCCGCTCGCGCCGGTCATCGCCAAGACGATCTTTTGCCGTGGTTCGCTCATCGACCGTTACCGGTTAATCCGCATCGAAAGAGAATACTTAACTGCGATTCCAGCCTCTGCGGTTTCAAATCTTCTTCCCCACATACAACGTCGCGATGCCCAGCGTGAACGGCTTGAACCAGACGTCGCACAGCCCGACTTTGCGCATGCGCTCGGCCAGCGCCTCGCCGCAGGGAAACTCGCCGACGCTCTGCGGCAAGTAGCGATACGCTTGCTGCGGCGAACCGCTAAGCCATTGGCCGATCCGCGGCAAAACATTGCTGAAATACCAGTTGTAGACGGCGCGAAACGGCTTCCATGTCGGCTGCGAAAACTCAAGCACCGCGACGTGCCCGCCCGGCGCGCAGACGCGCGTCATCTCACTGAGGCCGCGATTCGTGTCGGTCACATTGCGCAGGCCGAAGGCGACGCAGACGATCTGAAACATTTCGTCGGGAAACGGCAGTCGCTGGGCATCCGCCTCGACGAACGTCATCCGTCGTTGCGTGCCGGCGGATTCTCCTTTCCGGCGGCCGATCGTGAGCATCGGATGACAAAAATCGGCGCCGACGATCGGCACCTTTCCGCCGGCGGCCTTGTCATAAGCCAATGCCAAGTCGCCCGTACCGGTGCAGAGGTCGAGAATCGGCCCGGCTCCGACGCGCGGCGGCACCAATCCGACGGTCTTTTTCCGCCAACGCTTGTCGATCGACATCGACAGCAGATGATTGAGAAGATCGTAGCGCGGCGCGATCTCGCCGAACATGCGGCGAATTCGCGACTCGGTTTTATCGACCGAAGTGTGGACGGGCGGGCTAACGGCGGTTGGGATCATGCCTCAATTGTTGTCCCCGCCCCCTGGGTTGCAAAGGGGGCCGTCTGCTACGATTGACGGCGGAAACGGCAGATTTCCGCGAACATTCCGCCGATAACCAACTCCTTACGGCTATGGCTGAGCTGCGCGTCCACCTACTTCCCGCGCTCGTCGAACCGAGCGAATTGGCCGGCCGCACGGTCGTCGTCGTCGACGCGCTCCGCGCGACGACCACGATCTGCCATGCGCTTGCGGCCGGCGCGGCATGCGTCGTCCCTTGCTTGGAGATCGACGAAGCCCGGGCCGTTGCGGCGAAACTCGGGGAAGTAGCACGCCTCGGCGGCGAGCGGCTCGGGCGCAAGATCGAAGGATTTCATTTCGGCAACTCGCCGACGGAGTATACCCCCGCCGCCGTCGCGGGACGGACAATTGTGTTCACGACGACCAACGGCACGCGGGCCATGCGCCGCGCCGCCCAAGCCGGCGAACTGTTGCTCGGCGCGTTCGTGAATCTCTCCTCGATCGTCGCGGCCGTTCGCGACGCCGAGCGGATTGATATCGTCTGCGCCGGTACCAACGGCGTGGTCACCGCGGAAGACGCTTTGTTCGCCGGGGCCGTCGCCGATCGGCTCCGTAGGCCGGTCGTCGAACTCAACGACCAAGCACTACTGGCTCGCGACGCTTGGCGGTCGTTCGAGATCTGCGGGCGGCCGCTGGCAGCGGCCTTGCGCGAATGCCAAGGGGGGCGCAATTTGATCGGCGAAGGATTCGACGCCGATATCGACACTGCGGCGCAGATCGACGCCTGCCCGGTCGTTCCGCGGCTTGACTTGGTCGCCGGCCGCATCACGCTGCGGTAGACCACGAATCCTGCCGCGGATACACTGATTCGCTTGCGATTTCGCGGCATCTGACCGGGATTTCAGGCCGCATTTTGAGATAGAAAGTCGACGCTCACACATGGACATGGACAAACTCGTCTCGCTCTGCAAACGGCGAGGCTTTCTCTTCCAAAGCTCGGAAATCTACGGCGGCTTCAACGGCTTCTGGGACTACGGCCCGCTGGGCGTCGAACTGAAGCGCAACGTCAAAGAAGCTTGGTGGCGCGACATGGTCGCGGGCCATGACGAACTCACGCAATTGGAAGGCGCGCCCTCGACTTACGACATGGTCGGCCTCGATTGCACCATCATCATGCATCCGCAGGTCTGGAAGTGCTCGGGCCACTACGACCTGTTCCACGACTTCATGGTCGACTGCAAAGAGTCGAAGAAGCGCTATCGCTACGATCAGATTTACGTCGTCGCGCTCGCCGTGAAGCCCAACCATTCAACGAACCCGGAAATCAGCAAGCGGCCGCCGTTTACGGAAGCGTGGGCGACGCTGGCCTCGACGGCCGACGAACAAAAGGCCGAGGTCTTCAAGCGGGCCGGCGGCAAATACTCCGTTCGCTCGAAGAACGCCGACGACGCGTTCGAGATCGTCGACGTCAAGAAACTGCCCGACATCGTCAAGGCCGGCACTCCGCTTGAGCAAGTCATCGGTCCCGACGTGACGTCGCCGGGTTCGCTCACCGAGCCGCGCGAGTTCAATTTGATGTTTAAGACGATCGTCGGCGCGCTCGGCGGTGAAGATGATGCGGCCTTTCTCCGTCCGGAGACGGCGCAAGGCATCTTCGTCAACTTCAAGAACGTCGTCGACAGCTCGCGCGTGAAAATTCCGTTCGGCATTGCGCAGGTCGGCAAGAGTTTCCGCAATGAAATCACGCCGCGCAACTTTACGTTCCGCTCGCGCGAGTTCGAGCAAATGGAGATCGAATTCTTCTGCAAGCCGGCCACGAGCCACGATTGGTACAAGTACTGGCGCGACCGCCGTTATCAATGGTATCTCGACCTCGGCCTGCCGCGCGAACGGCTGCAACTGCGCGATCACCACGCCGACGAACTGAGCCACTACTCAACCGGCACGGCCGACATCGAATACGCGTTTCCGTTCTTGCCTGCCGGCGAGTTCGGCGAACTTGAAGGCATCGCCCACCGCGGCGACTTCGACTTGCGCAGCCACATGGAAGGCAAACTCGATCCGAACACGCGGCCGCTGCAAGTGGAACTCGGCTCCGACGGCAAGCCGAAGCATCGCGGCAGCGGTAAGGACCTGACGTATTTCGACGATCAGGCCCGCGAGCGGTTCACGCCGCACGTGATCGAACCGTCGGCGGGCGCCGATCGAGCCACGCTCGCCTTCCTCTGCGAGGCCTATCAAGAAGACACCGCGCCCGACGAAAACGGCAAGCCGCAGGAGCGCGTCGTGCTGAAGCTGCACCCGCGGCTCGCGCCGATCAAGGCGGCCGTGCTGCCGCTGGTGAAGAAAGACGGCATGCCGGAAGCGGCGCAGAAGATCTATCGCGCGCTGAAGAAAAAGTTCAATGCCTACTACGACGACGGCGGCGCGGTCGGCCGACGTTATCGCCGGCAAGACGAAGTCGGCACGCCGTACTGCATCACCGTCGACGGCCAAACACTTACCGACGGCACCGTCACCGTGCGCGATCGCGACAGCCTCAAGCAGTGGCGCATCAAGGCCGACGACTGCCCGGCGGAAATCGCGAAGCTGGTGTCCGGCGAGTAAGGGCCGATAGGCGCCGTGGGTCGGCGCGCCGGCGTCGGAGAAGCAAAGCAATCTTAATTCCCGATGGCGCGTTGCGCCGGGCAACTGAAACCGCTCCATGATTCCCGCCGTTAGCCAAATTTGCACGCTCCACGCACCGCTGGAGAAAGACGTCGAAGACTATGCCGCCGGGCATGTCGACGCGATTGAACTCTGGTTGGGCAAAGTCGAGACGTGGTTGCAGACCCGTTCGGTCGCCGAGTTTAAAGAGTTGCTGTCGCGCCATGAGATAGCGGCACCGGTCGCCGCGTTTCAGGGCGGGCTGCTCACTAGCCAAGGCGACGCGCGGCGCGAGCATTGGAACCTGTTCGAGCGCCGCCTCGCCTTGTTGCCGCAAATCGGCGTCGGCGCGCTTGTGGTCGCCGGCGACATCCACGGCGCGCTCGATCAGCAGGCGCTCGACCGCGTCCACATGTCGCTCGCGCAAGCGGCGGAAAAGGCGCAAGCCGCAGGCGTGCGTTTGGCCTTCGAGTTTCAAGCGACCGCGTCGCTCGCCAACAACTTGCAAACCGCCGCGGCGCTCGTCGAGCAGGTCGGCTCGCCGAACTTAGGCCTCTGCTTCGATGCGTACCATTACTACGTCGGCCCGAGCAAAGAAGAGGATCTCGGATTGCTGACTCCCGAGAACCTCTTTCACGTTCAGTTGTGCGACTTGGTCGGGGTGCCGCGCGAGATGGCGTCGGACGGCGATCGCGTGCTCCCCGGCGACGGCGATTTTCAGTTGTCTCCGATCGTCGAACGCTTGAAACAAATCAACTACCGCGGCGCGGTCGCCGTCGAGTCGATGAATCCGCAACTCTGGCAAATTCCCCCGCGACAATTCGGCGAAATCGCCGTCACCGCACTCCGCAAGGTGCTCGGCCTGGCTAGCATGGACTAACTCCGGAGGGCGTCAGAAACGACCGTATCGGCTGACTTGGCATCCCCCCTCCTCACTCCGTTCCGCTCCCACGTTCCGCTTTTGTTGCATTTCCGTCGCCGCTTCGCTCTAGTAACGACTAGAGGGGTCCTTTGCCTTCTTCGTACGACACCAAAGGACCGGGTCATGCGACATTTCATCTCCGTGTTGGTCGTCGGCTTCGTGCTCCTCGCCGAGCGCGTACCGCTTTTCGATCTCGGCGGCGCTTCGCGCGCGGCTGCGCAGGTCGCCGTGATCGGCGGCGGAACCACGTTCGGTTTCGGCGGCGGGTTCGGCACGTTCGGTTCACAGTCGTCGTTTGCGACCGAAACATCGCTCGTGGTCACGCCCGGCATGAGCGTCGGAGCGGTCACATTCGGCCCCTACGGCGCGCTCGGCCCTTACTACGGCACCGGCCCCTATGTCGGCTACGCTCCCGGCGGCTACGGCTTCGCCGGCTATCCCTTTGTACCTTATTCGTCCTACGGCTGGGGCCGCGGATGGGGCGGCTATTGGGGCCGACCGTACTGGGGCGGCTTCGCTCCCCCGCTCGCGATCTTGCCGGCCGAAACCATCTACGGGCCCGGTCCTGTGCGGCGCATGATGGGGCTCGATCCGCCGCTCGGTACGCCGATCGTGAATAACACGACGATCTTCAACCCGGCCGGCGCAGGCGGCAACGCCTTCGGCGTCGGTGCGGGGGGCGTCAACGTCCCGAACGCCAACGCGCAAGCCACGAATGCCGCGGCCCGCGAGCGGTCGCGTAAGCAGTTGGCGATCGGCGATGAAGCGTTTCGCAAACAGAACTACGGCGAGGCCTGGACCGCTTACAAAGAAGCGGCCCGCGCGGCGCCCGATTTGGCCGACGCCTATTTCCATCAAGCTGCCGCGGCGGTCGCCCAGCGGCGCTACGGCGCCGCGGTCGACGCCGTGAAGTACGGCCTCAAAGTTTCCAAAAGCTACCTCGACGGCGAATTCAAGTATTCGCAGATGTACGGCGACAACAAGCTCGCCCAGACCGCACATTTAGAAGCCCTGGCCAAAGCCGCGAGCGAAGCGCCGGATAGCGATCTCTACTTTCTAACCGGCGTCATGCTCTTCTTCGACGCCGAACCGCGGCGTGCGACGCCGTTTTTCGACAAAGCCAAGCAATTGGCGATCGGCGAAACTTGGCACATCGACGTGTTCATCGAGATCCTGCGGCGCATGAATGAGCGGGGCGGGCCGATCGTCGAAGCGCCGCCGGCGGCGAATCCGCCGCGCGTTCCTGTCGTGCAAGACGCGGCCGGACAAGAGATCTAGCGTCGCGACCGCTAGGCTGCGCGGCGCTGATAGGTCGGCGGCGGCGCATCGTCATGATCGACGTCGGCGAAGTGTGGCGTTCGCACCCGCGTGCTCGCGGTCGTTCGTTCGACGGCGGCTTCGTAGCGGCGGCGCTCTTCGTCACGCAACATCTTGAGCATCACGAGCGGCAACGCTCCGATGGCCAACGCGACGACTCCGCCCATGATGAAAGTCGTTCCCATTGATTGCAGCTCCGAGCGATCGGCGAATACGCTCCAAGCGACCAAGAATCCGCCGCACGTAAAGGCGGTGGTCGCCAAACCGAGAAAGATCCAAGACACGATCGAGGCGACGAATTCGCCCGGACGCGGTTCGCGCCGCAAGGCGTTCCACTCGTGCGGAACGACGGCAGGCGAGGTCGCCGGCTCCGTCGGGGCCGGCCCTGTCGGGCTATGCGGCGAAGGATACGTCGGCGCGTAGTGCGGCGCGGTGTAAGGCGCGCGGGGCGGAGGGGCGAACGACGGCGGTTCCGCTTCGCCTTGGGGCGCGCGTCGCAAGTGCGAACCGCTTGGTCCGCCGGGCGCGGCATCGTCATAGCGGCGCGACGTGGTCGTCAGTCGTTCCACGTGCCGCAGTTTTTCGTTCAGTTCCCAATTAGCCGCTTCCCAGCGGAGCGAAGAAATTCGCAGCGGCTCGGCTTTCGGCGGCGCGGCGGGACGGAAGTCCGGAGTTTCCTCGCTCGGCGGCACATGCATCGCGAGCGGGCGTTCGTTTTGCTCGGCTTGGACGAGCGTCGTCAGGTCGGTCCCGGCGTCGATCGCCAACAGCGTACCGCAGCGCGGGCAGCCGGGCTTGCCGTCGACGGCGCTGCTCACGCCGGGCACGTCTTGTCGACAAGCTGAACACCACATGGCCGCACACGTCCGCCTGAGGAGCGCCGGCTCGCAGAATGCCGGCGTTGAAAGCGGAGACCGACTCCGCCGTCGCGGTGTGTTATCGGTTCGAGCGGCCGGCAAACTGTAACGATTCCACAAACCTTGCGGCCTCAAGGACGGGCCGCGGACGTTTTGTCGGGCTAGGCCTTATACCGTCCTTCGCCGTTGATGCGGGCGAACACGTCGTTGAGCACCCAATGGAACACGGCCAGATGAATGCTCTCGACCATGCCCATGTCGTCGAGTCGCACATAGAGCCCGTCTTGCTGCGCTTTGAGCAGTTTGCCGCCCGAGTAGCCGGTGAGGCCGAACGTCTTCAAGCCGTGGCGATTGGCCCAATCGACCGCGGCCAAGATGTTTGGACTGTTGCCCGAGCCGGAGATGGCGATGAGCACGTCGCCTGCGGAGCCGTAGTTCATCAGCTGTTGGACGAAGATCTGGTCATAGCCGACGTCGTTGCCCACGGCCATGATCCAGCCGGCGTTGTCGGTGAGACTGAGCACCTTGAGTCGACGTTTCGATTCGTCCTTCAGTTCCTGTTCGCGGAGCGTGCTCTTTCCCAGGTCTTCCGCCATGTGCGAGGCGTTACAGCCGGAGCCGCCGTTGCCGATGATGAAGACGAACTTGCCGGCTTCGTAAGCGCCGTAGATGAGATCGGCCCAGCGTTTCAGCGCAGACTGATCAAGCTTGGCGAATTCGGAGTTGAGTCGATCGAGATACGCGGGAACGTCGAGCGCGGCGCCAAGCATAAAATCTCGCTAGAGTCGTAAGGGTGGCATCGAAAGCGGCGAAGAGCGAGTTGCCGCGCGGAGTCGTACCGGGACGCCGCCGATTCTATCGTATCGGCCGGGCGCAAAAAAAGCCCGGCGATCGTCGATACGATCGCCGGGCCACGGTTTTCAGACGTCGTCGATTTCAGGCCGTGTTTAGCGGCGCGAAACCCACTGTGTGAGCAACGGGAGCGGCGGGCCGCCGAAGGCTTGAGCGAAGGCGCCGTCAAAGCGTGCACCGGATGCGAGGCCGTTCATGAGCGACGTCCATTTCGGCGACCGCATCAGGTCTTTGACGAAGGCCTGCGACACCGCACCCATTCCGGCGTCAAGGTTCCGGCTGTTGACGAGCGTTTGCGGGGTCACGCCGCTGGAGACGGCGCCGTCTTCCCAGCTTTTCACGATCGGGTTCTGCGGGTGCATTTTCGCCGCCATATTTCGCGCCGTGCCGACGGCGAACCAACGCGGCAAGCCTTCGGCGACGGAATCGAAGTAGCAACCGATGACCGTCTCGGCCAACAGCGGCGCAAATTCCTCGGCTGCACCGGGCGTCGCGACGACGCAGGCATAGGCGTCGATGTAGTTATAGGTCCAGTGCGAGTTCACGCCGGACGCGATCTCGCGCTGTTCGACCACGCGGGCGAACTCTTTATGCTCGAATGCTTTGTCGAAGACGTAGACGGTAATGCGACCTTTGACCATCGGCTTGCCGGCCGGCAGTTTCAAGGCGGTGGCGATCTTGGCGCGTTCGGCTTCCAATACCTTCTTGGTTTCTTCCATGCGCACCGGCCCGACGTCGCCGATCAGCAGGAAGTCCGTGGTCTCCAGCGTTTCGGAAGGGGAATCAGGATTCGCCGTCGACCAATTCTTTTTGGCGGTCGCCGTCCGGCTTTGCATCAGTTCTTCATGCGTGGCCTTCTTGGCGATCGCCATGCGTACGGCCAGCGAGATCGATTGCTCGGGATTCTCGCCGTCGAACTTCGCTCCCTCGGCGATCCACGTCGTAATTTTCGCCATGTCGGCGTCGTCGAGCGGCGGAGCGCGACGCGGCATCTGCGGCCGCATCTCGCCTTGCGCCCCCTTCGCGATTCCCTTCAGCATTTGCACGAGAAGGCTGCCGTTTGGGTTACCCGGCACGACGACCGGTCCGCTTTGGCCGCCGCGCATCAAGTCGGAGAAGCGGAACATGCCGAAATTATCGGAGTTGTCGTTGGGACGATCCGCGCCGTGGCACTCGAAGCAGTTGTCCATGAGAATCGGCGCGACGTCGCGCATGAAATGCACCGACTCGTTACCGGTCGCGCGGGCCACTTGTCCGGTACCGGCCGCACCGGGCGCGAACGAGTTGAGCGACATCCGCATGTCGGGGCCGTCGTACTTAGCCCCTTGATCGATCCACTTGGTGATCGTGGCCAGTTCGTCGGCCGTGACTTTGTTGCCGCCGGGAGGCATCTCGCCCGACGCCATTTTTTCGACGATCGTACTGGTCGCCCCTTGGCCCGGCTTAATCACGGCGAGCGTGCCCCCCGTGCCCGCCGCGAGTTCGGCGAACGTGGCCATACTGAAGTCGCCGCGGTTGCCGCGGATGTGGCAGTTGCCGCATTTGGCGACGAAGATGGGCGCAACGTCGTTCACGAAGCTCACGCCCGCCATGGCTTGGCCCGGACGAGGCCGACGCGTAGCCGAAGCGGTCGCACGCGGACGCGGAACAGTGCCGCTTGCCATGGCCGTCGGCATCGGTTTGGCGGCGGGCAACGCCGACCCTTTCACGGGCGCCGCACTCGCAGTTTGCAGCGGCGCGCGCTCGACCAACTTCCGAGCGGCGGCCAGGCGCAGACGGAACGGCGCAAGAACCGGCTCGATCACGGTGTCTGATTCGTTGGCGATCTGCAGGCCGGTGATCGCGCCGTCAATCTCGTCGACGAGCGCCTTTAATTCGTCGGTCTTGTGGTCACGATAGAGCGTCACGACTTTTTGAAGGGATTGGTCGAGCCAAACCAGCTTCTCTTTGTTTTCCGCGGAGAGCTCGACGCCGTGCGACGTCGCCGACCAAACGGTCGCCGCAACGACGCAAAGTCCCAACCCAAACCGGCGCGCGTTCATAGACAATTACCTCTTTCAGACAAAGAAGAGATTCCGAAGCCGACGTCTCTGTTCCGTGATACGCGCACTCCGGGCGTATCGAGGCGCACGACAAAGAGTGCCCGATGACCTAAGCAGTATACTAATCGGCGAAACTTGCAGTCCAGCAAGAAGAGGGGGCTTTGGGGAGAGGCGACCCCGAAAGAATGCCCTGACACTCCCGACCGAACCGGCGGCCACGTTGATTCGCGGCCGACGGATCAGCTTATTCCCTATACGCGGCGGAGGCAAGCTCACGTCGCTTCGCCTGCCGAGCCGTCTGAGTCGGCCGATAGCCGTATTCGACCGCGAACCACTCCGCATAGCGCTCCCGTTCCACAGTCCGGGTGTTGCGAGTATCGAGCAAATGCCCCAACTCGTGGATGAGAATGTTATTGAGATAGAAGTCTTTGGCGGCGGCTTCGGTCCAAATAAGTTGCCAACGTCGACCGCTCGCCGGTCGCCAACTGCCTCCATACATCCGAGCTTCGGTAAGTTGGGCAGGCGTGGGCGGCCCCGGATAGTCTTCTACGAGGCTTTCTTCGATCGGATAAAGATAGAGGGCGCGACCCCATTGCATGCCGTAAAGCGGCATCGTCCGCTTCTTGCGGGTCATACGGCTCAGTTGAACGACTTCCAGGTCGCGCACGAAGGAAGGGGGCAGCATGGCCAACCGGGTGCGAACTTCGTCGGCCGTGACCACATGTCGGAAGCCGGGCCCTGCAGGTTCGACGATCAGCCGATAATCCGTACGTTTGGCTTCTTCCGACCGGGGTTCATGCCACGTTTCAGGCGGCATATAGACCCGTGCGACGTTTGACTCGCCGCGGCTACGGGCGCGCAACGCCGTCCGTCGATTGGAACGAACCGTCGACCGTCGACCGGTTGTGAGCCGGGAGTCGATGCCGTGGTGGCGTTGGAAGCTCGGATTGAACGGATTCGACATGGCCTAGGCCCTCTGTCGCAAGCGGATCGAGTCCGTTCGTGTCGTCGGCCTTCTTCGGCCTACTCCGCAGCGTGCGATGGAACAATTGGAGGCAACAAGCGCTCGGACGAGCGTCTTGAGGATCCGCGACAACCGGCAAAACCGGCCGCTTTGGTCCTACCTCAATGCTAAGTCACCCCCGGCGGCGGACAAGCAAGAGCGTAAGTCGCTATTGGGCAAGGCGTTAGAAAAGCGTTTGACAGGCCAAAAACCGTCGTTCTGCCCGTTTTCAGCCACCTTTGAAGTCCGTGTCAGACGCGCTCAACCAGCAATTACGATGCGGTTGCATTGGTGCGCAACACGCGAACCGTCTCGACTTGAGACGACGACGACAAAGAGAATCGTCGTTAAGAACCTTGCGCTGCGCCCGTCGATGGAGCGATGACTGGCGCTTGTCCACCGGTCGGGGGCACGGCGGGAATCGAAGCTGCGGCGGCAGGTGCGGCCTGCGTCTCTCCGGCCGTCGCCTTCTTTTGCATCTCCTCAAGCCGACGCTTGCGATCTTCCTCGCCTTTCTTCACGACTAAGAGCAATCCAACGCCTAAGGCGATGCAAACGGCTCCAATCAGGATGCCGAAAATGATCAGCGTGCGGAGCGAGGTCCCCCGTTTCTTCAGCGGCTTGAGCGGCTTAGGCGCGCCTCCCTCCACCGCTTTGGCAGACCCGGACTGATCCCCAGGCTTCTTCGGCGGGAGGGCCTTGGCCTGCCCCGACCGATCCGACTTGGCAGCGGTTTTGCTTCCCGACAGATTCGCGCTGTCGCCGGCGGGCTTGCCGCTCTCGCCGGGTTTCACCGGCTTCTTGCCGTACTTCGTCGACAAAACGTTGCTGTCGCCGCCCGTGTTGATAGTGAAATTGAAACCGCCCGAATCGGCAGGTTTCCCGGCTTGCGGCGGATCGATCGATTTCGCGACCGGCATCTTCTTACCGATCTTCGACGATCCTTCCGGCTTGGGAGGGATTCGCCCCGCCGGGCCTTTCGTCGTCGGTTGAGCTTGGCCGGCGAGCGTGTCGCCGACGGCCGGCATTTCCCCGGAGGAGCCTGCGGATTTAGCCTTCCGCATGCGCTGCGCTTGGGGCGGATTGGGGCGTCCCGCCGGCCGTGCGCCCGGTCCGGCCGCAGCAAACGGCTGCCCCGTGGGCCGCAGCGCCCCGCGATCGACGAGCCATTGCGTCAGCGCTTGCTCGGCTTCGATCGCGCTCTGATAACGCTGGGACAAATCCTTCGCCATCATTTTACGGCAGATCGAAACCAAATCGCTCGGCACATCTGGCCGGTCTTTGGAAATCGGCGCGGGTTCCTTCTGCTGATGGGCCAAGAGGCGCTGCGTCAACGTTCCCTCGGGGAACGGCGGATGGCCCGTCAGCGTAAAATACAGCGTGCAACCGAGGCTGTAGATATCGGCCCGGGAGTCGACCGAATGGCTATCGCGAGCCTGCTCAGGCGCTAGGTAGTCGGCCGTGCCAAGCACGTTTTCTTCGTGCATCTGCGTCAGCGAGGCTTGCTTCTCGTCGTCGGAGAAGCGGGCCAAGCCCATGTCGAGGATCTTTACGACGCCCTTGGGATCGACGAGCAGATTCGCCGGCTTGATGTCGCGATGGATCAATCCGACCTGATGGGCATGGGCCAGCCCGGCGGCGGCCTGACGAATGTACTCGGCGGCCGTTTCATAGGTGAGCGTGCCGCCGGTATCGACGATCCGCTGCAAGTCCTGCCCTTCGACGAACTCCATCACGAGGAAGTGATTGTCGCCGTCGTTGTCGACGTCGTAAGCACGAACGATGTTCGGATGCTCGACCGCCGCCGCGGCGCGCGCCTCGCGATAGAAGCGACCAAGATACGAGGAGTCGTTGACGCGCGCCTGCGGCAAGACTTTGATCGCCCGGCGCTGCCGCATGTGCTTGTGCTCGGCGAGAAACACGCTGCTCATGCCGCCCGAGCCAAGATGCCTCAGCAACTTGTAGTTGCCGAGGAAAAAGCCCTTATGCCGACCTTGCAAAAGTTTGTCGGCTTGCCAATCGGTGAGGAGCGCGACGCGCTGCAAGAATTCGATGAACTTCTGGCCGTCGGCTTTGTCGTCCGGCCCGAGTTCGGCCTCGTAATCGGCCTGCGCTTTGGTCAGCGCGGCGGCCTCGATGAGTCCGCTCTTTTCAACAAGCTCTAGATACTTGTCGCCGGTGAGGTTCGACATATCGCCGACCGCGACGCCTTCTTAGCGCCGCGCACACAGAGGGGGCGTGCTGCACTCGACTCAGCTACGAACGTCGCCGACTCCGTCGGACGGTGCGTCGGATCGAAGCGCCGCTCCTGTCGTTCGAAGCTACTACGGCGGGCGTGCCGCGACTTCGAAACTTCGAGCCTGCGCGAACTTCAATCGCGGCTGCCGCCGATGCCGATCGTGGCGTTCGTGGATGCGTCGTCGGAATTTCTTATCATATAATATAAACCGAATACAAGCAGGCCGCTAAAGAATATGAAAACCACGGCGGCAAAAACGGGATGTTTTTGAAATAGCTTCTCGACGTCCCGTTTCACGTCGTCGCCGTCGGAACGCGTCGCCGGTTTTCGAACCGGCGATCGCTGCGAACGTGGGGCGGAACTGTGCGGTCGCGAAAGGCCCGGCAAAGCCGGAACGCTTGGAGCGGCCGCAGCGGCCGGCATGGCAAGAATCTCCGAGAGAAAGTCGTTTGTTTGGGGCGAAGGCCCGAGTTCGATCTTCGGCGACGATTTCCCGCCCGTCGTGGCAGGCGCTTTCGCGACGGGCGCGGCCCGATGTTCGGCCGCACTCCGCGAATCGGACGTCGAACCACTCTTATTAGGTAGGCCGTTTTTGTCCTTGCGGCTCCGTGCCGTCACGTCGTCCAAATCGGCCAACTGCAGTTCGTCGTCTTCCGCCGGGCGGCGTTTTCCGATGGAAGTCATCTGGGCTCGCACGACGTCGGTATCCCGCAAGCTACTCCCGGTTGCGGGGGCGTCGACGTCCCCCTCATCGAGATCCGGCGAGATCGAACCGAGCGCAACGCCGGACGCCGGACGCACGTCGCTCTGCGACCATTCACGAAGCCATTGCTTCATCACGCCGGCGAGTTCCTGCGCCGACTGAAAGCGATCGGCGGGTTTCTTAGCCATCATCTTCTTGCAGATGGCGACTAGTCCGCTCGGCGCGTTGGGGCGGACATTGGTAATCGGGTCGGGCTCTTGATGCAAGTGCGCCATCAGACGCTGCGCAACGCTGCCGGTGTTGAACGGCGGCCGGCCGGTCAGCAAGAAATAGAGAGTGCAACCGAGACCGTAGATATCCGCGCGGCCGTCGGCATCGTGACTGTTTAGCGCCTGCTCGGGAGCAAGATAGTTCGTCGTACCGATTACTTTTTCATCGTGTTCTTGAGTGAGCGAAGCCTGCCGCTCCATCTCCTCCGGCGCGTAGCGGGCCAGTCCCATGTCGAGGATTTTCACCGTTCCTTCGGGGTTGACGAGCAGATTGGCCGGCTTGATGTCGCGATGCACGACGCCGGCCCTGTGCGCGTGCGCCAAACCGTCGGCCGTTTGACGGATGACGTCGGCCGCCGATTCATACGACAACACCCCGCGTCGCACGATCATCTTCTGTAAATCGATTCCTTCGACGTACTCCATCACGAAGTAGTGCGTGTCACCGTCGCTCCCCACGTCGTAGGCATGCACGACGTTGTTATGGTCAAGCGCGGCGGCGGCACGAGCCTCGCGATAGAAGCGCTCCAAATACGAGGAATCCTTGATCCGATGCGCCGGCAGAATCTTCAACGCGCGGCGCTGGCGCATGAATCGATGCTCGGCGAGATACACGGTGCTCATGCCGCCGGCGCCGATGCGCCCGAGCAACTTGTAGTTGCCGAGGACGAACCCCTTATGTCGACCTTGAGCGAGCTTATCGGCTTGCCATTTCGTCAACATGCCGACATGCAACAGGTATCGCAGAAATGCGGCGCCGCCGTCGGCGTCGAGATCGCTCGCGCCGTCGGCTTCAAATTCGCCGAGCGCACGTTGCAAGTCCTCGGCCGAGAGTAACCCCGACTTCTCGATGAGTTCGATGATCTTCACCGTTGTTTGCTGCATCGCTCCCTCGCCGCATCGGCCGCGAATTCTATTTTCCTTCGCGCGCCGCACAGCGCACCCGCTCCTCATGGTCGTCGTGTGCCGTTAGACTAAGGTGGTCGAACGACGAGTCCGCGATTCAATTACGGATGAGTTATCGTCACACACGACTTGTCGCATCCAAGGTTAGCCGGCCGATCGGAAAGCCTGCAAGCGTGCAAACGTGATTCAAGTGAAACAAGATCGGCGGGGCGCAACTTCTCATCGAACGCTTATCGTTTACTCACAATCCATTACGCCCGACATGACGCAATCTACGCAAAGCCCAAGTTCCGCCGCGCCCGCCGTCGTCGTTTACACGCGCGCCGGCTGCCATCTATGCGACGAGGCCGCGCAATTGCTCGGAGCTTACGGCCTCGCGGCGAGTTTCATCGACATCGACGCCGATCCTCAACTCCGCGCTCTTCACACCGATTGGGTACCCGTCGTCGAGATCGGCGGACGAATTCGTTTCCGCGGACGCATCGATCCGGTGTTGCTCGAGCGAATCGTTCGGACCGAGTTCGCCCCACCCTCTCCCGCCCCTGATTCTCTTCACGCCCAGAATCGTTAGGTCTCACCATGCACGATGTCTTGCTCGTCGGCGGCGGCGCCGTCGGATTGTCGATCGCCCTAGAACTCGCGCGACGAGGGAAACGCGTACACGTCGTCGAACGCGGCGTGCTGGGCGGCGAATCCTCGTGGGCCGGCGCGGGGATCGTGCCGCCCGGCCGCTTCGATAAGCAAGACTCGCCGCTGGTGCAACTCGGCGGGCTTTCGGCCGAAATGCACGTGGAACTCGCCGAGCGCCTACGCCGCGACACCGGCATCGACAACGGCTATCGCGTGACGGGCGCTCTCTATCTCGCGCCTAACAAGGAACATCGAGCGCACTTGGAAGAGGAAGTGGCGCCGTTTCGCGCGCAGAATCAAATTTGCCGCACGCTCGACGGCGCCGCCCTCAACAACATCGAACCGGCGCTCGCCGGCGCGCTCGACGACGGACGCGTCGCCGCCGGTTACCACATCCCTCAAGAGGCGCAACTGCGCAATCCGCGCCATGTTCGAGCGCTGGTCGCGGCCTGCGCAAAGCTCGGCGTGACGCTCACCGAGAACGCGCCGGTCGAAGAATGGATCGTCGCCGGCGATCGCGTGCGCGAAGTTCGCACGGTGCAAGGGTCGTTCGCCGCGGAACAGTTTTGCTTGTCGACCGGCGCGTGGAGCCGACAACTCGGCGAGCAACTCGGCGTGCGACTCGCCGTGAAGCCGATTCGTGGTCAGATCGCACTGCTTAATCCGCAGTCCGCGGTGATCCGCGGCATCGTCTACTACGGGCCGCGTTACTTCGTCGGTCGCGACGACGGACGCGTGCTGGTCGGTTCGACGCTCGAAGACGTCGGCTTCGATCGACGAACCACGGCGTCGGTGATTCGCGAACTGCTCGACTTCGCCGTGGGGCTCGCGCCGCAACTTGCTTCGGCCGACGTCGAAAAGACGTGGGCCGGATTGCGCCCGCACTCGGCCGACGGACTTCCCTACCTCGGACGCGTGCCGCACTTGACGAATACGTTCGTCGCCGCCGGCCACTACCGCTGGGGCTTGGCCCTCTCCCCGGCGACGGCTTTGACGATGACGCAACTCATGCTCGGCGAACCGACTGCGGTCGACATGTCGGTTTTCCGAGTGGGTCGCTGACCGATTACGAACCGAACTCAATCGCCGCCTCGGAGCCTGACTCGTTCATCATGGCCGTTGATACTCCCGCCAAGATCGCCGTCGTCGGCGCAGGCCCGACCGGACTTGAGGCCGCGCTCTATGCTCGTTATCTCGGCTACGAAGTCGAACTGTTCGAGCGCGGCGAAGTCGCCGCCGCCTTTCGGCAATCCGCCCACCTGCGGATGTTCGCCCCCTGGCGCGAGTGTGTGACGCCGCTGGGAATCGCCTCGCTGGCGAATCAAGATGCTTCCTGGCGGCCGGCGGCCGACGGCGACTATCTCACCTACGGCGAGTTCTCGGAGCGATATTTGCTGCCGCTTGCGCGCTGCGATTTGCTTACGGACTGCGTCCGCGAACGCACGGAAGTCGTCGGACTCGGACGCGAGACGCTGCTAAAAGGCGACTACCTGCAAGACGAGCGCCGCATCGACGTGTCATTTCGCTTGCTCGTGCGCGAGGCCGACGGCGGCGAACGCATCGAGCCGGCCGACGTCGTGCTGGATTGCTCCGGCGTTGGTCGATCGCCGAACTGGCTCGGCAACGGCGGCGTGCCTGCGATCGGCGAACAAGCGACTCGCGATCGGATCGACTACGGCGTGCCGGATATTCTCGGCGCCGGTCGCGAAAAGTTCGCCGACAAGCAAACGCTTGTCGTCGGCTCCGGCTACGGCGCTGCGGCGGCGGTGACGCAACTTGCGAAACTGGCGGCCTCCGCGCCCAACACTCGGATCACATGGGCCGTGCGCCGCGGCGATGAGTCCGCGGGCGGCCCGATCGTCGAAATCGCCGACGATCCCCTTCCGGCCCGCGCGGCTTTGGCGCGCGCGGCGAACGAATTGGCGCGTCAACCCGGCGGCGTCGTCGACTATTACCCGGCGACGAAGATTGAGGCCGTGGACGGCACCGGGTTATCGGGGCGTTTCGCCGTCGAGTTCAGCGGGCGGCATCCAGGCCATGCGGAGTTCGACCGAATCGTCGCTTGCGTCGGACGCCGACCCGACCGCGTGCTCTGGAGCGAAATGCAGTTACTTGAGTGTCCGGCGACCGGCGCTCCGTTGCCGATGGCGGAGCTTTTGCGCCGCGAGCAAGCGACCCCGACGCTCGAGACGGCGACTTTCCGCCGCAATCTCGCGCAGGCTTTGTTGAACCCGGAGCCCGACTTCTACGTGCTGGGCGCCAAGAGCTACGGCCGGCGCGGCGACTATCTCCTCGGTCACGGACAAGATCAGATTCGCTCCCTATTCACGATCATCGGCGATCGAGAGAATCTCGACCTGTATGCCATGCATAAGCCGCACTGAAATCTTCGACGATCGGTAAGGCTTAATCGTCGGCGACGTTGACCAGCTCCGCCGCGACCGCCTCGATACGTTCGGCGGTGATCGAGTGTTCGCCGTCGGCGAAGGAAATCAGCAAAGCGAGATCGCACAGGCGATTGATATCTCGCGGGATCCCTTGACTCACGGCCCGCAACGCGTCGAGCGCTTCGCTCTCGAAGATCGGCCGCTTTGCTCCCGCGGCCTGGAGGCGATGCTGCACATAAGAGTGCGTTTCATCGACGGAGAGGGGTCGCAGCAGGCACTTTACGACCAATCGCTGTTCGAGTTGCGGCATCCGCTCCAGCAGCGGCATCAGCGCCGGTTGGCCCACGAAAACGATCGTGACCGTCGGTCGGCCTTCGTGTTCGAAGTTGAGCAGCAAGCGCAAGGCTTCAAACGTGCGCGTCCCGTCGAGCAAGTGGGCCTCATCGACGACGATCGTCGCATGCCGGCCGGACTTGGCGTTTTCGCGCAGCTGTTCCCCGATCAGCCGCACCGATTCATCGATCGACGATTCGCGCCCGACGCTCAGGCCCGGTGTCTGCAGTTCATGAGCCAGATAGGCGAGCAAATTCGCCGTCGGCATTTGCGGATAGGTGAGATGCACCCACGGCCCGCAGTCCTGCGGCAAACGTTCGGCGAGCAGCCGCGTGACGAGCGTCTTGCCGACGCCCGAGTGCCCGGTCACCAAGGCCGCGCCGTGCCGGCTTTCGACGGCGTAGCGCAACTTCAGCAGCGTCGCTTGGTGCGCATCGCCTGGATAGTAGAGCGCGGTTTCGCACCCGCTCCCAAACGGCTTCCGCTCCAATTCCCAATAGGCTTCGTACATTTTGAAATGCAAAAATCAGAAGTCGAAACGCAAAACGAATTCGTTCCGCGGGCCGACTTCGGCGTTTTGCGTTCTCCTAATAGCCTTGGAGTTCGGTGAAGTTTTCGGCGATGTCCCAATGGTGCACGCCCAGCGCCGACAAACGGCGACACACCGCCTGCACATCTTTGGAACTCGTGCGGCGGCGATCGCGGACGACGAGCGCGTCGTCGAGGCGCACGCCGGTCAGGACCGCCGTTAGGTCGATCGCCGCTTGATCGTCGGCCAGCGGACCCGCGTCGATGAGCACCGCGTCGTAACGCGCGCGCAGTTGATCGACGATGTCGGCCAAGAGCCGATTTCCCGCCATGGCCCGCGGATTCGCCAAGCCGTTGCGCATCGGCAGCACGGTCAGTCGATCATGGACCGATTCGATCATCGCGTCGGCCGCCGGCAAGCGTTCGGCGTAGACGTCGTCCCAGCCGATTTCCGGACGAATGCCCAGCGATTCGGCGAGTTGCGGCGTCTGCAAATCGCAATCGAGCAGCACGGTCCGCAACCCGCGATTGGCCAGCAGGCGGGCCAGAGCCAGCGTGAGCGTCGTCCGCCCTTCCCCCCGTTCGCAGCCGGTGACGACCAGCGTCCGCCGTCCGCCGCGAATGCGTTCCTCCATCTCACCGACGAATTGCGCAAACTCGGTCCCGGCGGCGGCGATCAGCACTTCGACGTTGCGCGGCCAAGCAAAACGCTGGGTCTCGAACGCCGGACGAAACGTATCTTGCACTTGCCCTTCGAGCAGTTGCGGCGGCGCAGCCGCGGCCACGCTCGCGGCAGGCTCGGCAAACACCGGAATCGCCGTCTGCAGCGGAGCCCCGCCGAACGCATGCGGCCCGTCGACATAATGCCGCAGCGCGGCGTCGGCCGCGGCGCCGATCGGCGTCCGCGTCTCAACGGTCGGAGAAGTCGTCGGCTGCGACTGCGCCGTCGACATGCGGGTACGCGGGGCCGTCGTGCCGGCTTGGTAAGCGCGAATGAAAGCTTGATCGAGAGCGCTCATGGCGTCTCCCTGTTGCTGGAGGACTTCTTCAAGATGGTGCCGACGAGGCGAACCTTCGCCGGTTTTGTCACAGGCTTTTCAGCCGGAGCGGCGGTCATCGCCGCCGTCGTCGATTGAACCGGCGACGGTGGCCCGGCCGCCGGAGCCGCGGGCAGGGCCGGAAGCGGCGGAAGCTCAGCGGCGACGCCGGGTACCGATTGCGTCGCAACCGGTGCGCTTGCCGTGGGCGAGGCCCAATTCGGCAGATCCTCGTTCGACGGTCCGGTTAAGTTCTGCGGCGGCGGCAGCGACGGCGCGAGCGTCGGGCCGGGGCCGAGAACCGAAGCCGGCGTCCGCACCGGAGCGTCGCGAACGACCGTGCGGCCGAAGTCGGGCAACATCCCGGGAGCCGGCGACGGTGAAGTTTGCGGGGCGGCGTCTTGCGCCAGAGGCACCGCGTCTTTCGGCGTCGACTCGGTCGTCGTCGTGCCGCCGGTGAGCATCGCCCACGCCGCGGCCAACTGTAGGCCGACGGCGACCAGCGCCGCCAGCAGCATTTTCGGCTGTTGCACCAACACGATCAATTTGCCGATCTTTTCGATCGTCGTCGCGCCGCCGAGCTGCGGGGCCAGTTTGTCGAGCGGGCCTCGCAACAGCGTGGCGAGCGTCGGCGCGGCGCCGGACGACGAGTGGTTCGTTGGTCCCTCTTCGCGAGGCTGCGAGCGTTGATTCTGCGGTTCGACGTGCGCCGAGTCGATTCGTCGCCGCGCGGCCGGTTTCGGCGGTCCCAGCACCACGCCGTCGAGCGCGTTTAGGTCCGGCAGGTGCAGCACGACTCGCGGCGGCGGCAGATCGTGGCCGCTGCGGGCCGTCAGCAGTTGCCGGCGGGCCACGCGAACCGAGCCGACCGGCCCCGGCTCATTGGAAGAGGATGGAATGTTGGGCGACATGAATAACCGTCCTTGGTCACGACGCTCCGCGGCAGCCACCGGCCGGACGCCGATGCGCAACGACCACGGTGCTGCCTCTGAGGGCTCGTCCCCATAAATCGGGCATCGGCTCTATCGATCTTGAGGAAGATTCCGATTTCGGGACCGGCGGAAGTTGCGTAAAGCCTGCGGCTGCGACGAGCCCCTTGATCGGAGCCTCTAGGCGCTGCATACTGACGGACCGGCAAAAAACGACTGAAGTTCTTGCCCTGTAACGGTTTTCGATCGGAGTGCCAAGCGTGGCGGTATCCTCTCAGCAAGCGACCCAGGCAACCCTCGACGAGCTGCTTCGCTCACGAATCCTCGTGCTCGACGGCGCCATGGGCACGATGGTCCACCAGCTCAAGTTCGGCGAGGCCGAGTACCGCGGCCGGCAGTTCGCCGACACCCCGAAAGACCTCAAAAACTTCATCGATATCCTCTGCATCAGTCAGCCGGAGGCAATCCGCCGCATCCACAATCAGTATCTCGAAGCCGGCGCCGATATCATCGAGACCAATACGTTCGGCGCCACCAACGTCGCCATGGACGACTTCGGGCTGCGCCACAAGGTGCGCGACCTGAACCTCGCCGCCTGCAAGCTTGCGCGCGAAGCGGTCGACGAGTGGAACAAGCGCACGCCCGACAAGCCACGGTTCGTCGCCGGCTCGATGGGCCCGACCAATCGGCAGCTCTCGATCTCGGGCGACGTCAACGACCCCGGCAAGCGCACGACCACGTTCGATGAAATGGTCGAAGCCTACTACGAGCAGATCGACGCCCTCGTCGAAGGCGGGGCCGATATCCTCCTGCCCGAAACGGCGTTCGACACGCTCGTCCTCAAGGCCGCGCTGTTCGCCATCGAAAAATACTTCACTGACAAAAAAATCCGCCTCCCGGTCATGGCCTCGGTCACGATCTTCCAAGGCGGCCGCACGCTCTCCGGCCAAACGGTCGAAGCCTTTTGGACTTCGATCTCGCACGCCAACCTGATGAGCGTCGGCTTCAACTGCGCGCTCGGCCCCTCGCACATGCGGCCGTATGTCGAAGACTTGTCGCGCCTCGCGCCGATTCCGCTCAGTTGTTATCCCAACGCCGGCTTGCCCAACGCCTTCGGCGGCTTCGACGAAACGCCCGAGATGATGGGCGACATGCTCGGCGCCTACGCCGAGCAAGGCTGGCTCAACATCGTCGGCGGTTGCTGCGGCACCACGCCGCCCCACATCAAGGCCATCGCCGAAGCCGTCCGCGGCAAAGCGCCGCGCAAGCCGCCCGCCCCCGACGGGCTCATGCGGTTGAGCGGACTCGAGCCGCTCGTCATCCGTCCCGAATCGAACTTCACGAACATCGGCGAGCGCACCAACGTCACCGGCTCGAAGAAGTTCGCCAAGCTGATCCTCGACGAGAAGTTCGAAGACGCCATCGGCGTGGCCCGCGAGCAAGTCGAGTCGGGCGCCAACGTGATCGACATCAACATGGACGAAGGCATGCTCGACGGCGTGGCCGCGATGACCAAGTATTTGAACTTGGTCTCGGCCGAGCCCGAGGTGTGCCGCGTGCCGATCATGGTCGACAGCTCGAAGTGGTCGATTCTCGAAGCCGGCCTGAAGTGCATCCAAGGCAAAGGCATCGTCAACTCGATCAGCCTCAAGGCCGGCGAAGCGGAATTCCTCGAACAGGCCCGGCTCGTGCGCCGCTACGGCGCGGCGGTCGTCGTTATGGCGTTCGACGAAGAAGGCCAGGCCGTGACCGTGGAAGACAAGGTCCGCATCTGCAAGCGGGCCTACGCCCTGCTCACCGAGAAGGTCGGCTTCCCGCCGGAAGATATCATCTTCGATCCCAATATCCTCACCGTCGCCACGGGCATCGAAGAACACAACCGCTATGCGATCAACTTCATCGAAGCCGCGCGGCTGATCAAAGAGCAGTGCCCGCGCGCCAAAGTCTCCGGCGGCGTGAGCAACATTTCGTTTTCGTTCCGCGGCAACGAGCCGGTCCGGCAGGCCATGCACTCGGCGTTTCTCTACCACGCCGTGAAGGCCGGCATGGACATGGGCATCGTCAACGCCGGCCAGTTGCCGTCGTACGACGACATTCCCAAAGATCTGCTCGAACATTGCGAAGACGTCCTCTTCGATCGCCGCCCCGACGCCACCGAGCGGATGCTCGAGTTCGCCGCCTCGGTGAAGCAGCAAGGTCCGCGCGATTTGAGCGCCGAGTTGGCTTGGCGCAACGAGCCGGTCGAGAAGCGGTTGGCCCACGCCCTGCTCCGCGGCATCGTCGAGTATGTCGACGCCGACGCCGAAGAGGCCCGGCAAAAATACCCGTCGTGCCTTTCGATCATCGAAGGCCCGCTCATGGACGGCATGCAGCAAGTCGGCGACTTGTTCGGGGCCGGCAAGATGTTTCTGCCGCAGGTCGTGAAGAGCGCCCGCGTGATGAAGAAGGCCGTGGCCTATCTGCTCCCCTTCATGGAAGAGGAAAAGAAAAAGGCCGGCGGCGCGGAGAAGCCGCGCGGCAAGATTCTCTTGGCCACCGTGAAGGGCGACGTCCACGACATCGGCAAAAACATCGTCGGCGTCGTGCTCGGCTGCAACAACTATCAGATCATCGATCTGGGCGTGATGGTCCCCTGCGAGAAGATTCTGGAAACCGCCAAGCAAGAAGGGGTGAACGTCATCGGCCTCAGCGGGCTGATCACGCCGAGCCTCGACGAAATGGTGCACGTGGCCCGCGAGATGCAGCGGCAAGAGTTCGACGTGCCGCTCTTGATCGGCGGGGCGACGACGAGCGCCAAGCACACGGCGGTGAAGATCGCGCCGCAATACACGCGCTCGACGGTACACGTGCTCGACGCCTCGCGGAGCGTCGGCGTCGTCGAGCAGCTCTTGAATCCGAAATCGACGGAGACGTTCGACGCGGCGAATCGCGCCGCGCAAGCGGAGATGATCCGCGCTTACAAAGATCGCCAAGAAGCGAAGCTCGTCCCCTACTCCGAAGCCGTGGCCAGAAAGTTCGCCACGGATTGGGCGAGCGTGCGGATCGACAAGCCGGCCTTTGTCGGCCGCAAGGAGCTGCGCGACGTGCCGCTCGACAAGCTGACGCCGTACATCGATTGGTCGCCGTTCTTTACGACCTGGGAGCTCAAAGGGAAGTTCCCGAAGATCTTCGACGATCCCAACGTCGGCGAGACGGCGCGGAAGCTCTACGACGACGCCAAGAAGCTGCTCGATAAGATCGTGCTCAAGCGGCTGTTGAAGGCCCGCGGCGTGTACGGCTTCTGGCCGGCCGCGAGCGACGGCGACGACATCATCGTCTACGCCGATGAATCGCGCTCCGGCGAACTCTGTCGCTTCCACACGCTGCGGCAGCAGTGGGAGCGCAAAGGCCAAACGCACTTCACCGCCTTGGCCGACTTCATCGCGCCGAAAGACTCGGGCCGCGCAGACTACGTGGGCGCGTTCGCCGTCACGGCCGGCGACGGCTGCGCCGAGCTCGTCGCCCAGTTCGACAAAGACCATGACGACTACAACTCGATCATGACCAAGGCGCTCGCCGATCGCTTGGCCGAGGCCTTCGCCGAATGGCTCCACGCGCGCGCCCGCCGCGATTGGGGCTACGGCCGCGAAGAGAAGTTCACCAACGAACAACTCATCGCCGAAGAATACCGCGGCATCCGCCCGGCGCCGGGCTATCCGGCGCAACCGGACCACTCCGAGAAGCCGACGCTGTTCAAGCTGCTCGACGCGGAAGCGGCCACCGGCATCTCGCTGACGGAAACGTTCGCGATGCGCCCGGCGGCGAGCGTCTGCGGGCTCTACTTCGCGCACCCCGAATCGCGCTACTTCTCGGTCGACCGGCTGACGCGCGACCAAGTGGAGTCGTACGCCGAGCGCAAGCAGATGCCGCTCAAGGAAGTCGAACGCTGGCTCTCGCCGAACTTGGGCTACGACCCATAATCAACGCGCCCCTCTCCCCAACGGGGAGAGGGTGGCTTGATCGCAACGCGATCGAGACGGGTGAGGCGGCGGCGAGTGCGAGTGCGTGTATTTTTTCAACGGAACCCGGAGGGTTCCTAGATAGTAGCCGGTGGTTGCGGTCGCAGGCCGACACCACCGGATTACGACGGAAAGAATAACGGGGCATCCCGGAGGGATGCGGAGATGCTTGTCGCGCGGTGCAAGGCTCGGCATCCCTCCGGGATGCCCGGGCGCGTGTCAGATCGGCGACCGGTGGTGTCGGCCTACGGCCTCGACCACCGGATAATTTCTTTCCGTCCCTGCCGGGACGGGAAACGTCTGACGATTGCGAGCGCGCGACTCGGAGCGGTGCAGTGTAAGCGGCGTCGCTTACGAATGATCGTATGTGATACAATTGGCAACAGATCACTCCGGGAGTCTGTCATGTCGCCGAACGTTGAAAAACTGTTGAAGGATGCGCTCGCACTGCCCGACGGGGATCAGTTGGCGCTTGTCAGCGCGCTGACGGCCGCTGTCGAAGAGCGCGGGCTACGACCGTTCGACGACGCTTGGCTGAAAGAGATCGGGCGGCGCAGCGATGAATACGATTCCGGCGCGGTGAAGACGATTCCGTGGGCCGACGTCAAAGCGCAGGCGCGCTCCCAAGATGCGCAGCATTGAGTTTCTGCCGGCGGCCGCCGATGACTATTCGACGGCTCGCCGATGGTACGCCGAGCGGAGCCCGCAAGCGGCGTTGGCCTTTGAGACGGCCGTAGACGCCGCCGTCGAACGCATTGCGGAGCGACCGGAGTCGTGGCCTCTATGCGATGAACGACATCGCTACTATATCTTGCGACGTTTTCCGTTCAGCCTGATCTATCGGTTTGACGGAGATCACATCATCGTCGTCGCGGTGGCGCATTCGAGTCGTGAGTCGACTTATTGGTTCACGCGCTGAGCGGCGACGATTGGTTGCCGCTTCCGCCCCCTCATCCGCCTCGGAGTACCGAGGCACCTTCTCCCCGCAGGGGAGAAGGAGAATTCCCGAAGGGATGGCGAGAAACTTGTCGCGCGATCCAAGGCTCGTAGAGAGCGTCGGCAATTCCGCGTGGGCCTCGCTTCGCTCGACCGCACCCTACGCGCGCTCCGTTCCGCATTTCTCTCCGCTTTCCTTGCGGTGTCGCAAGTTTTCTTGAGATATAATTGTCTCGTCCCGGCGGGGGGCCGCGCCGGATTTACTTTGCGGAGAAGTGCGTGATGGGTCTGCTAGTCGTCGAACGTCGTCCGTCTTCGTTTCGTCGTGCGGCGTTGGCCGCATTTGTCGTGGCGTTCGTCTGCGGGCCGGCCTCGGCCGCGACCGACGTGCGAACGGAGCCGGGCGGGACCCGCTTCATGCACATCGACGGCAACGACATTCGCCTGGAACCGGGGGGCACGCGGCTGCTCTACATCGACGAGAACACGATTCGCACCGCGCCCGGCGCGCCGCACGTGCTCTATGTCGACGGCGACAATCTGCGGCCGGAGCCGGGGGGAGTGCGCGTCGCCTTCTTCGACGGCAACACGCTCCGCCGCTCGCCCGGCGGGCCGGTGTTGTTGGTGATCGACGGCAAAGACATTCGCAAGGAAGCCGGCGGGCAGCGGTTGCTCTACCTCGACGGCGATCCGCTCTCGCGCCAGCAATTGGCCGCGGCCTTGTATCAATGGAACCCGGGCCTGTTCAAGCTGAGCGCCGCGGAACTGGCGAAGATTCAAGAAGAGATGAAGGCCGCGGCCGACGCGTCGAGCGCGGCCGAGCTGAACAAGTTTCTCGGCAAGTTCACCATTTTGAACTCGAACATCAAGTTTCTCTCGCAAGGGACCACGGAGATCGCCCGGCAGGGAGACTACTACTCGATCACGATGGACTTCGGCAACGGCCAGAAGTGGATCGGCATCGGCGTGCCGCGGAAGGTGTTTCAGAAGGACGAAATCTGGGTGGCGCTAGGGCCGACGGAGTCGATCAATCTGGGCATCTACGACAACAAGGCCGACACGATCGAATCGGTCTGGATTCCCTATGCGGCGCTCAAGTCGGGGGCCGGCTCGCACGGCGGAGAGAAGCTGACCGGACAGCCGGTGTTTAACGGCAAGTATTCGATCGACGAAGGGAAACACATGCTCGGCCGGGGCACCTACTCCGGCCAGCTCAACATCGGCATTTTCCCCGTGCCGAACGACGACCAATTCAAGCCGCGATTTCTGGAATACACGTTCGGCAACGCCAAGGTGAACTGCATCGGGGCCATCATCCCGTATGCGCTGGAGCGGCAATCGCTGATCGTCGCCTCGAGCACCGAAAAGGTGTTCGCCGTCGGCCGAATCAGCGAAGACACGACCTCGGGCGTGCATCTCGATTTCAGCACGAACACGAAAGTGACCGGGTTCGTGTTGTTGGATAAGTAACAGGCGGGCGGAACGCCGGGGAGCGCGTCCCCGACAGGGATTCAGCGGCTCGAGATTTTGAGCGAGTCCAGGAACTTGAGGTCCTCCGCCGTCGGCTTGGCCGCGGCGGTCGCCGTGAGCACGTAGAGCCGATCGCCGGCGACGACGATGCGGACGTGATGGGCGCGATCGCCTTTCACGGCCGAGAACGCGCGGCCGGGTGCGCCGCCGACGGTGATCGCTTTGTCGTCGGCGAGAGCCACGCCTTCATGGTCGCGGAAGCGCTCACGGAGTTCTTCAATCGCTTGCTCCGCTTCGGACGCGGCGGCGGCGCGCGGCAGCTTGCGGGCGCCGGCGACGTACATCACGCCGCCGTCGGCCGAAGTCCAGGAGAGATACTGCGCAGGCGTTTCGCCGAACACTTTGGTCCAGGCCTTATCGGTCCACTCCTTCGGCTCGTCGGGAAATTGCACGGCGAACTTTTCCCCTTCCGCCGTCACGTAGCGCCAGTCGATCGGCCGCGGAGGATCGACGAGCTTCGCGCCGGCGACGACATGAAACGAATCGAGGAGCTTGGCCTGCTCGGCGTCGAGCGAGCGCTCCGCAGTTTCCAAGGAGACCTGATAGAAGCGGTCGTCGGCGACGACGGCCCGCACGTGGTAGAAGCGGTCGCCGACTTTAATGAGCCAGCGGCGGGCCGGGAAGTCGTCGACCGCGGCCTTGGCGTCGTCGACGATTTCGCCTTGCAACGCGCCGAGTACTCCGGCGAGGGCGTGGCGGAAGACGTTGTCGAGCGCGTCGGCCGCGGGGGCTTGCGGCAGGCGCACGGCCGTCACGGTTACGGCCTGCTTGCGCGGCTCGTCGAGCCAGTGATACATGCGGGCATAGACTTTCGCGCCGGGCATCCCCGTCCAACCGCCGAGATCGCGCGGCTTGCCGGGTACGGAGATCCGCAGGCCGGCCTCGGGCGGGGCAAACTCCTGCGGCGCAGCCGGCTGCGCTTCGGGCGGCTGCGCCGCGGGAGCGGTTTGAGCGGCGACGCGCGAGCGGCCCAATAGCGACGACGCGACGACGAGAGCGAAAAGTAATGGAATCACACCCCACGATTGCGGCATCGGTGAACCTATAGATAAGCCGGCTGCGAAGTAACCGAGCCGCGGGAGCGGCATCGAACCGATTATGCGTGACCGCGCCGCTCACGGCAAATCGTCGGCGCGCGGTGCGTCGGCGCAGGGCGATTTGATGGAGTTCGTCGATGGAAGTGTCCTGCGACGACGCCGGCGGCGGGGCGCTCGCCTTGTCGCCGTAGAGCGGTGCGGCTAGTCTAGCCGGCACCCCGCGTGAGAATGAAGGGAAGATAAGGGGCGAACTCGTTCGCCGTCGTTCGCCGTCGTTCGCAGCGAAGTTCTCCATTGCGATTAAGGATGCCGCCAGCATGAAACGGACCGCGTTAGTCGTCGCCTGGGCGCTTGTGATCACGTCGTGGAGCGGCTTGCTCGTCGGCTGCAACGCGCAGTCGGCGGCCCAAACGACCGAGGGAGAGAAGCCGGCCGCCGCGGAAATCGCCGCCGAAGCCAAGCCCGTGCTCGACGCTTGGTACGCCGCGTTGGCGAAGGCCAAGACGTTTTCGGCCGACACGCGCGCTTCGTTCGTCGTGTTGCAGGCCGGGCAAGAAGTGCAGGCGCAAAAGGAAGTGTATCGCGTGGCGCTCGAGCAGCCCGGCAAGTTCGCGGTGCGGCTCGTCGAAGGGGAAGGGTTTACGATCGTCAACGACGGTAAGCAGCTCTACCAACTCGACCACACGAAGCGCGTGTATGTAAGCGACCCGGCGCCGGCGACCTTGAAGGAGCTGGAGAAGTCGGTCGTGTTGAGCCGGACGCACTTGCAACTCGGGCTGCCGCTCGTGAGCGACGCCATGGCCGGCTTGCCGCTGGAGAAGATTCTCGCGCCGTATCAGAAGATCGCTTACGTCGGCCTGGAGACGGTCGACGGTGCGAAGCAGCATCACTTGCAGGCCTCGCGCGACGGCGTGCGGATGGAGTGGTTCTTCGACGAAGCCGCGCCGCACGCCTTGCGGAAGATTCAACCCAACCCGCTCGACATCGCCGCCAAGAACGGTCGCGAGCCGCCGCCGGGGATCGAGCTGAAGTTCGCGCTGACCTACGACAACGTGGCCTACGATTCCGCGGTCGATCAGAAGCTGTTTGAAGTCGCGCCGCCGGCCGACGCCGCGAAGCTCGCCAACCTCGACGACCCGATTGCGATGACGCTCGTGGGCAAGCCGGCTCCGGCCGTGGAGTTGCCGACGCTCGACGGCGGCAAGTTCAACCTGGCCGAGCAGAAGGGAAAGATCGTCGTCCTCGATTTTTGGGCGACGTGGTGCCCGCCGTGCGTCGAAGGGTTGCCGAAGCTGGCCGCGATGACGGCGAAGCACAAAGACGACGGCGTGGTGTTCTTCCCGATCAACCTGCAGGAAGAGCCCGACACCATCAAGGCGTTTCTCGCGGAGAAAGGCCTGACGCTGCCGATCGTGCTCGACGCCGACGGCAAGGCCGTGAAGTCGTACAAGGTGGAGCCGGTGCCGCAGACGGTGTTTATCGATCGCGACGGCGTCGTGCAGCTGGTGCACATCGGCATCGGCGAGTTGGAAAAGGTGCCCGAGCAGTTGAAGGATCTCATCGCCGGGAAGAAGTTGGCCGCGCTGCCGAACGAGTCGGCCGAGCGCAAGTAGCGTGTTCGCGCCGGGCGCGAGCTTTGAGGGGCGGTGGGTATGACCGGTTTGCTGCGGCGCGTCGGCGCGGGTGCGCCGCTTTTCTTGGTGCTCATGTTGGGCGCGGCGGCGACGCTGCTGCCGCTGACGGCGATCGCCCCGGCGGCGACGCCCGCGGTTTCGCCCGAGCGCGGCTTCGAGCTGCTGACGACGAAGCCGTATCTCACGCCGGATTTCGACGACGAAGTGTTCGAGCGGCTCCACACCTGCTGGGAGCCAGAGGCGCGCGACGCCGCCGCCCAGGCCTCGCCCGCGGAGCGCCGCAAGCTGACGCTCGCGCGCTACGGGCTGACCGAGCATCCCGACGGCCCGCGCGCCACCGCGCTGCAATACACGCCGGCCGACGGCGGCGGCTGGGCGATGAACTGCATGGCCTGCCACACGGGCAAGGTGGCCGGGCAAGTGATTTACGGCGCGCCCAACACGCACTACCTGCTGCAAACGCTCACGGAAGACGTCCGCGCGGTGAAGTTCGCGCTCGGCAAGAAGTTCACGCACATGGACAAGGGCTCGCTGGTCTATCCGCTCGGCGGGAGCGTCGGCACGACCAACGCCGTGATGTTCGGCCACATCTTGCTGGCGTTCCGCGATCCCGATCTGACGTTCCACGCCGATCGCCCGCTGCCGCCGCTTACGCACCACGACGAAGACGCGATTCCGTTTTGGCACTATAAGCACAAGACGCGGCTGTACGTCGACAACTTCGCGCCCCGCAATCATCGCGCGCTGATGCAGTTTCTGCTCATCCCGCGCAACGGGCCGGATAAGTTCAACGCTTGGGAAGACGACTTCCGCAACATCGAGGCCTGGCTGCTCTCGCTCCCCTCGCCCAAGTATCCGTATGCGATCGATCGCAAGCTCGCCGCCCACGGCTACACGTTGTTCGAGCGCCGTTGCGCCGAGTGCCACGGCAACTACCGCGCGCCGCGGGCCGACGGCGGCGAAGTCGCCGCGGCCGACGACGAACGGAGCGATGCCCGCGGCCGCGCGCTCGGGTACTCCTCCCTGCTCTACTACCCGGAGCGCGTGATCAAGCTCGAGGAGATCGGCACCGATCCGGTGCGGCTCCAGGCGATGCGGGCCGAAGGACGCGCGCGGTACGGCGAAACGTGGTTTACGTTTTTCGGCGCGGAGAAAGTCGTCGCCGATCCGGGCGGCTATCTCGCGCCGCCGCTCGACGGCGTATGGGCCTCGGCCCCGTATTTCCACAACGGCTCGGTCCCCACGCTCGCCGAAGTGCTCACGAGCGGCGATCGACCGAAGCTCTGGCGACGCTCCGTGGACGGGTACGACCAAACGCGCGTCGGTCTGGAAGTCGAGCGGCTCGCGGAGATTCCCCCAGACGACCGCTCCGACGCACGCCGCAAGCGGCTCTATTTCGACGGCTCCCTCCCCGGCAAAAGCCCCGCCGGCCACACTTTTCCGGATCAGCTCAACGCGGAAGAGAAACGCGCCGTGCTCGAATACTTGAAGACGCTGTAGGGGCGCAGTCGGAAGAGTTTCCAGGGCGGCACTCGCGGCCGGCCCACCGGTGCAAGAAAGACGCCTTGTAAGCACTGGTGGGCGAGCCACCGGTGCCACCCGTGCGCGAGTCGGCTGCGGGCCGAAGAAATTCGCTTTCGATGCCGCGGCGCGGCAGAATGCGACGCACGTCGTCCGCGGCTTCCACGAGCCGGGCGAACATGCGTGTTCTAGGTCGGCCGCGATGATGAGCTTTTCGACTATGACTCGACACTTTGTCCGCACCGCGATTCTGTTCGTGCTCGGCGGCGTTTGTTGGTGCGGCGGGAAGCCGATTTGTCGCGCCGCGGAGACGAAGTCGGAATCGGCGCGCGAGCCGGTCGCCGTCGGCACCTTTCCCGAGAACGAAGCGTCCGTGGTGCGACTCCCCGACGGCTCGCTCCAGGTGTTCTACAACCAGCGCGGAGAGTATGTCGGTTCGGTCACCTCGCGCGACGACGGGCGCACTTGGAGCGCGCCCCGGAAGGAGTTCGCCGTCGCCGGCGAGACGGCGCACGCCGTTCAAGTGTTGCTCGATAAGCGGCAAGAGCTGCAGGTCTATTACCTCGTGATCCAACGCGGCGGCCGCAAGATCGGCGTCGATCTGTTTCTCGATTTGTGGCAGGCGACGACGAGCGACGGACGAACGCGCTGGAACGAGCCGAGAATGGTCTATCACGGCGCGGTCGGCGCGCTGCGCGGGCTCGCGGTCACCAAGAGCGGCCGGATCGTCATTCCTTTCTCGACGGCCGACCCGACGCGCAAAGCCGGCCCGCCGATCGGATATTTCTACACTACGTCGATCGCGAGCGACGACGACGGCGCGACGTGGCAGGTTTCTCCGTCGCGACTCACGGCCCCCTGCACCGACGGTTACAACGGCGGCAACTACGGCGCGGTCGAGCCGACGATCGTCGAGCTGCGCGACGGCCGAATGTGGATGCTGATTCGCACGCAGACCGGGCGGATGTACGAGTCGTTTTCGAGCGACCAAGGATCGACGTGGCGCGACGCCGTCCCGTCGCGGTTTTACGGCTCGAACTCGCCGGCGATGCTGCGGCGCTTGAACGACGGGCGACTGCTCGTCGTGTGGAACAACGCCCAAGTCGGGCCGAAGCACGAAGGCCAAGGCGTGTACGGCGGACGCGACGCGCTCCACGCGGCGCTGAGCGACGACGACGGCCGCACCTGGCGCGGCTATCGCGAGGTGTATCGCGATCCGACCCGGCACGGCGAAGGGGTGGAGCTGCGCAACGATCGCGGCACGGCCTATTCCGACGCCCAACAAGCCGGCGACGGGTGGATCGTGCTCGCGACCGGCCAAGGGGAAGGCCGACGCGCGATTCTGCGGTTTCATCCGGATTGGCTGCTGGAAACGCATCGCGAAGACGATTTCTCCGACGGCCTCGCCGGTTGGCACGCACAACAAGAGGTCGGGCCGGCGCAACGATTCTTTCGCAGGCGCCGCTACGGCGCGCAGCTTGTAAAACACCCCGACGATCCGAAGCGGAACGTGCTCTGCGTCGCGAAGCGCGACGAGGAGCCGGGGGCGGGAGCGATGTGGAACTTTCCGCAAGCCGCGCGGGGCGAGCTGCAATTGCGCGTGCGAGTCGGCGACGACTTTCGCGGCGGCACGATCGCCTTGACCGATCGCTTGTTTCTGCCGATCGACGACGCCGCGTCGCTCGGATGGGTGCGCCTCCGCGTCGAACGCGGCGTCGGCCAATCGCAGGCGGCCGCCGCCGACACGATTCGACTCACGCCGAACCGGTGGCACGACGTTCGGTTGCGATGGGACACGACGGCGAGCAATTCGACGGAGGCGTGCCGCGTGTCGCTCGACGGCGGGCCCGGGCCGCCGTTGACCGCTCACGCCGGCGCGCCGAGCGGGCTTTCGTATCTTTCGCTCCGCTGCACGGCCGACGAAGTCGATCCCCAAGGGTTGCTGATCGAGCGCGTCGCGGTCGACGTCGAGCCGTAGCCGTGGGCGCGCCTGCCGAGCAGAATTTGAAGATCCCATTCCGCGCGGTGGGTAGTGCCACCGCAATCAAACGCCGTTGAGTCGAACCATGAAGCGCAGCGCCGCCCGGATTCTTTACGGATTGATTCTCTTCGCGGCCGCGGCGGGCACGGCCCGGGGCGAGCTTGCCGTGCGCACCGATTTTGAAAACGCTTCGGCCGTCGTGGTCGGCATTGAGCAGGATTCGGGGCTCATTCAAATTCAGCCGGCCGGCGATCCCGAGCGCGGTTGGCCGTGCTGGTGGTCGTTTCAGGTCGACGGCATCAAGCCCGGCCGGACGCTCACGATCGAGGTCGATCGCGCGCCGGGGAATCTCGCCGCCTCATGGGCGCAGCCGGGCTACGCGGCCTACAGCATCGACCATGGTCGCACGTGGCTCCAGACCGCGCCGGGGACGGCGCAAGACGGCCGCAAACGCTACACGGCGAAGATCGACGCGAAGAGCGCGTGGTTCGCCTGGGGGCCGGTGTTCGACACGGCGGACGCGCGCGAGTTGGTCGAGCGCATCGCCGCCCGGCATCCATTTGCCAAGCCACTTGAACTCGCCAAATCGCGCGCCGGCCGCGGCGTGCCGATGCTCGTCGTCGACGAGCGGTCGGCCGGCGACGCCCCCGAGGAACGGTTCGGAATCTGGATCCAAGCGCGTCAGCATGCCTGGGAATCGGGCGGGAGTTGGGTCGGCGTCGGGTTCATCGAGTGGTTGACCGGCGACGATCCGCGGGCCGTGGCGCTGCGGCGCAAAGCCGTGGTCTACTTCGTCCCGGTGATGGACGTCGACAGCGTGGCGACGGGCAACGGCGGCAAGAACCAAGTGCCGCAAGATCACAATCGCGACTGGTCGGCCGAGCCGCACTTTCCGGAAGTCGTTGCGGCGCAGAAACGAATCACGGAACTCGACAAGGCCGGCCGGTTCGACTTGTTCGTCGATTTGCATAACCCGGCCCCGGGCGACCTGCGGCCGTTCTTCTTTGTGTCGCCCGACGAGGTGTTGAGCCCGCCGGGGCGCCGCAATCTGGCGGCGTTCGTCGCGGCGGGCAAGGAAGAGATCGTCGGTCCGCTCCCGTTGAGTCCGACGACGCGCCCCAGCGGCGCCGCTTACTCGCCGCAATGGCAAGCGATCAGCAAAAACTGGGTGACGACGCACTGCCGCCCGCATGTCGTGGCCGTGACGCTGGAAACCTCGTGGAACACGCCGCACAGCACGACGGCGGGCTACACCACGGTCGGCCGGCAACTGGGGCTGGCGATCGAAAAGTATTTACGCACGTCGCCGCGCGCCGTCGCTGCGCCGTAGTCATCGACGGTCGCGGAGTGCGAACTGCGACGTTGTTTCTAAAGTATCCCGAAGGGATTCAACAACAAAGCCCGGAGTCGCGGTATGGCCGCACACTCCGGGTCGGGATTTCGTTTCAGAAAAGAAACCCTGAAAGGGTCTCACAGGCTTTGAGTCGGCAGACACGCGATCACAAAGCGATTCCCGTGGATGTGTGAAACCCTTACAGGGTTTTCGGGAGTGCCGGTGCGCCAGTACCCGGAGTGCGCGGAGTACCGCGACTCCGGGCTGCGCTGTGGAATCCCGTTGGGATTCCGGCTGCTAGGGGGCGACCTTGCCGCTTCGGAGGATACGCCAAGCGGCTTTATAAAAGTGGGCGCATTGCCCCCGGCTTGAAGAGCCGGGGGCTAAGACGGCGGAGAACAACTCGATTGCACTGGTGGGCAAGCCACCAGTGGCACCCAAACAACGGCCACCTAAGTAACAGACTCGCGCGCTACGGCTTCTTCTTCTCCGCGTGCAGTTTGTAGGCCGCGGCTTGGGCTTGGCGGCTGTAGTCGATGGATTCCGCCAGGATGCGGGCCGCTTCTTGGTCGGCGTGGAAGCCTTTGGAGTTTTCGCTGCTGATGAAATCGAGCCGCCACATGGCGCGGCGCTGCAGATCGCGAATCGCCTTCAAGTCGTCGTCGGTCGCGCCGGCCGACTTCGCGGCGACGATCGCGTCGAGCATGTCGGTCATGGCCGCGGCCGAACGATCGATCAGCGCCGTGGTGCGCCCCTGAATCGTATCGACGCGGGCCTTCAATTCTTCCTCCGGCACGTTGTGGCACGTCTGGCAAGCGTGGTTGATGTTCAGCACCGGGCTGCGCACCCAGTGGCTGCTCACTTTCGTCGCCCCCTGCTTTTCATAAGCCATGTGGCAATCGCTGCAGCTCACGCCGGCGCGAGCGTGGATGCCTTGGCTCCAGAGTTCGAACTCCGGATGCTGGGCCTTGAGCACCTTGGTGCCCGTCTCCTTGTGTTCGTAGTCGTAGAAGTCGCCGCCGTCGGGGAATTTCGTGGTGTTCCAAGTCTTCTCGATCGCGTCGGCCTGGAGTCCGTTGTCCCACGGATAGGTGAGCGTCATCTTCAATCCACAGTAGTATTCCACGTGGCACTGCCCGCAAACGAAGGAGCGGAGCTCTTGGCGAGAGGCGTCGACGTTCGGATCGTAAGGCTTCCGCTTGCCCCGCTTGCGCCACTCGGCGATGCTCGGCAGATGCGGCACCGGGTCGTCGCTCTCGGCCAGTTTGGCGATGCCCAACAGAAAGCCGGGGCGCGTGACGCGGATTTGCATCGTGTCGGGATCGTGGCAATCGATGCACGAGACCGGATGCGCAGCGCCCAGGTGCGGATCGCCGTCTTTTGCCTTCACGACGCCGTCGGGCGTTTTTTCCAGCTCGGCGTGCACTTCTTCATATTTCTTCTGACTCACTTCGCGGAAGCCGGCGAGCACGGCCTCTTGATCGAACGACTTGGCCAAGTCGGCCGCGGTCGCCTGCTTGCCTTGCTTCTCCAAGCCGATCCGCCGATAGGTCGGGATGATCGACGCATGGCAGTGGAGGCACGCGCCGGCCTGCTGCACTTCCGTGACGCGCTTCGTCGCTTCCTGGTCGAAGAGCATGTAGGCATGGCCGCGGGCTTCGCGGTAGTCGATGGCGAAGGCGTAGCCGGCGTACAGCCGCTTAAGCCAAGGGTGCGATTCGAGCTTGCTCGGAGCGAGGGCGTTGCTGCCGCCGTACTGGGTGCGCTCGGTGTCGACCGTGCGGCGATAGCCTTCGTATTGCAGCGGGAAGTTCAGGCCCCAGGGTTTCGGATCGGTGCTGATCTCGCTGACTTCGACGACTTTCACGACCGGCGCGCGGGCCTCTTGCTTGCGCTCGAAGATGTTGACCAGGAGCGCGACGAGGCCGAATGTGGCCCCGGCGGCGACGAGCGTCAGCAGCGCGAGCCATCCAAATCCACGTTTATCGGCGGCGGCCATGATGGAATCCTTAGGCTGAGTCAGATCAGTTGCTTTTTCGATTGCAAATCGAGAAGTGCTACGGCGGCTTGCCCACCCCTGCCTCAATCACTGGTGGGCAAGCCACCAGTGCCACCCGATCCTCAATCACTACGGTCAGCGAAACGCATGTCCCACGTCGGCGTGGCAATGGACGCAGGACTGCATGTCTTGCCGCGCGTGCGGACCGTCGGGCGAAGGCTTGGTCGGATCGGGCGAGGCCAGCAGGTTGTGCACGAAGTCGCGGTGACAAGAAATGCAGGCGTTTTGCGTCACTCGCTTGTTGCGCGGCTTGATTTGAATGGGGTCGTGATTGCTCTGTCGAAAAGCTCTTGATTCAGTGTACCGCTAGCTGATCTTCGTGCGTAGCACGAGGTATGAGCACGACGACGAAGAGTCCGCGGCGGGCGTTGTTGTTCGCGCACGCGGTCGGGGAGATGGTGCTGCCGGCGTATGCGCACAAGTACAGCCCGCAGAAGTTCACGCTCTCGCAATTGTTCGCGTGCTTGGTGCTGAAGGAGTTCCTGCGGTTCGACTATCGCAAGCTCGAGGCGTTTCTGCGCGACGCGCCGGAACTCGTCGCGGCGATCGAACTGAAGACGGTGCCGGACCATTCCACGTTTCAGAAAGCGGCCAAGCGACTGCTGAACTGCGCAGCGGTCGAGCGGTTGCTGTCGGGCACGTTGGAGCTCGCGCGGTTTCAAGGTCGGCTCGGCGCGCGGAGCGAGTTGGCCGCGCTCGACGGCACCGGCTGGGAATCGCGACACGCGAGCCGGTACTTCGTCAGTCGCCGCGCGAAAGGGCTGAAAACGCGGCAAGATACGACGTATCGTCGCTTTCCGAAAGCCGGCGTGCTGTGCGACTGCCGGAGTCATCTGATTCTCTCGATCGTGCCGAGCCGCGGCCCGTCGCCCGACGTCCCGCACTTCCGCCGCGTGCTCGACGACGCGCTGAGTCGGAAGCCGATCACGACGCTCTTGGCCGACGCCGGGTACG
>JAEUIN010000221.1 GCA_016793115.1 Planctomycetaceae bacterium
CGCCATCGTCGCCGTGCTTCAGCCGGGGCGTTCACCGCAAACGTGAGCGTTCCGGCTGAAGGTGCATAACGAGTGAGCAATTTATGAACGAAACACCGAACAACGCGCAGCCGACCGCACCTCTCCCCGCAAGCCCTGCGGCGGAGCCGCGAAAACCTCCCCGAGCGTTTCGCCGCTCGCCGCTCTCCGGCAAGCCGCCAGTCTTCGCCACGAAGAAGATCGAAGATTCCTTCTTCGCGGCTCTTTCGCTCGGCATCTCGATCGAATCGGCGTGCGAGATCGTCGGCTGCACACGTCAAACGATTTACAACGAACGGGACCGCAACCCCGAGTTCGCCGCGCGGCTCGTGAACGTCAAGGACTCAATCAAGCTCGATTACTGGCTGAAGCTCAGGGACGCGGCGGTACGGGCCGGAGCGGCGAAGGAACGACCGGACTGGCGCGGCTTCGCGTGGATGTTGGAGCGACGCTTTCCGAACGACTTCGGCAAGCGAGATCCCGACGCCGTTACGCCTGAGCAATTCATGGCCGAACGTGCCCGCATGGCGGCGCTCATCGCCGAATTCATCCCGTCTGACAAGCTGACCGACTTTCACGCTCGCGTGAACGGGCTTGCGGGGGTGGGTGTGGGCGAAGCGGCGATCGAGGCGGCCGTGAATCCGCCGAAGCCCGCGGCGAGTGTGAATGAGGCCACGGAGGCGTCCGGGGATGCCCTCGAAACTTAAACTCTCGCCGTCGCAACTGACTCGCGCCTTTGCCCGCGGGCTCTCCGCCGACGTTGGGCAATACATTCAGCGGAGTCAGTCGGCGGCGGCCGTCGATCGCTCGCTTGATCATCTCTCGTGGTCGCGGCGGTATCTGCCGAACTACTTTCGTGCGGCGCCGTCGGCCATGCACGTCTGGATGGCCGATCGTCTCCACGCCGCCCGCAAGCAACGAGGGGTTAAGCTCAACATCGTCGGACCACGCGGCGGTGCGAAGTCGACCGTCGGCAATACGTCCTACGGCCTGCGGTGCGCCGTCGAAGGAACGGAGCCGTATATCTTGCTTCTCGGCAAGACGGAGACGATGGCGGCGAAACAACTCTCGCACATCAAACGGCAAATCGAAGAAAACCCGCTCATCGCCCGCGACTACCCGGAAGCGGCCGGCCGCGGCTCGATTTGGTCGGAGTCGCTTATTCGCCTTCGCAACGGCGTGCAAATCCAAGCGTTCGGAGCGGGCCAGTCGATTCGCGGAGCACGTAACGATTCCGAGCGTCCGACGCTCGTGATCGGCGACGACATCCAAGAAGACGACGCGATCACGTCGAAACTCATTCGCGACCGTGATTGGACGTGGCTGACCGGGGCCGTGTTGAAGATCGGCACGCCGAATCACACAAACTTCATCAACCTTTGCACGGCCATTCACCGTGAGGCGATCGGCAGTCGCTTGGAAACGATGCCGGGTTGGGTGTCGAAGTCGTTCGCGTCGATCATCGAGTGGCCCGCGAACATGGGATTGTGGGAGCGATGGGCGGAAGTGCTGCGGCAGCATGACGACCCAAACGCCGAACGAAACGCGCGTGACTTTTACGAAGCCAATCGCACGGCGATGGACGAGGGAGCGGTGGTCCTCTGGCCCGAATGGGAATCGCTCTACGAATTGATGTTGATGCGCGAGACGGAGGGGCGCAACGCTTTCGAGCGCGAAAAGCAATCGCGGTTGGCGAGCGTGGAAGAGAACGAATGGCCGGACGAGTATTTCGACGATCACATTTGGTTTGAGGATTGGCCGATCGGCTGGCGAATCAAAACGCTCGCTCTTGACCCGTCGAAGGGCAAGGACGCGAAGCGCGGAGATTACTCGGCATACGTGTCGCTCATGGTCGGCACGGACGGAACGCTCTATGTCGACGCCGATCTTGCTCGCCGGCCGACTCCGCAAATGATCTCCGACGGAATCGCAATCTGCCAAGACTGGCAACCCGATGCGTTCGGCGTTGAGGCGAATGCCTGGCAAGACCTGTTAGCCAACGACTTCGCGGAGGAGTTCGTTCGCGCCGGAATGATCAACGCCGCTCCGTACACGATCGACAATCGCATTAAAAAGCCCGTCCGAATTCGCAAATTGGGGCCGTATCTCGCGCAGCACCGTTTGAAGTTTAAGCGCAAATCTCCGGGCGCGCGGCTTGTCGTTTCTCAATTGCGAGACTTTCCAGATCCGCACTCCCACGACGACGGGCCGGACGCGCTCGAGATGGCTTTGCGACTCGCGATTGAAACGCTCGGCGGCGAATTCGCCGCTCAACACCCATTACGCATTGAACACTAACCCGATCGCCTGATCGCCGGAGGATTTCGCCCATGATCGCCAACGCCGCACCGAATCCAAAGCCGTTTTTGCAATACCTCGCCGAGGAAGATATTCGCCTCGAAAAGCTCTTTGAAGCGATCGACCTTGCGAACTCGGTGATCGATCCGCTTGAACCGTACCGAGACGGCGGCGAAACGTGGCTTCCGGTCGGCCGCGGATTCACCGGAGCGACTCGCGCGAATGCGCTCGGCTTGCTCACGGCTGGCTTCGACACGGAAACCGAGTTGGACATGGCACGCGATGAGATGCGATACCTCGCCGCGACGAATCCCTACGCAATAAACGCTCACGAGAATCGGCAGAGCTACATTCTCGGAGATGGGCATACGTACGACGTGGCCGTGAAGAAAAAGAAGAAGCCGAAGGCGCGGCCGCCGGTTGTCGACGGCCAAGACGGGCTTGCGGGAGGAGGCAAGCAGCGGAGAGGCAGCGGAAACGACAGAGAGGCGAATGGGAATTCCCTCCCACCCGCAAGCCAGCCCGGCAAGCCGGGCGCCGACGGCCGACAACTTCCATCCAATCAGCAGCCGCCGCAACTTCCGGCCGATGACATCGACCCGGCCGACGAAGAACTCGCTTGTGATGCACAAGAATCGATCGATGAATTCATTGAGGAAAACGACTGGGTCGCACGCCAGCAAGAGATCGTCCTACGGCTCGATCGCGACGGCGAAGTTTTCCTTCGCTACTTCGAAGGAAGTGACGGAGTTCTCCGCGTGCGATTTGTCGAGCCAGGCCACGTGCGAACGCCGATGGAGAAAGCGGACGATCCGAACGTGCGATTCGGTATTGAGTTTGACTCCGAAGACGCCGAGACGCCGATTCGCTACTTCATTAAGGGCGTTCCGGTTGATGCCGCCGAGATTCAACACCGTAAGGCGAACGTCGACCGCACCACTCCGCGCGGCGTGCCGCTCTTATTCGGCCAGAGAATGCACCTTCGGCGAGCGAATAAGAACGTTCTAAATATCTCCGCGAAGATCGATATCATTTCCGCGATTGGCCTGATTCGAAAGCACAGCGGATCGCAGACCGGAGTGCAGCGCACGGTGAGCGCCGCGGCGCAATTCCAAGCGACTGATTCGCGATCAAATCAAACGATTTACGCGCGAAGATTCGAGCCGGGAACGATTCTCGACACCTCGGACACCGTTTCTTACGAAGCCCCTTCGGTCGACGGCGTCGATCAACTCTCGGCTGGTGTTGCGCTCAATCTTCGCTGCATTGCGTCGCGCCTCGTGATGCCTGAGTTCATGGTGTCTTCGGATGCAAGTAACGCGAATTACGCTTCGACGATGGTTGCCGAAGGACCGTCTGTTAAATCGTTCGAGCGGTTGCAGAAGCGGCAGTCGTCGTGGGATATCGACGTGCTATGGAAGGCGCTTGAGGTCGCCGGCCACGGTGAGCGGAAAGAGTTGAAGAAGCGAATCGAGATTCGCGTCGGGATGCCGACGATCATAAGCCGCGACGACTACAAGAAGGCGCAGGAGAACGAAATCCTCTACGGCGAGGGCGTTATCTCGCCGCAGGAGTGGGCGTCTCAAGCCGGCGTCGATTACGAAAAGATGCAAGCCGAAATTGCCGAGCACAAAGCGTTCGGACGTCACTATGGGCCGGACATGCCACCACCTGCGCCGTTTGGCGCGAATCCGTTTGGCGGCGACGGAGGCGACGGGCAAGGCGGCCCACCCTCTTCCCGCAAGCCGGGAGACGGCACATCGACCGATGCCGCGATTCGCGGATTGCAAGAGTCGTTTCGAAATTACCCGTAGCAGTTAACGGCAATGTCACTCCTCGCTGACCGATTCAACCGAGAAAGCGAACTCGCTGCAGCCTTACTCGCTGCGTTCGCAAGGCTGCGCGCTGACCTACTTGCCGGCAAGCCTGACTTTTTCGGCTTTGCTTCGGACGTTACGGCGGCGCTTCGCAATTCCTTGGCGGCTACGTTTGCCGCGGCCGGCGGCTGGCTTGCGGTGGAGATGGCGGGCACTCCAACGGGCGGAGACGGACGCATTACCGAGGCGATGCTAAGAACTCGCGGCGAGGCGTACGCGGCGGGCGTCGCCGCAGCGCTCGCCATGAAAATTGCGAACGATGTTCGCTTCGGCTCAGCAACCATGTTGCCGATTGGCGCAACGGACGCGCAACGCCAGTCTTCGACGGCTCAACTTTTCACGCCGGCTCGGGCTCAGTCGATTGCGATCACCGAAACCACGCGAGCTATCTCGGCCGGCGAGGATGACGTGGCCGCACTCATCGCCGTCGCCACGCAATTGGCCGTGACGTGGTTTTGGGAAATCGAAGATGAGCGAGCCTGCGATCTTTGCAAGGAACTCGATGGAAGCGAGCGTCCGGGCGTGCAACCGCCGCGGCACCCCGGTTGTCGATGTCGGAAGCGGTATGCCATGAAGGCGTTAAGCGGGAGGATTTGATGGCGAAAAGCGGTGATCAGTGTCCGAAGTGCAAGAGCGGACGCTTGTTCGTTTCAAGCTCGATTGCGCAGGGGAATTCGCAGATTCAGTACCTCGCCTGTGACGCAAAATGCGGCCACACCGGCAAGCATTCTGCGAACGTGCTGGCCGAAGGCATCCGCCGACGAAAACACTTCTCTTTTATTAGTTAATAAACCGGGGCGCGCGAGAATCGCGTCGAACCTGCTAGGTTCGCACGCATGACGACCGCAGCAGCTTCACCCGCCGCTCCCGCAAGCCGCTCCGAAGAGTTTCTCGCGGAATTCTTCGACTCGCGCGGCCGGAAGCTCACCGTCGACCGTGAAGCGTCGACCGTGTCCGGCGTGAAGCTAATGGGCATCGAGTCTAAGAATCGGCGGAGGTTCTCCGCCGAAGCTCTCAAGAACATTTTCGAACTGTCTGACGGCGCGAAGATCAACGTTAACCACAATAGCCGCGACTTGTCGGCTCCGCGCGACTACGGCGACCGGATCGGCAGCGTTATTTCTCGCACGCTCGAATCTGACGGCATCTACGGCACGATCAAGATCAACCCGAAACATCCGCTCGCCGAGCAATTCTTCTGGGATGCCGAAAACGCCCCGCAAAACTGCGGCATGTCGCCGGTCTATGCTCCGCACAAAACATCGCGAGCGAAGGACGGGTTTTTGCTCGTCGAATCGGTCGCGAAAGTTTCCTCGATCGATCTTGTCGCCGATCCGGCGACGACCAACAGCCTCAAGGAATCTCAGGGGGATAACTCCATGCCGGAACAACTGCTCGCCGAAGCCTTGAAGGCGAAGTCGGACCTCGAAGGCCAGGTAACAAAGCTCACCGAGCAAGTCGGCAAGCTCGAAGGCGAAAAGAAATCCCTGTCCGAATCCGTCGCCACGCTCACCGCCGAAAAGCAAAAAGGCGAGCGAGCCGCGGCTGTGACGAAGTTCATCGCCGAAGCCAAGCTCCCGGCAGATTCCGTTTCCGCCGAAACCCGCGAGTTGTGGGAATCGGTTGAAGTCGAGAAGGCCGAAAAGCTCGTCAAGAACTTTGCCGAGGCATTCAACACCGGCCGCGCGAAGCCGAAGAGCGACTTCGACGGCGGCAACGGCTCGGGCGGCGGAACGGGCGGCGAAAACAGCGGCCAGTTCGATTCCAAGAAGTTCGCGAGCAACCTCCTCAAGCGATAGCCGGCCGAACGCTCCACTCCTTCCCACAAGCCACGCCGACAGGCGACGACCACCAAGCCAGCCAGTAACAGGAACACACGAACATGAGCCGAGCCATTCGCCTGCCGGAACTCGCGCAATTGATGCACCTTCAGCACGGTTTCTGCGACGACTTCCAAGGTTTCCTCACGGCCACCTCGACGGCGAAGTACACCGTTGTTACGGCGGTCGACGGAACCGTGACGCAAATCGACGCCGCCGGCGGCGGCGTGGCGATCAAGTCGGCTGCGGCTTCGGCATCAGGCAACGAAGACTGCTATCTCGCTCGCGAAGCCGAGACGTTCAAGCCGGCCGCCGACAAGCCGCTCTCATTCGGCGCGCTCGTGCAAGCGACGGAAGACGACATCAATCAAAACAATCTCTACGTCGGCTTGACGGACGCCGTCGCAGCCGACCTGCTCGTGAACGACGGAGCCGGCCCGAAGACCTCGGGAACGTCGCTCGGTTTCTTCAAGAAGGACGGCGGTTTGAACTGGTGGATTCACGCTTCGCTCTCGACCACGCAAACGAGCGTGGAACTCACGGCAGCGAATTCGCTTGACAAGGTTGCCCACGTCGGCAGTGGTTCGGCGAAGCAACTTCTCGAAATCGACTTCATCCCGAAGAACAGCACGCAAGCCGACGTGATCTACAAGATTGACGGCGTGGCGGTCTACAAGCTGACCGATTGGGTCTTCACGTCGGCCACCGACGTTCAAGCCGTCGTTGGCTGCAAGGACGGCGACGCCTCCGACGAAGTCACGATCAATCTTTACGGGCTGTACTGCTACCAGGCCCGCTAGTCCGCAGTTCGCGGTCGCTCCCTCCATCTCCCCGCAAGCCACAACGAAACACGATTCCGAACGGAGCCGAGACAGATGATTAACAATCGCGAACTTCGCCGGATGGCCGAACTCAACGGCGCCGAGGCCACGGTTGGGCATCTCAGCGAGTCGATCGAAGCCGGCCACTTGAAGCCGACGGATTTTTCGTTGCGGGGGCTGTTTCAAGCCCTTGTCACGAATCGCGACGGCACGATCGTCGGCAATGATGTTCTTGAAGAGTGCTGCGACCCGCGCGGACCTCGCAAGGTGCTTTCCGAGTCGGCCCACACGGTTGACACATCGCATTTTGCGAACGTCTCCGGCTTGCTTACCGTTCGGCAAGCGATGGACGCCTACAAGGCCGAAGAATTCGTTTTTTCGGCCCTCATTCCGACGATGTCGGCCGCGCGGCAGCTTGAGCGATTGAGCGGCACGTCGCAACTTGGCGATCAAGCCCAAATCATCGGTGAAAGCAAGCCGTACCCGACGGCCGGCTTCACTGAAGATTGGGTCGACCTGCCGACCATGCTGAAGCGCGGCTTTATCGTTCCGGTCACGAAGGAAGCCATCTTCTTCGATGAAACGGCGCAAGTGCTTCGCCGCGCGTCGGATCTCGGCTATAGCTTCGGCCTGAATAAGGAAAAGCGGGCCATTGACTGCGTCATTGACGAAAACACGACGGCGCATCGCTACAAGTGGCGCAACAGCACATACGCCACCTACCAAACGTCGACGCCGTGGATCAACTCCAAGACGTCGAACGCCCTTGTCGATTGGACCGACATCGACGCCGTGGAAGCCCTTTTCGCCAACATGGTCGACCCGAACACGGGCGAGCCGATCGAAGTAGCGCCGAACACGCTCATGGTCGCTCCTTCGCTCGAGGCTACGGCTATGCGGGTTCTCGACGCCATCGGCATCGCGTACCACTCGGCCGGTTATCCGACGAACGCCGCGGCCCTCGCGACGACCGCCGGCAATCCGATCGGCCGCGCGGGAAGCAAATACTCGATGAAGTACAGCATCGTCAGCAGCCGGCAGTTTGCCGCGCGGCTGGCGACCGATACCGACTGGTTCCTCAACAACCCGGCGAAGGCCTGGGTCTACCGCGAAGCCTGGCCGGCCACGCCGTCGCAAGCTCCGGTCAACTCCGAAATGGAGTTCAACAACGACATCGCCTTCCGCTTCAAGATCAGCGAGATGGGCGCTTACGCAACCGTCGATCCGCGATATGCCGCCAAGTCGGCCGCCTAATCGGCGGTAGCTTGCGGGTAGTGGGCGGCGATCGATTCGATTCAGTTTCAACGAAGTCAGTAAAGCGAGATTCCGATCATGTCGAAAACTGCCCTTGCCACTTCCCCGAAAGCCGCCGCAAGTGCGGCCGATGCCGAATCGGCGGAAGTGAAAATCGAAATGCGCCCGGACAAGGAAGGCGCCGCGAAGATGTTCGGTATCGTCTTCAACAGCGAGCCGGACGTTGTTCACAAGCAGCCCGGGCGCGACGACCGCGAGGCGTGGGCGTTGTTTTGCGATGGCCGTAAGACTTGGCCGACGCCAAAGTCGGCGGTGGTCGTCGAGATCGCGAAGGGCGACAAAGACGAAGAGGTTGCCGCGAAGGCAAAGGTCGCTCGCGAAGCCAAAACAGCCGCCAAGTAGTCACATACGACGCACGGCAGCGACGCAGAATCGCATGAAACGATGAAGGCCGACCGTCAACGATGGCGGCCGGCCTTTTTGTTTGACGGGAGTTGAGGAATGGCGATCGACGCGGCCTATCACCAAACGCGAATCGAGGCGCTCTACAGTGAACTCGCGGCGCTTGACGGCAAGGTGAATCAAACAGTCCTCGGCGACACGTTCGATTACGTCGGCGCGCGTCGGGCGATCATGGATCAAATCGAGTGGCACAAAAAGCAAATGGACGACGAAAGCGGGCCGTTTGAGTTCCAAACGATCGCCCTACCGTAATTGCAGGCTTATCGATGGTCGCCCCGCACGGCAACAACTCGCAGTTCATAACCGGCACGGAGACGATCACGTATTTCGCGACCGATGACGACGACACGGGCGTAGAAGTCGACAACTCCCGCCGCGGCGAGTGGAACAAGGCGGCCGCCAAGAACTTCGGCTCGATCGTGCTTGCGGGAGATGCGGCGGTGTGGCGGTTGGACGAGGCCGACTTAGACGAAGTGGTTCCGATCAAGGGCGGCCGAATCGATCAAGCGAACGGCGCGAAGTGGCGGATCGAGGCCATTCGATATTCGCACATGAGTGGCGTGTATTTGTGTGCGTGCAATAGAGATACCGACTAGCGAGCAAGGAAACGTTATGCCGAAACCCCAAAACCTCCGCGTCTTTCGTTTCGACGGCGGTTGCAAGTTCCCGAAATTCGAAGTCGTTGACGGCAAGCCGGGCGACAAGAAAACGCTTGAGGAGGCAATGGAAACCGCCATCGCTCAATTCCGCTTGCGGGAAGGAGTGGCGACCACCGGCCGCGATATCAACGTCTCCGAATGCTCGCCCGGCTCACACGATTACGCGATCGCTATGCAGGCGCGGAGAAACGCCGCTTCGAACGCCCAAGCGGCCGCAGCGATGGCGGAAGAGGCCGCGCGACGCAAGGCCGACGAACGCCAATTCGACGAAGCCGCAGAGTAGAGACGAAATTCTCCCCACCTCCCCGCAAGCCGTGAGCGCAGCGAACCGATAAGCCATCACTCCGCATCACCCCACATGACCCCGCAAGCCGCCATCGCCGACGCCCGCTCCATCGCCGGGCAACTCCGCGCCATGCCGCTCGGCGGGGCTCTCCGCGATTGCGTGACGATCGTTCGCGATTCGATCGGCGA
>JAEUIN010000243.1 GCA_016793115.1 Planctomycetaceae bacterium
AAACGGAGGCAACGGACAGCGCAAACGCAAGCAAGTGTTTCAGCATAGTCGTGTGTTGCGTGTAAATTGTGAAAGCGAGCGGCGGGGTTCACCCCCGCCGTCCGGCAATGCGTTTCGCGACATTGAAAAACAACGGACCAACCGGCGGGGATAAACCCCGCCGCTCGCCTGGAACATTCGTTCAAACTTCTATTCCGTCTTCTCCGCCGGCTTCTTCTTCCCGTTATCCACGTCGATATTCAACTCGACCACGATATTCTCTCCCGGCTCCGGTTGTTGCACGGCGGGCACCGCGAGGCCGGTGAACGTGTTCGCCACCGCCGTAACATCTCGGGCTCCTTCGATCACCAGCCCGCCCGATGGGTCAACCAGCACCGGGCGCTTCGTCTGAGCCGTGCCGATGTACGAATCGCTGAACGCATTGCCGACTACCGGAATCCGGCCGCTCCCCTTGCCGATCACCACGGCCCGATCGTGCACCAGCGGGAAGCTGTTGCCCGTGACGGCGCAACCATGCGCGTCGCGCAGGTCAATGCCGCACCTCATCTCGTGAGCGATCACGTTCGCGCTGAGCGTGATGCCGTAGCAGTCGCGGTCGAGGATGATGCCCGTGTCGTTGCACTCTTCGATCATGTTGCCGCTGACGACGGAGCCGTACGTGTTCTCGATGACCACGCCATGCCGCAGATGGTCGTCGACGTTGTTGCCCGTCATGCAGAGGTTGAACGCATCGACGCAACGAACCGCGTCGAGGTTCTCCTCAAAGTGATTGCCGCAGACGACGATGTCGTGGCAGCCGACGATCTCCAGCCCGGTCTGCTTGTTGTACGTGATGAGGCAATCGCTCACCCGCGGGTCTTCATAGCAGTAGTCGAGGAAGATGCCGTGCTTGCCGTGATGGCTCACGGTCACGCCGTGGATGAAAATCTCCTGCACGTAGTTGGCCTCGATGCCGTGCCCCGATTTCTCGTTGCCGGTGATCCGCAGGTCGGCGATTTGTACCCGCCATTTGCGGAGCTTGCCGTCTTTCTTCTCGGGAAACTCCGGATGCCGGACGATGAGCGCCGGCTCGCCGGCTTCATTCTTGTTGACGATGTGCGTGGCCGAGCCGCAGCCACGCAGGAGCACGTCCCCCTTGAGCAACTTCAGCGGCTCGGTGATCTCGAACGTCCCCGGCGGCAATTCGACGACGCCACCTTCCTCGGGTATCGCATCGAGGGCCGCTTGCAACGTCGGGTAGTTCGCCGCTTGGATCACGGCCCGAGCGCCGGGAAGCGTCTGAGTCACCGCAGGCTTCTCGGCCTGCGAGGCTCCGCTCAGTTGATAGCCGGCGAGCGCAACAGCGGCGACTAGAAGGGCGAGCAACGAACGCGACATGGCGAGGTCTCCTAAAGGCGGGAATCAGGCGGCGAGCGTCGCCAGATTAACACGCGGGAATTTCGTATGATAGAACTTCGTCCGAGCGAACATTTGATCGAATCGTTTTGAACAACGCCCATGACGCTTCTCTACTCCGACGATCGCTTTCTCGCGCACGAAACCGGCCGGCATCCCGAGCAGCCCGATCGCTTGCGCTCGATCACGAAGCGTCTGGCCGACGACCGGCTCGACGCCCAAGCGAAGCGCATGGAATGCGTCGCCGCGACCGCTGCGCAAATCGAGCGTTGTCACGACCCGGCTTACGTGAAACACGTGCGCGACACGATCGCGGCCGGCCGTCTCGGGCAGATCGAGCAAGATACGATCGTCTCCGCCGGCTCGTACGACGCGGCCGTGCTGGCGGCCGGCACCGTGTGCGATGCGGTCCGGCGGGTTCTCGGCGGCGAAGACAAATCGGCGCTTTGCTTGGTCCGCCCGCCCGGCCATCACGCGCTCAAGGCGGCGCCGATGGGCTTCTGCCTGTTCAACAACATCGCGATCGGAGCCCGAGCCGCGATCGCCGAGCATGGGCTCGAGCGAGTGCTGATCGTCGACTGGGACGTCCATCACGGCAACGGCACGCAGAACGAGTTCTACGACGACGGCCAGGTCGGGTTCTGCTCGATCCACCGCTCGCCGTTCTACCCCGGCTCGGGCGACGCCGATGAAACCGGCCGGGGTCGCGGGCTCGGCACGACTGTCAACGTGCCGGTCGAATACGGCACCCCGCGGCCCAAATACTTCGAACTGTTCCGCGCCGGCCTGGAAAAGATCGCCGACCGGATGAAGCCGCAACTGGTGCTGATCAGCGCCGGCTTCGATGCCCACAAGGACGACCCGATCGGCTCGCTCGACCTCGAAACCGACGACTTCGCGGAACTGACCAAGCTTTTGCAAGCCACGGCCGCCGCCCACTGCGGCGGCAAACAGGTGAGCGTCCTCGAAGGAGGCTACAACCTCGCGGCCCTGGCGGCGAGCGTGAGCGTCCATTTGCGGACGCTCTTGGGTGCGTAACGGTCTCGGCGCCTCCTGACCAACGATGTCGTTGAGTCGTTCGACGCTGCCTCGGGCGACTCGCCCAGGGCTAAGACACGAAGCGCTTTGCGGAACATAAATCGCCAACTGTAGGAAACGCCCTCCGTGGCGTTCCGCCGGCGCTAATTGCAACAGATTTGCAGTTGCCGCGAAATTGCCGGTGCGTACATCGGAGCCCCGGAAGTACGCACCCCTAGTTCTAAGTGATGTGGTGCGTACATTTTCGACCTCGATGTACGCACCCTCCCCAAAATGTACGCACTTACGGTAGCGCGGTTGTAATTGCAAAACGATTGACGATAAGGATCGTCGCCGACCAGAAATCGGGTTGTGGAAACTTCCTTCTCCCTCTTGAGGGAGAAGGTGTCGCGAAGCGACGGATGAGGGAGCGGACCTTCTCGTCGACGCCGCAAGACTCCGGTCGCTCAAGCTCCCGGCTCGCTGTTGTTGTCGTGGGTGATTCATGGACGTGGTCCTTAGCCTCGGTTCTTCAAACCGGGGGCATTGCGTGTGGATTGTTTGTTGCGGTGTTGATCGTCCGGAAAACGGCATGTCCCCTTGCTTGCGCGGCGGGGCTAGTACGTGGTGGTTGTCCATTGCGGAGGTTCTACGTCGTTTGCCCCTGGTTTGAAGAACCGGGGCTAAGGTCGACGCGAAAGCGCCCAATAGCGCATCGCGTATTTTCCCAAATCGCGGCCGGCGATTCCAATCACTTTTTGGCCGGCCGCAATTTTTCTGCAGGGCCGTAAAACGCGGCGTTTCGCGACTTTCGAGGATCCCGCGGAATCGGTTCCGGGCGTCGTTTCCGAAGCGGCATCGTTTATATTGACGGATCGTCTCGCGCCCCCGGATCTCGATCGGAATCGTCATGACTCATCGCTGCATCGCCGTCGCCGCACTTTTCCTCGCGCTCGGCAGCGTGCAGTCGTCGCCGCTCTGCGCCGACGACGCTCCCGCCCGCCCGGTGGAGACGGGAACCGCGCGCTTCGAGCCGCTCGAAGACCAAGCGGCCGTGTCGGAAATGTTTCGGCTCGAGCCCCACTCGTTTGATTACGCGTTGACGCCGGTACCGGACGTGAGCCGCTCGACCGAGGTCGCCGAGGTCACGTTCCCCTCGCCGGTCGTCACGCCGCACGAGTGCAACAACACCGTGCACTGCGAATACTTTCGGGCCCGCGGCAAAGAGAGCGAATTCGCAGGCCGCCGCCCGGCCGTGGTCGTGCTGCATATTCTCGGGGGCGACTTTCCGTTGGCCCGACTGTTTGCCCGTTACCTCGCCTCGACCGGCACGCACGCGCTTTTCGTGAAGATGCCGTACTACGGGCCGCGGCGACCTGCCGACGTTCGCAAACGGATGATCGAAGTCGACCCGCGGGAATCGGTCGTCGGGATGCGGCAGGCGATCTTGGACATTCGTCGGGCCGCGGCCTTGCTGGCCTCGCGCGAGGAAGTCGATCCGGAGCAGATCGGCATTTTCGGCATCAGCCTCGGCGGCATCACGGCGGCGCTAGCGGCCGAGCAAGAGCCCCGCTTTCGCAACGTCTGCCTGATGCTGGCCGGCGGCGATCTGGGACGCGTGAGTTGGGAAAGCCCCGAAGTGCGCTCGGCCCGCGACAACTGGCTGGCTCAAGGTCGCAGCAAGGCGGAGTTCTTCGAGGTGCTCCGCCCGATCGATCCGGCGACGTATGCCGAGCGGCTCCAAGGGCGACGGATGCTGATGATCAATGCCAAGCACGACGAGATCGTGCCGCCGGCCTGCACGGAAAGCCTGTGGGAAGGAGCGGGCCGACCGCGGATCGTGTGGTTCGACGCCGGGCACTACACGGCCGCCCTCTATCTCTTCCACGGCCTGGCGGAAGTGACGCAGTTTTTTCGCCGCCCGCCGCTGCTATAATCGCGTCGCCGAATTTTGCATAAGAAGAAAAGGGGATGAGGGGGATGAGAAGGAGATAAGGGGGATGAATTCGGAGAGATAAAAACAAAGACTCCGGTCGCTGACGCTCCCGGCTCGCTGTTTAATTCAATTCTTCATCTCCCCCATCCCCTTCTCATCCCCCTCATCTCCCTTTCTTCCTCCGCCGCAAACTTCTGAAAAACAAACGCCGTCGCAACAACGGGACTTCGCATCGCCATGGGTTATCAGCAGACTAGGTCGCATCGTTCGGGCAAGCATTCGCATCATCAGATCGGGCTCGTGCGCGGGCAGTTCGGCAACGTGCCGGAAGATCAGTGGCTCGACTGGATCGCCAAGACCGGCTTCGACGGCTGGGAAGAAGCTTCTTGGGAACTCGACCTCGCCCGCTGCGGCGACGACGCCGGAGCCGAAGCCTATGCGAAGGAGCGCGTCGCCAAAGCCAAGAGCCGGGGCTTAGAGATCTTCTCGCTGGCGGCTCACCTGCAAGGGCAAGTGCTTGGCGATGAACCGAGTGCGAAGACGCTGCAATTCATCGGCGGCGAATCGGTCGAGGCCTATAAGACTTGGCGCGGTAAAGGAAACAACCCGCCGCGCACCGATCCGTTCTTTGTGCCCGGCGACGTCGCCGCGATTGCTCACAAGCAAGCGCAGACGGCGCTCGTCAACACGGTCCGCCTCGCGCACTTCATCGGCAAATTGCAAGACCGCACCGTGCCGGTGTCGGGCTTCGTCGGTTCACCGGCCCATTGCTGGAGCCACTGGTTTCTGTTCCCGCCGTTGCCCCGGTCGCTCGGCGGTTTCGATATTCCAGACGTCTTTCAAGTGAGCCTCGAGCTGTTGATCGAGCGGTTCTCGCCGGTCTTCCAAGCTTGCTTGAAGTACGGCACGACATACGACCTGGAATGTCACCCCAGCGAACGCGCGATGGGCGATATCACCAGCGCCGGCGAATACCTGGCGGCGTGCGACAAGGCCGGCTTCGAGAAGGCCACGGGCTTCAACTTCGATTGCTCGCACATGGAATGGCAAGGCGTGTCGGGCGTCGATTTCATTCGCACGTACGGCGAGCGGATTCACTGTGCGCACATCAAGGGCGTGCAGGTGAGCAAACAGTACACCCGCAACGGTCGGCTCGGCGGCCACAAGCCGATGGGCGATAAGCACAACGGCTGGAACTTCGTAACGGCCGGCACGGCCCGCGACGCGACGCCGGTGGAAGAGTTGTTCGTCGAACTGAATCGGGCCGGCTTCAGCGGCGCGGTGTCGATCGAGTGGGAAGATAACGACGTCGAACAACATGCCGGAGCGAAGGCGGCGCTGGCCAACGTCCACCGCTGCGACCAGCCGCCGAGCATGATGCGGCACGACGAGCAGCTCAAAGCGTAGCTTTTATTGTTTAGCCGTCGGGCTTGCCCGACGTGTACCCGGTTCGACGTTAACTCGCCGGGCAAGCCCGGCGGCTAAACGGTGTGAGCTAAAAACGAAGATGCCGAGCTTGGGACAACTCCCAAGCTCGGCGTTTTTCTGCGCTGAGTTGTTCGGCAAACGTCGCTTACTTCGCGGCGTCGAGCGCGGCTTGCAGCACGCTCTTCGGCTTCGCGCCGACGAAGCGGTCGACGACTTCGCCCCCCTTGAAGATCATCAACGTCGGGATGCTTTGCACGCCGTATTGGCCGGCCGCTTGAGGGCTGTCGTCCACGTTGACTTTGCCGACCTTGATGGTGCCGGCGTATTCCGAGGCCAGAGCGTCGATCATCGGCGCGATCTGACGGCACGGGCCGCACCACGGGGCCCAAAAGTCAACGAGCACCGGCTGCGAAGATTGCAGCACTTCGGTGTCGAAGTTGGAATCCGTGAATTCTACCGTGTTGGCGCCCATGACTCGTACTCCTCTGAACCAAAACCGTTGACGTGATTGAAGATATGCCGCGAATAGCAACGGGAATTATAGGGACGTGCCCGACAGCGTCAAACCGCAGGCCGAACTTCGGGTGGCTGGGTCTGGAGCGTACTCGCGAAGGCCCAGTACGCATGACCATGCACTGGGGCACCGCATCGCTATACCCCAGCCACCCGAAAACGCAGCCATCCGTTCCTCTGATAGTCCCCTTATTCGCCCCGGCAAACG
>JAEUIN010000286.1 GCA_016793115.1 Planctomycetaceae bacterium
GCTTATGGAAAATGAGATCCTCATCGCGCGTTTGCGACGGCTTGCGTCCCACTTGGCTGAAAAACGCAGTCAGAGCGTAGTAATCGTCTTGGCTCCACCGCTCGAACGGATGGTGATGGCACTGAGCACATTGCATGCGCACGCCGAGGAACAACTGCGCGACATCCTCGATCTGCTGCTTGGGATCTTTGACGCGCTTGTACCAACTGACCGGCGGATTGGCGACGATCGTCCCGGTCGCGGCGAGCAGCTCGCGGACGAACTGGTCGTACGGCTTATTGGCGAGCAAGCTGTCGCGCACCCAGGCGTGAAAGGCGAAGTTGGCGACGATGTCGCCGGTGTTCTCGCGCCGGTTCTTCAACAGCGCCGTCCATTTGCCTGCGAAGAAATCCGCATAGCCCGGACTGCGCAGCAAATCGTCGACGAGTCGCTCGCGCTTGTCGGGGCCGCGATCGGCGAGAAACTTTTCGGTCTCTTCGTTCGTCGGCAGCCGGCCGGCGATGTCCAGCGACACCCGACGTAGAAACGTCGCGTCGTCGCAGACCGCCGACGGCTTGATGCCCAACTTTCGCAAATTGGCGAAGACGAGTTCGTCAATGAAGTTTTTGATCGGCGGCGAGTCTTTCAGCGCCGGCCCATGCGGCACGAGAATGCCGAAGACCGCCATGCGGCCTTGGTAACGAGCCATGACGGCGGCGCTGCCTGCGATGTCGGCCACGGTCACGCGGCCCGACTCCGTCACCTCGGCCATGGCGCGATCGTTCGACTCGTAAACGGCGCGCCCGGTCACGTCGCGGCGTGTGCCGTCGGAGTAGAGGGCGAACACGCGCAGTTGTTGTTGCGCGCGGCGGGCCAAGGTCGCTTGCCGCGGCTCGACGACGAGGTCCGTCAATTTCGCCGCGACGGCGATGTCGTTCTTCGCCCCCTCACGAATCCAACGCAACACGGTCGCATAACCGTCGCCGTCTTCGGCGAGTCGTATGCCGCCGCGGTGCGGCATGCGGCCCGACCCCTTCATCAGCAGCAAGCTGCTTTCCGGCGCCGCCGGGGAAATACGACGGCCGCGCCCTTCATTGACGATGTGCTCGAAGTCTTCCGCAGGTTCGTAGCCGTAGAGCGACAGTTGAAAACCGTTCTGGCCCGTGATCGCCTTGGCGTGACAAACGCCGACGTTGCACCCGGCCTTGGTCAGCACCGGTACGACGTCGTTGACGAAACTGGTCGCCGAATCGGCGGCGGCCGGTCGCGGCGCGGCGACGCAGAGCAAAGCCGTCGCCAAAGCCGAGGCGAACAGCGAACGGCGACGAAAGCCGACGGTGGGAGCGTGCATAGGAATTCCTCGCGCACGGCCGAGAAAATGCGAGGCTCGAAAATCGGGGCGGGGGAGCGAATCAGGCGGGAGTCGAGCACAATCGGAGGCGGGCAGGGGGATCCGGTTGATCCATCCATAAAGTCTAATGTATGGCCTGCCCCTTAGCAATGCGATGTTGACTCGCCACGGGCCGAACGCCCGCCGATCTGCGGGCGTCGACGCGCATCAAATCGGCGCGCTTCCCGCTCACGTCGGCGCGATCCTTCAGTCGTTACAACTCATCGTCGCGGCGTCGATCGGCAGACTCGAGTCAGTCGGCCGACGTGCACTCGCGAGACAAGTCGACGACGACTCTTCGAAGTCGCGATTAAATATTGTCGCGCCGCGAACTCTCGATCGTCGTTGTCGACGAGTGGGAGCGTTGCTAGTCTGGCGTTTCCCGCCGTCGGTTCGGCCCGCGCAATCCCTCCTGCCTGAGCGGTCGATTATGGAACGACGTAACGCCTGCGTTCGAGCGGCTCACGGCCGACATGCCTTCGCGAATTTCTTCGGCACGTCGCGCGAAGGGCTATCGCTCGTCGATCGTCGCGGAATGTTGAAGGCCGGCATGGCGGGCATCGCCGGGTTGTCCCTGCCGTCGCTCTTGCGAGCCCGCGCCGACGCCGCGAATTCGAACCGCAAAATGCGCTCGGGAAAGAGCGTGATCTTGCTGTGGATGGCGGGCGGACCGAGTCATATCGACACGTGGGATTCCAAGCCGGATCGTCCGGAGATCAATCGCGGGCCGTTCGGCGTCGCCCAAACGAAACTTCCCGGCGTGGTCATCTGCGAGCATCTGCCGAAGCAGGCGGCGATGCTCGATAAGTTTACGATCATCCGTTCGGTGGATGCCCGGCACAGCAACCACGAACCGAACAAGGTCTTTCAAACGGCGAACTTGGCGGCCGAGGCGCGGACCAATCCCGAGGCGGAGCGCTACCCGGCGTTGGGATCGATCATCGCCAAGCATCATGGGGCGAACCAGGAAGGAATGCCGCCCTATGCGGCCTTCGTCAAGTCGCGCTCGCACGTGGCCTACGCCGGTTATCTCGGCAAACAATACGATCCGTTCGTCTGCAACGACGCCGCGAAAATGCCGGTCTACACCGACGTCGGCGTCGACACGGGCGGCATCGCCGGCGGTAATCTGTTTCAGCTTCCCACCGGACTCTCGGCCGACCGCTTGCAAGATCGCAGTTCGTTGCTGGCGCGGTTCGATCAGATGCGCCGCGGCTTGGATCTTTCCGGATCGATGGATGCGCTCGACGTGTATCAGCGGCAAGCCGTCGATATGTTGCTCGGCGAACGGGTCCGCAATGCGTTCGATCTGACGAAAGAGCCGCAAGAGGTGCAAGATCGCTACGGCAAGCACTTGTGGTGCCGGCAGGCTTTGGTCGCGCGCCGACTTGTCGAAGCGGGCACGGCCTTTGTGACGCTCGACTTGAGCTACCACGGCGCATCGGGCACTTGGGACACGCACGGCGACAACATTCCGCCCTACGGCGGAATCAAGAACGGTTTGGGTCCGCTCTTGCCGCTGTTCGATCATTTGATCACGACGCTCGTCGGCGATCTCGAGGAGCGCGGCCTGCTCGACGACGTGCTGGTCGTCGCCATGGGGGAATTCGGTCGCACTCCCAACATGGGCACGCAGGGAAGCACCGACGGCCGCAACCATTGGCCCGTCGTCATGTCGATGTGTCTCGCCGGCGGCGGCTTACGTCACGGACAAGTCATCGGGGCGACCGAACGCGACGGCGGCGCGATCCAATCGCGGGCGGTCACGCCGGGCGACTTGGCCGCAACGCTCTTTCGCTACTTCGACGTCCCCGCCGACGTGCAATACCTTGATAACCAAGGCCGGCCGCGCATCGTGCTGGACAACGGCGGCACGCCGATCGGCGAACTGTTCGGTTAGAGCGCGCCGCTCCGCGGAATGGGTGCCACCCGAACTCTCTTTAGCTGATGACTTTCTGCATCGGTTTGCCGAAATCGATCTCCAATCGCTTCCGGCCCGGAATTTCCAATCGCCGCGGGTCGAGCCCGAGCTGATGGAGCACCGTGGCATGCAAATCGGTGACGTAGTGCCGATCTTCGACGGCATGAAAGCCGAGAGCGTCCGTCGCCCCGTGGGCGAGGCCGCCGCGAACGCCGCCCCCCGCCATCGCCACGCTGAATGCGAACGGATGGTGATCGCGACCGTCGGCCCCTTGCGAGCCCGGCGTCCGACCGAACTCGGTGCCGATAACGACGAGCGTTTCCTCCAACATGCCGCGCCGCTTCAGGTCTTGAATCAAGCCGGCGATCGGTTGATCGACTTGACGGCAGAGGTTCTCGTGGCCGGTCTTGAGCTTGCTGTGGCCGTCCCACGCCCCCGCGCCGCCGTTGGAGCCGTGGAAGATTTGCACGAAGCGCACTCCGCGCTCGACGAGCCGGCGCGCGACGAGACATTGTCGACCGAAGTCTTGCGACGACTTGCCGCCGAGGCCGTACAGTTGTTCCGTCTCTCGGCTTTCCCCGGAGCAGTCGACGACTTCCGGCACGGCCGATTGCATCTGGTAGGCCAGTTCATAGCTCTTAATCCGCGCCAGCAAGTTGGCGTCGCCGGGATATTCGACGGCGGTCAAGTCGTTCAACTTGCGCAACAAAGCAAATTCGCCGGTCTGCTCCTCGACGAAGACGCCGTCGCCCGGCGAAGAGTACGGCAGCGCGGTTCGCGGATCGACGCCCATCTGCACGCCCGCGTGTTGCGGCCCGAGATAGGCTGCGCCGTGGCCGCCGACTCCGCCGCAGCAGTCGGCCAGCGGCGTGCCGAGCACGACGAACTGAGGGAGATTGTCGTTCAGCGAGCCGAGCCCGTAGTGGGCCCACGAACCGAGCGTCGGAAAGCGCCCCTCGAGCGAGTGCCGGCCGGTGTGAAATTGCAATTGAGCGCCATGGTTGTTGTCCGTGGTCCACATCGAACGCACGACGGCCAGATCATCGGCGCAGGTTCCCAGATGCGGCCACCAATCACTGATTTCCAAACCGCTTTGGCCCCGTTTGCGGAAGCCGACTTGCAGCGGAAACAGCTTGAGACGCTGCTGACCGTTGGCGTCGTTCGGCACGACGACGCGCAGGTTTTCCGTGAATTGCGCGGTGAGCACGTCGGCATACGGCGTCTTGCCAATTTCCACGCCGGCGTATTGATTGAGCGCCGGCTTGTAATCGAAGCTCTCCAGGTGGCTCATGCCGCCGACGAGAAAGATCCAAATCACGCTTTTCGCGCGCGGAGCGTGATGCGGCCGCCCGCTGGGCGCGGCGTGCGCGCGGGCGCCGTCCATCGCGGAGGCGCGCCCGATGCCGTCGGCGGCCAGCATCGAGCCCAGAGCCAAACCGGTGAATCCCATGCCGAGATCGGCGAGAAATGCCCGTCTGGGAGTCTTGCGATAGTGCGGCGTCATGGCGTTACCGTATCGTGATGAAGTCGTTGTGGTTGAACAGTACCAGCGCCAGATTTTCTCTCGCGCGCCGGTGCGGATCGGCCGACGGCTCGACCTGCGGCTTCACGCCGACGACGAAGCGCGTCAGCTTTTCCGGCTTGGCCAAGAGTCGTGCCTGTTCATCGAGGAATTCGAGGCAAGCGGCGCGTTCGCCGGCGCGCGGCGGACGATTGAGCACGCAAGCGAAGACCGCGGCGACGAACGCCTCGTCGTCGACGAACGACCCGTCTCCCGAGGTCGTCGAGAGTCGCGTCGCAACGCGCCGCGCCTGGGTTTGCGCGAGTCCGCCGTTGATCACGGCCAGCGCCTGTTGCGGAACGATGCTTTCGCTACGGCGATAACATTCGACGGCGTTGGCTCGATCCAGCAAGTCGAGCATCTCGACCTTCTTTTCCTTGGAGTGCCGGAAATAGAGGCTGCGCCGCGGCACCGTGTCGGCCGCGGCCGGATCGAGATCGGGTCCGCCGCGCGAAGCGTCGAGCGCGCCGGCGACGGCCAAGAGCGAATCGCGCACGACTTCCGCTTCCATTCGTCGCGTGTTCATGCGCCACAAGGCGACGTTCTCCGGATCCGCCTCTCGGCTCTTGCTTTGAGCGGGCCCCTCGTCCGACGAGCGCCGGTATGCCGCACTCATGACGATCGTGCGATGCAACGGTTTCATTCGCCAGCCGCCCGCGACAAATTCGCTCGCCAGCCAATCCAGCAATGGTTGATTCGTCGGCAAGCGGCCGTTGCGGCCGAAGTCGAAGACGCTCGGTACGATCGGTTCGCCGAAGTGTCGCATCCATATGTGATTCACGGCCACGCGTGCGGTGAGCGGATTGTCGGGCGAGGCGATCCAGCGGGCGAGCGCGAGACGTCGACCGGTGCTTTGCGCGGGATAGACGGGGCCGAACGTCGTATAAGCGGCGTCGGTCTTCTTTTCGTCGGCCTCGGCGGTCGCCAGTCGCTTGCGCGCCTCGGCCAATTTCTTTTCCGCGGCATCGAGCGCCTTCTGCAGTTTGTCTTTGTCGCCGGCGGCGGCCTTCTGAACTTTTAGTTTGGCGGCGTCGACTTCCGCTTGAGCGTCGGCCACGTCGTCGTCGGCTTGCAGTCGAGCCAGCTTGCGTTGAGCCGCGGCGGCCTTCTTTTGCGCCGCTTCGCTCGGCTTTCCCGTGTTGCCGTAAACGGCTTCATCGGCTGCGAGCCGCGCTTGGATCGATTCGTAGGCCGCGAGCGCGACGTCGAGCTTGCGGCGAGCGCGCGCCTGAGCGTCGGGCTTCGCGTCGGCGAGGGCTTTTTGGGCTGTCGCGCGGGCTTGTTCGGCTTGCTTCAACTCCTCCGCCGCGACGAACGGCAGTCGGCCCGGATAGTAGGCCACCAAGGGGAGCGCGACCGGTTCGATCGTCGCCTGCTTGCCGAACAGCCGCGGCAGTTGCGGCGCCAGCGGATGCTCCTTGTCGGGCTTGCTTTCGTCGCCGCGTGAAAACAGAAACGTCTTCGCGGTCGCATCGGCGTCGTAAGCGCGGACGAGTCCGTCTTTCGCCGCGTCCGCCGTTCCGGGCACTCGATCGGTGCGAACTTGATGCGGTTCGAAGAACGCGCGAAACGCGTAATAGTCGCGCTGGGAAATCGGATCGAAAAAGTGGTCGTGGCATTTCGCGCAGTTGATCGTGAGGCCGAGAAACGCTTTGCCGGTGTGTTCCACCGTGGATTCCAGCCACACATTGCGGTTGAACTTGTACCAGTTGCGGACCAGAAAGCCGGTCGCGCGGATTACGCCGGAATCGGTCGGCGCAACTTCGTCGCCGGCGAGCATCTCGACGATCATGCGATCGTACGGTTTGTCTTCGGCCAGCGAATCGACGATCCAATCGCGCCACCGCCAGATGTGCGGCTGACTCTCGCGCACTTCCGCGCGATAGCCGTCCCAGTCGCTGTAACGCCAGACGTCCATCCAATGACGTCCCCAACGTTCGGCATACTGCGGCGAAGCGAGCAGTTTGTCGACGGCGGCGGCGTAGGCTTGTTCCTTGGCGGCTGCGCTCCGCGCCGCGGCGGCGGCAAAGGCTTCCGTTTCCGCCGCGGTCGGCGGCAGCCCGACGAGATCGAAGTGCAATCGCCGCAGCAGCGTGCGCGGATCGGCCTCCGGCACAGGCGTGAGTCCCAATCGCTTGTGCTCGGCGGCGAGCAACGCGTCGATCGCATTCCCGGTCGCTCCGTCGGCGCTCTGCGGAATGTTTGGCCGCACGACTGGCTGGAATGCCCAGTATTTCCGAGGATCGGGCGGAAGCGGTTCATCGGGGCCGCGGGCGCCGCTCGCAATCCAGCGTTCGAGCAGGGCGATCTCTTGCTCGCCAAGCGCTTCGCTTTCCAGGGGCATGCGTTCGATGTCGCCGTCGCCGCGCACGGCGGCGATCAGCAAACTCTTCGCGGCAGCGCCGGGTACGACCGTCGGGCCGGTTTCCCCGCCCGCGAGAATCGTGCCGCGCGTGTCGAGGCGCAGGCCGCCCGCTTGTTTCAACGCTCCGTGGCAAGCGTAGCACTTGCGCGTCAGCAGCGGCTTGACGTCGCGCGCGTAGTCCGGCTCGGCGGCGGTTTCCGCGCCGCGAGCGTCGCTTGCCGCTCCGCTCGCGACAATCGCAAGGCCGCCGACAATGATGATCGCGAATCGCATTGCACTTCGACTCATGATGCTTCGCTCCGCGGCGCTTGATCGTCGGCGGTGCGAATCGGCCAACGGATGTGTTCCTCGAGCATCGTCGTGGCGCGAGCGCGGTCGCGCGATGCAAACGCTTCCAACAGCGCCGCGTGCTCGGCGTGATATTCCAGCAAGTCGGCATACTGCCGGCAGGCGTCGGTGAAGTGCCGCCGGAGTTGCCCGACGATCGTCGACCAAATGGCCGTGAGGCAGTGATCGCCCGAGCGTTCGAGAATCGAGCGATGGAAGGCGACGTCGGCTTCCGCCACCGCGGCATGGTCGCCGCGACGGCAAGCGGCATACATCTGGTCGACGAGCGTTTGCCAGCGGGCGAAGTCGTCGGGGCCGAGTTCGTCGAAGATCATCCCCAGCGCGTAGGTTTCGATCGGTTGGCGGATCGGCGTGACGAGTTTGCGAATCTCGTCGCCGACCGCCGGGGCGACGGCCACTCCGCCGCGCTGTTGCGCGACGAGCATTCCTTCTTTGGTCAGTTCCAACAGCGCGTCGCGAATCGGCCCGCGGCTGGTTCCAAAGCGCCGCGAAAGTTCGATTTCGCGTAGCGGCTCTCCTTCGCGCAAGCGGCCGGCGACGATGTCGTCGCGGAGTTGGCGGGCAATGTGCTGCCCCAAGCTTCTGACAAGCGGTGCCATGGAAAACGTCGCCCGAAGAGGATTCGGCGGAATGGATGAAGGTGGGGGACTCAACTCCGAGCCGCGTGTTGCGAGGCGTCGTGGATTTGAGTTGCTTGCACGATAGCGAGCGGATTGTTAACATGTCAACAGTTTTGTCGGTGTTCGACATATCTTTCGCCCTCGAAACGATTTGCGGCTTAGCCGATGAAGATCACCGCCGTTGAAACGCTCGTCTGTCACGCCCGGATGCGCAACTGGGTGTTTGTCAAAGTTCTCACCGATCAGCCCGGGCTGTTCGGCTGGGGCGAAGCGACCTTGGAGTGGCACACGCGCAGCGTCGTCGCCGCGATCGAGGATCTGTCGTCGCTCCTCGTCGGCCAAGACCCGACGCGAATCGAGCACCTGTGGCAGACGATGTACCGCCGGCACTTTTGGCACGGTCACGGCATCGTCCGCGCGACGGCCATCGCCGGCGTCGACCTCGCGCTGTGGGACATCCTCGGCAAGGCGCTCGGCGTGCCGTGCTCGAAGTTGTGGGGCGGCCCGGTCCGCGATCATGTCCGCACCTATTGCCATTTGGGCGGCGGTCGCATGGAAGACTTCTACGAAACCGCGGCCGACGACGCCCGCCGCTTCGCCGATTTGGCGCAGCAAGCCGTGGCCGAAGGCTTCACGGCGTTCAAGTCGATGGCCGTGCCGCCGACGATGCCGTTGGAAGGACTGAAACCGATTCGCGCCGCCGAGCGCTGCGTGGCGGCGATGCGCGAAGCCGTGGGGGACGCCGTCGATATCATGGTCGATTGCCACGCGCGTCCGTCGCCCGCCATGGGGTTGCAATTCGCCAAGGCGCTCGAACCGTTTGGGCTGTACTTCCTCGAAGAGCCCTGCTGGCCGGAAAACGTCGCCGGTCTCGCGCGCATCAACGCCGCCGTGACGACGCCGATCGCCACAGGCGAACGCGTGACGCATCTGGCCGCGTTCCGCGATCTGCTCGCCGCCGGCGCTTGCGACGTCTGCCAACTCGACATCACGCACTGCGGCGGGCTCAGCGAGGCTCGTCGCATCGCCGCGCTGTGCGAAGCCCACCGCGTCGCCTTGGCGCCGCACAATCCGCAAGGCCCCGTCAGCACGGCGGCCTCGCTCGAGTTCGGCTTTTCGCAGCCGAGCTACGTCATTTGCGAAACCGTGCACAACGACGTCCCGTGGCGGCAGGACGTCGTCGAAGAAGGCTTCGTCGTGGAGCGTGCCGGCAGGATCGTGCGACCCAACGAGCGGCCCGGTCTCGGCATCACGATCAATGAAGCTGAAGTGAAGAAGCATCCGTTTGAGCAGGAAATCCTGCAAGCGGTGACGTACGCCGACGGCAGCGTCGGCGATTGGTAACGCCGCTTCGCTTGACCATCCCTTTGCGACGAGGTTGTCCGATGCCGCGACGATTGCAGGGCGTGCTCCCGATCGTTCACACCCCCTTTGCCGACGACGACGCGATCGACGAAGCCGCGCTCGCGCGCGAAGTCGATTTCATTTTCGCCGTCGGGGCCGACGGACTCGGCACCGGCATGGTCTCCGAGTTGCTGCGCCTTACGACCGACGAGCGACGTCGCTTGACCGAATTGCTCGTGGGATTCGCCGCCGACCGCGGGCCGGTGTTCGCCGCCGTGACGTCCGAAAGCACTCGCCAAGCGGTCGAACTCGCGCGGCACGCCCAGCAGGCCGGTTGCGCTGCGATCATGGCGGCTCCGCCTCTTTCCACGCGCCTGGGCGACGACGCGCTGTGCGAGCACTTTCAAGCCGTGGCCGAGGCCGTCGAGATTCCGCTCATCGTGCAAGATGCGTCCGGCTATGTCGGGCAAGCGATCTCGCTCTCCGTCTACCAGCGGCTGCTGCAACGCTACGGCGACCGGCGAATTCTCTTCAAGCCGGAGGCGTCGCCGGTCGGCCCGAATCTTTCGCTGCTGCGCGATGCGACCGACGGTGCGGCCTGCATCTTCGAAGGTTCCGGCGGCATTCACCTGGTCGATAGCTTCCGCCGCGGCATCGCCGGCACGATGCCCGGCGTCGATCTACTCGACGGCGTCGTGCGACTCTGGCAAGCGCTCCGCGACGACGAGCAAGACGAGATCTATCGCCTCTCTTTTCCGATCGGCGCGCTGGTTTCGATCCAGTTGCAGGCCGGCCTCGACGGGTTTCTCGCCGTCGAAAAACACTTGCTCCACAAACGGGGCCTCTTTCCCAACGTTCGTCGCCGCAAGCCGTACGGTTGGGAACTCGACCGCGAAACGATCGCCGAGGTGGATCGCTTGTTTGCGATTCTCCAAAGCGTGCTCAAACCTGAAGCGACGGCGGTCCGCCTATGAACCCGGTCTTCACCAACCAAGCCCGGATGATCGCCGGCGTGGCGCGGGTCGATGTGACGCCGCCGGTCGGCATGTACCATCGCATGTGGGGAGCCGCGGTCCACGACCGCTCGACGGGAATCCACCGCCCGCTCACCGCGACCGCGCTCTGGATGCAACCGCGCGACGGCGCGGGCGAGCGCACCGACTCGCTGCTGATCGTGGCGCTCGATCACTGCATCTTGGAGCGGCGAGAAATGGACGCGCTCCGCGAAGCGGCCGGCCACGCCGTCGGCCTGCCCGCCGCGCAAGTTCATATCTGCCTCTCGCACACGCACGGAGCCGGCTTCATGTCGCGCTCGCGCGCGGATCTCCCGGGGGGCGACAAGATCGGCCCCTATCTCGACGGCGTCGTTCGGCAAGTGGCCGAGGCCTCGACCGCAGCCGCGGCTTCCGCCAAGCCGGCCACGCTTGCTTGCGGCGTCGGCCGTTGCTCGCTGGCCCGGCATCGCGACGGCTACGACGACGCTTCGCAGCAATATGTCTGCGGCTTCCACGACGGCGGCGTCGCCGACGACACGTTGGTGATCGGCCGCCTCACCGAAGACCGCTCCGATGTCGGCGGTCCGGAGCCGATCATGGCCGTGATCGTCAACTACGCCTGCCATCCGACGACGCTCGCGTGGCAAAACACGCTCGTCAGTCCCGACTTCGTCGGGGCGCTGCGCGAGGTCGTCGAGCAAGCTTGCACTGGCGCGCCTTGCGTGTTTCTGCAAGGGGCGTCGGGCGACCTCGGCCCTCGCGAGGGATTCGTGGGCGACACGGCCGTCGCCGATCGCAACGGTAGGCAATTGGCGTATGCGGCGTTGGCGACGTTGGCCGAGATTCCGCCGGCGGGCACCAAGTTCGTTTATCGAGGTCCGGTCGTCTCGGGGGCCACGCTCGCGACCTGGGAGCATGTTTCACTCGAGCCGGCGGAGACGCGAGCGAACGAATTGTGGCGATCCACCGTCGGCAATGTCGGCCTCGACTATCGCGACGATTTGCCGACGATCGACGCGACGCGCGCCGAACTCGGTCGCTGGAAAGCGGTGGAAGAAGAAGCGCGGGCGAGCGGCGACGAAGATCGTCTCCGCGACGCCAGAGCCCGCGGCGAGCGAATGACTCGGCAACTCGCGAAGCTCTCGCAGTTGCCGGCCGGCGAAGCGTTTCCCTACGCCTTCGCCGCGGCGCGCACCGGCGGAATACTCTGGGTGATCGCGCCCGGCGAGCTGTATCAACTGTTTCAAACCGAGTTGCGGAAGCGGTTCCCGCAGTTCACGCCGTTCATCGCCACAATCGCCGACGATTGGCAACCCGGCTACTTGCCGACTTCCGCCACGTATGGTCGCGGCATCTATCAAGAACAGATCGCCGTCGTCGCCGCGGGAAGCCTGGAAAAGCTCATCGAGCAAGCGATTGCGACGCTGGCCGGTCTCGTCGGGTAGCGGTCGCCGGTCGTGATCGGCTTCGATCGACGACGTCCGAAAACGCGGTTGTCGCATTTATTGCCCTCGATATCGAGCGCCGGACATTTTTCAGAGCGACGCGGATGCTTCGCGAAAACAAGCGTGGAGCCCGTTGACAGCACTCGCAAACGAGATATGATGGCGATCACTTGAGAACGAGTCTCAAGATCAATGCGTCGCCAGCCAGAATCGGTAGCGGCGGGCCTCGAGCCCATTCAGCCCTACGGAAGCCAGCCCGCAGAGTCGCGACGGATGCATGGATCAGCATCGCGCGACCCCGGATCGCGAACCCGCGCCGACAGTCGCAGGAGTTCGCCCACACGTGAAGGCTTTCGAGTTTCGAAAGTCTTTTTGGCTTTCTCTTTCTTTGAGGGCGCCTGCGCCGTCGCAGGCGGGAGTGTCGCACTATGGCTAGGTTCGTTCGCAGTCGTCTATCGGTCCGTTCGCAAGGCTTCACCTTGCTGGAACTCATCATCGTGCTCGTCGTCTTGGCGGCGCTTGCCGCGCTCGTCATTCCGACGCTCGGCTTCGTGCGCGACCAGGCGAAGTATGCCACGGCCGCGGCCGGCGCGGCCGAAGTGTTGAACAATTTGGAGTTGTATAAGTCGGCCACCGGCAACTATCCGGCACGGCTCGATTCGCTCGTCAACACCAGCGGTTCGGCGTATAGCAAGGCCTACGTCGCCTCGACCGGAGGCTTTCCGCTCGGGCCCATCGTCGACGGCGGTTCCGATTCCAAATACACCTACTATTACATGTCGAACGGCGGCCTACCTTCGCTCGTCAATCACGACGAAGCCGCGACCGACCCCAACGCCAGCACCGCTTCGACGCCGGTCGTCGCTACGAGCGCCGGCGAGGGCCTGAAATACGCCACCGTAGATCCGACGGCGCTCGCGTCGTCGACGTATGCCGCGAAGGCCCGCGACATCGTCCGCACTTGCTATCCGAATCAAGTCGATCAAACCAACGTTCGCATCCCCGACGGACATACGCTCGTCGCGCTCGGCGTCGGCTCGCGGGCTTCGAACGTCGGCTCCACTTTGACGAGCGCTCCCACTTGGCCGGGCGCTTCGCAAGGCAAATACTCACGCTACATCGCGCTGTTCGACGTCTCGGCCGGGCCGACCGGACGCGGCCGCGTCGCGCTCAAGGCGGTCGTCGACACCGAATTCGGTTCGATCGCGTCCAACGTCAAGGGCTTCCGCGATTCGATCCCCAACGACGACCAAGGCGTCTACGTCGCTCCGACGTCCACGGGCGGGCCGTAACGCGAGCGCCATGCCCAACTCACGACGTTTCCGAGGCGATTCCGCGCGGGGCGGAGCGATCGCCTCGGAACGTCGGGCCGGTACCGCGCATCGGCGAGCGCGTCCGCAGCGGCCGCTGCGCGCAGGGCCGCATGTCGGGCCGCCGGCTTCCTTTCGACGGGTGATTGCCAAAGTCGTAGGCGACAAGAGATAATCGTCGATCGCTCCGCCGCACGTCCGGCGACACTCGATCGTCGATCTCTATGACCTTGCCCGTCCTCTACACCATCGGACACTCCACTCACGCGGGTGAGGAGTTCCGAAATCTATTGACGAGGCACGGCATCGGCTGCTTGGTCGACGTCCGCCGCTTCCCCGGCTCGCGCAAGTTTCCCCAATTCAATCAAGAGCCGCTCGAAGTGTCGTTGCGCGAGGTCGGCATCGTCTATCGCTGGATGGTCGGGCTCGGCGGGCGTCGCAAGTCGGCGGGCAAAGGGCCGTCGCTCAACGAAGGCCTTCGCAACGAAAGCTTTCGCAACTACGCCGACTACATGCTGACCGAACAGTTTCGCAGCGCGCTCGAACCGCTGCTGGAGATCGCGGCGACGACGCCGACGGCGATCATGTGCTCGGAGAGCTTGTTCTGGCGGTGTCATCGCCGCCTGATTTCCGATTACCTCGTGAGCCGCGGCGGCACCGTGATCCACATCATGCCCGACGGTAAAACGCAGCCGCACTCGCTCACCGCCGGAGCCAAAGTCGCCGACGGCGTGCTCACCTACCCGAGCGAACCGGCCGACGTCGAGCGGCGTCTGTTCGAGTGAACTGCATCTTCTTCGACTGTAGGGAACGCCCTCCGTGGCGTTCCGAGAAACGGGTACCCGCCGCACGGCACGCCGCGGAGGGCGTTCCCTACAGAGTGAACCAGGACTTGCTTGACTAAGCGTGCCGCCATGGGCGATCCCAAAGGTCATCTCCTCTTCGTCAACCTTGGCGCGTCGCAGGCCCGGCGTCGTCTGAAAGGGTTCGGCCACGGTGTGCGCAAGGTGCAGACCAACGGGCGCGATCGCGCCGTGGTGATCCACACGGCGACCGGCCGCCATCTCGACGAGTTGAAACGCAAGTTCGACGATGTCGGCTGCTCGACGAACGAGGCCGACGTCGGCGTTTCGGTCGCGACGCTCAAGAACATCGGCCCGCCGCTGGTCGGCTGGCTCCGCGAGATTCGCGTGAAAACCGTCGCCGATCTCGAACGTCTCGGCCCGGTCACGGCCTACCGTTTGATTCGCAACGCGCACCCGGAAGCGAATCGCCGCGTGCTGTGGAGCCTCGCCGCCGGCCTGCGCGACCTCGCCTGGCAAGACCTGCCGGAAACGGTGAAAGAACGTCTCACAGCCGAGTTGGAGAGTTGAGCCGCTGTTGGGAACGCCCGCCGCGGCGTTCCGCCAAGCTGGTACCCGCCGCGCGGAACGCCACAGAGGGCGTTCGCTACAGGCCGACTATCGATTCGCCGCAGTAAATACCCAGGCGGCGGACGGCGGGAATCAACCACGCCGCTCGCTTATCTCACAATCCCCCGCATCCCCTCCGATCCCCACATCCCCCTTCTCTGGACGCGAAAAGCGCTCTACTTCAACGCCGCGATCCGTTCGAAGTCTTTGCGGAGCGACTTGTAGAGCCGCTGATAGATCGGAAACGCAGTGTCGTACGTCTTCGCGGCGGGCTTCTGCGTCGGCGTTTCGCCGGCCGTGCGGATCGTCGCCGCGCACGCCTCTTCGATCGACTTGAACGAACCGCAACCGACCGCGGCCAACAACGCCACGCCGTAGGCCGGACCTTCCTCGGCGTTAAGTGAAACGACCTTCTGTCCGAACACGTCGGCTTGAATCTGTCGCCAGAGCGGGCTGCGCGAGCCGCCGCCGGAGGCGCGAATCTGTTTCACCGGAATCTTCAATTCGCGGAAGATTTCCAGGCTGTCGCGGAGCGAATACGTCACCCCTTCCATGATGCTCCGCGTCAGGTGGCCGCGGCCGTGCGACTGCGTGAGCCCGATGAAGCAGCCGCGGGCATTGGGATCGGCATGCGGCGTGCGTTCGCCGGAGAGATACGGCAAGAAGAATAATCCTTCGCTCCCGGCCGCTACCGTGGCCGCTTCTTTGGCGAGCAAGTCGTACGGCTCGACCCCCTTTTTCTGCGCCTCGTTGCGCAACTCGCCGCAGAGTTGATTGCGGAACCACTGTAGCGAACCGCCGGCCGAGAGCGTGACGCCCATCAGGTGCCACTTGCCGCGGACCGCATGGCAGAACGTGTGCACGCGCCCTTTGGGATCGATCTTCACGTCGTCGCTATGCACGAACATCACGCCGCTCGTGCCGATCGAAGTCGAGAGCACGCCTGAGTTGACGATGCCGTTGCCGACCGCTCCGGCCGCGCAGTCGCCGGCGCCGCCGACGACTTTGCATTCCGTCGTCAGGCCGAGTTCTTCGGCGGCGGCCGTCGTCAGCGTGCCGGTCACGTCGTCCGACTCATAGCATTTGCCCAACAGATCGCTATCGAGCTCCAGCTTCGAAAGGAGTTGCTTCGACCAAGTGCGCTTCGCCACGTCGAGCAGCAGCATGCCGCTGGCGTCGCTCACCTCGGTCGCATATTCGCCCGTGAGCCGGCGGCGGATTTCATCCTTCGGCAGCAGCACTTTGGCGAGCTTGGCGAAGTTTTTCGGCTCCTTATTGCGGAGCCAGAGAATCTTCGGAGCGGTGAACCCGGTGAGCGCCGGATTGGCGACCATCTTGATGAGTTTCTTGCGGCCGCCTGCCCGCGATTCGATTTCTTCGCACTCCTCGGTCGTGCGCTGGTCGTTCCAAAGCAGGGCCCGGCGAATCACCTTGCCTTGCTTGTCGAGAAACACGCTCCCGTGCATCTGGCCCGACAGCCCGATTCCTTTGACGTCGGCCGGCTTGAGCTTCGCCTTTTTGACGACCTCGCGCACCGTCTTCACGACGGCGTTCCACCAATCGTCGGGCTCTTGCTCGCTCCACAGCGGCTGGGGCGTGTAGCAGGGATACTCGGCCGAAGCCTGGCCGAGGATTTTGCCGGTCTCGTCGACCGCCAGAGTCTTGGTGCCGGAAGTGCCGATATCAATGCCGAGGTAGATGCTCATAGATGCGCAGACAGTTTTGGTTGTCAGTTTTGAGTTGCTGGATGCTTTTCCAAACTAGCGCCTAGCGCCCGGCACCTAGCGCCTAGCCAAGAAACACCGTCTCACGATCGGGCGACGAGAACGAAATCACGCAGACGACGTCGGTCGTGCCGGTGTTCGTCAGATTGTGCTTCACGCCGGCCGGAATCACAATGACGTCGCCGGCCGCTAATTTGACGGCTCGGCCGTCGAACGTGTGTTCACATTCGCCGCTCACCACGTACAGAACTTCTTCGCAGTTCGGATGATAGTGCAGCGGGTTGCGGCCGCCGGGGCCGATCGTCGACACGCCGAACGTTTGTTGCGCGCCCGGCGCGAGCCGGCCGTTGGCCAGCCATTGCAAAGTGCCCCATTCAAACGTCTCGACGGCCGCCTCGGCGCGCCGAACCACGGTGACCGGTTGTAACATCAGGGCGGACTCCTACGCTGCGAACTAGCGCCTTGCCATTCGTGATTTGAGGACGGGGTGGCACTGGTGGCTTGCCCACCAGTGTTCAACGCACGGGCGAAGCCCCAGATTTCTGGGGCATCACTTTCGTTCTGCCCCAGGCACCCGATACTCGTGTCGACGCCGGCGCTCAGTTTCCAATACCGGCTTGTTGTGCCGGCGGCGATTGTCATACACTGGGCCACGACAGTGAACAAGCGACCCAGACCTGCGGACTTGGATCCGTCGACGATGCCGCACCAGCGTTCCCCTTGGCCGGTTTTGTTTGCCGCCGCGTTGCTCATGACCGCGGCGATCCCTCGGCCGGCCGCGGCCGACGAGGCCCGCAATGCTCGGCTGCGCGGTCGTTTTCCCGACAATGTCGTGCGCTGGGGAGGCGACACCGAAGGGGGCGCGCCGTATCAGTTCATGGACCCGGCCAAGGGAGACCTCGTCGGCTTCGAAGTCGATCTGGTCGATTCGGTCGTCGCCCATTTGGCCAAGCAACTCGGCCTGCCGCTCAAGCCGCGGTTCGTGCAATACGAATGGGTCAGCCTGCCGCAAGGGCTCGATAAGCGCGACTTTGACTTCATCGCCAGCGGCATGGAGATCACCGATCGCAACGCGGAGAAGATGATCTTCACGCGGCCGTATTATCTCTTTGCGCAACAACTCACGGTGCGCGACGGCGAATCGCGGATCCGTTCGCTCGACGACGTCCGTCCCTTGCGCGTTGCCACGCTCGCGAGCAGCTCGGCCTACGACCTGCTCGAACGCCGCGGGTTCGGCAACGTCGTCGGCTACGAAGGACAGATCGAACCGTATCAGGAGTTGCTCAACGAGCGCGTCGACGCCGTGCTGCTCGACGTGCCGATCGCCATCTACAACACCGCCGACAAGCCCGGCTTCAAAACCGTCGGGGCGCTCGAAGGCTGGGGCGGCTACGGCATGGCCGTGCGTCCCGACGACGCCGACTTGCGGGCCGCGATCGACGATGCGCTGGCCGAACTCGGTCGCACCGGTCGCATCGAGCAAGTCGTCCGCAAATGGAAACTTTGGACCGAGGAACAACGAGAGCTCGCCAAGCTCGACTCGCCGCAAGCGCTCCTGCAATGGACCGCGCAGAAGAACGGCGACGATCGTACGTCCGGTTCCGAGTGGACGTTTTCCGTCTACGCGCCGCTGCTGCTTAAAGCGGCCGGCGTGACCGTCGGGCTGACGTTTCTCAGCATGGCCGTGGCGATGACGATCGGGCTCATTGTCGCCGTTTGCCGGCTCTACGGCGCGCCGCCGATCCGCTGGCTCGCCTTGGCCTATGTGGAGTTTTTTCGCGGCATTCCGCTGCTGCTGTTGCTGGCGTTTCTCTATTACGGGCTACCGAGCGTCGGCATCACGCTTTCCGCGTGGCAGGCCGCGATCATCGGCTTCGGTTTGAACTACGCCGCGTTTGAGGCCGAGATTTATCGCAGTTCGATCCTGGCCGTGCCGCGCGGGCAGTGGGAAGCGGCCCAAGCGCTCGGCATGACGGAGACGACGACGTTTCGCCGCGTCGTCTTCCCGCAGGCCTTCCGCACGGCGCTCGGCCCGATGACGAACGACTTCGTGGCGATGTTCAAAGACACGAGCCTGGTGAGCGTGATTTCCGTCGTCGAGCTGACGAAGCAGTACCAGATTTTAGCCCGCACGAGTTTGAAGTTCGTCGAGATCGGCGCGCTCACGGCATTGCTCTATCTGGCGATGTCGGTGCCGCTGGGATACTTGGCTCGCTATCTGGAAGATCGCTGGAGCGCCGGCCACAAATGAGCAATGTTTCTCAAACGCCCGCGCCGCACGAGCCGCTCGTCGAACTGACCGACGTCGTCAAGCGTTACCACGGCCGCGCGATTCTCGACGGCGTCTCGGCTCGGCTCGGCCGGGGCGAAATCACCGCGCTGATCGGCCCCAGCGGCGGCGGCAAGTCGACGCTGTTGCGTTCGATCAACGGCTTAAACACGATCGACGGCGGCGAAATTCGCGTCGGCCCGCACCGGTTTCGCCCAGGCGACGCCGCAAGCGCCGACACGCTGCGGGCCGTGCGGCGCATGGTCGGCATGGTCTTTCAAGACTTTCAACTCTTCCCGCACCTCACGGCGCTGGGCAATGTCGCGGAAGCGCCGCAGCAAGTCGCCGGCAAGTCGGCGAGCGAGGCCCGCGCGCGAGCCCGCGAGTTGCTCGGCCGCGTCGGCCTGGGCGAGCGTTGCGATCATTATCCGTCGCAACTTTCGGGCGGGCAGAAGCAGCGCGTGGCGATCGCCCGCGCGCTGGCGATGGATCCGCAAGTGTTGCTGTGCGACGAAATCACGAGCGCGCTCGACCCGGAGTTGAAGCACGAAGTGCTCGACGTGCTGGAAGAACTCCGCAACGAAGGTCTGACGCTGATCATGGTGACGCACGAGATCGGCTTCGCGCGCCGTGCGGCCGACCGCGTCGTCGTGCTCGCCGAAGGCAAAATCGTCGAAGAAGGTCCGCCCGAGCAAGTGATCGACAACCCGCAGACGGAACGCACGCAGCGGTTCTTGAAGAACGTGCTGGGGTAACGCGTCGCGGCGTCGGCTAGCGCGCCGTGGCCGACGCGGCTTCCACGTCGAACATCCGCCGCACCAGTTCTTCATCCGGCGGCGGCGTGCGCAAGCTGACGACGATGCCCGCCGCGGCCGACGCCAGGATCGCCCAGACGATCGGCTCGACGCCCAGCAAGAAGTACGGGCGAAACGCCGTGTTGGGGCCGATTTCTTGCGTGTAGCCTGCGAAGCCGAGGCCGTAGAGCACGAGCACCGCGAGCGCCCCGGCGGCCATCGACGCGAGCACGCCCTGTTTCGTCGCCCGCCGCCAATAGCACGCCATGACGATCGGCACGAACAACGCGCCGGTCTGTCCCGACGTGCAAAACACAACGAGCGCCTGCAAGAATTTCGGCGGCCAAATGTTCGCCACGAGCGCCACCACGCCGACCGCGGTCATGGCGATATACGTCGCCCGGCGAATCTCGTAGTCGGTCGCTTCGGGATTGAAAAAGCGTTGATAAACGTCGCGCACGATGCCGGAGGAGATCACGACCAAGTAGCAGCTCACCGTCGCCATCACCGCGCCGAACGGCGCCGCGAGAATCAACCCGGAGATGAACGAGCCGGCGTACAAATCGCGCGTCATGCCGAGCGCCATCCGCGGAATCACTTCATCCGGCTGGGCCAAGTCGGGCAGGATGGCTCGCGCGCAGATGCAAATGGCGATCAGCGGCAGGTAGATGAACAGGTTGTAAACCGAAAGCACGACGATCGAGCGCCGCAGCGTCGCCGTGTTCTTCGCCGCCATCACGCGGAGCACGCTCGCCGGCGACGACACCCCGCCCCAAATCCACACCACGAAATACGAGCAGGCCAGCCCCAGCGGCAAATAATCGCGCTGGTAGCCGGGGCCGGTGATGAAGCCGACGTCGGTGTTCTCCACCGCGACGCGCGTGGCGTTCTCCAATCCGCCGGCCGCCCGCAACGAGAGCAGTAGCAGAATGAACACGCCGATCGCCATCAGCACGCTTTGAAACAAGTCCGTCCACACGCTCGCCAAGAAGCCGCCGAAGAGCGTGTAGCCGACGACGACCACGGTGAAAATCGTCAGGCCGAGATAATACTGCGAGTCCATCGTAATGGTCGCGTCTTCGGCCATCGTGAGCGATTCGGCGTTCCCCGGCCAGGCGAGCTTCATCACGATCGCCCCGGCCTTGAATTGCGCCATCAGCATGAACGACAAGAAAAACAAAATCATCAAGCTGCAGATGAGCCCCACGGCCGGGCTGTCGAACCGCCCGCGAAACAGATCGGGAATCGTCACCGCGCCGGTCCGCCGCGAGAGATGCGCCAACCGCTTGCCGACGAACGAGAAGCCCGTCAGCGGCACGATCATATAGCTGCCGATCCAGAGCGCCACGATGAAGCCGAAGCTGTAGATGAGCGACGGGACGCCCATAAACGTGCCGCCGCTTTGCACCGTGGCCGTGAGCGCCATGGCCCACACGCCTAAGCCGCGGTTGCCGAGGAAAAAGCCCTTGAGAAACGAGCCCTTGCTCACGGCCCGCTGCGCGACGACGCCGAGCCAGCCGCTCACGCCGATGATCAGCACCAGCGCCAAGAGCACGCCGTACGAAGAGATGTCGGTCCAGGAGCCCATCGTTAGATCAGCTCCTCATCGTCGTCGCGATCTTCCCCGAGCGGCGCGTCCGTCATCACGAAAAAGGCGAAGATCGTCGACACCACGGTGCATGTGCCCCACGGCACGACGATGCCCCAAAACACCCAATCCGGCCAACCGAAAAAGAATTCCATCCCGTCCAGCGAACTGTCGAGTTCGCGATTGTATCCATACAGATAGCAATAGCCGACGCTGTAGGTGAGCGCCGTCGCCCACAGCACCACGGTCAGCACGGCTTCGCGCCGCGAACTCGTCACGATCGGGTCTTCGTTCGGATGCGGCATAGGCGGGAGCCGGGGAAATGCTGAATGCGGAATGCTGAATGCGGAATTCAGCTTGTAGGGTGGGGCGAGCGCAGCAAGGCTCACGCGGACAGGCGGTCGGCGGGGTGGCACTGGTGGCTCGTCCACCAGTGCTTTGCCGACGTGCAGTCGTCAGCCGCTTCGTGTCCTCGTTCCCAGGCTCAGCCCGAGAACGATTGGCCGCGGAGCGTCGTCCCACCCTACAACGTTGCTCGCAACTTCGCAACCAACTTCACATCGCCGAATCCCACTTCGCGCGAATCTGATAGAATGACCGCATGGGCGATCCAGACAAAAAGAAAAAGTTCCGCACCGAGTTTCGCAAGAATCGCTCGCCGCGCACGCGGCAGAAAGATTGGGCGAAGCAGGTCGGTGAAGAAGGGGCGATCGACGACCTGCCGCGCGGCGAACGCCTCAGCGGCAAAGGCGAACTGACGAAGAAGCGGACCGTGCTCGGGTCCGACGCCACGTCGGCCGGCGGCATGCGGATCGACGTCGACGCCGATTGCCGCCGCGGCCGCGTGCTCAGCGTGCACGGACTCACTTGCCTCGTCGAAGCCGACGACGGCACGACGCTCCAATGCGCCGTCCGCCGCATCCTCAAAACGCTCGCCACGGAAGATCGCCACGTCGTCGTCGCCGGCGACGAAGTCTACTTCCGCCTCGCCAACGACAAAGAAGGGATGATCGAGCGCGTCGAGCCGCGTACCGGAGTCATCAGCCGCACCAGCCGCGGCCGGCAGCACGTCATCGCCGCCAACGTCGAGCAGATGTGCATCGTCTCCAGCGCCGCCGAGCCGTATCTCAAGCCGCACCTCATCGACCGCTTCATCGTCGGCGCGGAGCGGGCCCAAATCAAACCGATCATCTGCATCACCAAGATCGACCTGATCGCCCCGCACGAACTACAGCCGCTCATCGGCGTGTATGCCCGCTGCGGCTACGACGTGCTCCCCCTTAGCGCGATCAGCGGCTTCAATGTCGACGCCTTGCGCAAGCTCTTGGCCGGCAAGCGGAGCGTCGTCGTCGGCCAGAGCGGCGTCGGCAAATCGTCGCTCTTGAACGCCGTCGAACCGCAGCTCAACTTGCGGGTCGGCGTCGTCAGCGAGGAAACGCAAAAAGGGAAGCACACGACGACCACGGCGAAGCTCATCAAGCTCCAATCCGGCGGCTACGTCGTCGACACGCCCGGCATCCGCACGATGGAACTGTGGGACGTGATTCCCGAAGAAGTCTGCGGCGCGTTTCGCGACCTGCGGCCGTTTATCTACCACTGCCGCTTTCCCGACTGCACGCACCATCATGAAGCCGGCTGCGCGGTGAAAGACGCCGTCGCCGACGGCCGCCTCGACGTCCGCCGCTACGAAAGCTATCTTCAACTCTTCGCCGGCGATTAGTCGGCCCGCCGTCACGAACCCTTCGCCGCTCGTTCCAACACAAACATCATCTGCGACGGTTCCTTCGTCGTGCGAAATTCCTTCGGCCGGCCGCGGCCGTCGTGCTGCCAGCAGAGTTGCAGCCGCTTTCCTTCGACGGCGTAAATCCCCAGCATCCGAAATTCCACGTTCCCGTCCTGCAAGACCAGTTCGATCTCTTTCGGCGCGGCGCTCGTCTTCGCGCGGCAGCGAACCGCGAGCGGGCCGCCGGCGTCGATGAAGAAACCACTGTCGTCGCGATAGCTCAGCGGCGGCAGCGGCAGCTTGTCGCCTTCAACGACGACGGGAAACTTGGCCAGCTTGGCGACGATCTCCGCCGACGGCCGCTCGCCGCGATACTCGGCCGCGACGACGACCCACTCGCCGAGGAGTTCCTCAGGCAGCGGCGGCGCCTCTTCCGCCCCAACCGCGGCGACGAAGCAGAACAAGCTCAACACCGCCGCCGGACTATGCCGCACCATCGTTGTGTCTCCGTCGAAGCGAATGAGCAATCGCCCCAATGTACCAAGCCGCCCGTAGGGTTGGGTCGAGCAACGCGAGGCCCACGTGGAACTCTTACCGTCGCTGCCTCGCCCTCAATGCACCACGAACCCGTCGCAAGTCAGACAGAACCCGGCGAAGGCCCGCAACCACGACGTCCAATAGGTGTCGCGATCATACTCCGGCCACGACTTCGTGGCCGGGTCTTTCCAAAAACTCTGCGGCGGGTAAACGTCGTCCAACCAGTTCACGTCGGCCAGCGGGCCTGCGAGCACGGCGTGCCCGATCGCTCGCGCCTCGTCCGCGGCGACACGCTCCCCCAGCCACGCGGTTTCAAGCAACTCCAGCCGTCGCTCCTCAAGCACCCCGATCGCCCGCACGACCTCGACCGTCGCCCGCCACCCGGCATTGTTGATCACGACGTCGTGCGCTTCGTTCCCCAGATCGACAAGGATGACGCTCATCAGGTTGCTCGAGCCGGCGTGAACAAGCGTTGTCGTAACACCTCTCCCATTGGGAGAGCTCGCCGCGAGCTGATGTCGTTCTAGGCGAGCGAGACTGCCGTCGCGGGATTAAGAATGAGGTAGTGCGTCGTCCCTTGCTCGTCTCGACAGGCAAGCGACCATGGCGCAACCTTCAAGTCATGCTCGCCCCAACTCTGCACGACAAGCAAGCGGCCCGGCGGAAGTTTCGCGCTAGGCGCAGTGAACCGAAAATGATTCCCCCGACGAAGCGCTCGGACAGTCCCCTCGTCGGGGCAGCGGTCGGGCCGGTAATTCGGAATTCCCATGCGTTTGCGTTCCCGTAAGGAGCGATTTATTGACGTATACCATAGCGCGAAGCGAATCGCGAGTTTCTTCGACTCCGATCGCCTGCCGACGCAACGTCGCGACGTCGACCCGCTTACCGACGTGCGCGGATCCGATGTCTGATGCGCTGCGTCGTCGAGTGTATCGCAACACCAACCTTTACGCCGCGCGTCCCTCATCCGGCCTTCGGCCACCTTCTCCCAGCGCAACATTATGCATGAGCTATCGGGGGTGGGTGTTCCTTGAGGAGGACGTAGGCGGTGTGTATGAGAAGTTTGAGTTGAATCCAGAGGCGAACTCGATCGAGGCGGCGGACCCAGTTGGGAAGCGGCGCAAGGCCGGCGGCGTGGTTCGTCAGTCGGCCGAAGCGGCGTTCGACCTCGTCTCGTTCGGCGTGCAGCGTCCGTCCGAACTCTCCCGGGCCTTCCAGCAGTTCGATCGAGCGTAATCGACCGGGAGTCTGGCGACAGTGCCCCAGGCCGGCGTGCGGACGCTTGCGCGGGGCGAGGAGTTGTCGGCCG
>JAEUIN010000291.1 GCA_016793115.1 Planctomycetaceae bacterium
AATGCGGATTCTGAGCGACGGCGAGAACGGCATCCAGTTCACCGGTACGCAAGGCGACCTGTTCGTCAGCCGCGGCGCGCTGCGTGGTTCGGCCGCCGATACGCTGAAGGACCAGCCGCTGTCGGAAGAGTTGCTCGGCCAGCTTTACAAGGGAAAGAAGTGGGGCAACCACATGGCCAACTTCTTCGAATGCTGCGGCGACCGCACGCAGCCGATCAGCGACGTCGACACCCATCACCGGGCCATGACGACCTGCCACCTGGCGAACATCGCGATCCGTCTGGGCCGCAAAATCAACTGGGATTCGCAGGCCGAACAGATCACGGGCGACGACGCCGCCAACGCCTGGCTCAAGCGCGAACAACGTAAGGGCTACGACGTGACGGCCTAGCGAGGCCGCTTCGCTGCGGCGAAGTATTAATTTTTCCGAGGCGAGCGGGGGCCGTAAGGCCCCCGTTTCGTTTTTTGATGTCGAGCGCGTGGCGCGAGAGAGGTGTAACGGCCGGCTCACGCCGGCCGCTCGCCTTGATTTAGCGTAGAGTTTCCGATCATAAATCGCCTCCTGTAGGGAACGCCCTCCGTGGCGTTCCGTCTGTCGTAATTGCAACAGATTTGTAATTGCCTCGAAATGACAAGTGCGTACATCGGACCCCGCTTTGTACGCACCCTTAGTTCTAAGTGACGTGGTGCGTACTTTTCAGACCTCGATGTACGCACCCCCCTCGAAAATGTACGCACTTACGGTAGCGCGGTTGTAATTGCAAAACGATTGACGATAACTTGCGATGCCGAGCATAAACCGCACCATCGGAAAGGGCGTCGCCACAATCCCTCTCCCACCGGGAGAGGGTGGCCAAAGGCCGGGTGAGGGAGACGTCGATAGAAGGTTGGCAATGGAGATTCATGGTCGTGGGCCTTAGCCCGCGGCACTTCATGCCGGGGGTATTGTGATCAAATTCTTGTTGCGGCTTCAGAACGTAAACGACATGTCCCCTTGCTTGCGCGGCGGGGCTAGTTCGTGGTGGTTTTGTTTGATTGCGGCTTCGCGTCGATTGCCACCGGTTTGAAGAACCGGGGGCTAAGGTCGGCGCGCAATCGCGCATTCCGTATTGTCCCGATTGCCGCAATGGAGGCCAGGAAACTTTTGGCCGGCCCATATTTTGTAGCGCCGCGACGACCGGCCACAAAACGGCGGCCGGCCAAAAACAGCCTTGACGGCGTAAGAAACCTGCCGCCGGCCAAATCCGCGCTTGACTTGAGAAGTTCAGCGCTCAGCCGAACATCGACGCCGCTTAATTCCCGGCCGTCTTACCGCCGGCCGCTTTGAGTTCTGCCAGCAGCCGCTCGTTGGCCGCCGCAGCCGCGGGGTCGTTGAGCTTCGGATCGGCCTTCATGATCTCGAGTTGCTTCTCGAGGCATTGCGTCAGCATCCCGCGCGGCGGGGAGTCTTCGTTGAGGAAGAGCGTCACGGCCTGCCGGAAGTCGGCCAGCGCCTCGGCTTGTCTCTTTTGCTGCAGCTTCGTGTTGGCCCGGACGAAATAGGCTCGCGGTTCGTTCGAGTCGAGATTGATCGCTTTATCGGCGTCGGCCGCGGCTTCGGCGTAGCGTTTCAGTTCGTATTGGGCCGTGGCCCGATTGCGATAGGCCGAGGCGTTCTTGTCGTTCAGGGCCAGCAGATCGTCGTACTCCGTGACGGCCGTCCGCCAGTCGCCTTGCCGGGCATAGCAGAAGGCCCGCCCGAGCCGAGCGTCGGCGTGAGCGACGTCGAGTTCCTTCACGACGGTGTTGAAGTCCACCAGCGCTGAACCGAAATCACCCGTCGCCAAGTAGGCATCGCCCCGCTTCACGTAAGCGTCGGCCAGCAGTTTGCGGAGTTGCTTTTGGTCGACGTAAGTGACTTGTTGCAGCTTGCGACCTTCCGTGACGACTTCGGTAATCGGCTTCACGGCGGTCGCCTTCTCAAGCTTTTCGCGGAGCTGCGCGACGAGATCGACCGTCGCGAAGTTCACGGTGAACGACGCCCGCGCGGAGAGCGGCGGTGAACCGGCGTCGGTCACTTCGACCGTCAGCTTGGCCGGAGCCATCTTGAGGTCGTCAGGAATCGTCGGGGCGAACGTGAAGAGACCGGTCGAGGCATCGAGCTTGGCTCCTTCAGGCACCGGCGCGACGAGCGCGAACTTCAACTTTGTACCATCCGCCGCGTCGGGATCGCTCGCCGAAATCGGAAACGACAGCGCCGGGCCGGCGGTCTCTTGCAGCGGCAAGCTGATTGTGCGAGCGGCGATCTGATCGATCACCGGCGGCTTGTTTTCGGCAGTGACGTTCACGACGACTTCCGTCCGGGCCGACAGCGAAGGTTTGCCGTCGTCGCTTGCCGCCACGGTGAACTTCGTCGCCTTGCCGGCGACGTCGCTGGTCGGCGTCCAGGTAAACTCGCCGGTTGCGTCGTCGAGCTTGGCTCCTTCCGGCAGAGCCGAGTCGGAGACCGCAGCGTATTTAAGTTTCTGCGCCGGCAGATCACCGTCGGTCGCCTCGAGCTTGAACTTCACCGGATCGCCGACCTTCGCATTG
>JAEUIN010000336.1 GCA_016793115.1 Planctomycetaceae bacterium
GCTTCAAGAAGATGCCGCTGCCGATGACGCTGCCGACGACGATCATCGCCGCGTCGAACGAACCGAGCACGCGCGGCAGCACGGCCGGCTCTTGGGTGATTTCTTCCGATTGCATGGCCTAGAAGATACGCGCCGGCGACGACTACGTCTAACGCCTCAGCGCTAGAGCCGCGTCTGATCAAATCTGCTCGTTGGGCGGACGCTGCGGCGGCGGCGGTTGCGGCGGACCTCGACCATCATCGGGGCCTTCGCCCTGCCTGCGAAATACCGGCGGTCCGCGGCCGTCGTCTTCGCCCGGCTTGCGGATGCCCGGCGGTCGACGATTGTCGCCCGAGCCGAAGGTGCGCGGGAACGGTCCAAACTTCCCCGCGGCCGGCTCCTTCCAGAGCCCTCGCTTCCGCAAGAATTCTCGCCTTAATTCGCTTTGCATCTCCTCGGGTCGCAGAGCCATGAGCCGTTGTCGCTCGTTTTCCGAAAGTTCGCTTTCAAAAAACTTTCGCAGCTCCTGTTCGTCGATCCGTGCCGACGCCGTGGCACCGACGCCGCGGTACCCGACCGTTCGCTCGATCGCCGTGCGGATCCATTCGGCCAAGAGCGCCTTGGGATCGTCGCCGTCGTCGCGCACTCGTTCCGCGGCCCCCCAGCGTGCTTGAGCCTGCGGCGAAAGCTTGCCGCGAAGTTCCTCCAGCGCAGCCGGCGTGACGAGATCAAATCGCGACGGCCCCGGCCCGCGCTGCTGCGACATCACGTAATACATGAGCGCCCACGACCGCTCGCGGGCTCCCATCAGCTCGAACCGTTCGCGGACGGTGCCGGGCAGATTTTCCAGTAACTTCTCCTGGTGCGTTTTCACTTGTTGCTCAAGCCAGGCCATGATGACTTTCGCATCGGCGTCGCTTAGCTCCTGTGCCGCGAATACGCGCTGCTCGCCGACGAACTGCTCGACCTTCTTCAGTCGATCTTCGGCTTCCAGCCCAACGAAGAGCGCGCTCTGCTGCGGCGCGAGCTTCGCTTTCCATTGCAGATAGTCGTGCATCGTTCGCAGCACGGCCGGCGCGTCGCCGCCGGTCGTCAGACCCTCGGCCAACTCGTTCAGACGTTGTTGTTCGGCTGCGGGCAATTTCTGAAACCGCTCATACTTTGCCGCCAAGGCCGCTTTCTCATCCGCCGGAAGTACGGCGACCGCGGCTCTGCGATCGGCCAAAGGATCCTGTCGCCGGTAAGCCCACGCGATCTCGCCGACAAGAATCAGCAAGATCACCAGCGCCGCAGCCACGCGCCGTTTGGTCCCGCGCGAACGGCGCTCGACCACGATCGGATCGGCCGCATCGGCGTCGCCGGCGATCGGGCGCGGCGGCATGTCGTCGGCGACGGTCGTATTCAGCGCCGTCAGGCCGAGCCGATCGGCGGAAGTTTTGTCGGGCGTCGTCATGGCCGACCTCCCGCCGTGCCGCGCTGCGGCGGCGCCGGTTGTGACGCGACCTTCTCCGCCGCGGGGAACGAAATCTTGGCGGCTTGCAAACTACGGAAGAATTCGGCGGTTTCGCCCGGTTCGGTTCGGCCGAGGTCGTCGAGGTCGCGCACCGCCGGCAGATTGCGGAGCAACTCGTCGTCAGGCCGCGGTCGTATGGCGTCGGTCAGTAGGAACCCGCCGAGCGCCGCCGCCAGCACGCCGCCGGTCAGCAGGCCCAAGTCAAACCAACGATGGTCGGGCTTCGCTTCCGCGGTCGCCAACTCCTTCTCGGCATCAAGGGCGATCATCTCCACCGTGGTCTGCGTGAACTTCGCGCTCACGTCGCTGCGCGGCAGAGCGTCGAGCAAATCCCACGCACGCTGTTGCCGATGCAATTCGGCCTGCAATTGCGAATCCGCCGCCAATCGTTGCTCGAACCGGCTGCGCTCGTCGGGCGCCAGTTCGCCGTCGAGATACGCGTGGAGTTCGGCCTGTTGATCGGATGCGTCCGTCGATAACTCGGAGTTGCGTCGGTCGTCGTTCATGACGTCGCCTCCTCCGTTTCATCATCGGCGGCTTCACTCCCGGCCGGCATCACGCCCCGCTCGAGATACGCTTCCAGCACGTCCCGCAGGTTGTCGCGAGCGCGCGACAGGAGCGACTTCACGGCTTGCGGCGACATGTCCATCGTCTCGGCGATTTCGAGGTAGCTCATTCCTTCGAACTTGCAGAGCAATACGGCCATCCGTTGCCGTTCGTTGAGCGTTTCCAAGGCCCGCTGCACCACTTCACGCATCTCGGCTTTATCAAGTTGCCGCGTCGGCAAAAACGCGCTCTTGGCCTGCGCCATTTGCTCGAGCGGAGCTTGGCTCCACGCGCCGGTGTCGTCGCCGGCCGTGGGAGTGATGTTGCGCTCTTTGCGGCGAGCCCGACTGCGGCGGGCGTTCGAAGCGACGTTGTTGGCGATGGTGAAGAGCCACGTCGAAAACTTCGAGCCGGGCACATACCGCTTCCGCGAACGATAAATCCGCAGAAAGACTTCCTGTGCCAAATCCTCGGCGGCGTCGCGACGGCCGGTCAAATGTTCGAGTACCGTCACGAGCCGGCTCTGGTAGCGCAGCATGAGCTTCTCGAAGGCCGCGGCGTTGTCGTCGCGCACCTCGAGCATCAACCGCACGTCAGGGTCGCGCAGCTCATAACTTTGGGCCGACGATTCGCCGACGGTCAAACAGCTACCCTTAGTAGGAACATGATGTTAGGAGAGCATGGCATTTGCCACGGACCTCGACAAAACAAGGTCCGACAGATTCAGTCTACGTCGCCCCCTCCAATCGAACTAGCCGCGGCGTCTTGCGGCCGCCAACCATGCTACCCCGCCGACCGCCGAAGGTTTCGTGAAACCGGCTCTCGACCGCCCGTGCGCTACTTTTTGCCGACGCAATACAGCACGTTCGTCGAGCGAACGAGCAGTTGACCGTCGCACGGCGTAATCGAGGCGCGGAAGATTTCTTCCTCGCCGGCCGTCAGCGGATTCTCGGCGACGACATCAAGCGATTCGCCGGGGCGAATGACGTAAGTCACGCCGTCTTCGTTCAGAAGATAGGCCAGCCCATCGGCGGCGATAGGCGACGCGCTGAACTTGCCGACGAGGCGTTCCTTCCAGTAAGTCTTGCCGTCGACGGCATCGTAGCAGGTAGCGATGCCGCTCATACTCACGACGATGACATATTTGCCGATGACGATCGGCGACGGGCAATCGCGGCCGTCTTTGCGCGGCACGTGCCACGCCATATGACTCTTCGTGACGTCACCGCTTCCGCCCGGCTTTACGGCGTAGAAATCGCCGGAGAGCCCGTTGACGACAGTCAGCACGTCGCCGGCCGGCGTGACGGTCGGCTCGCCGCGGCCGTTGAAGCTCTTGCAGTACCACAGTTCCTTACCGGAATTCGGATCGTAGGCGCGGACGCCGTCGTGCCCGTTGACGACGATCTCGCGGCGGCCTGCGGCGCTGACGACGATCGGCGTGCTCCAGCCGCGCATCGATTGTTCGTCATCGGCTTTCAAACGCCGCTCGGTGCGCCACACGATATCCCCGGTCTTTTTATCGAGCGCCGCGATGTAGCCGTCTTCATCCGCGTCGCAATTTTGAACAACCTTGTCGTCGACGATGATCGGGCAGGCCGACACGCCCCAGGGGCTGACGAATTTTCCTAAATCGCGCGACCAGAGGTGTACGCCGTCGACCGAGTAGGCATGAATGCCGCCGATGCCGAAGAAGGCGACGACGATCTGGCCATCGGTCGCGCAGGTCGCCGAGGCCCAACCGTTCATGATGTGAACTTTTTCCGGTTCCCCCTTCCACGCGCTCTGCTGCCATAGGAGCTTGCCGGTCTTGCGATCGAGGCACAGCACCACCCGCTCGCGCCCTTGTTCCAGCGCCGCAGTCAGAAAGATGCGGTCGCCCCAGACGATCGGCGACGATTGGCCGGTGCCGGGCAATGCGGTTTTCCAGGCTACGTCGGCGTCGGTCCATTTGGTCGGCAGACCGGTTTCCGCCGAGTGGCCG
>JAEUIN010000343.1 GCA_016793115.1 Planctomycetaceae bacterium
GTGGACAAAGTACAACTCCAGACCCGTCGGCGTGAGGACGGGAAACGGACGGGCCATAGCCTGCATGTTATTCGGAAGCTCGATTCGCCGAGGCGCGCTCCAAGGATCCGCCGGCGTCGAACGTTCGGCGAGCCAATACTCGTAGACGTTGGGCGACCGCGACTTCAGCCAATGCCCCAGCATGTCGCGGCCGTCCGGAGAGACCCAGAGCGCCGCCGCTTCCAAAGTTCCGGCGAGTTGCGGAAGATCCGTCGGCGTTCCCCACTCGGCGTCGCGATCAGGCCGAGTGCTGCGACGGAGCTTACCGCCGGGCACGGTCGAGAAGAGGAGTTCGAGTCCGTCGGCGGAGAGCCACGGGTGATTGATGTTTGCGCCCAGTTGAGCCGACAGTTTCACCGGCTCCGACCAGGGGGCGGCGGTCGCGGCGCGTTTCGATTCGTACAGCGTATATTCGGGATAACGCCAAAACACCAGGCGGAGTCCGTCGGCGGAGAGCGCCGGATTCACGTCTTTGCCGACGTCGTTGATCGGCGGACCGACGTTGACCGCCGGCTCCCAAGGCGCCGCAAGCGACTTGCGACGAGCAACCCAAAGATCTTCGTCGCCTTGTCCCGGAACTTTCGCCTGAGTCCCTCCGTAAGACGCGAACCACAGTTCGAGACCGTCGCTCGAAACGACGGGAGACGTATTCACGCCGCCGAGGTTGACCTCCGGACCGAGCGGCTCCGGTTCGGTCCAGACGTAATCCGGCGAATCGAGCATCGCGGCGATGCTCGACTTTCCCAAAGGCGGCGAATTCCGGGGCCCGGGCGCCGCGCCCGCAGGCGGGCTTCCCTTCGGCACGCGGCGCGACATCCAGAGGTCGGCGGCGCCGCGTCCGCCGGGACGATCCGATTGGAAGTACATTCGTCGACCGTCGGCCGAGAGCCACGGCTCGCGCACGTCGTCGGCGACGCCGCGCACCGGCAGCGCCGACAGCACCCCGGTCGGCGATGTGAACGTCAGCTGCGGCTTGCCGTCGCGTGCGAACAACACCGTGCGGCCGTCGCTCAGCGGTTGCGGCGATTGCTCCGGAGCCGGGCTATTCGCGCCGCAGCGGAAGTTCGTCGGCGGGCCGAACGGGGCGTCGGGCGCGGCACGATTGCAAATCCACAGGTCGCGCGAGCCGCTGCCGCCGGGGCGCGCCGAAGAGTAGATCAAAGTCCGCGCGTCGGGCGAAAGCCACGGCGTCTGCTCGTCGTAGTCGTCCGGCAAAACGACCGTCTCGGGTGGGCTCCAGGGAGCATCGAGCGCCGAGCGCCGGCGGATGCGAATGTCTTTGGCGACGCGATCTTTCGCAACGGCATGCGTATCGTAGAGCAGCGTCAGACCGTCGGCCGAGAGAAACGGCTCGTCTTCGTAAGCCGACCCGGTCAGACGGACGCGCGGGCCGAACGGCTCGTCGGTCGTCGCGCGCCGGCATTCCCAGAGACTGCTCGCGCTGCTCGACACACCCTCGTCGCAACGAAAGATCAGCCGCAGTTCGTCCGCCGAGAGCGTCGGCTTCAATTCGGGAACGGACGAGTTTACGCCCGGACCAAGGTTCTCCGGCTCGCTCCACACGTAATCGGGCGACTCGAGCAAATCGGCGACCGCGAGGCTCGTGGTCGGCGTCGCCGTGGTCGGCGACGACGGGACTTTCGGCACGCGGCGCGAAACCCAGATGTCTTCGTTCCCCGCGCCGCCGGGATAATGGAACGACGAGAAATAGACGCTGCGGCCGTCGCCGGAGAGGCGGAATCCGCCGGTGGTGTCCAAGTCCGCGGCGGGGCCGAGCGGCACGTCGAGAGGCCGGGCGGCGTCGAACGGCAGGTTGCGGTCGGCCCGCGTGTGATAGACGACGCGGCGCGTCGCCCGAGGACCGCTGCCGGTCTGGTTCATCACGATGAGCAGACGCTGATCGGCCGTGATGGAACCAGGCATGTCCCATTGGCTCGTATTGATCGGCTCCGGCAAACGCTGGGGGCCCGTGAACGGCGCACCCGGCGCCGACCGAGTCCACAGGTTCACGTCGCCCGTCGTGGTCAGCAACGTGAGCCCGTCCGGCGAAAGCATGGCGTGTGCGCCCGAAGGCCGGCCGTCCGACGTCAGCGGCCGGAGTTCGGGAAACTGGTCCGCCGGAGAGCGACGCTCGCTCCACCAAACTTCGCGCTTGCGTCCGTCGGGGGATTGCATCACGGCGAGCGCAAGTTCATCGGCGGAGACGCAGGCGTCGCCGCCCGTCACGGTGATGCCCGGCACCGGCCGTGCGTCGGCGAACGGCAAGTCCGCCCGCGTGCGACGTGCCACCATCAAAATTGAATTGCGGCGGAGGAAGTAGATCGCGAGATCATCGTCGGCGACGCCCGCCGGCCGTTCGTTGTCGGCGCTGTTGACGCCGCGGCCCAGATTCTCCGGCGCGCTCCAGACGTAGTCTTGGCCGTCGGGCGGATCATACGGCCACCGCTCCGCCGCCGGAGCCGGCGTGTTCTTCGCAGCCGACGATGTCGTCTTCGTGGATATCGGCGAACCGACGGCGGGCGTCGTCGCGCCGGTCGTCGCGAAGTTCGGGGCGACGATCGGAGCGACGTCGATCTGCGTCGTTTGCCGAACGGAGACGTCGCCTCCGGCGGGCACGGCGACTTCGGCCACGACGCGGCCCTCTTTGTCGCGAACGACGACCCAGATGCCGAAGCAGGCGAGGAGCGCGAACGCGCCGAGTCCGCCGGCGAGGAGTTTCACCGGCGGCTTTTTCTTCCGAACTCCCGATTGAGGCTTCGCGCCGGCGAGCGGCGACGCGCCGCGCGAGTGGAGCGCGCTCTTCGGGTCGGTGCCGATTTCCGCAGAGGAGAACGCCGCCGTCGCGTCGACCGCGGGCGATGTCGTCGACTTCGTCTGCAGCGAGGCCGACGAACCGGTCGACTTGCCGCCCGCCATGGCTTGCATGAACGAAGCCAGTTCGGCGCTCTGCCCCTTGCCGCCGCCGATGCTCGAGCCCATTCCGCCGCTCGACGGACTGCCGCTCGGCCCGAACGGCTCCAGCGCCGCGATCACTTCCTCCATCGATTGATAGCGGTCTTGCGGCCGCTTGGCGATCATCTTGTGGAACGCTTGCTCGAGCGGCCAGCTCGCGTCGTCGCGCGTCTTCACGAGGCTCGGCGGTTCGGCGTCGCGGTGCTTCATCAGCCGCGAGATCATCGTGTCGCCGTCGAAGAGCTTCTTCGCGCTGAGCAGATACCAGAGCGTGCAGCCGAGCGAGTAGATGTCGCTGCGGGCGTCGGCGTTCTTCGTCTCCGCAGCCTGCTCGGGGCTCATGTAATCGACCGTGCCCATCACTTGCTCGGTCGCCGTGAGCCCGTCGCCGTCTTCGATGCGGGCCAAGCCCATATCGAGAATCTTGACGACGCCCTTCTTATCTAAGAGCAGATTGGCCGGCTTGATGTCGCGATGCACGACGCCCGCGGCATGCGCGAAGGCCAAGCCGCGAGCCGCCTGGAGCACGTAGTCGACGGCCGCTTCGATCGGCAGCGGCCCGTTCTTTTTGACGAAGTCGGACAGGTCGCCGCCGTCGACGAACTGCATGACCAGATACTTAACTTTGCCGACCTCGCCCGAGTCGTAGGCGGTGACGATGTTGGGATGTTCGAGCCGAGCCGCGGCTTCGACTTCGCGCTGGAAGCGCTTCACGGCCGCATCGTCTTGCATGGCGGCGCTCGACATCACTTTGAGCGCCACGATGCGCTTCATCCGGCGATGCTGGGCCTTATAGACCTTGCCCATGCCGCCCGCGCCGATTTCGGCGAGCAGTAGATACTCGCCCATCTGGAGACGTTCGCCGCGACCGGCCAACAGCTCCTGCGCTTGAAACGGCGTCAGGCGGCCCAGGTCGATCAAGGCCCGTGCGAAACCGGCGGCGTCTTTCGGCCGGCCGTCGGCCGGCAAGGAGTTCCAACTCGCCTTCAATTCCTCGGCCGTGGCGAGGCCGGACGCGACGAGAGCTTTGCCGAATTGCTCGGCGGTGAGTGCCACTTGGTGGAAAGCTCCTGTCGACGATGTGGAAAGCCGCAAACCACCCATCATAAGCGGGGGGCGGCGGTCGGCCAAACGAAGTTTCGCTCGCGGCCGACAAATCCGAACTGAAATCGACTTAGCGCGGCGCGCGAGTGAATAACCGCTGGGGTTTTCGCAGGGGTACGACCGGGAAGGCGGCGAGTTGGCAGCGCGTTTCGTGCGGTTCAGTCGGTTGCGCTCGACGAACGTCGACGGCGACCGCAAGGCCCGAATAGCGATTCTGCTGCGCACTCAGGCGAGGATCTCGCGAACGACGCGACCGTGAACATCGGTCAAGCGAAAGTCGCGTCCGGAATGGCGATAGGTCAGCCGCTCATGGTCGAGTCCCAAGAGATGCAGCATCGTCGCGTGGAGATCGTGAACGCCGACGCGATTCTCGACCGCTTTGAAGCCGAAGTCGTCGGTCGCGCCGTAGGTGAAACCGCCGCGCACGCCGCCGCCGGCCAGCCAAGCGGTAAAGCCGAACGGGTTGTGATCGCGGCCGTCGCCGTTTTCGGAGACGGGCGTGCGGCCGAATTCCCCGCTCCAAACGACCAGCGTATCGGCGAGCAGGCCGCGCCGTTTGAGATCGACGAGCAGGGCCCGCAGCGGCCGATCGATCTCCGCGGCCGACTTGCGAATGTTGGTGCCGATCTTGTCGTGATGATCCCAATTGCCGACTTCGAGATGGATGTAGCGCACGCCCCGTTCGACGAGTCGCCGCGCGACGAGGCAGCCGTCGGCGAACCAGCCGGTGCCGTAGAGGCGACGCGTCTCTTTCGTTTCCGTCGCCAAGTCGAGCGCTTCGCCGGCGGCGAACTGCATCTGAAACGCCGTCTCCATCGCCTGCACGCGGGCGTCGAGCGCATCGTCGCCCGGTCGCCGCTCGCGGTGAGCGGCGTTGAGCGCGCGAATGAATTCGAGTTGCCGTCGCTGACTCGCCGGAGGAAGCGCTTCGTTGCGCAGGTGGCGAATCATCTTCTCGACGCGCGGCGTTCGCGGATCGATCGGAGTCGCCTGGTTTTCGCCGGGGAGATAGCCGTTGCGGACGTAGCGCGAGGCGGTGTCGCCGTTTTTGATCGAAACGAAACCGGGCAGGGAGTCGTTCTCCCGCCCCAGCCCGTACGACACCCAAGCGCCGAGCGACGGATGGATCTGGTCGATGCGTCCGGAGAAGAGATGATTCGCGGCCGGGGCGTGGTTCGGATTGACGCCGTGCAGGGAGCGGACGACGCAGACGTCGTCGACGCAGGCCTGAAACTCGGGCAAGAGTTCGCTGACCTCGATGCCGGCCGCGCCGCACTTGCGGAACTGAAACGGCGACGGCAGCAGCCCGCCCGTGACGCGCTCGGTGCGGACGTCGACGTCTTGCGGACGTTGCCCGGCCCGCTTGGCGATCTCCGGCTTCGGATCGAACAGATCGAGGTGCGACGGGCCGCCCGACATGAACAAGAAGATGACGCTCTTGGCCCGGGGCGCGAAATGCGGCGCGGTCGGCGCGCCCGCCGAGTCGGCGCGGAGCAGGTCGGCCAGCGCGAGGCCGCCGAAGCCGGCTCCCAGGGAGCATAAGGCGTCGCGACGCGAGAGCGATCGTCGAAACTCGTTCATCGGTTAGTCCACATACAAGAATTCATTGCCGGCCAGCAGACCGTGGACGAGCAGCGGCCACGGATCGACGTCGGCCGCGGGATCGCGGCGCAGCAGGCGGCGGGCCGCGTCTTGTTCTTCGGGCGAGGGATCGCGCTGCAACACACGACGAAACACGGCGCGCAGCCGCCCCTGCGGCGACTTCGCTCCGCCGGCCTCCGCGCGCACGAGCGCTTCCGCGTTCGCCCGCATGAACTCGCTATTCAGCAAATACAACTGCTGCAGCGGCGTAGTCGTCGGCGTGCGTTCCTCGGCGTGTTGCTTGGCGTCGGGGAAGTCGAACAAACGCAGCACGTCGGCGACGTTTTGCCGGCTGACTTTGCCGTAGATCGTGCGCCGCACGTTCTGGGGATCGTCCAAGTCGGCCGACGGTCCGCCGCTCGTCAAATCCAGCCGGCCGGAAACGCCGAGCACGGCGTCGCGCCACGCCTCCGGCTCCAAACGTCGTCGGTTCATCCGCCAGAGCAGTCGATTGTCGCCGTCGACCAAGGCCGGATCGTGGGGACCGCCCGCTTGCGGGTGCACGGACGACTGTCGATAGGTCGCCGACAAGACGATCTCGCGATGGAGCCGTTTGAGCGACCAGCCCGATTCGACGAAGCGGGCCGCCAAGTCGTCGAGCAGTTCGGGGTGCGACGGACGCTCGCCGAGCGCTCCGAAGTTGCTCGGCGTGCGGACGAGCGGCTGAGCGAAATGCCAACCCCAAACGCGATTCACGATCACGCGGGCCGTCAGGCCGGCCGCTTCGCCGACGATCGCGTCGGCCAGTTCGAGTCGACCGCTGCCGTGCGCGAACGGCCGCGGAGTTTCGGAGGAAAGCACTTCAATGAATCGTCGCGGCACGATCTCGCCCGGTCGCGCCGGATTGCCGCGGACGAACACCGGCAGGTCGCGCGGCCGGTCGGGCCGAAACACGAGCGACGTCCAAGCCGGATCGGCGTCGTCGATCCAGACGCCGGAATCGCAGACGCCGTCGGCGATCGGCCCTGCGAAAAGCTTGCGTGCTTTGAGTTCCTTCAATTGCGCGTCGAACTTCCGCACCTGAGCTTCGAACGGCGCGGTCGGCTCGCCGGCCGCCTCGGCCGTCTTGCGCATCGCCTTGGCGTACGACAAGCGGAGTTCGACGTCGACGATCGCCTCTTGCGTGTCTTGGAGCCGACGCATGTCCTCCGGCGTCGTCGCGGCCAGCGGGCGTTCCACCAAGCGCGTGCTCGCCATCACGCCCGCCAGCGCGTAATAGTCCTGCGTGCGAATCGGATCGAACTTGTGATCGTGGCACCGCGCGCAGGCCACGGTGAGGCCGAGCAGGCCGCGGGTGATCGTATCGACCCGCTCGTCCCACTCGTCGGCGAGGATCATGGCGATCACGTCGCCCGAAAGTTTCGGTTCCTTGTGGTAGACCGGCGACAAGCCGAGAAACCCGGTCGCGGCCAATTCCTCGGGCGGCAAGCCCGGCTGCAGATCGGCCGCCAACTGGCGACGCACGAACTCGTCGTAGGGAAGATCGTCGTTGAGGGCCTTCACGACCCAGTCGCGATAGCGATACGGATGGCGCGGCGCCTTGCAGGTCGATTCGTTGGTCGGATTGTCTTCGCCGTAGCGGGCGACGTCGAGCCAATGCCGTCCCCAACGTTCGCCGTAGTGCGGCGACGCCAGTAAGCGATCGACCAGCCGCTCGTAAGCGTCGGGCGACGCATCGGCCGCGAACTTCTCGACGTCGGCGAACGTCGGCGGCAAGCCGAGCAGATCGAAGGTGACGCGGCGAATCAATGTGCGACGATCGGCCGCCGGCGCCGGTCGCAAGTCTTGCTCTTCGAGTTGGCGGCGAACGAACCAATCGAGCTTTTGCCGCGGCCAGGAACGATCCGCGATCGTGGGCGACGGATGAGTTTGCAGCGGTCGGAAGGCCCAGTGATTGCGGGCTTGCTCGTCGATCGCGAGCGACTTCTTCGCCGCGGCTTGAGGACCGGCGTCGTTCGCGGCCGGCAACGGCGCTCCGAGCTCGACCCACTTACGCAGGTCGGCGATTTGTCGTGCGGCGAGCTTGCCGGAGGGGGGCATATTCACGCCGTCGTCGGCATACGACACACAGGCGATTAAGAAACTCTCGTCGGGCTTTCCCGGGGCGACGATCGGTCCGGAATCGCCTCCTTGCCGCAGGGCCGACGTCGTATCGAGCCGCAAGCCGCCTTCGATCCGCTTGGCGTCGCCCGAATGACACTCATAGCAACGCTCGACGAAGAGGGGACGAATCCGCGCTTCGAAGAATTCCAAGCCTACCGGGTCGCCGACTTCGGCTGCGGCGCAGCCGGCGGCGGCGACGAAAATCCCGAGCAAGGACCGCAAGATCGGCATGGAATACATCACGGGCGAGGAGGCGACGACCGGTAGTAAAGCGGACTCGGCGCAGCAAAGCAGGGCGGGAGAGCGTCGGGCAAAAAAGCTGGAAGCGAGGCGGGGGCGACGGCGGGACTTCTAGTTTAGGCGAAGCGGCGTCCGGCCTCAACGAAGAGCGGGCCGACGGGCCGTGTGCCCGGGAAAATCGCCCTCCCGAGGCCGGTGGGCGTCGCATCATCGCTCCCTCGCCGACTGAAAAGCTCGGAGATTCGCCGTCGCAGTGCGATTCGCTGAAGTTGTCGGGCGAGCCGGTCAACTTCGCGTCGGCGCTAAGTCGCCCCGGGCGTGACGCCACCCCTTAGCGATCCAATAAGCCATCAGTTCCGTTCGGGTCGTGACGCCGAAAAACGGCAGAATGGTCTTCACGTATTGGTTTACCGTGTGGCGGCTCAGCTGGAGTTCGCGGGCAATTTCCTTCGTGCTGCCGCCGCACAGCAGGCAATCGAGAACCTCGCGGACCCGGGGCGGCAAAGAGACGATGTTGGGATCGGCGTGGCAGGCCAACCCATCGCCGACGATCCGCGCCGCCTCCTCCAGGGCGTAGACCAATAGCCGACCGTCGACGTCGCACGGCCGCCTCGTTTCTGCGGGGAAGCGGGCGGCGATCCCGAGCCACGATCCGCGCCCGGCCGGCGGTTGTACGATCGCCGCGCAGCACCAAGGCGCTCCACATCGCTGCGTCTCACGATCGATGTTGAAGAGCAACTCACCGCTCGCCGCATCGTGAGGGAGTTCCAAGCAACGCCCGAGTAATCCGTCGTCGATCAGCGCAGGATTGCCGGCGACGGTCGCCGCCGCCGATTCTTTCAGGGCGAAATATGCTTGGCGCTCGGCCTGGGGTGAGGCGAGATAGCGCTGACGGAATTCCGTTGTGCAATAAACGCCCGCGAGTTCGACGGCCTCAAAATTCTCGGTGATTCCTTCCAGCAAGCAGGTCAGCCAGAGCTTTCGGTCCCATCCCCGTCGCCGGCAATCATCCAATACGCGATTCACGGTTCCGACGGCCCACGGCGATAAAAGAGCCGGGTTGCGCAAGCCTTCCTGGGGAGGCAAGGAGCCGGCGACATGGAAATCGGCGGCGAAAGCGGAATCGGACGAATCAAAAGAATTACGCATAAGGTGATAAGCCAAGTCGCCGGCCGGCAGTTGTGGAGCGATTCCCCCAGCGTCACAATGGCGAACTAACGCTCCGACCTGACATCTCACCGCAAGATTTTGCGATATGTCCTCCGGCGTCGATTCCGTTACCCCCTGGTTGGAAGCCTTGAAGCGCGGCGAAGAGGCCGCCGCCCGGGAACTGTTTCACGAGGTCTTCGGCCGCCTCACGCGGCTCGCTCGGCGTCGCCTGGGGGGGCGTCGACTCAAGTCGGCCGATGAGGAGGATGTGGCTCTGAGCGTGTTCGACAGCTTCTGTCGACGAACCGAACACGGCCGGTTCACACGGCTGCGAAACCGCGACGATCTGTGGAAATTGTTAATCCGCCTGACGACTCGGAAGGCGAAGGACTATGTTCGCGCGAGCTTAGCGCTCAAGCGCGGCGGCGGCGACGTCCGCGGCGAATCGGCATTGACCGCGGGTGCATCGGGCGGCATCGATCAGGCGGTCGTCGACGAACTCACGCCGCTGATGCGCATCGCCGTCGCCGAAGAATGTCGGCGCCTTCTCGCGGCGCTCGACGACGACACGGCGCGGTCCATCGCCGTTTGGAAATTCGAAGGCTACACCGACCGCGAAATCGCCGCCAAACTTGGTTGCGTCGAGCGAACGGTCCTGCGTAAAGTCAAGCGGATTCGCGACAAATGGAAGCGGCTGTCGCCGCACGCGGCGGGAGCGGTCGGGGCGGAACCCTGAGGCAAGATTTCCTCTTATAGCGACGTTCGTCGATCGACTCGGCTTCCGTTCGGTGGTTCATGAAACAATCGCTCGCCAACCCGCAAGCGTTTTCTTCGATCGCCTACGAGATCGATCGAATCTGCGATCGCTTCGAAGCGGCTTGGTTGGGAGATGCACCGCCGTCGCCGGAAGCATTTCTCAAAGACGCGCCGCCGGGGACGCGAACGGAGCTGTTGCGCGAGTTGGTCGCGATCGATTTCGCCTATCGGCGGAAGACCGGCGTCGAGCCGACCGCCGCCGAGTACGCGGCTCGCTTTCCCGACGATTCCATCGACTGGACGGCGTTGCTCGCCGGCGAGCGGACGTCGCCGGATTCGACCGTCTGCGATACGCCCCAACTGCGCCTGTCGCCACAACCGAATCGGCCCAATCCGGTCGAATCCCCGGCCCGGTTCGAAGCGGTACGACGCCATGCGCAGGGCGGTCTCGGCGAAGTGTACGTCGCCCGCGACCATGAACTCGAGCGTAACGTCGCTCTGAAAAAGGTTCGACATGGTTTCGCGGACGCTCCCGAAGCGCTGCGCCGCTTTCTCGCCGAAGCGAAGATCACCGGTCGACTGGAACATCCGGGAATCGTCCCGGTGTATTCCTTGGGGACCGACGCTTCCGGTCGCCCGTACTACGCCATGCGATTCATCGACGGCGAAACGTTGGAAGCGACGCTCAGTGAACTGCATGCGCAGCAATTAACTCGCGACGCGTGGAGCTTCGAGCTGCGAAAGCTGCTCGGCCGCTATCTGCAGGCCTGCGAAGCCGTCGACTACGCTCACAGCCGCGGGGTGATTCACCGCGACTTGAAGCCGGCCAACATCATGCTGGGACCGCACGGCGAGACGATCGTGGTCGATTGGGGGCTCGCCAAGGCCGTCGACGCGTCGGCGAAGCCGGAGGGCGACGTCGCTGCAAACGAGGCCGACGCCCGGCAAACTCAAATGGGCACGTTGATCGGTACTCCCGTTTATATGTCGCCCGAGCAAGCGGCCGGAAAGGTCGACGACATCGGACCGGCGGCCGACATCTACGGGCTCGGGGGCGTGCTCCACTCGATTCTGACGGGCCGACCGCCGGTCGCCGCGGAAACCACACCCGACGCGCTGGCGCAACTTCGGACCGGCCGGCTGGAACTCGCGGATTTGAATCGACGTCGGATTCCCAAGCCGCTCGTGTCGATTTGCCGCAAGGCTTTGGCGTCGAATCCCGTCGAACGGTATGCGTCAGTTCGACGACTAATTGACGACGTCGAAGCTTGGCTCGCGGGAAACAAGCCGACGGCGCATCGCGAAGCGTTCGGGGAACGCGTCGTCCGCTGGGCGCGCGCACACCGAACCGCGGTGGCATCGCTGGGCGTTTTCGCCGTCGTCGCCGTGACCGCCTTGTCGATCGGCCTCGTGATTCTGAGTCGGGAGCAGAAAGCGACCGAGGAACAACGCGTACTGGCCGAAGCGCGACGCCTGGAGTCGGATTCGGCTTTGGCTCGCGAAGCCGAACAGCGCAAACGAGCCGAAGCGGCACGCAAGACGGCGGAGTGGACGGAATATGTGTCGCATATTCAAGCCGCGAAGTTCGCCTGGGATAACCATCAGGCCGGCCCGGCTCGCGCGCAACTCGCCGCGACTGCGCCTGCTTTGCGGAACTGGGAATACCGCTATCTGAAGACGAGGTTCGATTCCGGCGCGAAGTTCATTCCCGATAGCGCGGGTCAGCGTTTCGCAATTGACCCCTACCGCAGACGAGTGGCGGTGGCAACCTCTGGGACTTCGATCAAGATCGTCGCCGTAGACGGCGGCCGAACGCTTCAGACGTTGACTCTCCCGAACGCGGTCATTATGCGTCTCACCTTCAGTGCCGACGGCAAGCAACTCGCCGCCGCTCTGCAAGACGGGCGAATCGCCCTGTGGAACCTAGGGTCAAACGATACACCCCGACTATGGCAAACCAATCAAGGGGGTGAAATTCGCATTGCGTTTCACCGCGACGGGCGCCGTTTGATTAGCAGCGCAATGACTCCCTCGGTTCGAGTCTGGGACGTTGCCACGACGTCGGAGACTGCGCAGAGGGGAAAATTGAGCACGTCAGGAACCGGCGCGATGTATCGCGGCGACGGCGACGAAATTGTTATCACCGCCGGAACGAGCGTCACCCTCTGGAACTCGAAGACGGACACGGAGATTTGTCGAATCACCTTGGCTAGCTTGGCCGTCGCCGTTGACTGCAGCCACGACGGAAAACTCCTCGTCGTCGGCGGGCAGGACGGAACGGTTCGTGTCTGGGATTTGGACGAGCGGAGAGAAATCCAAGTCTTTTCCGGTCATCAAGGACCGGTCGGTTGCGTTCAATTTAGTCGCGATGGGCGAACGATCGTAAGCGGCGGTTACGATCTGACCATTCGGCTGTGGGATCGTCTCACTCAGCGAGCGTATGAAACCCTGGTGGGACATGAACTCGGCATTTCCGCTCTCGGTTTTCTCACTGACAAGGATATCGTGAGCGCCGATTCGAAGGCTGGAGTACGCATTTGGACCGACCCGTTACTTATTCCGCGCTACTTCCACATCGGAAACATCGCTCGGGACGTCGCACTCGCCGACGACGGTTCCATGCTGGTGATCCCGAAAGCCAGAAACGTGTTGATATACGACTGGTCCACCTGGAAGTCTTCGCACGAACTCGTATTCGACTCCACTGTCTACAGCATTGATGCGCTCGGAGATCTTGGGGTGTTGGCCGTCGGTTGCGAAGACGGCAGCGTGCACGTCGTCAGTGCGACGCAACATTTCAATCCAATTCGACTAACCGGATTCAAAAACTATGCCGGACGTGTTCGTCTCAGTCGCGACGGTCGCTATGCGGCGGCCAGCGCCGACCGCGAACTCCGCGTCTGGCGGCTCGCGAGGGAACCCGGCAGATTCGTCGAAGCGCCGGAGTTGGTCGTCTCTCAAGCGACGTTGGGGCATCGCGACGTTTGTTTTGGCCCCGACAATCAACGGCTCTACGTCGGTGTGGAATCGTCCCGCTTGAAAGTCTTCGAGACGGCGACCGGCGAAGTTGTCGATGAATGGACCATTCCGAGAATGCTTGGCACCGCGCTGGCGATGAACCCTGACGGCCGCACTCTTGCCGTCGCCACATGGGACGATTCGATTGAACTTTGGGACGTCGTCGAGCATCGACTCATCTCGGTGCTCTCGGGTCACGCCGCCAGAATTCAAAGCCTCGCCTTCAGCCCCGACGGCAGCCGACTGGCCAGCGGCGGAAGCGATCGGACGGTGCGTATTTGGGCCGTCGCCGATGCGCAAGAAGTTCTCTGCTTCGGGGGGCATCCCGGAAACATTAACTGCGTGAAATTCAGCGGCGACGGTTCCAGTTTGGCCGTCGTCGGGTATCTGGGCACGGCGATGATCTATCGCGCCCGGCAATGATCGCCACGTGCGTTTGAGCGGTGCGAGCGTTCCGCAGGCGACGCTTGGTCGCGAAAAAGGCGATTGGTTTACCGGGGTGTCGTGTCGGAGCCGCGACGCCGCTGCTCGAGCAACCACTCATACAACTTCGGGTCGTCGTAGGTCGCCGTCCAGGAGTCGTGACCGGCCTCGGGATAGATGGTGAGCTTCGGACTGCCGCCGGCCTTCGTGAGAGCGTCGACCATCGCTTGCGAACGCTCCGGCGGCACGCCCGCATCCTTCGCGCCGTGAAAGGCCCACGTCGGGAGCTGAGCAAACTCCTTGGCCCAATACGTTTCGCCGCCGCCGCAAATCGGCGCGATCGCCGCCAACCGCTCGGGCGCGTAGGCCGCGAGCCGCCAGGTGCCGAACCCGCCCATGCTGAGGCCGGTCACGTAGATGCGATCGGGGTCGACCTTATAGTTGCGGCCGATTTCATCGAGCAGAGCCGCGAGTTCGATCGGCTCCCACCACTTTCCCTGCGGACACTGCGGCGAAACGACGATGAAGGGGAACTCCTTGCCGCCGGCGATCAGCTTCGGCGGGCCGTGCTTCTTGACCATTTCCAAATCGTCGCCGCGCTCTCCGGCGCCATGGAGAAACAAAAGCAGCGGCCATGACGAACGTCGCTCGTAATCCTTCGGCAAGTAGAGTAAGTAGCCGAGGCGAACATCGACCTGCGTTTTTAACTCGACGGGAGTCTGGGCGCCCGCCGGCTCGACGGCGTCGGCGTACCCCGCGACCGACACCCCGAGGCAGGCGGCCAGGATTGCTGCGAAAATGCGATTCATCGAAGTACCTCGACGGAAATGGAGCTCGAACACGGGGCGATTCTACCTGTCGATAGTTTATCCTCGGAACTAAGAAGGATGTGGGGAAACGCCGTGTCGCTTCGGCGGAGCGGCGCGCCGAACTTGTGCCGCCGGCAAGCGAAGCGTTTCCCCGGCGCTTGCGGTGGGAGCGGCGTTTAGAATTCCCAGCGCCGTGTTTTGCCGTCGGCAACTAGCTCGATCCAGTCCAGTTGAACGGGAGCTTGACGAGCCGGCAGAAACAACCGAACGATGCCGGGCGTGTCCGGACGAGCGGAAATCTTCGCGCGGACCTCGGTCCACTCTTCGGCGGCGACGACGAACTCGACCAAGCGGGCGGGATCGGCCGAGCTTTTGCCGGAAGCGGGAAGCCATACGAGCTTGCCGTTACCGCCGGCGCATTTGATTCGGAAGCGGAGTTCGGCCCCCTCGGCGAGTTTGCCGGGAGCAACGCCGAGAAACGGCTCGGTCCCGTCCTGCGTTAGCGTCAGTACGCCGTCGCGGACGGCCGCGCGGTACTGACGTGCTTTCCAGCCCAACAGCGCAGGGTCGCTTGCGTCGGCCGATGCGGACGGCGCGACCTTCGCAGCCGGTGCGGCTTTCGGTTTCACTTTTCCTTCCAGCTCCGGATGATAGCGAGCCGGGTTAAAAGCCGGATTCGGCCGCGGGACGACGGCCTGCGTGTCGGCAAGAAACGTTTCGATCCCGGCGTCCAAGGCGGCGACGACGTCCCGGCGATCGGCCGCGAGGTCTCGTCGCTCACCGAGGTCGTCTTTCAAGTTGAACAACAGACGGCGGTGCGCGCCACGCTCGCCGCCGTGAAAGATGCGAATCAGTTTCCAGTCGCCGGAGTGCGCCGACACGGCGGGCGGGAGCCAATCGGGCACGCCGGGACTGTGCGGAAAATATTGATAGATCGCCGCCCGATGGAGCGCGCCCCCTCGCAACGCCGGCAAGATACTGACCCCGTCGAAGCGTTGCTCCGGCGCAGGACTTAGGCCCGCTCCTTCGAGCAAAGTCGGATAATAGTCTTCGCTCTGGATCGGTGCGTCGCTGCGCGAACCGGGCTCGGCGACGCCCGGCCACACGACGACCGCGGGAACGCGCGTCCCTCCTTCGAAGAGCGTGGCCTTGCCGCCGCGCAGCGGCGTATTGCTCGTGGGCGTGGTTCCGTCGACTTCGTCGTACATATTGCCGCCGTTGTCCGACGTGAAAACGACGATCGTCCGATCGGCAAGTTGCAGCCGATCGAGCGTATCGAGCAACGTGCCGATCGCGTCGTCCATACTTTCGATCATCGCGGCATACGTCGGGCTGCGTTGGGGAGCGGCCGGCATCGCGCGCTCGCGATACTTTTCGATCAGCGTTCGTTTCGCATCGAAGGGGGCGTGAACGCTAAACATCCAGTAGTTCAAGAAGAACGGACGATCCTTGTTTTGCTCAATCCACGCCGTCGCTTCGGCGGCCATGCGATATTCGAGATGCTCGCCGGGTGAGTTCTCGTGAAAGTTGCGAAACTTCCAAGGAGCCGCGTAACTTCCCGCCGGGCCCGGCCCGGAGTGGTGCGGCACGTCGACGTCGAATCCTTGCTCGAGCGGCGAGTACGGCTCCGGGCCGAGGTGCCACTTTCCGAAGTGGCCGGTCGCATAGCCGCCTTCGCGGAGCGACTCGGCCAGCGTGCGGTATTCGCGTTTCAACCGCGTCGGCGGAACCGGCGGGATCGACTTCTGATCGGGCGGAGCCGATCGGCCGATCGTCGTCGTCAGAACCTCCTGCGCGAGATGGCAATTCGGCGTGGTGATCCCGGTGCGCGCCGGGCTCAGCCCCGTGAGAATCGCGGCCCGAGTCGGCGAACAAAGCGGACTCGCGGAATAGGCGCGCGTGAACGTCATGCCGCGTTCGGCCAACCGCTCGACGTTGGGCGTGCGGTAGTAAGTCGTCGTACCGCAAAGCGTCGTATCGCTCCACCCGAGGTCGTCGGCCAGGATGAAGACGATGTTGGGGCGAGCCCGCTCGGCCGCGAAGAGCGAGTTCGTCGTAAAGCAGACGACAATCACGAGAAACGAGGCAATGCGGCGCATCGGGACTCAACTCTCCGATCAGTCGACCGCCGGCAGCGGCGGCGACAAAGGAACGACCGGCAAAGAAAGCCGATCAAGGCGGGGCGGGAAGCATTCGGCGGAGTTCGAGAAATAAGATGCGCGACTCGCGTAGCTTATTCGCAATCAAAAAGGTCGCGTACGATCGCAAATCTTATTTATTCTTGGCCGAATTTCCGGCCGCCGTCACCGACCAATTTGGTGACGGCACATGCGCCGTCGTCATGAAGTCGCGTATCGACCGCACAACCTCCGGATGCCGTGCCGCGACGTCCGTCGACTCCATTTGGTCGGCGTCTAAATCGTAGAGCTCGAATCTCTCTTGATTTTTGAAAAGGTGCCCTTTCCATCTCCCCCAGCGAACGGCTTGCTGAAATCCTCCGCTGTATTGTTCCCAATACATCATTCGCGCGGTCAATTCCGGCTGTCTTCCGCCGAGAATGGTCGGCAAGACGCTGACTCCGTCCACGTTATCGGGCAACTTCACGCCGCAGAGTTCGCAGAGCGTAGGAAGCACGTCGGCAAAGTACCAGGGCGAATCGCTGACTTGGCCCGCGGCGACATGTCCGGACCAGCGAACGATCATCGGTACTCGCAGGCCGCCTTCCCATTGATTTCCCTTGTTGCCGCGAAACGGTCCGACGCTGTCGAGGATCCCTTCGCGACGCATGACGCCGCCGTTGTCCGAACAGAAGAAGACGACGGTCCGATCATCAATCTTCAACTCCTTGAGCGACGTCATCAGCCGCCCGAGATCGCGGTCGAGTCGCGTGACCATAGCAGCGTGCACCTTGTAATCCTCAGGCCAATCTTTCTCGGCGTACGACTCCAGGCTCGGCACGACGTATTTCCCGTGCGGTAGGGTCCACGGCAGATACAGAAAGAATCGCCGATCTTTGTGCCGGCGCACAAAGTCGAGGGTGAATTCGGCGAAGAGATCGTGAGAATACGCATCGGTCCGTCCGTTCAAATTGCCCTCGAGCGTGACGCGCCGCGTATTTTTCCAGAGATAATCGGTGTAGTACGTGTGTGCATGCTGTTGGTTGAGATACCCGAACCACTCGTCAAAACCTTTCTTGTTCGGGATACCGGTGGTTTCCGGCTCGCCAAGCCCCCATTTTCCGGTCATCCCCGTGACGTAACCCGCCTGCTTGAGCAGCATCGCGACGGTTACGTCTTCCGGTTCGAGCGGCACGCGACCTTGCGGTCCGCTTTCCCTCAAGCTGGCATTGCCGCGAACACGGGTATGTCCGAGATGCCGACCGGTCATCAACACGCTACGAGACGGTGCGCACACCGACGCGCCGGCGTAGACGTTTGTAAATCGGACGCCTTCCTGTGCCAGCCGATCAATGTTCGGAGTTTGGATGTGCTTTTGGCCGTAACAGCCGACGTCGCCCCAGCCCATATCGTCGGCCATCAGAAAAATAATGTTGGGCCTGTTTAGCGAGTGCCGATCCGCGGCCGAAGCCGGACCAGTCGCGATCTGCGCCACGGCGGCGAAAAGAAAGACGAGCGTGCGCTGCACCATGCACCTCTGATTTGAATTGCCGAGAATCGTTGACAAACTGTCTCGGAAAACTCGCTTTTGGTTGAGATACGCCAAAATCTACTTCTTCATTTTGCCCGCGTTTAACTTGCCGAGCTCAGCCGCCCGCCGCGGGTCGAAATTCGGATTCGGTTCGGGCATTTTTGCTCCCACCGATTCGCGCCAACGACTTAACGCCGATTTCAGCTCGGCCGCTCGGGCAGGCTCGGCGGCGGCGAGATCATGCTGTTCGGAAATATCGCGGCTAAGATCATAGAGTTCAGACCGGCCCGTCTCGAAGAATTCGATCAGCTTCCAATCGCCGCGGCGAATCGCACCGGCCGGAGTTCCGTGGTGATAGTGCGGCAGGTGCCAATACAAGGCCTCGCGTTCGAGAGTCGTCCATGGGGCGTGCAATTGTTTGGCAAGGCTGAATCCGTCTAACATGAACTCGGTGACGACCTTGACGCCCGCAAGTTCCAAGAGCGTGGGATAGACGTCTTGCGTGCAAACCGGCGTGATGCAGACGCTTTTCGCCGGAATGAAGTTTGGGCACCTTGCAATTGCCGGAATGCGAATGCCTCCTTCGTAGAGCGTTCCTTTTTCGCCGCGTAGCGGCTTGTTCGATGTGACGACATCGCCCCCTTGCTGGTGCTCGAGCCCGCCGTTATCGGAAAGGAACAGAATCAGAGTGTCGTCCGCTAAGCCCGCCCGATCGACGGCATCAACCACGACGCCTACGCTGCGATCAAGTTCTTCCAACAAACCGGCGTAGGCCGGCAGGCTCGGATAACCCGATCGCGCCGTTTTGCGTTCGTATTTTGCGATCAGTTCAGGTGTCGACGAAAGCGGAATGTGCACCGCTTGATATGACACCTGGAGCAAGAACGGCTCTTCGCGATGCATGTGAATGAACTTCGCCGCTTGTTCGCCGAGAAATTCGGCGCCGCGTCGCTCATTCGCCTCGCCGGTCACCGCGGAAGAAAGCGAGTTGCCTTTGACTTCATGGGCCGTTTGCCAGCCTTGGCGGTCGGGCCCGAAGCCTTCGCCCCCTAAATGCCATTTGCCGAAGTATCCGGTCGCGTAGCCTGCCGCGGCAAGACGCTCCGCAAACGTCTCGACTTCGAGCGGCAACTGATTCGGCACTTCCGGGTCGATTAACCGCGCGAACGGACGACGATGGCCCGGGATGTGTTGCGTGATGCCGAAGCGGGCTTGGTCCCGGCCGCTCTGAAGATTGGCTCGTGTGGGCGAGCAAACAGGTCCCGCGTAAAACTGCGTGAAACGCACCCCTTCGCCGGCGAGCCGATCGATACGGGGCGTCTCGTTAAATGTATTGCCGTAGCAACCAAGGTCCGCCCAACCCAAGTCGTCGGCAAGTATTAGTACGACGTTCGGTCTACACGGCGTTTCTGCTAAATCATCGGCAAAAACGCGGCATATTACTAGGGATTGGTTAGCCGCTACAATGATGAGTGTAGCAAATATGTGTAGTAAATGGCGTCTTAAAAATAGGCGGCTCAAAAGTCGGCTCATCGGAGAATTCACAATAGAGGGCTCCGCCGGCTCGAAACGGCCGGCTTCCGAAACTCGACGCTCTTCGACGCTCGAATATCGGCCTCCCGCGCGCCACCGTCAACTTAGATCCAGAGGGGCTTATGGGCAGAACTCGCAAAAAACGCCGTGCATCGCACGGCTCGGCTTGGCATTGGAAGCAGACCAATGCCTGGTATTTCACGATGCCGGGCACAAAACGGCGCATGCCGCTATTTGACGAACAGGGAGAGCGGATCCGCGGTCTCGAAAACCGCGAAGCCGCGGCACAAGCGCTCGCACGGGTTCAGCTCTCCGGCGAGGGCTCCGGGCCGGCCGCCGACCCGGACTGGATCGTCGCCCGAGTTTGTTCGGAGTATTTGCAGCATTGCGAGCGCAGCGTGAAGGCCGGCTCGATGAGCCGCGGGCATCGGGACCAATCCATCGCCTTCTTGAACGACCTGTGCGGGTACTGCGGCGCCTTGCCGGTTGCGGAACTGAAGAAGAGCCACATTCAGTCGTGGATCGACCAACACCAGGGATGGAAGTCGCCGGCGACGCATCGCAGCGTCATCGCCATCGTCCTGGCGGCGTTCAATCGGGCGGAACAACTGCACGACGTGCCGAGCCCTTTGAAAGGACTCAAAAAGCCGCAGTCGCAACCAAGACTGCAATCGTTTTCACCGGAAGAAGAACGCCAGTTGCTGGAGGCGACCGAGGTGCAATTCCGAAACTTCCTGTTTGCGGCGATTCATACCGGTTTGCGACCGTTCTGCGAACTCGCGAAAATCACGGCCGACGACGTCGAAGTAACCGAACGGGGCATGATGTGGCGCGTCTATTCTTCAAAGACCAAGAAGACTCGCAAGATTCCGGTGCAAAAACCGGTGGCCGAATTGGTCAAGAAGCTCTCGCCGACGGCACCACGCGGCAGCGGCAAGCCGCTCTTCCGTAACACCAAGGGGGAACCTTGGAAGCGGATGACCGGCGTCGTTCGCTTTCTGGCGCTCAAGAAGAAGCTGGGGTGGGATCTCGATCCACGGCGGACGAAGTATTCGTGCTATACGTCAAGGCACACGTTCGCGCATCGCATGTTGTCCGGTTATTGGAACAAAGGCGTCGGCTGCTCGATCGAGACCTTGGCGGAACTGATCGGCGACACTCCCGCCGTGGCGTACCAACATTACGGTCGTGAGTGGGCACTCAGCTATCAAGAACCGCTGTGGGCCGCGATTGGCGCGGGCTCGGCGAAGAATGCGACGGCTCAATCCAAGCGACGATCTAAGGCGCGCTAAAGTGAGAGGACTAAATGGCCAAGAATTCAAAACCGGCGCCGCGTCGACAGCGACGCGGTTCCGCTTGGTATTGGCGACAAACCAGCGCGTGGTATCACACGCCGTCGGGAACCAAGCGACGTGTCGCGCTGCTCGACGAACAAGGCCGTCCGATCCGAGGACGCGACAATAAGCAGGCCGCCCGTTTGGCGCTGGCCAGGCTACGTTTGCGCGAAGGGAGCGACACGCCGCTTGAAACGGAACCGACGCCCGCGAAGGCGGTTTCGGTCGCGGAAGTCTGCTCGCGCTATATCTCGCGTTGCGAGCAAGCCGCGGCGGCGGGGCGCATGCATCCCGAATACGCCGGGGGCGTCCGCCGCATGCTAAATCGGTTGTGTCGTTACTGCGGCGGTTTGGCGGTGAGCGAACTAAAGCGGGCCGACGTGAGCCAGTGGGTGGACAGCGTGCCGAGTTGGCGTTCGCCGGCGACGCGCCGCAACGTGCTGACGGCGGTCATCTCCGCGTTCCGGCATGCCGAAGCTGAGTTGGGCGTTCGTAATCCGCTCAAGGGCCTACGCAAGCCGCCGCATCGGCCACGCCTGCATTCTATGTCGCCGCAAGATGAGCGACTGATCTACGCGAACGTCGACCGGGCCTTTCGCGATTTCTTGTTCGCGGCGATGCACACCGGACTCAGGCCGTTTTGCGAGCTGGCGAAGTTGAAGGCCGAGGACGTCGAAACTTCACCGCGCGGTATGCTGTGGCGGATACGTTCGTCCAAGACCAAAAAGCTCCGGAAGATTCCCGTACGACCGGAAGTCTCCGCACTTGTGCGGCGACTGCTGAAATTGGCACCGCCGGGCAGCGGTCTGCCGCTATTCCGCAATCCTCAGGGACGCCCTTGGAAAAAACCGACGGCCGTCGGTTACTTCTTGGCGTTGAAACGTAAGCTGGGCTGGGACCACGACGAAGTCCGCAAGCATTATAGCTGTTATTCGTGCCGACATAGTTTTGCGTATCGGATGCTCAGCGGCTATTGGAACGGCGGCGCGGGCTGTTCGATCGAGGTTTTGGCGGAACTCATGGGGAACACGCCGAGCGTCGCGTTTGCGCATTACGGACGGGCTTGGTCTCGCGATTATCAGGATCCGCTCTGGGCGGCCGTCGGCGAAGGCTAGTGCAACCGTTGCCGATGTGTCCTGCGGCGGCTCAGACGCTCCGCAAACCGTAAGTTTTCGGGGATTTGCGCTCGGATGCTCATTTTCTCACTTTCTTGAGTGCTTAGACTTGCATCCAGGCGAGGCGAGTAGCACCATCACAATCGGAGAGACGTGTCATGACCAAGATCAAGACCATTCCCATCACCAAGCGAGCGCTGCTACAGCGTGTCAATCGGGCGTTAAATAAGGAAGACCGGCAACTGAAGAAGGCGGTCGGCGCTAGGTTGCAGCAAAACGTCGGCGAATACTACGTTGTGGATCTGCGGCTCAACGCGGTCATGATGCTCGACGTCGATCCGGTCGAGTTAGCGCGCAAGCTCGAAGTCTTGCAGCCGTGGGAGCGCGTGGCGAACGAAGATGCCGTTCATTAGGTCGACGGCGGCGGCGGTGTTTGCCGTGGAAGCATCGAGAAGAAGAGCGAATTCAGTGTCTCAGCTAAATATTAGCGTTTTTTGCGGCATATATACTTGATGGGCAGATTAGCTGTCAGATTCGCCGCGAACGTATCGGTCGGCATGAGGAGTGGATCTCCTTCGGCACCGGTACTTTCGGCTCACCTAGCGCGGACGTCCCAACGGCACCGTGATTCCCGGCCAAGCCGCGACTCGGGGCCGACGAACGACGGGGGCGGGATGAAGCGGGCGGACGCGCATCAAGTCGCGTAAGCGCTCAACTTCGCCTGCTTCGATGCGAATCCGCCCCTGACCGCGGGCGCCGCCCTGAAAGTATTGAATTACCGTCTTTTGTCCGCGGATTTCCAGATCGCCGATGCGGCTACGACCCAACCAGTCGTACAGCGTCGTCGTCGTTACGCCCAAACGGCGAGCGGCTTCGGCGGCGGTAAGCAGTTCTTCAGACACGGCAGGCACTTCCCGAGGGCCATGCGAAGACCGAAAGGCCCTCGACACTCTCCCCGGGAATGCCGGTCAAGATGCGTTAGACACGACTTCTACAAAATCGCCGCCTGGGAACGAACGCAAGTTCACATCCTCAAATAACTTGGAGCTTCGTCAGCCTAGGGGGGCGAACCGCCTTGTTCCGGCGGACGGCGCGACGATCCGATGTGGCTAACCGAACCAAAACGCGCGCTGACCATCCATACCTCCACCGATTCTGGAACCCGGGTCGGCGTCGATCGATGCTTAGTTGTCATTCGATTCGCTGCTCCCGACGGCCGCGGCGACAACGTCGAGTGAGAAGCGGAACTCGCCGTCGAAGCCATGCTCTTCACAAGCGACCTCCGCGACGACTTCTCCGTCGCCGACCAACTCTAGTCCCAGTTTCCAATTCGCGTCGTCCGTGCACTGAGGGCAACCTTCTTCACGCACTCTTAACAGGCGACGCACGACGTTTTCCAAGCGTCGGCGGTCCTCACGGTACTCGCCGTCCGTTGACCGCCGCGATTCTCCAGGCCCACGCGAACGTGCTATCGCACTGCGTAGCGCTCCGAAACGCCGATCGGCGGCTCGTCGCGCCGGCGCCAAGTCGGCGTAGATCTGTAGAAGTCGATGCAAGGCGCCGATCATTTGCCGGTCGTCGGGATTTTCCCACAGCCGCGTTACGGCCAAACCGATGAGATCTCCCCGTTCCAACAAGAGCAGCAGCGGCAGCCCGCCGTACCAATCCTGCGGAAGGTATATCGCGTCAAAGATTTGCCGCTCGTCGGCATTGAGCGGTTCGCTGACGCCGGTAAGAACTGCTTGGCCGAAAAAGCTCAGGCAGTGGGCGACGTAATCGTAGCTGCGTAATCCCAAGTGCAGTAGCGCCGCCTTGACGACCTCTCGGGACAACCGCGGAAAGCCCGATTTTCTTGCCAGTGACTGCACGAGGTTGTTGTTTCGTCCCGAGTACCAACGTTCAAACCGTTCCCAACCGTCTTCGCCGTGCTCTTCGATGGCGATCGACAACCTTTGCGTGACGTCGTCAATCGTCGCGTCGTCCACGGCCGTGCAACCATCCCCGGCGTCAAACAGCGCCGTGAAAACTCTGCTGCGCGCTTCCGCCCGCTCGAGCGGAGGCGACGGATTGAGTTCCGCGGCAAGCATCAACCCGTAGGGAATCGCTCGGTCGTTCGTAGGGTTTTGGTAGCCGGCTTCAATGGCCGCCGCTCGACCGCGCTGCGTCAGTTCCCGTATGGACCAGGAGTGCCCCGAGCCGTCGGCCGTAAGCCCGACGTAGTCGGGCAATAGGGAGGCGGTGATCTCACCGCCGCGACCCCCCACCCGGACATAAAGATCCCGCGAGGCGGCGAACCGACGATGGAGATGTTCGCGCCCGGCACGGACCCGATCGAAAACGAACTTCATGAAGCGGTAAGAAGACCTCGCTTCGCGGGGAAGATCCCGAGCGTGCCGAAAAACCGCGAACCCGGCCAGCCAAGCATTCTGAATGAACTGCCCATAACCGCCGACGGGCACGAAACGTCGCAAGCCGTCTGCGCCTCGATTGATGTCAAGCGTGATGCTGAGATCGGCCGGCACGTCGTCGGCGATCGCCGGCGAAGGACGCCAGGTTAGTCGAGACTGCTCGACGACCACGCCTCCGCTTCGGCCTCGCTGCGTCAGAGTTACCTGCACTGGTGCGGATTCGTGCCAGATCCCGTAGGTCGTATGCCGGCTTTCAGTGGTTTGCGACATGGCAAGCACCTCGAAATGATCGGCGAGACGGAGCCTCGCTACGCGCGGTCAACGAGCGAATTCTGCGCTTTTCTGACGATTGGGAACAGTCGATTTGGTGGTGTTCGGCCCGCGAGCCGACAAATCGCGACCGTTTTGACCGGCATTCCCAGGGGGAGTGCGTGGGCAGTTTCGCCTTCGCCGGTCGCCTCAGGCGGCCGACGTTCTTCTTTGACAGATGGGTGAATTATGTCTCAGCGTTTGAAAGATTCCCGGCGAAATGTGTCGTGCCGGGGAAAACGCCTGCGGTCGGCCACGGTCATGATCGACGCCCCCGATCGCCCCACGGGAGCCGGCACGTGGTTGCTGTTCGCGTCGATGATCATCAGCTTCTTGGCGGTGCTCGCGGCCGACGGCGCCCGTGCGGCAGACACGACCGCTTCGACGGTCGTTTTGCCGCCAACAATCGCGTCACCGCAGCCCGCAGATTGGCCGTCGCCGGTGATCCCCGACGGACGCCCCCTCGGTTCGGCACGCGGAACCAAGCCGCGGCGCGGCTCGCGTCGTAAAGAACAGCTCGAGCGCGAGCGTGCGGAGCGGCGGCGCAAAACGGAGGAGGAGATCGACCGCCTTCACGCCGAGTATTGGCAAGAGGCCGGCGGGAAAAAATCCTGGCCCACCGGCACGGCCTACGCGCGTTTCTCCACCCGCTTCCAAGAATCGATTGCCGACCAGATCCGCAAGATCCTGGAATTTGCGCTGGCCAATCAGATTCGTATTCCCCGCCAGTTGATCTTTTGCGATCTCGGGGTCCGCGGCGTCAAGAACCGCCGTGACGGCCTTGACGACGTGCGGTTGACGCTAAGGACGCGAAAGGCGCGGGTATTGTTGCTGTTCGCGACCAACCGCCTGTTCCGCAAGACCTACCGAACGATGGAGTTCGTCGACACGGTCCACAAAGAGTTGCAGGCCCGCTGCATCTTCGTGATGAGCGGAATCGACACCGACAAACCCGATCAGTGGGAATCGCTGTTGAACTTGCATGCTCTGATGGACCAGTTCACCGTGCGCTCCGGCATCGCGCATATCCATGCGGCCCACGAAGGTCTGCTGGAAAAACGGATCGTCTTCGGCACGCTTTCTTACGGCTACGGCGGGCGGGCGATCGACGGGGCGTTCACCAAACGAAAGCTGCCGCGTCGCGAGATCATCATCGACGAAACGACGGCCGCCGTCGTCCGGCAGATCTACCGCTGGTACGTCAACGAGCGCCTTGACGTCATTGAAATCATCCGTCGCTTGAGCGCCGATCCGTCGATTCCCAAGCCGCCGAAGTCGCAGAACGAGGAGTGGACCCGCTTGGCGGTCCGCAACATTCTACAGAACACACGCTACCGCGGGCTCTGGAAGTACGGCGTCTGCGAAAGCGTGTTCTTGCCGGAAGCCGACTACGTGCGGCAACGGCAGCGCGTCGAACCGCTCAAGGAAGTGCAAATCGACGACTTGCGAATTGTCGACGACGCCGTGTGGTACGCAGCACAGGAGCGTTTGGCGACGGAGCGCAGCGGTCGCCGCGGTCGCCCGCCTGCGGACGGCAACCACGCGGCGCGGCCGAAGCTGCTCAACGGCCTCTTGGTCTGCCCCGAGCACGACGATCAGGTCTTGCACGTCGGCGGGCCGCGCGGCAACGCCATGATCTGTCCCCGCTGCCGCGCGGTGCCTGCCGCGGAGCGGCCGCTCTATACCGTGTTGAACCGCGCCTTGGCGACGGAGTTGATCGTCGCCAAGATCATCGAACTGCTCGCCGGCGATGCGGCGCTCGTCGAGCAAAGCATCGCCGTCTGTCGGGCGGCGGCCGCCGCCGCCCAGCGTCCCGATCCGCAAGCCGCGGCTCGCGCTCGGCAAGAGTTGACTCGCCTGGAACGGGCCATCGGGCTGACGCGCCGGACCGCCGGCGAATCGCCGGAAGATCAAGAGCAAGCGGCCGGCGAAATCCGCGAGTTGCAAGCGGCGGCGGCCGGCGTGCGGGCGGAGTTGGCCCGTCTGGAGTCGCTCGGGGAGCGGGTCGTCCGAGTTCCGACGGACGGCGAAATCACGGCCATCTTGGGCGAGGCGGCCCGCAACCTGACTGCGGCCACCACGTCCGATGATCCGGAGGTCGTTGCGCAAGCGCGGCGAATTTTGGAATTGGTCACCGACGGTCGCATCGCGCTAGAGCAGCAAGGAGAGCGCAAAGCGCATCGCGGCTGGCTGCGCGGCCGGTTTCGGGTCCGGTTGCTGTCGTACCTCGTCGGACACTGCGGCGGCGTCGCCGCTGACGAGGGCTACGAGGTAACGATCGACTTTCGTCGGCCGTCGCAGCGGGATGCGGAAGCGGAACGAGCCTGGCAACTCCGCGAGCAGGACAAGTTGCTTAACGTCGAGATCGCCGAGCGGCTCGGCTGCGGTAAGCGGCAGGTAACGCAACTGCTCAAGCATGCCGCAGCCATTCGAGGCGTGCCGTACGAAGATGGTCGTAGCCGCCGCTCCGGATTGCAGCGTAAGCATCGGACGCCGCCGCTCTTCGAGCGGATGGCGGCCGAGGTCGGGCGGCTCGTCGAGCAAGGCTTGCTGTTGGTTGAGATCGGCGAGCGTCTTCCGCTGGATCGTACGACGCTGACCAAGGCCTACAACAAGTACCGGGCGGACCAAGGCCTGCCGCCGCTCGACGGTCGGGCTCGCCGCAAACTGCTCGACCATAAAAACCGTCCCGCTTCCGACCGCGACTCTCCGTAGAAGAACGAGGAATTGCGACTTCACGAGCCCGGTTCGGCGCCCCGCCGAGCCGGGCGTTTTCGTTTTCTGATCACGAAAGGAGTTTAACCACGCCAAAACGTTCCACTTCCATCGCGACGGCTTCGCCTCCGGCGGATGACGACGTCGCGGCGCGCCGCGCCGAACTGGCGGCGTTGCTCGGTCGGCTCTTGGCCCGTTGGTGGCTGGCAAAGCATGGCCGTGTCGTAGACGCCGAACAAGCGCCGAAGACCGCCGCTCGGCGGCCCGCGACACGGCGACGCCGCTGACATGTCGCCGCACTGCTCCTGCTCGCACTGTTCCGGCCGCTCCGGAAAGTCGCACTTCTATCCCGTAATTCTAGGCGGTCGCACACGACCATGGCGTCGGGGTTACCGCCGTAATCGAGGAGACCATCATGCTTATGACTTCGGATTCGGCGTCGCTCGCCGAGCGCACGGCGAGTTGGCGACGGCAAATCGGACAGCGCCATGGCTTGGCCGAAGCCCGCGGGCCGCGACCGTTCGCCGTATTCAGCTATCAATTGCGCGGCACGGTCGTCGATGTCAGACGTCTGCCGCCGCGCCAGTTGACCGTCCTCGCTCTTTTCGACGAGCGGCTCGACGACGATCGACTCGTCACGCGATTCGTCGGCGCCGCCGTCGACGTCGACGAGTTCGGCTTGCGGATCGGCGGCGTCGAGCGCACCCGCTTTGATAAGGATCTACGTTTGGCTCCCTGCTTCGGACGCGGCGGAGCGCGGCTCGATGCGGCGGACGGCCCGCTGTTCGATTTGGCGATGGGGCTGGAGCGCTATCTTGAACGCTGCTCTCGGCATCCTTACATGCCGCGGCGCCCTCTGCCGCGATGGCCGAGTTGGAAGGCGGGCTCTGAAGCCTTCGGGCCGCCGACCATCGACCTGACCACGTTACCGAAGCGGCAGGTTGTAACGCTCGCCTCTCCGGCCCGGGATCTGGTCGGTCAAGCCGGCTTCGTCGCATTTGATTTCGTGAACACGCGGTTTCGCGGTTCAAAGGCGTAACGCGGTTGACCACTCGCTCTCGCGAAAGTCGAGCGCAGCGCGATTCAGCTTTCAATTTCTTCCATTCCGCCGCTTTCGTATCGAGAGCGGCCGCCTTTCACCTTTCGTGACCACGTGGAGTCCGTTCATGAAAATTCTGCTCATTGATTCGACCGGTGCCGGTTTCGCGTCCCCGATCGATGTGGAGCCCGGCACCACCGTCGGCGGGCTGTTCTTGGAGCGCGTCGGCGGCGACCCGAAAGACTTTTTGATTCGCGTCAATCGCCAAAGTGCGACGATTCACCAGACGTTGCAAGAAAACGATCGAGTTTCGATTACGCCCGTCAAGATCCAAGGTGCCGCGGCCTAAACGCTTACTCGACCGGTGCGACGCGTGCGTCGCGTCGCACCGGCTTTATTAACGAGGAATCAATTTTGAACTGGAATCCATTTCTGTGGCGCACGGCCCACCGTGTCGAAGCCGCGTATCGTCGGCAACGACGTTACGAGGCGTTGCCCGACCTGCCGTGGTCGGCTTGGCAGCGGCTCTCCGAAGCCGTGCGTCTCGGCGCTCAAGCCGACCGCCGCGGTTGGCGGCACGCTCGCGACGAGCGGTGGCGACAAGCCGACGGCGAATTCGACCTGTTACTCTCAGACTTGCGGGCGTTGCGGCAAAGCTTGCAACTGCGCCGTCGTGCGAAACTGCCGCAGCTCGCCGATCTGTACGCGGAGCTTGTCGCCGCCCACGACGAATTCGACGGGGTCGCCGTCGATGATTTTGAGATTTATGTGACGACGGAACCGATCACGCTCGAAGGAATATACTTGGGGTCGTTCGAGATCCGTTTGAACTTGGCTCGATTCGACGAGCAGGAGCCGTACCGGATCGTGGCCGTCGAGCCGCATCCGGCGCAGTCGTCCTCCGAGACGACCCATCCGCACGTGTACTGTGAAAAACTCTGCCTCGGCGACGGCAAAGCTCCGGTCGCCGCGGCGCTGGCCGAAGGCCGTCTCTACGACCTGTTTCAGCTACTGCGGCAAATTCTTTTGACCTACGGCGCAGGTTCGGCGTATGTGCCGTTGGAAAATTGGCACGGCACGCCGTGCGGCGAATGCGACGACACGGTCGACGAAGACGATGTCTATCTTTGCCGCAGCTGTGACACGTCGCTCTGCGGCGACTGCGTGCGAGTTTGTGAGTGCGGGGCGGCCCATTGTCACGACTGCGCGACCAGGTGCTCGTCCTGCGACGACATCACTTGCCCGCGCTGCCTCTCGGCGTGCGAGATGTGCGAGTCGGAGTTCTGTCAACACTGCTTAGAGGAGGGACTTTGCCATGCGTGTCACGAGGCGGCGGAAGAAGAACGGCTGGCCGCCGAGCGCGCAGCCGAAGAAGCGGAAGACGCGGCCGACGAACAGTTCGTCGCCGCAGAGTCCGAGTCTGAGATTTACGCCGTACGCCTGGGCGAAGTTGCTGTTTCTTCGCGA
>JAEUIN010000371.1 GCA_016793115.1 Planctomycetaceae bacterium
AACGAATCCCTAGAGACCAGCATGAACGCGAACTCGCTTCTTCTCCACAAACGCGCCCCTCAATCCCCTCAAATACCATCGCGGCTGCTAGCTAGTGAATAACGTTGCGCCGGGAGAAGGTGGCCGAAGGCCGGATGAGGGCCGCGCCGCGTGACGTTTGGCACCGCGCAGCAAAAACCTGTAGGGAACGCCCTCCGCGGCGTTCCGAGAAGCTGGTACCCGCAACGCAAACACCTTCGTAAGAAACTTTAAGCGACAACGATCATTCATCACCTTCGCCAAACGTCGCGCCGCGCGACCCTCACCCGCCGCTACCGCGTCGGCCTCTCCCAGCGGGAGAGGCGTTTGAACCCTTCTCCCGCTGGGAGAAGGTGGCCGCAGGCCGGATGAGGGCCGCGCCGCGCAACGTTTGGCACCGCGCAGAATAAACCTGTAGGGAACGCCCTCCGCGGCGTTCCGAGTAACTGGTACCCGCCGCGCGGAACGCCACAGAGGGCGTTCCCTACAAACAACAACCAACCGGACGGCGGGGATCAACCCCGCCGCTTGCTCAGAAACTATCAGCGTGAACATCATGCCGAAAACCAAACTTAGCGATCTCGCTTTCGCCCGCAGCGGCGACAAGGGCAACCACGCCAATATCGGCGTCGTCGCCAAATCGCGCGAGGCGTACGAAACGCTCGCCGAACGACTTACGCCTGAGCGCGTCGCCGACTACTTCCGCGGGCTCGGCGTCACCAAAGTCGAACGCTTCGAGTTGCCCAACATCGACGCCTTCAACTTCCTTCTTTACGACGCGCTGGCCGGCGGCGCGAGCCGCTCCCTCCGCATCGACACCCAGGGAAAGCTCTTAGGCACGGCGCTCATGGAGCTTGAACTGGAGTAGGAATCCAGGAATCCAAGAATCCAGAGAAGGGGGATAAAGGGATGCGGAGGGGATGAAGGAGATTTTGAAGAAAAATTTCGCGATCTGCGAAAGCGCTCAGCCAGATGGAACTCTGAGAAAAAAAGCAGACAGAAAGAAAGGGAAAGGGCGAGAGAAGGAGAGAGCCAAGCAGTCGATTGCTCTCCCACCTCACTTGTTCGCGTCGCGGTGTGCTAACACCTTCACCCGAATCCCATCCTTCTAAAATCCCATCCCCAACATCTCCTCCGCATCCCCTTATCCCCCTTCTCTGGATGTGTTCGAGTTCGGCCGGCGTCGGTAGTCGCCTTTTGTCGCGGCGGTAGAATGGACCCGATTGCCGCGCCCACTCAAACCAAAACGCACCGTCCCATGCCTCTCGTTCGCCTGCATATCCACGACCACGTCGCCACGGTCATTCTCAACCGGCCCGAAAAACGCAATGCGCTCAATCGCGAGTTGCTCGCCGATTTGCAGCAGGTGTTCGAAGACCTGCACCTGGAGAAGCGCGTGCGGGCCGTGGTGCTGACCGGCGCGGGCGACGTGTTTTGCGCCGGCATGGACCTCGGCGAGATGGAGGCGACCAGCCAACTCCCCAACGCCGCGGAGCTGTGGTATCAGGACTCCGAGACGTATCGAGCCTTGGTGGAATACATGCTCCGCTTTCCCAAGCCGATCATCGCCGCCGTAAACGGCCCGGCCTTCGCCGGCGGGGCGGGCCTGTTACTCGCGTCCGACATTGTGCTGGCCGCCGAAGGAGCCAAGTTCGCGCTGCCCGAGCCGCTCCGCGGCATCGTGGCAGGCATGGTCGCGCCGCTGTTGGCCTTTCGCATCGGCGGCGGCCAAGCGGCCCGTCTGCTGCTCACGGCGCAAACGTTCGACGCGACCGAGGCCCACCGCATCGGCCTCTACCACGAAGTGATCCACCCCGACAAACTCTGGCCCCGCGCCACCGAACTCGGCCAACAGTGCGCCAAGTGCGCCCCGCCCGCCTTGCTGCAAACCAAGCGGATGCTCAACGAGACGATCGGCGAAGCGATGCTCGTGCAACTCGGTGCGGGCGCCGCCGCCAGCGCCACGGCCCGCACGACGGAAGAAGCCCGCGAAGGCCTGACGGCGTTTCTGGAAAAGCGCGAACCAAAGTGGCCGTGACGGGCAGCCGCTAGGCGTCGGGCCTTAGGCGCTAGTACAGAGGGTGGCACTGGTGGCTTGCCCACCAGTGCCGTAGCACGGCGATCAGGGTGGCCCAGGTTGCTTGCAACCTGGGTCCAAAAGAGGCAGTTTGTCGGCCTCGATCGCGACTGCGCCGTCGGCCGAAATTCTGAACTTCGAAAAACATTGCCTCTCGACGACCCAGGTTGCGAACAACCTGGGCCACCCGGCGAAATAAGCGTTCACTTCGCGCGCAAATACTTCTTCGGGATCTCCGCGCCGGCCACGTAGCTCAGTTTGCCGATGCGGCACATCTGGTAGACGTTGATGCGGAAATCGGGGCAGACGCTCACCAGGCAGTAGGCGTCGGCCGCGGTGAAGCCGTAGTCGGCGACGAGCCAGTCGATGAGTTGGATCGTCGCCGTCTCGACCGCGACTTCGAGCGGTCGATTGGCGTGAATCGCCACGATCGACTCCGGCTTTTCGATCCGCATGCCCGCCGCGCGACGATCGGCGACGACCGACAATTTGAGCCGCACGGTCGATTTCGTTTCGGCCGCCGTGCCGGTAAATTCCGTATCGCCTTGCGAAGCGTGAACGTCGCCCAGATAGAACAGCGCGCCGGGATGATAGACCGGCAGCAGAATACGATGGCCGGGAGCGACGTCGCGGATATCCAAGTTGCCCCCCCAGTCGCCTTGGCCGTCGAGACTCGTGACGACTTCGCGCTCCGGCGCGCAGCCGAGCGTGCCGACGAACGGCGTGATCGGCCAACTCACCCCCTCGCCGAAGTGCAGCGTGCCGTCGCGCGTCGTGCCGCTCGCGCCCGGCGTGTGGCGGAAGATCCGCGTGGTGTACTGCTGTGAAACCTCGGGATAGCGCGTGCTCTCGCCGAGCGGCCCGCGCTTCGGACCGATCGCGCACCAGGAGTAGTCGTCGACGGTGATCGATTCGATCTCGACGACGAGCGTGTCTCCCTTTTTCGCCCCGGCGACGACGATCGGACCGGCGATCGGGTTCGCCAACGGCGGCGACCGATCGAAGCCGGGCCGCTTGCTCGGAATCGCCAGATCGTCGGCCGACTGGAAATAGCCGGTGCTCGCGTCGTACGTTTCGATCTCGAACGTCTCGCCGGGCCGCACTTCGAGCAGCGGCTCGTCGCGCCAGTCGAAGGCATACTTGCGGGCCTGTTCGCGGGTGATGCGTTGCATGATTGCTCGTTCCGGGGATGGGCGGGGCGGGGTGGTTAAAAGGGCGGTGAGCGGCGGGCGGAGAGTTAGCGGGCGGAATCGCGAGTTGCGCTCGCGACCTTGCTTTGGAGCATTTGCGGCAAGAATTCGTCGCCGGGCGACAGCCAGTCGGGACCGGTCGATTTGGGCGAGGGAAAAGCTCCGCGACCCGGCGCGCCGCCGAACTTCTCGGGACGTTTCGCGCCGTCGTCGAGCCCGAGTTCCGCGCGGTCGGCCTTGCGCCAGCCGGCGGAATCGGCGAGGCCGAGTTCGCCGGCGGCGTAGCTGTTGTCGACGCAATGAAAATGCGTGGGCGGAGTGCGAACGACGAACACCGGCCGCGCGGCGACGACCCGATTGTCGATCAACTCGCATTGATCGGGCGCGAGCGTCTGCCGCTGCTGATCTTCGTCGGCGTTGCCGACGACGAACGTTTCTTTGCAGTCGAGAAAGCGATTGGCTTTGACGAGAGCCCGACGGACTTGGAAGTAGCCGTTGGGGGGCGAATCGACCAGGCCGTTCATGAGGCAGAGGGCGGCGCGGGTATCGTCGCCCGTGAGGCCGACGAACCAGTTGCCGTTCACTTCATGGCCTTCGCCGATCACGCGGACGCCGCCGGTTCCTTTGCGGCCGTCGCCATAGAAAAAATTGAAGGCGACGAAGCAATCGTTGCCGTGGCGGAGCGTGAGCGCGCCGCTGCAGCCGACGAAGGCGTTGGCCGTGTACATGTTGCCGCAGGATTTGTTGGAGATGATTTCCGCTTCGCCGTCGCAGCGATAAAAGTAGTTTTGCGAAACGTCGCAGAGCGCCTTTTGCAGCGAGGTGTCGCTGTCGCCGACGCGAATGATTTCGCCGCCGTTTTTGCCGAGCCGCGCGCGGGGGCCGAAGAAGTTGCCGCGCACGTGATGCTGCGGCGCTTCGGCCGGCAGCCAGACCACGAGCAGCGTGCCGCGACTTTGCTTGCCCTCGAAGCGGCACCGCTCGACGACGTTGTCGACGCCGTAGACGGAAACCCACTTGCGTTCTTGGTCGGGCAAATCGCCCAAGATGGCGCACTGCTCGAGCCGGCAATGCGCGGCGAGCGACTTGGAATCGAGCCGGAACGAGACGGTGCCGTCTTGGGCGGCGGTGTCGCGCCACAGCAGATCGCGGGCCACGAGATACTCGCCGCCGATCCGCAGCCGGCTCTTGCCGGTGAGCACGACCTTGCCCGGAGTTTGCGCGCGGAGCACGATCGGGGCCGACGCCTTGCCGACGCCGCGCAGACGGAGATCAGCGTCGCGCCATTCGCCGTCGGCCAAAATCAGGGTGTCGCCCGGCTGGGCGAGTTTCAGACCGGCGTCGAACTCGGCGACGTCGCGGACGAAGATGTCGGCCGCCTCGACGGGGGCCGCGACACCCCAAACCGCCCATCCTACACAAAGGCAACTTCGCAGGATCGCGCCGGTCGGAGGACAGTGCGAGGAGTTCATCGTGGCGACCTTCGTGGAACGAGGGGCAAATCGAGGCGGCGCGTCGGGATTATAGCCGCTGTTTTCCGAGAAAAACGAAACAGGTGGCCGGTCGA
>JAEUIN010000373.1 GCA_016793115.1 Planctomycetaceae bacterium
TTTTCCGCTCTGCGCCGTGCCATATGTCGCCGTTGCCGCGCGCACGCTCGACGCTTCCCCTCGCGGTCCTACTGGCGATTGCGCTGAACGCGCCTTGCGCGAGCGCAATGGAGACGGAAAAGGCGCAGGGGCATGATTTCTTCGAGGCCCGGATTCGGCCGGTGCTCGTCGAGCATTGCTACAAGTGCCATTCGACGACGGCCGGTAAGACCGAAGGCGGTCTCGCGCTCGACAGCCGCGGTGCGATGCGCGCCGGCGGATCCAGCGGGCCCGCCGTCGTCCCTTCGGATGAAGATAAGAGTCTGATCTTGGCTGCGATCCGCCACGACGGTCTGGAAATGCCGCCCGGCGGCAAGTTACCGCCCGACGTGATCGCCGATTTTGAGAAATGGATCGCCTTAGGCGCACCCGACCCGCGCGAAGGATTTGCCCCGCTTTCGAAGCCGACGATCGATTACGCCGCGGCGGGCGAACATTGGGCCTTCCAGCCGGTGCGTGCCGTCCAGCCGCCGCCCGCTCCCGCCGACCAACCGGCGCTTGATCCGATCGATCGTTTTATCCAAGCGAAGCTCGCGAACGCCGGATTCGCGCGCGCCCCCGCGGCTCAACGACGGGCCCTGTTGCGGCGCACGACGTTTCTCCTTACCGGCTTGCCGCCGACGACTCAGGAAGTCGTCGAGTTCGTCAACGATCGCTCGCCCCAGGCGCTGGCGCGCGTCGTCGATCGGCTACTTGCTTCACCGGCATTCGGCGAGCGTTGGGGACGCCGTTGGCTCGACACGGCCCGCTATGCCGAAACCAACGGCAAAAGCATGAATCTCGTCTGGCCGCATGCTTGGCGCTATCGCGACTACGTCGTTGACGCCCTGAATCGTGACTTGCCGTATGATCAGTTTCTCCGTGAGCAAATTGCCGGAGACTTACTGCCGGCCGTTGACGACGCCGACCGCGCCGCCAAGCTCACCGCCACGGGCTTCTTGGCGCTCGGCGCGAAGACGTACGAAGAAGGAGGAGCCCGCGAGAAGTTCTTGCTTGAACTGGTCGACGATCAGATCGACGTCGTGATGCGCGGCATGCTCGGGCTCACGGCGGCTTGCGCTCGCTGTCACGATCATAAGTTCGACCCGATACCACAGACCGACTATTATGCTCTGGCCGGCATCTTTTTGAGCAGCGAAGTCTTGTGCGGCCCCGGCCCCGAGCACTCCGGTTACAAAGGGTATGACGCTCCGTATCAGCCGGTCGGAAGTGAGGCCGAGCGGTTGCACGGCCCATATGAAGCGCACGACCGGAGTCTGCGAACCAAAAATGCGGAACTCGGCGCGGCCCGATCGAGCCGTTATCGGCATGTGAAGAATCAAACCTCGCTGGGGATCGAGCTGAAGAAAATCACCGGCACGGCCCAAGCCGATGCCGCCCGGCGCAGGGAACTTGCCTCGCAGGTCGACGCGGAAGCAGCGAAAATCGGCGACTGGGACGCCAAGATCACGGCGCTGGTCGATGAGATCAAGAAGCTCGAGCAGACGTTTCCGCCGGTTCCCGCCTACACCATGGCCATGCGCGACGGCACGGTCCCGGTCGATTGCACCTTGCGCTATCGGGGAGATTGGAAGCGAGCCGGCACCGCGGTGCCGCGAGGATTTCCGGGCCTCTTTCGCTCCCCATCCGCCGGACCGATCGGGGCCGGACAAAGCGGGCGTTTGCAACTGGCCGCGTGGATCACCGATCCCGAGAACCCGCTGACCGCGCGCGTCGCCGTGAATCGTATTTGGGCCGAACTGTTCGGCCGGGGGATCGTCGCCACGCTCGACAACTTCGGCACTCTGGCGCCCAAGCCGACGCATCCGGAATTGCTTGATTACTTGGCGTCGGAGTTTGTTCGCGACGGGTGGAGCGTCAAGCGTTTGATTCGACGGCTAGCGCTGACCGAAACGTTTCGCACCGGTCTGGCCGAGGGGTCGCCCCAAGCCCTGGCCGCTCCGGAGAATACGTTGTTCGGTCGTCGCGTGCATCAGCGCCTCGACGTCGAGGCGCTTCGCGATGCGATGCTGGCCGTGAGCGGCACGTTGGACTCGGCCCGCCCCGTCGGCTCGCGCGTGTTGGAGGCGAAGGTCAATTCAGCCAATGCGCTGGAGACCCCGCCGCCGCGAGAAATCGAGCGCCCCGTGCGCACGCTCTATCTTACGACCGCGCGGTCGGCCGTGCCGGAGATGCTCACGCTCTTCGATTTTCCGGATCCGTCGCTTCCGGCAAGCCGGCGCAATCAGCGAACGCTGGCGACGCAGGCCTTGTATCTGATGAACGCGCCGCATGTCGTCGATTGGGCGCGGCGACTGGCGGAGCGGGCTTTGAAAGAACCTGCCGGCGACGACTTCGCGCGGATCGATTGGCTGCACGAAGTTTGTTTTGCCCGCGCGGCGACCGACGCCGAGCGGCGGCGAATCGCCGACTACCTCAAGACCGAAACGGGGTCGACGCCGGAAGCTCGGCTCACCGCTTGGACGAGCGTTTGCCAAGCGTTGTTCGCTTCGGCCGAGTTTCGTTACATACAATGAGTCCATGATGCGCGACTTGACCATGCTCGCCGCCGGTTCGCACTC
>JAEUIN010000380.1 GCA_016793115.1 Planctomycetaceae bacterium
AGCGAAGTTCTCAAACAACTCGCGCACGGGCTAACGAACAAGGAGATCGGCCAGTCGCTCGGCATCAGCTACGAAACCGTGAAGGAACACGTACAACACATCCTGCGCAAGATCGGCGTCAACGATCGCACCCAAGCCGCGGTCTGGGCCGTGCGCAAGAATCTCGTGTAGCGTCTCGTCGGCCGTGAATGAAGGGGTGCCACGGGTGGCTTGTCCACCCGTGCATCAAACACCGGTGGGCAAGCCGGCGGTGCCACCCTCGCCTACCATCCGCCGGTTTCGCCTCCGCCGCGCTTCCGCTAAACTAGGCGTTCGTCCTTCCCGCCTGTTTTCCGGAGCTCCTGGCCCATGGCCGCCGCGACTAAGCCGACCGACATTCGCATCGTTTCCGCCGAGACGAAGACCGAAAAATTCGCCTACCGTTCGCCGATCAAGTTCGGCGGCCGCGTGGTGACCGACGTCCTGCTGCTTCACGCCTTCGTCGAAGTCGAAACGCGCGACGGCAAGCGCGGCCGCGGCTACGGCTCGATGCCCATGGGCAACGTCTGGGCCTGGCCGAGCAAGCTGCCCGCCCCCGACACGGAGAAGGCCCTCACCGAGTTCGGCCAACGCTTCGCCAAAGAAGCGGCCGGCTACAAAGAGTGTCGCCATCCGCTCGACATCACGCACGATCTCGCGACCCGCCACGCCGACATCGCCGCCGACGTCGTCCGCGACGCCAAACTCGACGAAGCGATGCCCCGGCTGGCGCAAATGGTCGCCGCCAGCCCGATCGAAGCCGCACTGCACGACGCCCAAGGCCGCACGCTCGGCCAAAACTCCTACAACCTGCTCGGGCCGGACTACGTCGGCCAAGACCTCTCGCATTACCTGACCGACGACTTCCGCGGCGAATATCTCGACCGCTACACGCTCCGCGAGCCGAAGGCGCGGATGCCGCTCTACCACTTGGTCGGCGCGCTCGATCCGCTCTCCGACGTCGATGTCGTGCAGCGTCTCGACGACGGCCTGCCGAACACGCTCCCCGAATGGATCGCCTACAACGGCCTCACGCACCTGAAGATCAAGCTCAACGGCGACGACCTCAAGTGGGACGTCGAGCGCGTCGTCGGCGTCGAACGCGTGTCGGCTCCGGCGCAAGCGGCCCGCGGCTGCAAAGAGTGGCACTACTCGCTCGACTTCAACGAGAAGTGCGCCAACGTGCAATACATTCTCGACTTCCTCGCGCAAGTCCAAGAAAAGTCGCCGACGGCCTTCAATCGCGTGCACTACATCGAGCAGCCGACGCATCGCGACCTCAAGGCGCATCCGGAAAACCAGATGCACGCCGCCGCGAAGATCAAGCCGGTCGTGATCGACGAATCGCTCGTCGACTTGGAGAGCCTGCTGCTCTGCCGCGAGCTCGGCTACTCCGGCGTGGCGCTCAAGGCCTGCAAGGGCCACTCGGAAGCGCTCCTCATGGGCGCCGCCGCGCAGAAGTACGGCATGTTCCTCTGCGTGCAAGATCTTTCCTGCCCGGGCGCGTCGTTCCTCCACTCGGCCAGCCTCTCGGCCCGCATCCCCACGGTGCAAGCCATCGAAGGCAACAGCCGCCAATACTGCCCTAAAGCCAACGACGCCTGGCGCGAGCGCTACCCGACGATGTTCAAAATCACCGACGGCACGGTCGGCACCGCGGCCCTCAACGAAGTCGGCCTCGGCTACAACTGGGGCTA
>JAEUIN010000401.1 GCA_016793115.1 Planctomycetaceae bacterium
GTAGAGTTCCGGGCGAGCTTCCGACGGATCGCGTCCTTCGGCGAGCCGGCGAGCGATCCGACTCTTAGCCTCCTCAGCCGGACAGCGGCATTCGACGACGAGCAGCTGCGCCCCGGTCGAGCGAGCGGCTTCCGCGGCCGACAGCAGCGAATCCGCATCGAGAAACGACCCGTCGGCGACGACGGATTCCCCTGCGCTAATCGCCTGCGTGCACCGACGCAACGTTTCATCGTAGACCGCGGCCTTGTTTTCCGCGCTATAGTGCGCGGCCCCGAAAGCGGCGGCATCCCGCGCTGCGCCGAACATCTCCAGTCGGACTTCGTCGGTGCGGATTCGTTGAATCGCCAACTCTTCCGCGAGGGCCGCGGCCAGAGTCGATTTCCCCGTCCCCATCAGCCCGCGCATGACGAACAGAGTCCAGCCACACTCGGGATTGAAACGGGCCGCCGCCTTCAAATAGCCGGCGACCGTCGCCACGCTTCGCTCCCGCTCCGCACCCGCCTGTTGCTCGGCTCGGAGCACCGCCACCTTGCCGCGCACGCAGGCCCGATAGCTCTTGTAAAACGCGATTAACAAATCGTCCAAGTCGACGTCGCATGTCCAACGATACTTTTCGATCACTGCCTCGCCGACGTCGGGCCGACCCAATACGTCGCATTCTACGGCGAGAAAACTAAGCTCGTCGGCGACGTCGATGCGCCGGAATTCGGCGCTGAACTCCACGCAATCGTAGACCGCCGGAATCGTTTCCAGGCAGATATGCTCGGGCCGCAAGTCGCCGTGTCCGTCGACGATCTTGCCGATCCGCACGCGTTCCTCGAACCAGCCGCGATACTCATGGAGAAAGCGGAGTTGATCGCCGTGAATACGACGAATCATCGGCTGCAGATCGGTCGCCGCGGCACGCAGTAGATCGTCGCGATTGGCCCGCACATGGCGCACAATCGAGGCGTGATACGCGCCGGGCTCGATCACCGCGGAGGGCGCGGCGGCGTAGTAGTCGGCCAAATAACCCGCGAGTCGAGCGATATCGTCGGCGGTCAGGCGATCGTTGCGAATGAGCTCGTCCAGCATTCGTCCGCCGTCGAGGCGGCGCATCTTGACGACCCAATCCACGATTTCGCCCGAATCGGCCGGATCGGTCGCCGACTCTCGCGGAGCGCCGAAGCGTAGCTCGCCGCCGGAGTCGCGCACGATCGGCACGACGCCGAGGTAAGCGCCCGCGGCCATGCGGCGATTGAGCCGCAGTTCGTCGTCGCAGGCTCGCCGGCGCGCGTCGAGCGTGGAGAAGTCGAGAAACTCGAACTTCACCGGCTTCTTGAGCTTGTAGACGAACCGGTCGCCGAGAAACACAAGCGAGATGTGCGTCTCGACGAGTTCTACGCTCGCGGTTTCGCCCGCCGGATACGATCCTGCCCGGAGCAGAAACGCTTTGAGTTGATCGATGTTTTCTTTCATGGCGAAGAAGCATTCACGACGGAGGGCCCGGAGAGCTCGGAGTTCGCGCAGCGCGGAAGCGATCGGAGCGGGCGTCGGGCCCAGGCCGATGACCTATCTTCTTTCGAGGAACTCCGTTTCTCAGCTGCGACGATTGTACGTCGCCGACGCCTCTCGGTGAAAAGCATCGCGCGCAAAAAAAAGAGCGGGAGCTTTTTAACGGCTCCCGCTCTTCTCAGTTTTCGAACTTCGTACGACTCCGGTCGCTTACGCTCCCGTTTCGCGTTACTTCGCGCCGACCAGGTCGGCCTTCTTCTTCGCCGCGACGACTTCTTCCTGAATGCTCGCAGGCACCCGGCGGTACTTGCTGAACTCCATCGAGAAGGTGCCTTGGCCTTGGGTCATGCTGCGCAGGTCGGTCGAGTAACCGAACAACTGAGCGAGCGGCACTTCGGCTTCGATCACCGCCGAGGTGCTGTTCATTTCCGTGCCGATGATCAAACCGCGACGGCTGGTGAGTTCGCCGGCGACCGTTCCTTGGAACGCCGTCGGAACTTCCACTTCCAGCTTCATCACCGGTTCGAGCAGCACGGGCTTCATCTTCATGAAGTACTCCCGGAAGCACTCTTGCGCGGTGAGTTGGAACGCCATGTCGCTCGAGTCGACGTCGTGGTACGAGCCGTCTTTGAGGACGACCTGCAGCCCGACGAGCGGGAAGCCGGCGACCGGACCCTTGTTCATGCAGGCCTTGAAGCCCTTCTCGACCGAGGGGATGTATTCGCGGGGAATACGACCTTGGACGACTTCGTCGACGAAGATGAACGTTTCGGTCGCGTCTTCGGGCAACACTTCGAGCGTGCCCTTGATGTGACCGTATTGTCCGGAACCGCCGGTTTGCTTCTTACGCTTGTGGTCGAAGTCGACGTTTTGCGTCGGAGCTTCGCGGTAGCTGACTTTCGGCGCCCCGACGACGACATCGACCTTGTATTCGCGGCGAATACGTTCGACGTAGATATCGAGGTGCAACTCGCCCATGCCGGCGATCAACGTTTCGGCCGTCTCTTCGTCGCTGGAGACGCGGAACGTCGGATCTTCCTTCATGAAGCGTTGCAGAGCCTTGGTGAGCTTGTCGCCGCCGTCGCGCTGCGCCGGGGCCACGGACATCTTGATGACCGGCTCGGGGACGAACATGTTTTCCAGCGAGCAGTACTTCTGATCGGCGGCGAACGTATCGCCGCTCGCGCAGTCGACGCCCATCACCGCGACGATGTCGCCGGCTCCGGCCGAATCGACTTCCTCGCGCTTATCGGCGTGCATGCGCACGATGCGGCTGAAGCGTTCCTTCTTAGTCGTACGTTGATTAACGTAAGTTTCGCCCTTGGTCATGGTGCCTTGGTAGATACGCATGAACGTGAGCTGGCCGTACGGATCTTCAACGATCTTAAATGCCATCGCCACGAGCGGCTTCTTGGGGTCCGGTTCGAGCGGGAAAGCCTGCGTCGCGTCGTCCCACTGTTTGGCCTTCACTTCACGATCGAGCGGCGAAGGCAAGAATCGCACGATCGCGTCGAGCAGCGGCTGCACACCCTTATTCTTGAAGGCCGAGCCCAAAAACACGGGAGTCAATTCTTGCGCTTGGGTCGCCGTGCGAATCGTCTTATAGATCAGATCGAGCGGCACTTCTTCTTCGCCGAGCAGCAACTCCATCATTTCGTCGCTGAACATCGCGAGCGACTCCAGCGTATGCTGACGCGCTTCGGCCGCTTCGGCCTGTATCGCGGCGGGAATCTCCTCCTCGCGGACCTTCTCGCCCTTGTTGCCGTCGAAGTAGACGGCCTTCCGGCGGATCAAATCGATGACGCCTTCGAATTTGTCTTCCTTGCCGATCGGCAATTGCATCAGCACGGCGTTCGTGTCGAGCTTTTCGCGCAATTGTTGCACGACGCGGGCGTAATTCGCACCGGTCCGGTCCATCTTGTTGATGAACGCCAAGCGCGGAACGCGATAGCGTTTCATTTGACGATCGACCGTCATCGACTGGCTTTGCACTCCACCGACCGAACACAACACCAGCACTGCGCCGTCGAGGACGCGGAGCGAGCGTTCCACTTCGACGGTGAAGTCGACGTGTCCCGGAGTGTCGATCAGGTTGATCTTATGCGGAGCGAGGTGAAGCTCTTCATTTTCCCATTCGACCGTCGTGGCCGCGCTGGTGATCGTGATGCCGCGTTCGCGCTCAAGGTCCATGTAGTCCATGGTCGCGCCGTCGCCGTCGCCCTTCACTTCGTTGATCTTGTGAATGCGGCCGGCATAGAACAGGATCCGCTCGCTCAAGGTGGTCTTACCCGAGTCGATGTGAGCGGAGATGCCGATGTTGCGATAGTTGGCGAGGTCCATGATTTGCTCTCGTCTGGAAACGAACAGTCCTATGAAAAGTGGAAGCGGCGAAACGAGTTGCCGAATCGGTCGGCGTCGGGGGCAAACCTGCGAGTCATCGACCAATCGGCGCGACCCGACGCGGAGCGCTACATTGGTACGCCGATCGAAGCCGGTTGGTTCGCAAATCCGACGAAGGATCGGCGATCAATGCGAGCGTCGATAGTTTTAGAATCGACGTCGAGGAAAAAGTTCCCGACGATCAACTCAGCCCTCGGCCGGCGGCGTTCCTGCTCCGGGCCCCGAACGAACGATCGACTTAGAATGATGCGCCGGCCAAGCCGGAAATCCGCATCGCTTCTCCAGTCGGCCGCTCAGGCGTAACGCGATGTTCGACCATCCTTGCCGCGACGGACGACCGGCGCGGGAAACGCGTGCTCTCCCCAGGGCCGTGCGAGGTGGAAGAGCGGATATTTACGTATCGTAAACAAATCCGCCCTCGGGCAAAGGTCAAATCGACCTTAGAGCGTGGGGGCTTACGTAAATTCGACGTAAAAGTCTCAGACCGATCGGCGGCGATCGGGCAGTATGGCACGCGGCATGGAGTCGCCTAAGTTATTTGATGCGATGGGGTTATCAATCGGTCCCCCTCGTCGATGGGCGGTGTGGAAGGCCGATTTTGCCTTTCGGCGTCGCATTCCTACAATTGCGGTATGCGAGCTAAGGTTCACCGAATTCTCGTCGCTGCGACACTTACCGCACTGGTCTTCGGACGAGATGCGGCGGGTTGCTGCTGCTCGGCGAAAGTCGTCATTGCCGCGCCGCAGGCAACATCGGCGGTGCCGGCCGAGCCGAAGAGTTGCTGCTCGACTAACTCCAACGCCGCGGCCGTAGCACCGGGCGTCGCCGACGCTGCGACCTCGGAGGGCGAATGTAGCGTAAAGCTCGCAGCGAAATCGCCGCCCAGATGCCTTGAGCGACGACTTGCGCATTGGAAGTCGTCGTGTTGCTGCGTCAGCCCCACGGAGCAACTTGCGCCGACGCGTTCGATCGCCGTCGCGGTCGTCCACGACGACGTCGCCTCTCCGATCGCGCTCGCCTATACGGTCGTTCCCAATTCTCAAACGCTGCGTCGCTTGGGACCTGCCGACGAGGCTCTCCGCGCGCCGCAGCCTTCTTTTTCGATTCTCTACGGAGTGTGGCGGAACTAATTCCTAACCGACCGATCGCCAGCTTGCGTTCGTATCAAGGTTTTGAATTTTGTTTCGTCTCATGATCTAGGAATCGATTTTATGAAGCGTTTATCTTTTGTCGCCTTGTTGTTGGGCGCTCCGGTGTTAGCGTCGCTCGGTCTCGTCTCGGCTCAAGCGAGCACCTCGGCGGCTAAGCCCACCGCGTGCGGCTGCGTCGAGTGCAAATGCCCAAAGTGCGACGGCAAAAAGTGCGAGTGCGCCGATAAGTGCGAGTGCGGCAAGTGCGGTTGCACAAAGGCCGAGAAGGTCGAGGCCGACGTTAAATCGTGCTGCGCCAAGTAAGGCCGGTTAATTCGACGCGAGTATAAGTTCGCGTCGCGATAGGAAGGCCTCGGCTTGCCGGGTGCAAGCCGAGGCCGATTTTGTTTTCCAAACGCCGTTGCTAAGCCGCCCTTTCTTTCGCAGGCTTCTTAGCTTCTTTTTTGTCCGCGGGCTTCTTGTCGACAGGCTGCTTGGCTTTTGTTTTCGCGTCAGGGCGCTTCTCGGCGGTCTTCTGCGGCTCCGGTTTGTCCGGCGTTTGTGCTTCTCGCCATGGCTTCTTCGCTTCGTAGCTGGCCAGTTCTTTGCGGAGGTGGTCGGCTTCGCTTTTGTCTTCCGCGAACTCGATCGCCTTGACGAGCCACTTCTTCGCGCCGTTGAAATCGCCGAGCTCGGCATAGGCCGCGCCGAGCGTGCTGAGCATGTGCGGCACCTTGTAGTCGGTGACCTCGCACGCGAGTTCTGCGAGTTCTCTCGCGCGCTTGCCGTTGCGGAGTTTGTCGTCGGGCGAAGTGCATAGCACCCACGCTAAATTATTGAGCAGACCGGAATCTTTCGGTTCAACCTTGAGCGCCGCTTCGTAGTCTTCGATCGCGGCTTTTTGTTTGCCCAGGCTCAAGTAGGAATCGCCGCGGAGACGATAGGCTCGCCAATTCGCCGGATCGCGGATCAACAATTGCTCAGTTAGATCGATCGTCTCCGCGTGATTCTTGCGATTGTGCTGTAACACGGCGGCTTGCAGCAGAACGTTGCCGTCTTCCGGTTCGATCTTCGCCAAGCGGTCGAGATCACGAAGTGCCTCGTCGATTTTTTGCTCTTCGATGAGAAACGTAATTCGCGTGCGAAGGGGGCCCGGCGCGTTCGGGAAGCGCTCGAGCAGGTTGTCGATATCTTTCATCGCCGCCGCCTTGTCACCTTGAGAGTACAGCACTTGGCTGCGCAACAACAATGCTTCGGGCATATCGGGGGTGATCTCAAGTGCTTCTTTTGCGTCGGCTAAAGCGCTCTTCATGTCTCCGGCAAGCATGTTCACCCGACCACGCTGCAGAATCGCGGCAGGCGAGCGGGGCACGAGGTCGGCGGCCCGCGTCAGGCTCTCTTTGGCTTCGCCCCATTTCTTTTGGGCGGCCAGCGCAAGTCCGCGGGCTTCATGTGTCGCGGCGTGGGTTGGATCGAGCTTAAGTGCCGCATCGAAATCGGCGACGGCTTCAGCGGGCTTATCCATGCCGAGCTTAACCGCGGCCCTTAAGCGGAGCGGTTGTGGGTCGCCCGGGTCCAATTCCACCGCCTGATCCAAATCTTTTAATCGATCTTCCGGTTTGTCGCGGAATGCGCTGTGAATCAGCAGCGCGTCGGCCTTGACGTTGGGTTCGACAGTCTTGAGAGTCAGCAGCTTTTCAATCATCGTCTTAGCTTGCTTCGGATCGCCGCCGGGAAGCACCTGCAACCGGGCGATGAGCAGATAGGCGTCGGCGATTTCCGGATCGTTCTCGACCGCTTCGCTCAAATCGCCGACGGCGGCGACGCGCATCTGCGCGATCAAGGCGTTCGGAGCGCGTGTCTCAAGCACCCCCTTCGCGACGGTTTCGCCGCGTTGATAATAGGTAGAAGCCAACAACTTCTTGGCGAACTTGGTGTTTTCCTCGTTCAGACCTTTCTCGAGAGCGCTCTTGCTGAGCTTGATAATCGCGTCAAGGTCGCCGATCGATTTGGCGTCGATGCGCGCTTCGAGGGCGCGATCAAGGTCCGCTTGTCCCTTGTCCGCCTCGGCAGCAGCTAGAAACTGCGCCGATATTGCAAACAAAACAGACGCCGCGAACGGCGCGACGATTATCCGTAAGGTCACGAACATAAGAGGATCCTTCCGATTGGGGCCGGTTCGAGTGTTCGACCGGCGGATGGATGTATTGCTAAGAGCCGAAGGGATTCACCGCCGGTTGGGCCGGCGGCGGCGCTGCGGTTCCTCGCGCGACTTCGATCGTCCCCGCAGCGGCACGTGCGGACTCGAGCAACTGCTTATAGTCGAGGGAGGCAGAGCAAACACGCCAACCGATGAAGACTTGATGGCCGGGGACTTCAATGGCTTGCAGAAGCAGCGTCCCCGGAATCTCTGAAGCAATGTTGCCCTTCACTTCGAATAACTGAGTCATGTCCACTTGCAGTTCCCACACCGGCCGAGTCACGCTTGCTTTGGGTGTGGGCAAGTTTTTCAGTCGCCATGCGACGGCGGCCGGTGCCCCGACCTTCCCTTGGACGGCTAGTTCCAAGTCGCCGGCATATTTGTTTCGAACCGTGGTAGCTTCCTCCTTCGAAGCGACAGGGACGACGCCGAGATAGAAATAGAAGGGACGTTGGCCCGCGCCCGACATGCCGAATTGTTCGAGCGTTACTTGATAGCCAGGGGGCGCGACGAGCGGCGGCGGCGGCTTTAGGCGAGCGTCAGGCATCGGTTCGTTGGGATTGTCGGGCAGCGCGGCCCCGTCGCTCAATACGACTAGATTTTGAAATAGCGTCGGCACCCGCATCGTCACCACAAGATTCGGACTCTGAGGATTGATGGCGAACGGCGGGCGGAGTGTGACGAACTGGTTCTCCAGCTTGAGCCGATCGATGCTCTGCTCCATTCGCGATTCGTAGTCGCCCACTCCGCATCCGGCGGACAGGACTACCGGGAGCAGCACGGTAAACATCTGCGGCGCGAGCGAGAAGCGGCGAACGTTCGGCGAAAGCTGTGGAGGAAACGACATCATGAGGTGGCCGGAAATGGGAAACAGGGGCAAAACGGGCTTGAGACGATTGTGGAATGGGGGGGAGGGAGTGTCAAGGAAAGGCCGGTTTTACCAAGTCTCATTGCCAAAGTGACATCGGAATCGCGTCCAGGAATAAGACGAGACTCAAGTCACTTTCGTTGTGGATGAGTGCCGTTAAGAAACTCCTCCAGGTTCGTATATCCGTCCATGTCTGAGTCAATCGCATGGTCTTGCCCGTCGCTCGAGTTGAGTCCGTGCAGTGTTTCCCAGGCGTCGGGCATGCCGTCAACGTCTGCATCGTCCGGCCGGGCTTGGGCGCCGGCCGACGGCGCATACTTCGGTAAGCCGCCTACTTCGCTCGGCGAGTTGATTACGCGGCCGCCGCCGCTACGTACTTCCTCGACGATGCGCCGATCGACCGCGTCGCGCTTGGGCAAAGTTGCTCCGCCCGATTCCAGAATCCGATCTCGCGCCGCTTCCGCCGTGTCGTCGCTAATTGCGGGTGTGGAAAGCGGCGCGTCCAACTTGTTGCCCGGTTCCGCGTGCTCGATCCAATCCCAGTCCGTCGGTCCGCGGAGCTTTTCGTAGGCGAGCGTATTGTGCTCGACAAACATCGTCGTGGCCGGACCGCCGATATTAAACATATAGGCCTTTTCGCGAGTCGAGGGGCCCGGCTTGAGATAGTTGCCCACGTAGTTGATTCGCGCCGGATCGTCGGAAGTGTACCCGGCCGGGCTGATCCAGTCGTATACGACGTTGTTGCGGAAGTCCAAGAGCAGGCCCGGCGGTTCGCCGTAAGTGCCGGGTCGCGGACAGCGCGTGCGATGATGGGCGTAGAGATTGTGGTGGAACGTCACACCGCCGTCGGTGCGTATCAGCGATCCGTAGCCGTGGCTTCCCTTGGCGTGAGCGCTTTGATCGAGACTTTCCGTGATAAAGCACCACTGCACCGTGATGTCGCCGCACCCGGCGCCGGTGACGGAGAGCGTTTCATCGACGCTCCACGATGCCGAGCAATGATCAACGATCACGCGGCGGCATCCGTAAATACTCAATGCGTCCATCTCTTTGCCGATGGAGTCGCCCGGGCGAAAGCGAAGATGGCGCACGACGACGTCGTCGGCGCGAATCGCAGTGTAGTAGTTTGTCAGGCAGATGCCGTCTCCAGGCGCGGTTTGGCCCGCGATCGTCAGCCGAGGTTCATCGATGGTCATTGGCGCGATGAGTTCAATCACGCCTGCGACTGCGAACACCACGGTCCGCGGCCCTTTGGCGGCGACCGCGTGCCGTAGACTGCCAAGGATCGGCGCATCGCGTTTGCTCTTCGGGTTGTAGTCGGCCAACGTAGTAACGACGTAAACTGCGCCGCCGCGTCCACCGAGGCTGTGTGCACCGAATCCTTCCGCTCCGGGAAACGCGGGTTGAGTTCGCAAACCAGACGTCGTTTCCGCCCCAAAGCCGCCAGTTGAGACGGTGAGTAGAAGCGATGCGACAAAATAAAGGCGGCGCAGCATGGGCAAGCCTTTCATCATTGAGGTTTTGGCGTTCCGTCGGGTGCGATTAGCACGGAGCGCCGCAACGTGCTCGTCGCGCCATTGACATGGCAGATGACGATCCGAATCTCGGCGGAACCCGTAACGAATTCCCCAATCGATACCCTGAAGCGATTGTTCGAGTCGAGCGAGCCGATCCAACTCGTCGCGTTGTAATCGGAATTGCCTTCGGGGTCGTTGTAAGCGATGACCGCATACGGTTCGACGGCGGCGGCGATCGTTCCTTCGATAAGCAGCCGTTTACCTTCGACATTTACAGAAAGGTCGCTGACGGACGTAGCCGGTGGAACGGCGATATCGCGCGTCGTACCGCTGAAAATAGGATGCGAGGCGAGACGCAAGGCGTCGGCCAGAACGACGAACGAACCTCGCCCTTCGCCGCGCAACTGTTCGCCGTAAGTTCGATTGCCGGAGCCCATTAGCGAGGTGCCGCGCTCGCCTTCGTCGCGGCGCTCGCGCGTGTGCGGCAGCCCGAGGCCGTGACCAATCTCGTGCGCGGCACCACCTATAAATATCGAATTGTATCGGCCGACGGAGATCTTGCCGTACTCCTCGTCGTCGAGAATCGTTTTGCCGTCGGTGAGCAATTGCGGATCGAGAATCGAGGCATCGGTAAACCAGCAGCGACCGCTAACAAAAACGCCGTCGCGAGCGCCGCTGCCGTAATAAGGTCCAATGCCCGTCACCTTGCCGTCGCGCTCCGTGCGAAGATCACAAAAATAGATGATCGTCTCCGCGCGATCGTCGATTTCGGATGCTCGGAGCACGGGACGCGCGGCATCTCGAATCTCGTATCCCTTGCGAACGTCGCGGCCAAGATAGTATGCCGCTACGTGTTCGCCGCGCACGTAGTGAAACTTGATCAGTCCCGCAGTATCTCGCTCAAATCGTAGTGTCCGTCGCCCCAAGCCGTGGCGTTGCATTTCGCCGGCGAAGAAGTCGGCGATGTGGTTCGCGACTCGCGTCAATCGTTCACGGTGGCCGGCGGGCGGTTGCCGATCGTCGGGAGAAAAATAGACGCATGCGATACGACGTGGCGTGTCGTCAGCGTAGCCGTCCGCGAACTTCTCAAGACGCGCGAGGCCGACGCGTACGGCGGCCGCGGGGCCGTCCGCCGAGGATGCCGTGGAGATCCAGAATAGCGACACGACCGCGACCGCGAGCATTCGACGAAAATCGGTCGCCATAGCCCCGCCTGGGCGAAAAGCGTGACGTTTAGTGCTTATTGCCGAACAAACCGGTCGCGTACCAGATGCCGTTCTCGCCGCGTTGGATATCGTAACCAAAGGTCGGTTGATCGGCCTGCACGGCGCCCCAGTGTCCCGGCGATTGTCGCCAGCAATCGACGCAGTCGATCGCCGCATCCACCAGATTTTCTCCCGGCCAACTTTCGGCGACCACTTCCTGGGGGCGCAAGCCGCCGCCGAGCAGCGACGCGATGCGCGGAAATCGAGAACCCCAGTTGTGGTGCCCTTGCGTGCGGATTCGGGCCTGGAGGAACGAGTGCTCGCGGGCTTCGCTGAAGAGTCCGCGGTTCGGCCGTCCCTTCGTGCTTTCGGGCGCCTCCGGATGCACGCGAACGGCGAAAATCATCGTGCGTTGCGTGAGAGTGCCGGGCGGAAGGTCGAGCACGATCGAGAGGTATTCCGGTGAGAAGCGGTAGTACTTTCCGTCATCGAAAGGCAAGATGCTAACGACGTAGCCGGTGTATTCCTCATTCTGATGCTTGTAGTCGACGAGAGCCACGCCCGGCCGACCGGCCAAATCGGCAAACGCTTCGAAACCCAGCAGCGGGCTCATCTTGCCGCCGACACTGACTTCATAACCGACCGGAACTCGCAGCGCGACACATTCGGAATCGATTCTGGCGAGCATTCCGGCGTCACGCAGGACGGCCGATTCAAATTTCGTCTGGTTCGGGCCCGCGTCCGCCTCATAGAAATAAATCAGCAGATACTTGCGCCCCAATTCGGCGCGCTTCATAGCGTCGCCATAGTCATCGAGCCAATTCACCTTGGGCAGCTCAAGCGATGAGTCGGCTCGATAATAAGCTGTTGTCGGTTGCGCGCACGCCGAAGCGGACCACGATCCGCAAAAAATTGCGGCAATCACCGGCAGGTAGCAGTACAGTCGCCGCAAAGGCATATTGTCGATCTCCCTCTCTTGTCGATGTCGTTCATTTCCGACACCGTTGTTTTGCGTGCTAGCCAAGTCAGCGCGTCCGGTCGGCTTGTCGGGCTTCGGAACGTAACGTGACCTCGATTGAGGCCGAAGCAACGGCGTTTGGCATCAGCCGGTTTTAAGCGGGCAAGGTTCGAAAGCGGTCGACATTCGACCATCCTTGGCGCTACGCAGTTTTCTGCGACTTTTCCGTTCAGCTTGACTTTAACGACTTTGCCGATCGAGTCTAGCCGCTAGAACCCGTGGCGCAGAATTTGCCGCAAAGCTGTCCCCACCTTCGCGAGGGAACTTGCGTTTCACTGTCACAAAGAAAATCGTCTTTTCATAATCGTCCCGGAAGATTGTAATTAGACCTAAATTTAAGTCAGTTAGGCAGTTCCAACTGTCTAAGATACTGGGAGAACTAAGTATGACGTCGTCAAAGCGGTGGATGTCGGTGAATTCGGGCATCTTGGCGGTTGCGGCAATGCCGGTGATCTTTGCGGTCGCCGTAGCGCAAACTCCGAGGCCGACCGCTTCCCCCTCGCCGACGAAACCCGCCACGACCGCACAGCCGCAGTCGGCCAATCAGAAGGCGACATCGGCAGCAACCTCGCCGACCATTTCGCCGACTCCGGTGCAGCGCACGGAACTCGGCAAACAAGTTCGGGCGGCCGCGAAGCAGTTTCATGACATCGCCCCGTCGGATGTAGCAGCAGCCCGCAATGCTCTGCAGCACGCAATCGTCGAGTTGGATCAATTCCTCGCAACGATCGATCCGAGTTTTGCCGCTGGATGGAAGGAATATCTTCGCTTTGATGCGTTGGTCGCCGAAGTGTGGAAGGCCGGCGACGTGGACACCGCCGCCCTGTTTAAACTGCAGCGACGTTACTGGGGCGGCTTCGTCGGACTTGAGCAGCCGGCATTTCAAAATGTGGCGGCGCGACTGATGGCTTTTACGAAATTGGCCGAAGCGGCTCAAAACAAAACACTGGAGGCCGACTACGAGAAACACCTGAATCAATTGGCTGACACGATCGACGCTGTAGCCGGTAAAGCGCCTACGCCTGAGCAAGCCGACGCAATTGCGGCGGACCTGGCGTGGCTGGAAGCAAGCGGCCAAGCAACTGACATCGTTGAAAAACTGGGCGCACGTTATTCGCAGCCTAACCTGCTCGTCGACGTGTCCGAAACGCTTGTCGAAGAATCGCTGGGACGCTCCGTCGATCAGACCGAACCGGTCGTCGATTGCATTCTCGGCACATCCATCCGCGGCTCCGGCCGCACGATCGGGCAAGTGAGCGTCGAGTTGATTCCGAACACCGATCAGGCGCAACTCCAAACCCAACTCCACGGCGTCAACTATTCGCGAACCGTGGGTACGAATCGTTCCGCGCTGATCTACAGTCGCGGGCAAACGACCCTGCACGGCACCTCAACGCTCTTTGTAAGCGACCAAGGTCTAACGACCGGTCCCGTGCAGGCCCAAGCAAGCGTGCGTAATCAGATTACCGGATTCGGATCGACCCGCGGCGGCTTGCTCGGCAACATCGTGAAGAAGATCGCCGCTAAAAAGGCTCCGAAGCAGCAAGGGCAAGCCCAACAAATCGCCGCGGCCCATGCGCGGACGAAGCTCGCCGGCAGCATGCAGAGGCAAATCGTGGAATTGGTAGGCGACGCCAACGCCGAGATTGAAAACAAGTTCCGCAAGCCCCTTCTCCGTTTCGGCCAATACCCGGCTCAACTCCAATATGCGACCACTGACGACGCAATCGTGATCCGTGCTCGCCAGACGACACGGGGTCGCCTGGCGGCCCCTGGTTCGGCGCCGGAAGCAGCCGTGGGGTCGCCGATTAGCGTGCGCTTGCACCAATCGCTAATCACGAATTCGACGCAAGGGATGTTGGCCGGTCGAAAATTTGATCAGCAACGCATTCAGCTTCTCGCCGAGAGCTTGTTGGGCGAAATGCCGGAACGCCTCCAACCGAAACCCGGCGAGGAGCCGTTTTCGATCACGTTTGCCGACACGAATCCGGTAAGCCTGTCTTTCGCCGACGATTCCGCGACGTTTACAATTCGCGGTAAAGCGTTCACGTCGGGCGACAAATCGTACGACGGGATGAACATCACGGGCGTGTACAAGCTCTCCAGCGACGGACACGGTTTGAAGGCCGTTCGGCAGGGGGACTTCGACATCGTGCCGCCGGACTTCAAACGAGGGAGCGGCCAACGTTTGAATACGCGTCAGATCGTATTGAAGCGAATTCTCACCGAGAAATTCGGCAAGGCGTTTCCGGCGGAAATCGTTCGCGACGGCACCGCCGTGAAGGACGAACAAAGCGATCTCGGTACGATGTATGTGTCGTCGCTGCGGGCCGACGGCGATTGGCTCGTCTTGGGTGTAAATCGCGAGGCGCCGGGCGTGGCCGGACAGACGACTCATAACGTCGTCCCGCCTTCGATTCGCATCGTGCCGACGTCTGCGAACGTTGCGACAGTGCGGTAAACTGCGTCGCCGGCCGCAAAAGAAACCGATAGAATCGCCGAGGCCGATGCTTAGGCATCGGCTTCGGTTTTTCGCCTTAGCGGAATGAGGCGTCGCCAGGTGCGACATTGCCCGCATGGAACGACACATCGACATTTCATTTGACTGCCTACCGCTGCGCTCGATCGCACGCTTGGATATTCCGCTCGACGCTTCGCCGAAATTCCGCTCGAAGTGCGAACGAATCAAGGCGGCTCTCGATCAGCACGGATCGTTGAACACGTACTATCTGCACAACGCCAAGTGCACGTTTCAATTGACCAACGATCCGTTGCGAGGGATGCTCGAGTTTGAGTTCGAAGGAACGGTGATGACCGATGAGGCGGACGAGAAGACAAAAGCGACGCATTTGAGCGTGCAACTCGTTCGCGAAACATGCGACTGGCTCACGGAACCTGTCGTGGCCTGGTTTGCAGACACCGTACGGCAGGCGGTCGTCGTCGAATTCGATCTGTATATCGCGGCGGGCGATTTGTCGCGCACAAAGGACCGCTTGGCGCGAGCTCAAGCCGAATTGGAAAGTTCCGGCGGATTCGTCGGCATGGGGCTTTAAGGCGGCAATTCGAACGGGACGCGTAACCGGCTCGGCAGCCCACGGCACTCCTCGGTTCCACGACTTTGTTCCGCGGCCGGCTAACCCGCCAATCGATCAATCTTCGCGGCGAGGATGAAATCGTTTTCGGAAAGGCCGCCGATCGCGTGCGTCCAGATTTCGATCCAAGCTTGGCGATACTGTTCCAGATGTAGGTCGGGGTGATGTTGCTCGACCTCCGCTTCGTCGGCGACGGCGTTGAAGAACGTCATGACAGCTCGAAAGTTCTTGAGCGTCCAATCTTTGCGGATTCGCGTGCCGCCGTGCGTGAGCGTCCACCCTGAAAGCTGAGCGAGTTGTTTCTTCGCGTCGGCTTGCGAATAGGGGGCGACGCCTCCTTCGCAGGGGGCGCACTTTTTTTCGGCGAGTTGTTGGGGCGATTGAGCATCCATCGTCGGCGTTTCCGAAACGTGAGGCGATGCGTGTTACGACGCCGTCGTCGATGATACCATTGCGGCAGGCCGTCTCGCGACGCTGTGCGAATTTCGATCATTCGACGTCGCAATCGTCGCTTCACTTCGTCCGGATCCTTCATCATCGGCACTTCCAAACGCGAACAACTGAAAGCATTGTTCATCGCCGCCGTGGCGGTCGGGGGCATCGCCCTCCATTTGATCCTGCGCTTTGGTTGCGATGCGTCGCCGCAAATCGCGGCCTGCCCGCTTTGGATCGTGCTGATCGTTGGCGGATCGCCCCTCGTCGTCGAACTGGCCGCGAAGGCTTTGCGCCGCGAATTCGGTTCCGATTTGCTGGCCGGGCTGTCGATTGTGACCGGAACGGTCCTCGGCGAATACTTGGCCGCGGCGATTGTCGTATTGATGCTCTCGGGAGGTGAGGCTCTCGAAGCCTACGCCGTGCGTCGGGCGTCGCGCGTATTGGAAGCGCTGGCCAAGAGAATGCCGCAGGTCGCTCATCGTAGAGTCGGCGGCACTCTCTTAGAAACGGATCTGGAGTCGGTAGTGATCGGCGACCTGCTCGTCGTCTTGCCGCACGAAAGTTGTCCGGTCGACGGCGAAGTGGTCGAGGGACACGGCTCAATGGATGAGTCGTATCTGACGGGTGAGCCATATGCGATGTCCAAAGCGCCGGGGGCGGCGGTGCTTTCCGGCGCGATCAACGGCGAGACGGCGCTTACGATTCGAGCGACGCGTAGGGCCGCCGATTCACGTTATGCGCAGATCATGCGCGTCATGCGCGAGAGCGAACAACGCAGACCGCAACTGCGCAGGCTCGGCGACGCCTTGGGAGCTTGGTACACGCCGGCGGCGGTGACGCTGGCGGCTGCGGCATGGCTCGTATCAGGCGATCCCGTGCGGTTCTTGGCGGTGCTGGTGGTGGCGACCCCCTGCCCACTGTTAATCGCAATTCCGGTCGTGATTCTGGGAAGCATCTCGCTGGCCGCGCAGCGCGGAATTGTCGTCAAAAATCCGGCCGTGCTGGAGCAAATCGAAACGTGTCGAACGATGATTCTCGACAAGACCGGCACGTTGACCTACGGCGAACCCCGCTTGACCGAAGTGAACGTCGCGGCTGCCTGGACCGAGATCGAAGCGTTGCGCCTAACGGCGGCCTTGGAACGTTATTCCAAGCATCCCTTGGCCAGGGCGATCGAAGCCGCCTCTCGTTCTCGCGGGATTGACGTTCCCGAGGCGACTGAAGTCGCGGAGCGTCCGGGAGACGGACTGCGCGGAATCGTGAACGGACGCCGGCTGCGCGTCACGAGTCGCAACGCTTTCACTGCCGACGGTTCGGTCGACGCGAAGTCATTGCCGCCGCCGCAACCCGGCCTGGAATGCGTAGTCATGATCGACGGTCGGTACGCCGCGACGTTCGTATTTCGCGATGAGCCGCGTCGCGAAGGGGCTCGCTTCATCGAGCATTTGGCTCCGCGGCATGCCTTCCGAAAGTTGATGATCGTTTCCGGCGATCGACGCTCCGAGGTCGAATACTTGGCCGAGCAAGTCGGCATCGAAGAACTATTCGCCGGGCAAAGCCCCGAGCAGAAAGTGGCGATCGTGCGCCGTGAAACCGAGCGAGCGCGCACAGTCTTCATCGGCGACGGCATCAACGACGCCCCCGCCCTGGCGGCGGCGACGGTCGGCATCGCCTTCGGTCGCGACAACGACGTCACCGGCGAAGCGGCCGACGTCGTCGTCATGGACACGTCGCTGGAGCGGGTCGATGAATTGCTCCACATCGGCCGCCGCATGCGGCGAATTGCCCTTGAGAGTGCCGTGGGAGGAATGGTGGTAAGCGTAGTCGGTATGTTCGTCGCCGCGGCCGGCTATCTGCCTCCGGTCGCCGGTGCGGTGTTTCAGGAGGTAATCGACGTCATCGCCGTGCTCAATGCATTGCGCTCCGCTTGGCCGCCGCGCGAATTGAGCGATTTCGGCCCCACGGAGCTTATTTCGCCGCCGCGCACCGAGCGAGCGTCCGAACGTTCTTGATGAACGTCTTGCTCTCGATGACGCGCCGTGTCGGGTCGTCGTCGCCGTACGTTTCCATGCGCCCGTCTTCAACCCATGCCCCCCGCTCATCGAGCGCCCCTGCGACCTCGGCGGCTTCCTTCGCCAGCTTGTCATTGAAGCGAATCGTCTCGTTCTTCGCAGGCTTTTTTTTCGGCGGGCCGTCTTTCAAGAGCTTCTCGTACTCGGCGAGAAAATTGTCGAGGCCGCCGCCGCCCACTTTGAATCCGTAGTGCGTCGGTAGATCGGAGTCGTCATACGTCAGTACGTAATCCTTCGTGAAATAGAGCGGCTTGTTCGTTTGCAGTTCATAGAAGCGTGCCAGTTGGCCGTCGGGCAGTCGCGAACGCGTCAAGTATGCCACCGCTCGCGGAATTGGTTCGAGATACTTTTTGTCCGCCGTACGTCGGTAGAACTCGAGCAAAAGCTTGATTAAGTTTTGCGACTCGCTTCCGGAGATAGACGGCGGTTCGAATTTGCGGGCCCAAACCGGATGCATGCTCGAATCATACTGTTGAGCCCATGCCGGTTGCGGTTCCGGCATCTGGGCTGCGAGAATGAAGTCGCCGGCTTTCGCGGCTGAAGCGCGGTATTGTTCGCTGTCGTAAGTATCGCCCGCTTCCAACATCAGCGCGACGACGTCGGCGATCGTATTGTCGTTGAACGTGTAGAAGAGTTCATATTTCGCTTTGGGAAACTCCCGCGACCACGAATCGGGGTAGCTCGCCGTCTTCACCGGAAACTGCGACGCGTCCGGCGGTCCCTCGAACTGCTGCGGCCACGCGCCATTTGGGTATTGCACCTTAACGAGCGAATCGAGCCCGAAAATTACCGCTGCGTGCAACGGCGCGTCGCGAAAGCCGGTTTCTGCGTCAAGCCGCATCAGGAACAACAGACACGACTGCGTCTTGTTATCGTCGAGCGTCGAGCGGTTTTTACTTTTTTTCGAGCCGCTCTCCGCCGAGGCGTCGACTCGATAGCGATGCCCATGCCGCGCTTGCGGATCCGTTTCGCTGGGGTTCTGCCACCCGCCGCTTTCAAGCTGGCAGCGAATCAGCGCCTCGGCCGTGGCGCGCGCCGCAATGAGCAAGTAGTCTTCGCCGGTCAGGCGGTACGCCTCAAGATAAGCCGTGCCGACGGCGGGAGTCGCAGGCGGCTGCACCCAGAACTGCGTCGGCGTCGTCCGGTTTTCCCCTTCGCGCTTCGTTAAGTCGTCACTAATTCGGTAGCCGTAGCCGCCGCCGGCGACCGCGACCTTGGTCGAAAAGAATTCGACGGCCCGCTTGAGTGCCGCCGCGGCGTCGGTTTGAGTGAACCCCGCGCCGTGTAATGGCGCGGTGACGCACAGAATCACAAGTACCAGGACCGTGACAAGCGTCGGATGACGGCGAGACGGCCTCGAAGCATGTTCCAAGAGCGACATGAGAAAACTCCGGGCCGGTAATTGTAGTTAGAAGCTTAGGAAATCGAAGTTTAGCGACACGTGCCGCTTAGGCCGGCGTGTGTTTGAATTTGCGCGGCCGACCGTTGGGAAGCCATTCCACGACGTACAGATCACCGCGCGAGTCGAGCGTTAGAGCGTGCGGCGTCGCGAACCGATCGGGATGCTCGCCGATTTTCGCTTTGTCGATTCCTGCACCGTCGCCGAGTCGGGCCACGACTTGGTCCGTCGCGTCAATAATCGAGACACGGGCACCAAGTTCCGGAATGTAAAGATGCCCGTCGTGCTGATAGAAGCAGCAAGGTAGCTTCATTTCCGGCACGGTCCGTTTGTATTCGAGACCGAGAGAATAAACTTCCAGGCGATTGTTGGCTCGATCGGCGATGTACACTTCCGGTTCTTCGCCAAGCGAACTGACCCACACGCCATGGCATACATTGAACTGCCCGTGCTCCTTGCCGCGACCGCCGATCGTTTTCATGAGTTTGAAGTTCTTGTCGAAGCGATGAACGAGCTGGCTGCCGTAGCCGTCCACGATGTAAATGTCGCCGTTCGGGGCGACGGCGACGTCCGTCGGGTTGACGAAGTCGAACGGTTGCGAATTGCCGGATGCTTTGACTCCCTTTCCTAGCTCATAGAGCACTTTTCCGGCGAGATCGGTTTTGTAGACACGAGCGCCGTCGCCCATTTGCTTGTCGACGTTTTCCGTGAAGTAGAAAAACTCCCCTTCCGGCTCCCGGCTCCAATAGAGCCCATGCGCGGTCGCCTTCACCTGGTCAGGAGAGTAACGCACGTTGTCAGCGAAATCTTTGCTCCAGGTCTCCAAGAGCTTGCCGTCTTTGTCGAACACCGCGACGCAGGGACTGGTCGATCGCGAAGTCACGTAAACCTTATCTTGCGAGTCGACCACGACCGCGCAGCCGAATCCATAGCTCATTCCGGAGGGCAAAGCCCCCCAAGTTTCATCCAGCGTGTAAGTCCACCGGCCGGAGCCGATCTTGACCGGCTTCTTCGCGGCATCGGCGGCTTTGAGGTAACGGCGTTCGGCGAATAGCGATCCGCCGAGCACCAAAGCGCCGGCCGTCCAAGCTGAGGCATTAAGCAGTTCGCGCCGCGATAGCTTGTGCGGAAAGAGCAAGCGGTCTTGAGACATAAAACACGCTCCGTTCGAGGCGGGGGGAGAAAGTGAGGGGAAATGTATTTAGGCGAGGATTTCCTTGACGACGCGGCCGGAAACGTTCGTCAGGCGCATGTCGAGTCCTTGGAAGTTCACGGTCAGTCGTTTGTGATCGATGCCGAGCAAGTGCAGCATCGTGGCGTGATAGTCGTGCACGTCAACGACGTTCTCGACCGCTTTGTAGCCGAGTTCGTCGGTTGCGCCGTAGGTGAAACCACGTTTGACTCCGCCGCCGGCCAGCCAGCAGCTAAAGCCTTGAATATGGTGATCGCGGCCGTTGCCCTGGGCCATCGGCGTGCGCCCGAACTCTCCGTTCCAAACGACGAGCGTCTCGTCGAGCATGCCGCGCTGTTTGAGGTCGGTAAGCAGCGCCATCATGGCTCGGTCCACTTCCGGCGCGGTGATTTCCATATTCTTGCGAATCGCGCCGTGATGGTCCCAATCGCGGTGATAAAGCTGGATCATGCGGACGCCGCGTTCCGCCAAACGACGCGCCAGTAGGCAGTTGTAGTTGAAGCTGCCGTCGGGGCCTTTTGTGCCGTAAAGATCGAGCACGCTCTGCGGTTCGTCGGCAATGTCCATCAACTCCGGGGCCGAAGTCTGCATGCGAAAAGCCATTTCGTACTGCGCGATGCGTGTCGCGATCTCCGAATCGGCCGCGACGGCGTCGCGCAAACGGTTCAAGCCGACGGCGGCGTCGACCACTTCGCGCTGCCGCTCCGCCGTGACCCCATCCGGGCTGCGCAAGTAGAGAACCGGATCGCCTTGCGAACGGAGCGCGACTCCTTGAAACCGGCTCGGCAAAAAACCGCTATGCCATTGCCGTGCCGCGATGGGCTGCATTTGGCCCCCCTTACCCGTGGAGATCAGCACGACGTAGCCCGGGAGGTTTTCCGTCTCGGCGCCTAAACCGTAGAGCAACCAAGATCCCATCGACGGCCGACCTGAGATCGAACTGCCGGTGTTCATCAGAGTGTGTGCCGGGTCGTGATTGATCTGCTCGGTCTTCAATGAGCGAACGACGCAAAGTTCGTCCGCAACCTTTGCCAACTCGGGAAAGAACTCCGAGATCTCGACCCCGCCTGCGCCGTGCTTGGCGAACTTCGCTTGCGGTCCTAGGCACTTAAGCTCCTTGCCTTGCAGCTGGGCGATCTGCTGTCCCTTGGTGTATGTCTCCGGAGTGGGGCGGCCGTCGAGCTTGGCGAGCGTTGGCTTGTGGTCGAACGTTTCGAGATGAGACGGACCACCCGCCATGTAGAGCTGAATGACGCGCTTGACGCGCGGCGGCACATGGGCCGGTCGCACGACGCCGCTCCACGGTCCGCGAACCGAATCCGGATCGACGAGTTCGTTCGCGTGCGTCGTTCGCTCATCGCGCAGCAGCGACGCCAATGCAAACGACCCGAGCCCGATTTGGCCGAGAAAGCTGCGGCGTGTGGCGAGGTCGTGTTTCATACTAGTCTCGCGTCACGAATTCATGCGTGTTGAGAATGGCTCGGGCCACGTTGGTCCAGGCGGCGAGTTCGGCGGTGTCGAGATCCGTTGGCGTCGGACTCTCGCCGATTTCAATAAGCCGTTTGGCATCGGCTGTTTCTCGTTCGTAAAAGCGGCGCTGTTTTTGATAGAGTTCGGCTAGTAACGCGCGTTCGTCGTTCGCCGGTGCTCTTTGCAGCGCGAATCGGAAGAGCCACGTTAGACAAGTCTCCGTACTGGTCCCTTTCAAATCCGCTCCCCGATTCATTGCGAGGCGTGCCTCACGCAGCGATCGTTCGGCCAACACGCGGGCCGCTTCGACGAATTCCGGGTCGTTCAGCAAAACGAGCGATTGTAGCGGCGTGTTCGAACGAACCCGTTCGCAGGTGCATTCTTCGCGGCTGGGCGCGTCGAAGGCTTGGAGCGCCGGGTGAAGGAACGTGCGTTGCCAGTGCGTATAGAGACTCCGTCGCCAGAGGTTTTCGCCCGTGTCTTGTTCGTACTCGCGCTTGGGAAAGTTCAGCTGGGCGTAGTAACCGGCCGGCTGATAGGGCCGAACGCTGCGACCGCCGACCTTAGTCGAAAGCAGGCCCGATGCCGCGAGCGCGCGATCGCGGACGGTTTCCGCCGGGAAACGGAACCGAGCTTGGCGAGCGTAGAATCGGTTGAATGGATCTTGCTCGACGGTCTTTGCATCGGCCGTCGAGGCCTGCCGATAAGCGCTCGACAGAACGACTTCTTTGAGCAAGGCCTTTATGTTCCATCCGTCGCCCGGCTTCGCGCCGTCGCGGAAGCGGACGGCCAGGTAGTCGAGTAGCTCCGGATGAACCGGCGGTTCGCCTTGAGCGCCGAAGTCGTCGAGGCGTTTGGAAATTCCCGATCCGAACAGCATTGCCCAGAAGCGATTCGCAAAAACGCGGGGCGTGAGTGGATTGTCGCTTGACGTCAACCAATCGGCTAAATCGAGCCGCGACAAGCGGATGCCGCTCGACTTGCTGGTTGCGCCCAGCCTCGACCGCGGCAGGAATTCCGGCACGCCCGGGCCGACGATCGGGCCGGTCTCGTCCATCCAATTGCCGCGGGCCAACACGCGAATCGTCCGCGGTGTGGTCGATTCCGTCACCAACGTCCAGTCGACGGCGTTCTCCAATTGCTTTCGCCGGGAGTTTAGCAACTGGAGTTGCTTGGTTTCGCCGGCAAGCTGCGGTTGGTGCTTGTCTAGGAAGTAGGCGTAAAGTTTGTCTTCGAAGTCTTTTGGGCGCTTGCCCGACTCATCGCGAAGAATGTTGCGAATCTCTTTCGGCACCTTTTCCGCGTCCGGCAAATCGCCTCGCCCACGATTCTTCTTCTCCCACGCCACGTATGATTTGCGAGCCTCGGGGCTCGCCGCATCGATCGCATTTTTGAGCTTGGCGATTTCGTCGTCGAGACGTTTGAGTTGGGCTTCTTGCTCCGGAGTGGTCAGGAGAAGCTTCGGGCCCCAATCGCCGGTCGAGTTGGCTCCGCCGTAAAAGCCTTTTTCTTTGACGTCGGCGAAGAAGGCGGCAAGGCCGTAGAAGTCGTGCGAAGTGTAGGGATCGAACTTATGGTCGTGGCACTCGGCGCAACCGACTGTGGCTCCCATCCAGACGCTTGAGAGATTGCGGACGCGCTCGGCTGAATACTTGGCAAGATACTCTTGATCTTGCGCCCCGCCTTCTGCCGTCATCATGCCGAGGCGGTTGTACCCCGAAGCAATGAGTTGATCGCGCGAGCGCTTGGGGAGCAGATCGCCCGCTAGCTGCTCCGCAGTGAACTGGTCGAACGGCTTGCCGACGTTGAACGAGCGGATCACGTAGTCGCGAAACGGCCAGACGCTGATGTTCTGATCGCCGTGGTAACCGACGGTGTCGGCGTACCGCACCAAATCGAGCCACCACATCGCCATTCGCTCGCCGAATTGCGGTGAAGCGAGGAGTCGGTCGACGAGCGCTTCATAGGTTTTCTCTTTCCGATCGCCTTGATATTCGTCGACGAAGCGGTGGACTTCAGCGGCCGTCGGCGGCAAACCAAGAAGGTCGAAATGCAAACGCCGGCACAGGACGACGGCGTCGGCTTCGGCTGCCGGGTGCAGTTGCTCGCGGAGCAGACGATTCAGAAGGAAACGATCGATCGTGCCGCGCGGCCAAGCTTTCCACTGCGCGTCGGTGATCTCCGGCGCCGCCGGAGCTACCAGGGGCGCGTACGCCCAGTGCGATTGATACTCGGCCCCCTGCTCAACCCAGCGCGTCAGTAATTCGATTTGCGACTCCGACAATTTCTTATGTGATTCGAGAGGCGGCATGATCGCGTCGGGATCGGTCGACGTGATCCGCTGAATCAACTCGCTCGCGGCGGGATTGCCGGGAACAATCGCGGCGCGCCCGTCGCGCTTCGCAGTGGCCTCCTCAAAAACATCCAGACGTAAATCGGCTTCGCGATGTTTCGGATCAGGACCGTGGCAAAAGAAGCAATTGTTGGAAAGTATCGGGCGGATGTCGTGGTTGAATTCGATTTTGGCGGCGGATGACTTGGCGGACGGCTTCGATTCGGCCTCGCCGAACTTCTGAAAGGCCAATGCGAAATACGTAAACGCGAACAAGTTCGCGGCGATTCGGAAGGTCGGTTGCGCAACCCGGCAACGTCGAACAATGTTGGACATAGGCGAGCGATTCGGAATGGGAAAGGGGAAGTCGATTCATTGTGTGTCGCTTCAAACCGCGTCGCAAGCGCCGAGCATCGACTGCTTTTTCTGACGTAGACCGCGGTTTATTTGATCCCGAAAACGACAGAAGCCCGGCGAGTGCGTCGCCGGGCTTCCCAAAGCGTCCAGTCGCCTGTCGCGATGTTATCGTACGGCTTCATTGATCATTTTGACGTTGGGAACGCTGCGACGGTGGATCAGGCCGTCCTCTTCGGTTTCGATTGTCGTGGCGACCGGACCGACGTCGCGCACGATGCCTTCGACTCCTCCGATGCGAATGCGATCGCCGTTCTGCAGGCGTTGACGCGTGTAGTAGCCGGCGAGAATGCCTCCCATCACTTCGCGGCCGCCGAGACCGAGCGCCAACCCGACGCCGAGCGCGAGCGCGGCGAAGGCGATTAGAATCATCTGTTCGAAGAGCTTGAAGTTGATGTCGAGTTTTTCGGCCGCGGCGAGAAACGTCATCAGCGCGAGAATATAGTAGCAGCCGTTGGCGAGCGCCTCGGCGTAGGAAAGGCCGACGCGGTCGGCGCTCGTGGCGACGAGGCCGCGAAGAAACGTCGCGACTAAGAGGCCGACGACGACGATTGCCGTCGCAATCAGCAGTTTCGGCACGTAGTTGACGAGGCTGTCGACCGCGGCCGAGACTTCCGTAAGCCCCAAGATATTGAACGCCGCGGAGAGGCAAACACACATCGTCAACCAAAACACGATTCGGCCGACGATTGTCGGTACGTCCTTGACTAAGCCGACTTGTTTCATCGACGCAGCCAAGCCGCTGCGTTCGGCCGCGGCCTGCAATCCTAGCGAATGGGCGAGCGCGGCTACGGCCCGGTCGAGCACGCGAGCCACGAAATAGCCGATGACGAGCACGACGATCATCGCCAGGACGTTCGGCGTGCGCACGGCGATCTGATCAAACGCTTTATAAAAACTCTGCTGGACGGCCTCATTCCAACTACGGATGTTGGTCGTCACATCGAACTCGGCAAATAGATTCATAACGGGCTCCTCAATTCCACTCCGAAATCATGAACATTCAGGATCAATCGTCAGATCGTCGCGGTTGGGGGCGCTCGACGACGTGACGACCGGACAATGTCAACACAATCCAACCCAACAGCGATTTGGCAAACGCGCCAACGGAATGCGGAACCGCGCAGCAGACGAACTCCGCCGTCTGAAGCACGACTAGCCAGCGGTTAAGGCGAACGTGAATCCCGCGACGTAAGCCTTGCGGCGGCGGCGGGACATCACGATCGGCGAGTCGATCAAACAGGTCGGGCATTTGGGCTGCCGTACGTCATCGGTTGTCAGCTGTCAGATGCGGAGAACTGCGAACTAGAATCCGCTATCTCTCGTTGCTTCCATAACGTTCTTGAATCTTGTCGCGGGCGCGGCTCACTCGCATCTTGCAGGCACTGACGGACACGCCGAAGATCTTGGCGAGTTCTTCATATTCGTAGCCTTCGGCATATTTCAACAACACCAGCGCACGGTCTTCGTCGTCGAGCACGTCGAGCATCTGCTCCAAATCGAGTCTGCTTTCGACCGGCTGCGGTTGTCGCGCGGCAGGTTGCAAATCGAGGTCGGCCCCGGTCGGCATTCCTTCGCGGCGCACTCGGCGGCCCCGGCTACGACGCTGCATGAGGCAAGTCCGTACGGCGACCGCGTGAACCCAGGTCGAGTACTTGGAGTCGCCGCGAAACTTCGCGCGCTGAAGAAAGAGCGCGACGAAAACGTCTTGAGCCGCGTCGTGCGCGTCGGACTCGTTGCTAAGCAGGCGATAGCAAATCCGCCATACGCGGGGACGAAAGCGTTCGACGAGAGTCGTGAACGCTTGGCCGTCGGAGCCTTCGCGAACGCAGAGCGCCGCCAAAGCTTCGTCCGATTCGTCTTCGAGTCTGACGGCGAAACGTCCCAACGCCGCGTCTCCATGGCGACCGCCTCGCGCAAGGTTGTGGATTTCCTTCCCCACAACATCTGTTGCCGCCGCAGTTCGCCCGGTCACTCCAAATTGTGAACGGGAGAGTCTGCGCGTCGGAAAATCAATTCTCTTAACGAGTTAGCGGTGTTCGGCACAATGCAATCGACCAGATCGACGGCGAGGCCGTCAAGACGGATAATCCGCCGCGTCTTCACCGCCAAGCTAAGTCGAAGATGCGGCGTCGCCGATGCCGGCAGCTTGCAGAAGTCGAATGAAGCCATAGGCCACGAAGCCCGTGATTGGGATCGTCAACAGCCACGCCCAAACCATTTTCTCGACGATCGTCCAGCGCAACGCGCTCCAGCGTTTCGCCGCCCCGACTCCCATAATTGAGGCTGAAATATTGTGAGTCGTCGAGACCGGAATGCCGAAGTGAGACGCGAGGCCGATGATCGTGGCGCTAGTCGTTTCGGCGGCGAAGCCATGGACGGGTTGGAGTCGAACCATCTTGTGCCCGAGCGTCTTGATGATGCGCCAGCCGCCGGCCGCCGTGCCGGCCGCCATGACGATCGCGCACACCGCCTTGATCCAAACGGCAATTTCCAAATCGTGGCCTGGAGCAGCCGGGGGCGTGTGTAAAAACGACAGCCATTCGGGCAGTTCGTCCAACTTGCCTTCGGATGTGCCTGCGGCGAGGGCCAGCGCGATAATGCCCATCGTCTTTTGTGCGTCGTTGGTGCCGTGCATGAAACCCATGCCTGCGGCACTGAGCATTTGCGCCTTGCCGAATACGGCGTTGACCATACGCGGCCGCCAACTACGCAATAAAATGTAGAGTGTCGTCATGATTAAAAAGCCCAGCGCGAACCCGGCGAGAGGCGAACTGAACATCGGGACGACGACTTTCCAGAGCAAGCCTTTTCCGTCGTACCAGTGGATCTTGCTCGGCTGCGACCAAATGACCACGTCCCAACTGTCCGCAGCGGCGAGGGCCGCACCGACCAAGCCGCCGATCAAGGCGTGACTCGAACTGCTCGGCAATCCCCAGTACCACGTCACGAGATTCCAGACGATTGCGGCCGCTAAAGCCGAAATCAGCACCTGCTGAGTCACGATGCGCCCGTCGACCAATCCGGAAGCAATCGTCTTCGCGACGGCGGTTCCCCAAAGTGCGCCGATCAGATTCGTCGCCGCAGCCATCACGACCGCTTGACGCGGCGTCAGTACTTTGGTTGAGACGACTGTGGCGATCGAATTGGCGGTATCGTGAAAGCCGTTGATGTATTCGAACATCAGAGCCACGATGATCACGCAAAGTATAAGCGTCATCGGCGGTCTAAGAGTTTTTCAAAACAATGTGCGAAATGACGTTGCCCGCGTCGCGACAACGGTCGATGACTTTTTCCAGCAGGTCGTAAAGATCGCGCACCATCATCGCCTGAATCGGCTCGTAACGACCGCTGTAGACCTCGCGGAGAAGTTCGATCATCACGTCGTCGGCTTCCCCTTCGATACCTTGTAGCTTGTCGTTTTGCTCTTTCACCATTTCCAGCGGCGGCATCTTCCGTAATAGCCGAACCATGTCGGCCACGGTCGCCGTCGCTCGCACCATCAGTTCCACTTGCTGCGAGAATTCGACTCCCTGCAGCCGTTGCGGAGCGAGGTTGAAGCGCTCGGCGAACTTCTCGATCGTCTTCGGGATGCGATACAGCGCGTAAGCCAACGTCTCGATATCTTCGCGTTCCAAACCGGTGACGAACGTCGATACGAGTTCCTCGCCGATCTTCTCCGTGATTCGCTTGTCTTTCGAGCGCGACAAAGCGAACTCATCGAGCGGGTGCGAATGAGTTCTGTCCTTCAGCAATTCGACGAGTAGCCGCGTCGATTCGCGGCACTCGTCGGCGCTCGCCTCAAGGAGATCGAAAAACTTGTTGTCTTGGCTGAAAAACTTCTGAATGGAAAACATGGTCGCGCAGGTCCCTTCGCGGCCGCCACGGTAAGGTCGGGCCTCGGCGGTTTCTTACCGCTAGGAATGGCCCGACCAAGTAAGCCGCTATCGTAAGCGCTTTTCAGCCGCCGACCAGTGGTTGCCAACCGTCGAACGTCATAAAACGTGGCGGTCCGCAGCCCGACGAACTATATTGTCCGACTCACAACGGCACGCCTACCTCGCCTTCGTCGCTCCCTAAAATTTTCTCCGACGAGAGTTCTATGCTCGCTTTCCGCTCGCTCGCATTTCACCAAATGTTGCCGGCATTCTGCTGTTTCGTTGCGTTGGTCTGCTGCGCTGACGCTACGCTCGCAGAACACGAAGGTAAGGTTCAGGTCTTGTTGCTCGGTGACAGCACGACGATCGGAAGCGTGTGCCGACGGACGGAGCCTCAATCTGCCGACCTGGAAGACGTGATCCGTGAATTGCTGGCCGCGGAAAAAGATTTGCCGCCGGTGAACGTGATCAATCTCGGCCGGGACGGCGAATTCATTCACGGTCTGCTCACCGGCCGATACGAGCGCGATGTGGCTAAGCAAGTCGGCGTCGACTACATCTTCATCCGTTATGGACTCAACGATCTGAGCAAGCGCGAGAACTTTGCCGAAAACTTTCCCAACGACTACCGCGAACTGATTGCGCGATTGAGGAAGGACTTTCCGACGGCGGTGCTTGTGCCGTCCACGACGATTCCCTATCTGTCGCCGGAAAAGGATGAGCAGTTGCTGGACGCGATTCGGCAAGTCGGTAAGTCGGCGAACCTACCTGTATTCGACGTCTACACTCGCTACGCGGCGGAACTGGAAAAGGGCTCCAACAAGCTCAAATACCGCCGCTTTCCGCATGAGAAGATTCCGGAACCGCATCGCGAGTGGACCAAACGCTACTTACAGTCGGGCAGCGTGGTCGTGATGGATAACCGGCTCGACGCGCATTTTGGGCATCTCGAGGGTTGGTATAGTGACCGGCATCCGAGTCCGGCGGGCTATCATGTCATCGGCGACGAAACCGCGAAATACTTGGCCAAGCTGCTTCGTACACGTGTTGCCGAAGGGGAAAAACCGGCGAAGCCAGAGTAGCGCTGTGAACGGCCGCAAACTCCGCCGGCCGACGAGAGCTAGAACTAAGGCGATTGATTCTCCGTATTCATTTCGCGGACCCCACCGCAGCATCCTGACGGTGCTTAAAGTATTGAGCTACGCATCGTTATGCGCTACGCCTGCGCCGATGCACCGGCTGCCGGTTTTGACTCGACTCCGCTCATGTCTATAATTTCGTCGACAAAACACCGTCGTAGATAAATACTTGCGCCGCCTGAGCGAACTTCATTTCTAAGGCCTGCGGACGATTTGCCGCATTCGGCAACCCTGCTCTGCATTCGATCGCCAATACGTATGACGAACCACGGTCGAACCGACGGAAGGAGGGTCCGCCAGTCTCAACGCCAGCGGATTGGGATTATGAAGGCGCTGTTCGCAGCGCTGCTCCTGGCTTCTATTCCGTCGTTTCAACGTGCGCCAACGATGGCCAAAGAGCCGGCAGCGGCCAAGAAGCTCGGGCCCAACGGCGAGCCGCGCGTCGGAAAATATCTTCGTATCGCGGCCCCAATCACCGATAAGGTCCGCGACCGCATCCGTCGCACCGTTGACCGATTCGTTGAGCAAGCAAAGACTCGCGGACATTGGCCCGTACTGATTTTCGAAATCGAGCCGGGGCGTACGGAGTTTGGGGCCGCCGCCGATTTGGCAACGTATCTCAGCGGCCCCAGCCTCAACGGTGCCACTACGGTCGCCTACATCCCGAAGACGCTCACCGGTCACGGCGTGCTGGCTGCTTTGGCCTGCAACGAAATTGTCCTGCACAAAGACGGGATCAACGATAAGACGGAATTCGGCGACGCCGGCAACCACGAAACTGCCATCGTACCGTTCATGACGGCCGGCTATCGGCAGATCGCCGAGAACCGCAAAACGGTGCCGTTGCCGATCGCGCTCAAAATGCTCGACAAGAACCTGGAACTTCTCCAGGTCGAGACGGAGAGTAGTCGCGAGTTCGTGCTCCGCAGCGACTTGGACGAGTTGAAGAAAAGAAAAGCGGTCGGCGCTCCGAAAGTCCTCATTCCATCCGGTCGGCCTGGTGTGTTCACAGCGGCGCAAGCGCTCGACTTCGGTATCGCCGGCTCGGCCGTCGCGGATCGGGCCGAGTTGCTGCAACAGCTCGGCTTACCACGTGAGGCTTTGGAAGAAGATCCCTCGATCGACGGCGAATGGCGCACCGCGCGCATCGACATCAAGGGAGCCATCGACGGCAAAATGGCCGCCGAACGCGCGAAGTTGATCGACGACCAGATCCGCGATCACGACGTCAATTTCCTGTGTATCTATCTCGATAGCCCCGGCGGCAATTTTGCGGCCAGTGAGAATCTCGCCAACACGCTCAAGTCGCTCGACCCGTCGAAGCGACGCACGGTGGCGTATATCGGCAAGCAGGCCCGCGGCGATGCCGCGATGATCGCATTGGCATGCGATCAAATCGTCATGCAGCCTGCAGCCGAACTCGGCGGTGAAGGAGAGGCGGAAGTCGCCGACAAAGACGTGGGGCCGACGGAGAAGTCGTTCCGACAAATCGCGGAAACACGCTATCACTCTCCGGCGCTTGCCGCAGCGATTGTGAACCCCAAGCTTGAAGTGTTTCGCTACACGAGAAAAGACAACGGGCTGGTGGAGTATTTCACGCCGCAGGATGTCGCGATTCGCCCCGACGCCGCCGAGTGGCAAAAGCAGGAACAAGTTAAGGCGTCGGGGTCTAACCTGCTGCTCACCGGTCGTCGCGCGGAAGATTTGGGGCTCGCCTATAAAGTCGTCGACAACTTCGAGGAGTTCAAAACCCTGTACGGCTTGGAGCACGACCCGCAATTAGTCGAACCCAACTTAGCCATGCAGCTCATCGCCGCGCTGAATGGGCCCGGCCTGAGCTTGATCTTGCTTTTGATCGGCGGGGCCGCGCTCTATGCCGAACTGCACACGCCGGGAGTAGGCGTCGGTGGGTTCGTCGCTGCGGTCTGCTTCCTGCTGTTCTTCTGGAGTCGTTTTCTAGGCGGCACGGCCGGCTGGCTTGAGGTTCTGTTGTTTGCGATGGGCGTGTTTTGCGTGCTGATTGAAATCTTCGTGTTTCCCGGCGTCGGCATCTTCGGACTCGGCGGCGGCTTGCTCGTGGTCTTATCGCTCGTTTTGGCCAGCCAAACGTTCGTCATTCCGCGCAACGAATATCAGATGGAACATCTCCGCTCGACCCTCTTGATGATTGTGGGCGCAATCGGCGGAACGATCGTGACGACCGCCGTGATGCGCCGTTACTTGCCGCATGCGCCGGTCTTCAATCGCGTGTATCTCGCTCCTCCGAGCGGCGACGAACTCGCCGAACTCTCGCGCCGCGAATCTCTCGGCGCTTTCGACCACTTGCTGCACGCCGCAGGGATGTCGACGACTCCGCTGGTTCCCGGCGGCAAAGCTCGCTTCGGCGATCAACTCGTCGACGTCGTCAGCGAAGGGGAGTTTATCGACCGTGGGCTGCCGATCGAAGTGGTCGAAGTGCAGGGGACGCGCGTCGTCGTGCGCCAAGTCGAGAAATAATCGCTTTACACGGCCTTAGATTTGGTCGATTGTGCGACGACTACTTCCGGCTCCGCTCTCGGCATAGAATGGTTTCGCCGCAAGTGAAGGATTCGGTTCGTAGTGCGAGGGCCGGTTATGTCGCCGCTGGGTTGGGCCGCACTCCTGCTGACATTCGGACTGATCATCATGCTCGTCGAGATGTTCGTCCCTTCGGGCGGCGTGTTGGCGTTCATTTCAGCTACGTCGGTGATCGCCTCGATTTTCATGGCGTTTCGTTCCTCTTCGGAGGCCGGCGTCGGCTTCATGGCGATGGCTGTTCTCGGCACTCCGGTCGTACTGGCGATCGGTTTCAAACTCTGGCCCCGCACGCCGCTCGGTAAACGCATTTTGCTTGATGTGCCGACGGGGGACGATGTCCTGCCCGACATCGAGCTCCGCAAGCGGCTCAAGGAACTCGTCGGGCATTTCGGTACGGCCAAAGCGCTAATGCTTCCGGGCGGACCGGTGCAGGTTGAAGGTCATATTTATGATGCGCTCAGTGAGGGCGTAGCCGTGCAACCGGGCGAGCGAGTGAAGGTGGTCGAAGTGCGCGGCACTCGAATCGTCGTTCGCCCGACGAAGGATGAGCCCGCGCCCTCCGCGTCGATCGATGCCGACGATCCGCTCAATGTGACGATCGACAAGCTCGGGCTTGACCCGTTCGATCCGCTGAAATGATCGGCGGCTAAAAGAACTGCGCCCCTCTTGCAACGAAGTCTCCTATCCCGAGAATTTGCGAGGTACTTCTTCCTTCGCGTTCCTCGGCCGAATTGAATCGGTCGCTCGTCAGGAGAGTTTGCGTGCCGAAGTTCAAAGTGTTGCTGACCGATTATGCTTGGCCGGATTTAGACATCGAGCGGAAGATTCTGGCCGACGGTGACTGCGAACTCGTCGTCGCCGACAAGGCCAAGACCGACGCCGCATCGCTCGCGGCGCTGGCCGGGCCGTGCGACGCCATCATGACCAATTGGGCCAAGGTCCCCGGATCCGTGATTGCCGCCGCAATGAATTGCAGAATCGTTTCACGGCTCGGCATCGGTCTCGACAACATCGACGTCGAATACTGCACGCAGCATAAGATCCCGGTCACCAACGTGCCGGACTACTGTCTGATCGAAGTCGCCGAGCATGCGCTGGCTTCCATCTTCGCCTTGGGGCGAAAGATCGGCTTCTATCACCACGCGACGAAGTCCGGCCGTTACGAACTTCAGGCCGGGCCGAAGCTTCGCCGCATGGAAGGACAAACGGTGGGCATCGTCGGTTTTGGGGCCATCGGACAATGCCTTGCCAAGAAGTGCCTGGGCGTTGGTATGAAAGTCGTCGCCTTCAATCGCTCTCGCAAAGAAGCTCCGGCCGGAGTCGAGTGGCGTGACCTTCCCGCCCTTCTTGGCCAAAGCGACTACGTCTCATTGCATGTGCCGGCGACGCCGCAGACCAAGCATCTGATTGGAACTGAGCAGTTCAAGTTGATGAAGCCTTCGGCGTATCTGATCAACACGGCGCGCGGCGCGATCGTCGATGAGGCGGCGCTAGCGGCGGCGCTTGAGGCCGGGCAACTTGCCGGCGCGGCGCTCGACGTGCAACAGCAAGAGCCGTGCGACCTCACGAAAGCGCCGTTTAACGATCCTCGCGTGATTGTCACTCCGCATGCCGCGTTTGTTTCCGAGGAGAGTCTCGCGAATCTCCGCTCGCGAACGGCCCAGCAAGTCGTCGATCGGCTACATGGTCGTCGGCCGGAAAACGTCGTCAACCCGAGCGTGCTGTGATCATCCGCGCGGAAACGCAGGCGGATGCTGCGGCGATTCGCGCCGTGAATGTCGCCGCTTTCGGCGGACCGCTCGAGGCGGAACTTGTTGATCGTCTGCGCGCGGCGGGCCGTTTGACGATTTCGCTCGTCGCCGAAGCCCACGCCGGCGAAACAATTGCTGTCGAAACCATTGTAGGGCACATTGCCTTTAGTCCCGTTACTGCGACCGATGGTTCCAGAGGATTTGGCTTAGCGCCGTTGGCGGTAAGACCGGAACGACAACGCCGCGGCATCGGTTCGTCGTTAATGATGCGCGGACTGCGACTTTGTCGCGAGCGGACGGAAGGTTATGTCGTCGTGTTGGGAGAGCCGGCCTATTACGGTCGGTTCGGATTTGCCGCAGCCTCGGCGTTCGGACTGAACGATGAGTACGGCGGAGGCGACGCATTTCAGGTGCTGGAGTTGCAACCGGGCGGCATCCCTCAGGGTGCGGGCGTAGTGCGTTACTCCCCGGAGTTCGCGCTATTCGGCGTCTGAATCGTCGGCATAATCGGACTGCGGGTACATTCCAAAATCGAGAATTTGCCGCGCGCCCTTTTCCGACCTATTGTTGCCGTCAGGGGCAGTTTACTCGCTTAGTAAACTGCTCTCCCGCCGCACCCGCTCGCCTCTCCCGCTTCTACATGCCTAGTTCCATGGACGATCGCCGCCATTTCGCTCCGGTGGACGTGCGTCGCGACTCTCCGTCGTCGCTGCCGTTCGCCGAACAACGCGAACAAATTCGGCGATTTCTCGGTGAACTTTCAGAGACGACCGCGTCGGCCGAAGCGGAAATCGCCGGCGTCGTCAAGCGTTTGCTCGACGACTTTTCGATCCGCAAGTCGGACGGCGGCGCAAGCTCGCAAGAGTTGGCGGCTCGTGACGTCGCGTTGGCCTCGGAACGCGCCAAGATCGAAGAACTGCAGCGGCAGATTAACGAGCAACGAGTCGAAATCGAACGTCTGCGAGAGGGAGCGGCGCAGCGCTCCGGCGAATCCGCCGAAGCTGAGCAGCGTTTGGGAGCGGCGACGCGCGAACTGGATTCGCGCCGCCGTCAGCTGGAACTCGACGCCGAGGACACGGCGCGATTGAGACAGCGCCTCGAAGACAAGCTACGTCGCCAAGAAACGCTGGAAGAGGAGCTTGAGGCCGAACGTACACGCACCAAGAGCCAACGTCGCCGGATCGCGGCAGAATTACGCGAGCAGGCTGACGCGGCCAAGCGCGAATATCGCCGACATCTCGACGATCTGGCGGCCCGCCGTGAAGATTTGGAACGCCGCGAGCAAACGCTGCAGGCTCGCGCCGCGGAACTGGAACGGGAAGCCGCTGATTTAGCTTCCGCCGTCGCGGCCGCGGCCGACAAGGGAGATGATTCCGCGCTCCGTGAGGAATTGACGGTGCTAAGGCAAGCGCTCGCCGAGCGGTCGGCGGCCCTGGCCCAAGCGGAGGCTGAAGCGTCGGTCATTCGCCAAGAACTCTTGAACGAGAAAGAAGAGCTTGCCGACGCGCGTTCGCGACTTGAGCGACAAGCGGCTGTCTTGCGACGAGCCGAAGGAGCCGAAGTCGAAGCGGCCGAACTGCGCAATCTGCTCGACGAAGCGCGAGCGAAACTGACCACCGCCGAAGCCGATGTCGACGCGGCCGGCGATCTTCGAGACTTGCAGGCTGCGTTGGCGATCGCGCAAGAGGATCTCCGCGATCTGCGTAATCGCAACGCAATGCTTGAGAGAACTCAAGCTCAAGCGGCGGCCGATCGCGCCGACGCGCCGTTGGCGATGGATTGGGAATCGCAAAAGCGCCGCCTGCTCGCCGCGCTCGAATCAGACTTCGACCCGCACAAGCCGGCCGAACGGGCCGATCGGCTGACGATCGAGGGGACTATTCAAATCACGGACAACATTGTCGCGGAAAAAGATCGCGAGATTACCGAGCTACGCGGCATCCTTGAGCAACAAAGCTGCAACGTCGGCGACGTCACCGTCGGCGGCGCCGCACTGGCGGCGGCCCTCGATCAAGACGATCTCATCCGAGAGCACCGGTCGCAGATCGAAGACTTGAAGCGGCAGTGGGAGGAGAAGCTGCGCGAGGCCGAGGTGGAAATCTCGATTGAGCGAGCAAAAGTGGCCCGCGAGCGCACTATCCTTGAGGAGAAACGGGCCGAAATCGAAGAATGGGAAGCGCGCACCGCGAAAGATAACGCTCAACCTGGATCGTCCGACGCGAACGATCCAAAGCGGAAAGGTGTGGGCGGCGGCCGCTGGCTTGCCCGGCTCGGTCTCCGCGACGGCGAGCAAGAATGACAAGATCGCCAACATTGAAAATTCGATCGCCGGCTACGATCTTTATCGCTTAACGCCGGCTTCTCACGCCGCCGCGTCGTGTTCGATGTCGTCGTGGGCGCGGCCTAAGTCCATCGACTCGCCGAAGTAGTACTTCTTCGCTTCGGGATTGTTAAGCACTTCCTGCGGACGGCCGTGGCAGAGCACTTTGCCGCCGCGAATCACGTAGCTGCGATCGGTGATTTGAAGCGTCTCGCGCACGTGGTGGTCGGTAATCAGAATCGACATGCCCGCCGATTTCAGGTCGCGGACAATTTCCTGGATTCCCGCGACGGTCACCGGGTCGATGCCCGTGAACGGTTCGTCGAGCAGAATCAGCTTGGGATTCGACACCAAACAACGGGCGATTTCCAAGCGGCGGCGCTCGCCGCCGGAGAGCGACATCGCCAAGCTCTTTTTGATGTGCGTGATGTTGAATTGTTCGAGCAGTTCCGCGCAGCGACGCTTGCGCGTCTTGCGATCGATACCGATCATTTCCATCACGCCGAGCAGGTTCTTTTCGACGGTGAGCTTGCGAAAGACGCTCGACTCTTGCGCCAGGTATCCCATGCCCCCTTCTTTGGCGCGGCGATACATGGGCCAGTTCGTGACGTCGATGCCCTGCAGAAAAACCGTGCCGGCGTTGGGCTCGATCATGCCGCAGGCCATGCGGAAGCTGGTCGTCTTGCCTGCGCCGTTGGGGCCGAGTAGCCCGACGATCTCGCCGGTGCCGACGTCGAAGTCGACGCCGTCGACGACGCGTCTTCGTCCGTAGATCTTCACCAAGCCTTTGACTTCGAGCATCGACATGGAGACTCCGTTCTCCGTGCTTCGCGGTGTCAGCGGATCAACCGCATCGCACCAAAATTAGGAAAATAAGAATTGCCGATAAACGGCAGGCTCGGCAGGCGAATGCTTGTGCCTTGCACGTGGTCGAGCCCGTGCGGCCAATACACGAAAAGTGCCTTACCGATGAGCAGTTCGCGCTTGACGAAGTATTCGCGGTAGTGCGGTTCGTCCCAAAGGCGACCGTCGAGGCTGTGAGCGCTGTTGTCGCCAAGGACGAAAAAACGATCTGCGTCGAGTTTGAAGGTAACTCCGCGGAGCGCCAGCCAGCGCTTGGGATTGCCTTGCACGTCGGACATGAAGGCGTGCAGAACGTCTTCCGCATCTTCATCCGGACGCAGACCTTGGCGGTAGGAAGCGAACACGTCGTCGGCATAGTCCGTCACGGCTTGGCGTCGCTCGGCTCCGCCGATCAAGTACGCGCCGTTGTTCGTTCCCTTGTTGGAGATGTAGTAGGCGTCGCGGAGGACGCGCAAATGAGAGACGGTCAGCGCCGCGCCGTGCGCGGCGATGCCGACCGGCGACTTCAGATCCTGCTCTTTCGGCACGTTGAGATCGAGGATCGGCAACTTCGTATCGCCCACCAATTGGACGCTTTCCGGAGGGGATCGCAATGATCCGTTGACGACTTCGGCGACGTTGGTGGCAAGAAAATTCGTCGAGGCGTCGAAAGTCAGCGGCTTGTCGTTCACCCACAACAAGAGATGATCGTCGACATTGCCGAAGCGCAGCTTGTGAGGGCCCGGCCCCGCGACCGCGGCTTTCGCCTGCGGCTGAAACTCTTCAACGCCCTCAATTCGCAGCGTAACGTCGCCGGTGGCCAATTGAATTCGGCATTGAAAGGCGCGTCCCCCTTCGACGAGTTCCAGCACCGCTTCGGCCTTATCGTCGGCCCGGCTTTGCACTTCAAGCTCGCATTCCAAGAGCAAGTCGCTCACCCAGTGCATACCGAAGGCGGATACGTCGACCGGAAAGCGCGAGCCGCTCGTGTTGTATTCGCAGAAATCGGTGATCAGCTGCGATCGCGCGCCGCCGGTGAAGCGACGAGCGTTAAGATCGCGCCAATCGTCGCTGGTCGGCACGAAGTGCCGGTAGCGCAACCAGGCTTCGGCGGACGACTTGCCGTCGGTCCGGAATGATTTCAGGTCGTCCGAAACTTGCCATGCCGCTTCACCGGGAGCGTCGAACGGCGCCGATTGCCAACGTTGCGGCCAGCCGGCATCGATGATCTTCTTCAAAACGAAGTCGTTGTCGTAGACGACTTGGGCGACCGAGACGATTTTCTCCGGCGGCTTACGCGCGATGGTGAACGCCTTCGCGCCGTCGGCGCGGGAGTAAATGTCGCCGCGATAGATCAACACTTCTTCGTTCGGCAGCCCGACCACGCGTTTGATGTAGTTCTGGTTCGCTTGACCGGGATTTTTAAAGACAGCGACGTCGAACCGCTTCGGATCGCCGAATTCATAGGGATACTTCGTCACCAGGATGCGATCACCGTTGTAGGTCGGCGGCGGCGACTTCTCGTACTCGGCCGTGAAGCGGCAGTTGGGGCAGGTCGACGACGTAACGAAAATCGCTTTTTCCGCGTCGCCGTCTTCCGGGTTCTCCGTGCTGGCGCCCGCCTTGTAGACGTAGCCGCACTCCGGACACGGCAACTCCTTGTGCGCCCCCATCAGCGTGAGCGCCATGGATCCGGTCGGAATGACGAACGCTTCGGCTTCGAAGGTGCGGAACAAGAACGCCAGGATGAACGCGATCGCGATCGAATCGAACGTTTCGCGGATGCTTTCGAACATCGTCGGCTTAGCGACGCGGTCGGCGGTTTTCGTCGGCTGGGTCATGCGGTTTCGGCCTGCGGCGGCGATCGGTTGAGGGTCAGCGAATATAGCGGATCGAGGAAACGTCGGGAACGTGAACCGGCCGGCCGTACCAAAGCAAGGTGCGATACGGGTAATGAACGATAAGCGGTTTCCCGATGAGTAGTTGCGCGGCGACGCCTGGGCCGGCTTGCCATAGCCGGCTGTCGTCGGAGACTGCGGGAAAATCGCCCAACACAAAGTATTCGTCGCCGCCCAGCTTCCATTGGGTCGGCGGTTCCGGAACCCGCGGCTTTTCCAAAGTAAGGTGGGCCAGCTCCGCCGGCCGAGGCTCGCGGCGGCCGTCGATATAGAGCTCGCCGCCGCTCAGGCTCACCGTCTCGCCGGGAAGCCCGACGATTCGCTTGACCGCGATTTTGCTCGGTTCGTGCGGCAAGCGCAAGGCGGCAACTTCCCATCGCCGCGGGCTCCGCACCGCGAAAGCCGTCCGATCGACCAAGAGCCGATCGCCGGGGGTGACAGGCAATTCCGCGGCTCGCGGGCCGGTTCGCTCACAGCCTCTACACGATAGTCTGCCGTCGAGGGGCAATTCGGCCTCCAAAGGCCTGAAATTACGGGTTCCGCAGTGCTCGCAGGTGAACTCGCAGTGTGGTCCGAGCAAAGTGGGCGACATCGACCCGCTGACGACCGCGAACGGTGAAATGAGCCACGTGCCGACTCCGATCAGAGCGACGAGCAGGCAGACGATCGTTTCGCACAGCCGACGCGGCATGACCGACTAACCCCCCGGTTTGGAGTCTTCGCCGCCGCCGGTTTCGAGCACGGCGAGAAACGCCTTTTGCGGAATGTCGACGCTGCCGATCGACTTCATCCGCTTCTTGCCTTCCTTCTGCTTGGCGAGCAGCTTGCGCTTGCGCGTGATGTCGCCGCCGTAGCATTTCGCCGTCACGTTCTTGCGCAGCGCCGAGATCGTTTCGCGGGCGATGATGCGGCTGCCGAGCGCCGCTTGAATGGCGACCTCGAACTGGTGGCGATCGATTTCGCCGCGCAGCTTCTTCACGATCGCCCGCCCGCGCCGGTCGGCGTCGCGCTTGTCGCAGATCACGCTGAGCGCGTCCACGCGGTTGCCCCCCACGAGGATGTCCATTCGCACCAAGTCGGCGGGCACGTAGCCGACGAGTTCGTAGTCCATCGTGCCGTAGCCCTTGGTGATGCTCTTGAGCTTGTCGTGCATGTCGTAGATCACTTCGGCGAGCGGCAAGTCGTACACGAGCATGGCCCGCGTCGGCGAGAGATACTCGGTCTTCACATACACGCCGCGCTTGTCGTTGCAGAGCTGCATGATCGGGCCGATCTCGCCCGACGGGAGCACGAAGTTCACGCGCACGATCGGCTGCCGAAATTCTTCGATGTTGCCGGCGTCGGGCACCTTCTGCGGGTTGTATATCCGCAACGTCTCGCCTTGCTTGGTGACGATTTCATACGTCACGTTCGGCGCCGTCTGCACCAAGTCGATATCCGCTTCCTGTTCCAATCGCTGCTGCACGATTTCCATGTGCAGCAAGCCGAGGAAGCCGCAGCGGAAACCGAAGCCGAGCGCGTCGCTGGTCTCCGGCTCAAACTCGAAGCTCGGGTCGTTGATCGCCAGTTTCGTGAGCGCGTCGCGAAGTTCTTCGAAGTCTTGGCCGTCGGACGGGTAGAGCCCGCAGAAGACCATCCGCTTCGGCTCTTGGTAGCCGGGCAGCGCCTCGGCCGCGCCTTCGCCGGGGATGCTCACCGTATCGCCGATGTGCACCTCGCGCACGTCCTTGATGTTGCCGATCAGGTAGCCCACCTGGCCGGCCTGCAGCGTTTCGCAGGCCTTGCGTTCGGGCACGAACTGCCCTAATTCCAGCACTTCGAACGTCTTGCCGGTCTTGAGGAAGCGCACCTTCTGGCCGCGCGTGAGCGTGCCGTTCATCAAGCGAATATAGGTGATCGCGCCGCGAAACGTGTCGTAGTGCGAGTCGAACACCATCGCCTGCAGCGTCGCGTCCGGATCGCCGGTCGGCGCGGGCACCTTCTCGACGATCGCGCCGAGCAGTTCCTCGACTCCGGCGCCCGTCTTGCCGCTGCAGCGCTGCACTTCGAACGGATCGATGCCGAGCGTCTGCTCCATCTCGGCGATCACTTCGTCGGGCCGCGCGTTGACCATGTCGATCTTGTTGATCGCCGGCACGATTTCGAGTCCGGCGTTGATCGCGGCGTAGGCGTTGGCCATCGTCTGCGCTTCGACGCCTTGCGACGCGTCGACCAACAGCAGCGCGCCCTCGCAGCAAGCCAAGCTGCGCGACACTTCGTAGTGGAAGTCGACGTGCCCCGGCGTGTCGATCAAGTTTAGTTCGTACAGTTCCCCTTTGTGCTTGAACCGCATCGACACGGCGCGGGCCTTGATCGTGATGCCGCGCTGCCGCTCCAGTTCCATGTCGTCGAGCATCTGCTCGCGCATCTCGCGCCGTTCGACGGTGCCGGTCTTTTCTAAAATGCGATCGGCGAGCGTGCTCTTGCCGTGATCGATATGAGCGACGATGCAGAAGTTGCGGATGTGCTGACAGTCGACGGACATTGGAAGAAGTTGTCAGGGGTCAGGGGGCTGGAGTCGGTTGCGGAAGCGCTGCGGGGTCGAGCGAGTCGGCCGGCGTGCGGCGTCGCGCTTGTGTCTTGTTCGTTACTTCAGTTTCGCTCGTCGATGTTCCAGTCGCGCCACGCCGGCGGCTCCGATGAAGCCGGCGTCGCCGCCGAGTTGCGCATAGTCGATCACCGTCTTCTCGGCCGGCACCGGAAACGCGCGGCGACGCACTTCCGCGCGAATCTCCTCGAGAAACTTGCGGCCGACCGGGGAGTCGTGCCCGCCGAACGTCATCGCGCCGCCGATCACCACCCCTTCCGGGTCGATCACGTGCATCAACGTCGTCACGCCGACCCCGAAGTAGCGGGCCGTGGCGACGATGATCTCATGGGAGAACGCGTCGCCGGCTTCGGCCTCTTCGGCCAGCATCAGGGTCGTCAGTTCGTCCCCCTGCTCGATCCGTCGGCGCAGGCTCGTCGGGCGCGTCGTGCCGGTGAGCAGTTCCTGGGTCCGTTTCACGACCGAAGTCGCAGAACAATAGGCTTCCAGATGCCCCGTCTTCCCGCAAGTGCAAAGCCGGGCGTCGGGCTCCATATCGATAATGATATGCCCGCACTCGCCGCCTGTGCTATGGTGCCCGTCGACGACCAAATCGCCGATGATAATGCCGCCGCCGACGCCCGTTCCGAGCGTAAAGAGCACCATGCTTTGGAGCTCGCGACCGCTGCCGACCCAGAATTCACCGTAAGCCGCGGCATTGGCGTCGTTCGCAAAGGCAATCGGAGCGAAGCCGCTGTGCTGCTCCAAGCGGCTGCGAATCGGGAAGTTCTCCCAGCCGACCAAGTTGGGCGGTTGGAGCAGTAACCCGGCGGGGATATCCATGGTGCCGGGGCTGCCGAGCCCCAGACGGGCGATATCCGCGGCTTTAAGCCCCGCCTGAGCGATCGCCTGATGCACGGCCGTCCCCGTGCGTCGCATCGCGTCCTCGGGCCCATCCTCGACGTTTGTGGGCACGCTGAGCCACGACATTGGGCGTCCGAGATCATCGACGACGCCGATCTTCACGCCGGTCCCGCCCAAGTCGACGCCGACAAAATAGGGGGCTTGGGATTTCTCGCGAGGCAAAAAGCTGCGTGTCTCGGTCATGTTTAGCACAGATGTCGCCCTAGAGGACGACGCTCGTCAGGGAAAAGAGGTCGAAAGTATAAGCGGCGCTAGGACTAACGGCAATCTGCGTGCCGCGGCCGGTCAACGCTCCACCGGCTTTTCAGAGAAGGGGGATATGGGATACAGAGGAGATGGCGGGGATTTTCTAAGAGGCTCGGACAGAGACGCTAGGTCCGCGAAAAAGGCAAAGGGTGGGGGGGAGATAAGCGAGCAGTTCGACTCCACTCTCTTCTGTCTCTTTGTCCATTCGCTCCTTCGTGTCTGGCGACTTAGCCCCTTTTCGTGCGAGCCGGTGTTCGCAGACCGACATCTCCTCGGTCCCCTCCGTATCCCCATATCCCCCTTCTCTGGATTCTCACTTCTCTGGATTCCTACGCGCCGGCTGCTCTCGACCTTGTTTGCCTTACCTCGCTAGAATCCTCGCCCGCGCCGTTGCGTTTGTGCGGCGGTGTCTCGATTCTTGCGGCCGCGAGTCGTCATGCCCGAGCGGATTCTGATCGTCAAACTCAGTTCGCTGGGGGATGTGATCCATACCCTGCCCGCCGCGCAGGCCTTGCGCCGTCGTTTTCCCGACGCTCATTTGGCCTGGGCCGTCGAGCGGGCCCACGCCGGCGTGTTGCGCGGACAAGCGATCGTCGATGAACTCATCGAATGGGATCGCGGCACTTGGCGGAGCTTCGCCGCGTTCGTGCGTCGCCTCCGCGCCTCGCGCTGGGATCTCGCCGTCGACTTCCAAGGTTTGTTCCGCAGCGGCTTCGTTGCGCGAGCCTCCGGCGCGCGCCGCCGCCTCGGATATGCCGCCACACGCGAGCGGGCTCATTGGTTCTACAACGAACTCGTGCCGCCGCCGGCCGCGCCGCTGCATGCCGTCGAAAAGTCGCTGCAACTGATCGAGCCGCTTGGTGCGTCGCTCCCAGGTCTGCCGCCGAAGCGGGCGTATTTGAACTCCACGAACAATCCAATTAGCGGGCGCCTGGGGCAGAACGTAGCGATGCCCCAGTTCATCGCTCAATCGTCCGGGGCTTCGCTTGCGGCTCCAACTCCGGGCACGCACGTCGCCCCGCTCTTTCCGCTCGTCATCGGCGACGGCGAGCGGACCGCCGTCGAAGCTTGGCTTGGTGCTCATCGTTTCGATGCACGGCGTCACCGACTCGTCGTGCTCAATCCGCATTGCCGTAAACCGGCGAACATCTGGCCTGCTGCGCGGTTCACACAACTCGCCGAGCGCTTGCTCGCGCACGGCGACGTGCGCGTGGTGCTGACCGGCGGACCGATCGCGCGCGAGCTGTGCGACGAGATCGCCGCGCCGCTCGTCGAACGCGTGTGGCGCGCCGACGGGGCGTTCTCGCTGCTCGGTTCGGCCGAGTTAATACGCCGCGCGAGCTTGTTTGTCACCGGCGATACCGGACCGATGCACATCGCCGCGGCGGTGGAAACGCCGATCGTGGCGCTGTTCGGCCCGGCCGATCCGCTGAAAACCGGACCGTATGCGGCCGACGCCGTGGTCCTCACGAAGCGGTTGCCCTGCGCGCCGTGTTTCGCGAAACAATGCCCGCTGGGGCATCGTCCGGCGAAGTGCATGACGGATATCGAAGTCGACGACGCCTATGCGGCGGCGTGCGACGTGTTGCAGCGACAGGGGAGCGCGACGCCACGGAGAATCTCGGCATGAGCGACACCCGCCGTCAATTCCGCACCGATTCAGGTCCGAAGCGCTTAAGCGCGACGGTCGTCGCGCCGCAGCCGCAATCGGCGGCGGAAACGCAGCCGATTCAGGAATCGCGTCGCACGCGTCTGTGGGCGACGGCGGCGGCCGCGATCGCCGTCGCGGCGCTTCTCTACAGCGCTCAAGAGCGGCGTCCGACCGGTCCGTCGGCCGGCCGGCTCGACGTGCGGCTGCTGGCGACGTCGGTCCCCGTCACCGAGCCGGCCCGCTTGCGGATCGGCACCTACAACATCCACGGCGGCAAAGGAACCGACGGCCGGCGCGACTTGAGCCGTATCGCCGGCATGTTGGGGCAGCTCGATTTCGTCGGGCTCAACGAAGTGCACGGCCCGGGGCTGTTCGAGCGCGACGACCAAGCGACCTTGCTCGGCAAACAGATGCGGATGACGGCCTTCTTCGCGCCGACCGAGGAGCGCTGGTGGCACGCCGAATTCGGCAATGCTCTGCTCACGAAGCTCGACGTGCGGAGTTGGCATGTCGTGCCGCTGGAGCGACGCTACGGCAAGAGCTTTCGCAACCTGACGCACGTGCGAGCCCGCGCGGCCAACGGAGCGCCGGTGAACATCATCGTCACGCACATCGATCGGAGCGACGACCTGGAGCGGCACGAACAGCTGCGCGCCGTCGGCGATTTTTTTCTGGCACTGCAAAAACCGGCGATACTCCTAGGCGACTTGAACACGGATTCGTCGGACCCGGAAATCCAGCGACTGTTGAACGAACCCGACGTCGTCGACCCGCTGGCGAAGAAGAAGGGCTTTCAAACGCCGCGGCACATCGATTGGATTCTTTGCCGCGGCCTGGAATCGGCCGACGCAGGCATCTCCCCGGTCGGCCCCTCGGACCATCCGCACGTCTGGGCCGAACTCATCGTCCCGCCCAGCGTCGACTGATCTCTGCTTCCTGTTCCATCCAGAGAAGGGGGATAAGGGGATGCGGAGGGGATAGGGGAGATCAAGAATTCAGTTTTTGGTTTTAGGTCTTAGTTTCCAATCCAAGACTGAAAACCGATAACTAGAACGACCGCGCCCCCTCAGTTCTCCCTCTGCTCTCTCCGATCTTATCCCCAATATCTCCTCGGCATCCCCTCATCCCCCTTCTCTGGATTCACGCGGTCGGCGGGTAGGCGCCGATTTCGATGTGGTGGCCGTCGGGGTCTTGGAAGAAGAGTTGCTTCACGTTGCGGTTGCCGGCTTGGTAGCTGGTTTGGAACGTGATGCCGCGCTCGGTGAGCCCGCGTTCCACGGCCTCGAGGTCCGCCGTCTTGAAAGCGATATGGTTCGAGCGGCTGTTGATTCTGTCTTCGCCCGAGCCGGCCGTTTGCTTGTCGATGAGATGAATCTGCAGGCCGTAGTTGAAGAGCCACGCGCCGCGGAAGTCGAACGCGGGCCGCGGAATTTCGGCGAAGCCGAGCACGTCGCGATAAAACTCGACGGCCTTCTCCAATTGCGTCGTCACGCGCGACACATGATGCAAATGCTCAATCGGCAGCGGCTTCGTCATGGCGTTATCCGTTCGCATCCGGAGAAGGGGGATAAGGAGATACGGAGGGGATGAGGAGATTTTGGAAGGAAGTTGCGCCGAGACGCAAGGCCCCGAAAGTCGCAAGGAAAGAAAGTAGAGCAGAATGGAGAGCGGGCGTTTCTAGTCTCTTCTTTCTTAGCGTCTTGGCGCGATATTCTTCATCTCCATCCCCAGCATCTCCTTCGCATCCCCTTATCTCCCTTCTTTGGATGTCAGACCTTGCGGCGCGGGACTTCGCAAAGCGGGACGCTCCGATTGGGGTCGGCCAAGACTTCCGCGAGCGTCGTGCCGCCGAACGCCTTTTCGACCATGGCGAGGGCGTTGTCGACGCGCTTATGAAGCGGGCAGAGCCGCGTGCCGTGCGTGGCGATGCCGAGCGGGCAGGACTTGATGCGCTGAATCGGCTCGACGGCGTTGACCACTTCGAGAATCGTAATCTCGGCCGGAGTCTTCCGTAGCACCATGCCGCCGCCGACCCCGCGAGTCGACTCGACCAAGCCGGCCCGGCCGAGGCTCTGCAGCACCTTGGAGAGATACGCCTTGGGCACGAGCGTGACGCCGGCGATCTGCTCCGTGGTGCGGGCCGCCGGGGCCTCGCCGGCCAAGTGGATCATGGCCCGCAGCGCGTATTCGACGGTTTGGCTGAACATGAGGGTTTTTCCGATCGGTGACTTTCCGCAAACGGCTAAATTGGATGTTGACATCCAGTTTTTGCGCCGATAAGGTTCGAATACTGGATAGCAACATCCAGTTTAGCCGTTCGAGCGCCGCGGTCAAATTCGCGGGACGACGGCATTAATTCGAACACCTGTAAGGCGGATATCATGAAAAAGATCGACGAAGCCCGCTTGGAAAAAGATCTCGGTTACCGTGCCGCTTACCTACAAGAGTTTATCGGCTTCGGGGCCGACGACGTAAAGGCTTTGCACGGCGCGGCCGCGGTGCTCGCGCCGCTGGTGCCGACGCTCGTCGACGCCGTCTACGACAAGCTCTTCGGCTACGACTGCACGAAGCGGCATTTCGTCCCCCGCCAATTCGGCTATGAAGGCGCGGTGCCGAAGGACCTTCAATCGTTGGAAATGGATCACGAAATGATTCAATTCCGCAAGCAGCACCTGGGCCGTTATTTGGCGGCGCTCGTGACCCGCGACTACGACGGCAAGATGCTCGAATATCTCGACACGGTCGGCAAGATTCACACGCCGAAGGCCGGCAGCAAAGAACTCGACGTGCCGCTGGTGCAAATGAACGCGTTGATGGGCTTCGTGGCCGACGCCGTGACGGCGACGGTGCTGAGCCTCGGTTTGCCGCGCGACGTGGAAGTGGCTACGCAGCGCGCGTTCGGTAAGTTACTTTGGATTCAGAACGATTTGATCACGCGGCACTACCAAGCCACGCCGCAATTGGCCGGGGCGCATTAGTTGTTCGACGTCGGGGTTTGAAGACGGGTTGGGGCGACGATGAGAAAAGTCTTACTCAGCGTGACGGCGGCGATGCTCCTGGCTCTGCCGGGAGCCGCCGATGCCGTGCGCGGACAAGACTTCGAGCAGGCTCCGATCAACTACGCCAAGCGCACGCCGAATAACGCGGCCTCGCGGCTCTTCGCCGATTTGGAAGCTGGGCGGAAGACGCTGAAGTTCGACGAGGAGTTCGGCTATTTGCCGGCACTGCTCGACGCGCTCCGAGTTCCCAGGTCGTCGCAGACGCTGGTGTTTTCCAAGACGAGCCTACAGCGGAGCCGAATCGCTCCGGAAACGCCGCGGGCTCTCTACTTCAACGACGACGTCTATATCGGCTATTGCCAACAGGGAGAAGTCGTCGAGATTTCCGCGACCGACGATGAACTGGGGACGGTGTTCTATACGCTCGATCAGCGCGAGACGCACGTGCCGCTCTGGACGCGGCAGACCGACAACTGCCTGACGTGCCACGCGTCGTCGTCGACGAATAACGTGCCGGGGCATCTGATCCGCTCGGTGTATAGCGACGTGCAAGGGTTTCCGATTCTCTCGGCGAGCAGCTACCGCACCGATCAGACGAGCCCGCTGGAGCATCGCTGGGGCGGTTGGTATGTGAGCGGCACGCACGGTGCGCAGAAGCATTTGGGCAACCTAGTGATTCGCACGCACGACGAACCGGAAGCGGTGGACAACTCGGCCGGGCAGAACGTGCTCGACTTGAGCAAGCTCGTCGACACGGAGCGTTACCTGACGCCGCATAGCGATCTCGTGGCGTTGATGGTGCTCGAGCATCAAGCGCCGGCCCACAATCGCATTACGCACGCCAACTTCGCCACCCGTCAGGCGTTGCACTACGAAGCGGAACTCAATCGTGAGTTGGGCGAGCCGGCGGGGAAGCGCTGGGAGAGCACGACGAGCCGCATCAAGAGCGCGTGCGAACCGCTGGTGGAGTATCTCCTGTTTTGCGACGAAACGCCGCTGACGGAGCGGATCGCCGGGAGCAGCCGCTTCGCCGAGGAGTTTGCGGCTCCGGGGCCGCGCGACAAACGCGGCCGCTCGCTCCGCGAACTCGATCTGACGAAGCGAATGTTTCGCTATCCGTGCAGCTACCTCATTTACTCGTCGAGCTTCGCGGCTCTGCCGAAGGAAGCGAAAAGCTACGTCTATCGCCGCCTGCATGAGATTCTCGACGGCGGCGACGAGAGCCCGAAGTTTCGGCATCTGACTCCGGGCGATCGACGAGCCGTGCGCGAGATTCTCCGCGACACGTTGCCGGATTTTTCTTAAGGCGCGCCGTCGGATTGCGCTCGCCGCTCCGGAGTTGCGATCGGTTTGATTTTCGCGGCCCACGACGTTTCTTTCGCGCCGTTAAGGCTGGTCTTTGTGAAGCGCGCGGCGCAGTGACTAGTTGTCGATCAGCCGGCGGTCGGTCGCTCTCCGACGTGCGATTTCGAGGCTGCGCGAATGCGCCGGTTGGGCAGCGGAGACGCGTATTCCCGCGGTGTTTTCCGGCCGACGTTCGATGGCAATTGGTCTCGGCACGTACTTTGCGATTGTGAATTCACGCGGAGTTTTTCCGCCGGCCTCAGGGCCTTCTCCAAGTGCCGTCGACTTCACGCCTGTCGCATTGACGATCCGGCGTGCCACACACAATCACCGTTAGGGAGCGAGAGTCGTTATGAAACGCACGACAACCAAATTCAATTTACGTAAAGCACTTACGGCGTTCGTCTTCGCCGGCGCGTTGGGCGCCGCGGCGACCGCCTCGGCTCAGATCGGCGGCATCGGCGGCGGTGGAATTGGCATCGGCGGCGGAGGAGGGGGCGGCATCGGCGGCGCCGGCTCGATCGGCCCCGGCGTCGGTCCGATTAATGTGCCGGGCGTGTCGAACGTCGGCGGCGCGACGAACGGAATCCGCGGCGCGGTGCCCGGCACGGTGAACAACGTCCGCGCTCGCGTTCCCTCCACGCAAACGGTTCGTCAGCCCGTGAACGGGGCGATCAATCGCGCCGGCGGTGCGGTGAACAACGCCAACGCCGCAGCTCAAACGGCGGCCCAGCAATCGTTCGACGTCGCCAAAAAAGGCGCGCTCGGCGTCAGCGTGAACACCGACAAGGGCGCGCTGACCGTATCGAACGTCTACACCGGGAGCGTCGCACAACAATTGGGCCTCGCCGTGGGCGACCGCATCGTCTCGATCGACGGCCGACAAGTGAGCACTCACGCCGATCTCGTCGGCAGTCTTCAGTCGGCGGCCGACGCCGGCAACTCGACCCAACTCGTCTTCGAACGCGGCGGCCGGCTTTATACCGTGTCGGCCGATCTGACCGGCCAAGCCGCGACTTCGGCGGCGTCGCAACTCTCGGCCGACGTTTCGGCGAACCTCGGTCGTGTGACGCAGGCCGTCGATAGCGCGGTCGCACGTACGCAAGGCGAGGTTCGGCAACAACTCAGCCAAGTTCGCGACTCCGTCGCTTCGATTCAGAACCGCGTCCGCAATGTCGCGGGCGAAACGGTTGAACAAACTCGCGACCGCCTCGAACAAGTTCGCGGCGAGGTCGTCGAGCTACGCGGCCGCGTCGATCAAATCGCTCAAAACACGGTCGGCGAGGCGAAGGAATTGATCGGCAACGTTCGCGATCAACTCGATGCCGTCGCGCAAAACGTCGACCAGCTGGCTCGCAACACCGCGAACGCGGCTCAAGGCACTGCGGCAAATGCGGCCCAAGCGGCCCGCGGTGCGGCGGCCGGCGCAGTCGACTCGGCGCGCGGCACGGTCGCGACCGCTCAAGAGGCGGCCGCCGCGCAAGTGGGTAACGTGCGCACGACCGTCGGCAACACGGCCGACGCGGCGCGCGGCGTCGCGAGCAACAGCATTGATACGGCGCGTGAGACCGTGAATTCCGCCGCGATGTCGGCGCGCGAGGCGGCCGGCAACGCGGTCGACGCCGCCGAAAACACCGTGAACAATGCGCGCGGCACGGTCGGCTCCACAGTCGACTCGGCTCGCTCTACGGTGGATGCGGCTCGAGGCACGGTCGGCAACACGGTCGCCGCGGCCCGCGGCACGGTGAACAATGCCGCCGCCGCCGTCGACAGCACGGCCGACAACGCCGTCGCGCAAGTTCGCTCGGTCTCCGCCAATGTGCGGTCGACCGTCGACGAATTGAGCGATCAGGTCCAAGCCACGGTCGACGACGTGCAGGGCGAAGCCCGTGAAAAGCTCGTCGCCGTGCGGACTAAAGTGGAGAACGTCAAGCAAGCGACGGTCGAACGCGTCGGCGAAACCGTCGACCAGACGAAGGCGCGCCTCGCGCAAGTCCGCGAAAGGCTCGTCGACGTGCGCAACGACGTGGAAGACGTCGCTCGCAACACGGCGGCGAACGTGCAAGATCGAGTCGCCGCCCTGCGTGACCGGATCGACTCGACTATCGCCGGCATCGACGATGTCGTCGGCACTACGACGGCCCGCGTTTCCGGCGTCGTGAACGGTGCGACGAACCTCGCCAATCAAACGGTCAATCGTGCGGCGGGCACGGCTAATCAAGCCGTCGCCGGTGCGACGGGCCGTGTGAACGACACGATCGGTCGGGCGTCGGAGATCGCTTCGAATAAGATCGACATGGCTAACGATACGGTCGCCGGGGCCGGGGCGCGAGCCAATGGCGCCGTTAACGGCGCGGCCAGTGCCGTCGGGCAGGTCGTCAACCGGACGACCGGCGCGGTGAACCAAACGGTGTTCAACGCCGAGGCCGCGGCGCAACAAGCCGGGGCCAAGGTCGGCGCCACGGCGCAGAACGCCGCCGACATGGCCGCTGCGAAGTTGAACAACGTCGATCAAACCGTGGCCGGAGCGGCCGACGCGGCCAATTCGACCGTGAATCGGACGTTCGCCGCGGCGAACGACCTCGCGAGCGACAAGGTCGCCGACGTCAATCAGTTCGTCGCCGGCTTGCCCGCGAAGATCGAAGGCGTTCGTGATCAAGCCGAGCAACTCGCCGGAAACGTCGAGGGCACGGCTCGCGCGAAACTGTCCGATATTCACGATCGGCTGGCCGATGTGAGCGACGACGTGAAGGGGAAGGTGAGCGACGCTCGGGGTTTCGTGCAGAACAACGTGACGAGCGTTCGTGATCGCTTGGCCGACATCCGCGACGACCTCTCGAACGTGTCGGCCGAAGTCGAAGGCTCGGCCCAGGTTCAGGTGAACGCGCTCCGCACGCAGATCGATGCGATGGTTCGCCAGATGACGTCGATCGAAGTGCAAAAGCCCGGCCCGGCCAACTAACCGACCGAGCCTCAGTCGCCGGCGGCGTGAGCCGTTGCGACGGAACCGCCGGAGCAAGCGATGAGCTCGCCTGCTTCGGCGTTTTTTGTTGCGCGTCTCAATCGCACGAACGGCACAAACGCTACGGCCGTACCCCCCCGTAAATCCTTCCCCGCAAAGAATGTGGGTCGGAGTTTTGACCTCAGTGGGCCTGCGACGTAGGTATGAGTAACCCAACGAGGCGAAGTGTGAACGGTCGTCGCGGATTTACTCTCGTCGAAGTCATGATCGTGGTGGTGATCATCGCCATCCTCGCAGCGGTCGTTTTGCCGCAATTCAAAGACAGCACGAAAGACTCGAAGGCGGCGACGGTGAAGTTCAACCTGCGGATGCTGCGCGAGCAGATCGAACTGTTTCGCAATCATCACACCGGGCGCTTGCCCGCGGAACTCGACGACTTGGCCGAGAAGACGAATTCCAACGGCGTGGTCGGAACGACATCGGCCTTTTCCTATGGGCCGTACGTAATGGCTCTCCCCGAGAACCCGTTCACCGGCAGCGTCGTGGTCCGCGCCTCCGCGGCGAATCCGCCGACGGCCGCGAGCGGAGCCGACGACGCCGGCTGGCTGTATCACGCCGCGACTGGCGGCGTCTGGATCGACCATCCGGACTATTACACCGAGTAACTGCAGGACCGCCGCGGGCGGCCCGCGCTACTTTTTCAACAACCCTTCCCAACCGACCGGTTGCGTCCAGGCTTGCGCCTTCTGGTTGTCGTACGACGGGTTCGCAGGCGCTTCGCTCGACGTGATCACGGCCCGCACGTAAAGCTCGTCGCCGGTCAGGCGATATTCGGCGATCGGCCCGGCGACTTCGGCGAGCACTTTGCCGATCTGATCGGAGTAGTTGCGCGAGGCCTTGCCGGTATCTTTTTCCAGCTTCTTACCGGCCGGAAGCGGCGTCGGCTCGGTGCTCGTCAGATCCACGCCCTTCAAAGTGCCGATGAACCGCACGGTGAACTGGGCGTCGCCCGCCGGTGCCACTTCCACGCGCAGCGTGCCGGCGGCCGCGTCGTAGCGAACGTCGCGGAGCGTCACGCCGCTCGAGGCGTAGAAATCGCCGGCCTTCATCGCGCGGACGATGTACTCCGGCGTGAGGTGCGTGCTGCGGACCATGACCCAACCGCGGCCGGAACTGGCCCCCTTGGGCTTGCCGTGGTAGTTGTGGCTGTCGTCGGTCGCCACGCCGAACAGCGGCGCGGCTTTGAGTTCGACCAGACGAATCGTGTTGGCGATGTCCCACATCCGCTCCATGCTCGGCCGGCGATCGTCCCCCAAATTGCTGACGCCCGGGTGGCCGTTGTAGACCTCGAAGTGGCGTTCGAGCGTCACTTCGGCGAGCTCTTCCGCGGTGACCGCGTAGTGGTAGTTGGGGTGATTGAGATGGGCGAGGATCTCGCGGCCGGTGCGTTCGGCCTGGTCCTGAACGGCACGGAGATTGTTGGTGATCGCTTCCTGCACCGACGCTCCGGAGAGGGGCGGAACGGGCTCTTTGAGGTTTGCGGCGTTGATGTGGATCGGCGCGGAGCCGACTTTGTCGCTGATTTCCTCGCTGGGAATCATTAGGAACTTGCCCCGCTCTTCGACCAACGAGCGGAACTCGTCGAGCGGCTTAAGGCGAACCTCGGCGTCGTCCCCCGCGCCGCGCGTCTCGACCCAATCCGTGCCGAAGCGGGCCTGATACTTCGAAAGCACGTCGGCGCCGGCTTTCTTCGTGAGCTTGCTCACTTTCTCCCAGCGAACCCCCTGGCTGAGCACGTTGTGATCGGAGAGGGCGAGGAAATTGTAGTCGTGCGTGCGATACCACTCGGCGACCATGTCGGGGAAGTCGTCGCCGTCGCTCCAGAAGGTGTGCGTGTGCAGATTGCCGCGCCAGAAGCGCGGCTGCGCGGCCGATGAAATCACGTCGTCGGCGCTGACGAACGACGGCGATAGGGCGCAGAACGACGCGGCGACCATCGCCGCGCGCACGAAAGAGGGAAGGGACATTCGCGGGTTCCGAGGAAAGTCGTCGCGGCGAACGCGACCAAGGCGGGAGGAGACGATACCGGCGGCGGCGAGACGCGAGTCGTGAGCGTCGATCGCCGCAGTCGGCATCGTAACCCGGAACCCGGGCCGGGAACAGTTTTAGCGATTAATTTTGACGTTCACGTCGCGATCGCCGTCGATTTCGCGATCGGTGTCGACGTGGACTCGCGGCGTTTTGACTTCGATATCGGTGCGGTGATCCGTCTGGGCCGGCGGATTACTGTCGTGGACGTCGACGTCGCAGCCGGCGAAGAGCCCGCCGCTGAGCAACGCGGCGCCGGTCAACAAGCCGGCACGATTCCAGTCCATCATTTCACAGATGCGGTTCCACATGGCGAAACTCCTACGCAGACGGATTTGATGTGATCGGGCGAGACGGGAGCGGCTAGGCGAACCGGTGACGACGCGCCGGCCGCATGGCAACAGCTCAAAAGCAAAACGCGTGCCCAATCGCGCCGCCGCTATGCAAAAGCGTCAACGGAGCGAAGTAGGAGCCGGCGACGACGCGAATAGGTCGTTCGGCGATCAGAGACCGTTTACAAGGAGCGACGTCGTCTAGCCGCCGAGCTTGCGCGGCGCGATTTTGCGCGATGCCATACCTGGGACGCGCCGAGCAAGCTCGGCGGCTAAACGGTTACCGCTCGTCGAAGGGGCTGCCGGCGGGCGTCGCGCCGTGGACGGCGAGTTCGCCGCGGAGTTCTTTGCCGAGCGTGCTATGGTGCCGACCGTAGAACGCGTAGATGAACAGGCCGAGCGTAAGCCAGCCTAGAAGTCGCCACCAGTTGTCGGCCGGCAGCGAGAGCATCAGCATCAGGCAACTGCCGATGCCCAAGATCGGCACGATCGGCACCAGCGGGCAGCGAAACGGCCGCGGCAAATCAGGTTCGATCCGCCGCATGACCAAGACCGCCGTGCACACGATGACAAAGGCGAACAACGTACCGATGTTCGTGAGATGCAACAAAGCGTCGATCGGCAGCAAGCCGGAAAGCAAGGCGACGAAAACGCCGATCGCGATCGTGCTCTTCCAAGGGGTGAGAAACTTCGGATGCACGTCGGCGAAGAACTTCCGCGGCACGAGCCCGTCGCGGGCCATCGCCAGAAACACACGCGGCGCGCTGAGCATCATCACGAGCAACACGGAAGTGATGCCGGCGACGCCGGCCGCTGAGATGATGAACTCGGCGACCGGTAGCCCGGCGTGATGAAAGGCGGAAGAAACGCCGGCGTCTTTATCGATTGTGGAGTAGGGCACCATGCCGGTCAGAACGGCGACGACGGCGATGTAGAGAATGGTGCAAATGATGAGCGAGGCGATGATGCCGACCGGTACGTCGCGCTGCGGGTTTTTGGCTTCTTCGGCATGTGTGGAGACCGAATCGAAACCGATATACGCGAAGAAGATGATCGCCGCCCCGGCCAGCATGCCGACCGGTTGTCCGCCGGAGTTGACTTGCGTTCCGGGGAGCGGGTTGCCGAAGAAGCTAATGCCCGTCCAGCCGAACGGAGCGAACGGCGTGTAGTTTTCCGGATGGATGTAGAACATGCCGACGAAGATCACGAACAGGACGGCGGCCACTTTAATGAAGACCATTAAGGCGTTGAAGCCGGCGCTTTCGCGGATGCCTTTCACGAGGATCGCCGTCATGATTGCGACGATGATCACGGCCGGGAGATTGAAATAGCTCTCGGTGGCGACGAAGTGGCCGTCTTTATAGACCCACGGCGACGAACTGAACGCCTCCGGGAAGTTGATTTTGAACTTCGCCAAGACGCTCTGGAAATAGCCCGACCAGCCGTTGGCGACGGTGGCCGCGCCGACCGCGTATTCCAGCACCAGATCCCAGCCGATGATCCAGGCGAAGAGTTCGCCAAGCGTCGTGTAGGCGTAGGTGTACGCGCTGCCGGCCACCGGGGCCATCGAGGCAAATTCGGCGTAGCAAAGCGCGGCGAAAATGCAGGTGATGCCGGCCACGGCGTACGACACCATCAGGGCCGGTCCGGCAACTTCCTTGGCCGCGCTGCCGGTCGCCACGAAGATGCCCGCCCCGATCACCGCGCCGACGCCGAGCGACGTCAGCGTCACGGGACCAAGCACGCGATGCAGACGGTCTTCGCCCGCCATTTCCGCGAGCAGTCGTTTCAGCGATTTCTTGGCGAAGATTTGTTTCGGCATGGTCGTTCCGCAGCGAGGCAAGGATGTCGAACGGTGGCCGCTATGATACGGATTCCGGGCCGCAATGCCACGCAAGTTTTCCGCGCGGCGCACGGCGAGTCGACGAGCGCAAGCGAAATTCGCCGGCGAACGTTACGACGCCTGCTCCGCGCCCGCCGCGGCGGCGCTTTCGCCCGCGGCTACGAACCGATAGCCCGTGCCGCGCACGCTCAAAAAATGCCGCGGCTCGGCCGGGTCGGGCTCGAACGTCTTGCGCAGCCGCATCACGAAATTATCGACGGTTCGCGTCGTGAGGCTCCCCGGTTGGTCCCAGACGCCGGCGAGCAACTCGGCCCGCGTGAGCACCTTGCCTTCGTGTTCGATAAAATAGCGGAGGAGCTTCATGTCCATCGCCGTAAGCCGGACCGGCTTGCCGTCGACGGCGACTTCGAACGTCGTGAAGTTGATCTTAGCTCGGCCGAACTCGTAGGTGTCGAGCTCGCCGCCGCGGAGCGACGCCGGCGTGAAGCGGCGACTGCGGGCCAGCAAGTTGCGCACGCGGCTGATCAGTTCGTCGAGGTCGAACGGCTTTTGCAGGTATTGATCCGCGCCGACGTCGAATCCGCGGATGCGGTCTTCGGCCAAGGTGCGAGCGCTCAAGATGAGCACGGGCATGTCGTGCCCCTGCTCGCGGATGCGCTCGCAAAACGCATAGCCGCTCATGCCGGGGAGCATGAGGTCGAGCACGATCAGGTCGACGTCGCGAGCATGGCTTTCGAGCAAGGCGAGCGCCGCCGGCGCGTCGCCCACGGCCGAAACCTCGTAGCCTTCGGCCTCGAGGTTGTACTTGATGCCGAGCCGCAGATGCTCTTCGTCTTCGACGATCAGGATGTGCTTTAAGTCGGCGAGCGTCACGGGGAACTCATCGAGTGCGGGTTCAAGGCGGCGCCCTGCGCGGGGGCGGCGGCATCGGAGCGGTCCGGCTCGGTGGGTTTGCCGGGAAGGTCGACTTCGAACACCGTGCCGGGCCGCGAGCCGCGCCCCTGCACGGTGATCTTGCCTTTCCAGCGCTTGACGAGCGTACGGACGATGAACAGCCCCAGCCCGGTGCCGGTTTTTGCTCTTTCCAGTTCGCTGCCGAGGCGCACGAAGCGGCCGAAGATCTTGCGGCGCAGCGGCAGCGGAATGCCGGGACCGTTGTCGGCGACGCGGGTGATGACGCGGCCGCGGCCGTCGGGCCACATCTCGACATGCACCTCGGGCGGGGTGCCGCCGTACTTCAAGGCGTTGTCGATCAAGTTGCGGAAGATCATGTCGACATCGATGGTCCGCGCGCGGACGATCGCGGGGCGGAGATCGAGGGCGATCGCGTTCGAGGGGAGCGAGTGGCGCTGGCAGGCCGCTTGCGCGCACTCTTCCAACACGCGCGACAGGTCGACGTCGACGATTTCTTCGTCGGGCGCTTTCGTCTGATGCTCGACGCGGGCCGCCTCGAGCATGTGGTTGATCAGCGTGTCGAGCCGTTCGAGATCGTCGAGCATGAAGCGATAGAAATCGGCCTGCTGCTGCTCGGAGACTTGGCGACGCTTGAGCGTTTGCAAGTAGAGCTTCATCGAGGCGATGGGGCTCTTGAGCTCGTGCGTGACGCTGTCGATGAAATTCGATTGGCGCTGGTTGAGATTGATCTCTTTGATCGAGATGAGCAAATAAAGGACGACGCCGACGAGCACGAGGCCGAGAAAGGTGGCGCCGACGGCGAGAATGACCCACCAATAGCCGGCCGTCTGCGCGGCGACGGCGGCGGCGAACACCCAGCCGATGATCACCAGCACGATCAGCACGATCATGACGACGCCGAGCGTAATCGGCCAGCCGAGTGATCGTCGTGGGAACATGTTAGCCGGGGTGGCACTGGTGGCTTGTCCACCAGTGCGCAAGTGCGTTAGGAATCCACTGGTGGACAAGCCACCAGTGCCACCCACGCGAGTCGTTTACTTACCGATACAGTATAGATGGCCGAGCGTGCGGATGTAGAGCTTGCCGTCGCTCGCCGCGGGGGAGGCCGAGACCTCTTCACCGAGCGAGTTTACGGCGATTGGTTCATAGTTCGGGCCGGGCCGCACGACCGTGGTCGTGCCGGCGTCGGACACGAAGTAGACGAGTCCGCCCGCGGTGAGGAGCGAGGCGCTGTGATCGTCGCCCAGGCGCTCCTTCCACAGGCGTTCGCCCGTCGCCGCTTTGAAGCAACTGGCGATGCCGTTGTCGGCGACGACGAGGAAATAGTCGCCGCAAACGATCGGCGACGGGACGTAGGAGCAGTTTTCTTTCGTGCGCCAGACGATCGCCGAATCGGTGACGTTGCCGCGACCGTCGGGACGGATGGCCAAGATGTGCCGCTCCGGGAAGCCGGCGGTCATGAACAGCAACTTGCCGTCGTCGACCAGCGACGCGACGAACTGTTCGGTCGGGCCGTCGATGTTCCAGATGCGTTCGCCGCTGCGGGGATCGTAGCTGCAGATGCTTTTGCTGCCGGAGAGAATCAGCTGCGGCGGGCCGCCGAACGTGCGGATGATCGGCGTGCAGTAGCTGCGCGTCTTGTTTTCGCGCGGCGTCTTCCAAACCTGGGAGCCGTCGGCTTGCCGGAGGGCGACGATGTAGGCGTCGCCGTCGTGGTCGCCGTTGACGATCACCAAATCCTCGAACAACACCGGCGAGCTGCAGTAGCCGTGGGTGCTGGAGAAGCGGCCGGGTCGCTTGACCCAAACGAGCTCGCCGGCGAAGTCGTACGCGGCGACGACCATCTGCCCGCGATTCTTGGTTTCGTCGTCGCTGTCGCTCTCAAAGAGGGTGACGAAGACGCGTTTGCCGTCGGTGGCGGGCGTGCCCGAGGCGAAGCTATTGAGCGTGTGCTTCTTTTCGAGCGGGGCGCGAAACACCGTTCGCCGCCAACGTTCCTTGCCGGTCGCGCGATCCAGGCAGATCAGCAGCCGATCGGTCGGCGTTTTGCCGTCGCCGTCGTCGACGAGGCAGGTCGTGAGAAAGATCACGTCGTCCCAAACGACCGGCGACGAATGCCCGATGCCGTCGACGGGGACCTTCCAAACGACGTTCTCCGTCTTCCCTTGTTGGTCGTCGCTCCAGGTCGTCGGCAGGTGCGAATCGGCGCTCGTGCCGTCGCCCCGCGGCCCGCGCCAACAGGGCCAGTTTTCGGCCTGAGCCGTGGCGACGACACAAGCGGAAAGAAACAGTCCGGCGAGGAGCGAGCGGTGCGGCATGATCGACACGACAGCGGGAGACAGGTGGGCGAAGTCGGCGAAAATCGACCCATTCAGCAGACACGCAAAGCGCGGCTCGGTCAAGTAGAATGGCCGCTGCTCGCTTGCCCTGCCGGCCTCACTCGGAGCCTGTCATGCGTTTTCGTTTCGCCGCTTTCGCCTTACTCATTTCCTTGGCCATGAACGACGAAGAATTGTTCGCCGCCGACGACCTGCCGCCGCCGAATTACGACGAAGACAAGGTCGGCTCGTACTTGCTTCCCGATCCGCTTACCTGCCTCGACGGGGCCCCGGTCGTCGACGCCGCGACGTGGACCTCGAAGCGCCGACCGGAACTGCTCGAGTTGTATCGTCGCGAAATGTTCGGCCGCGCGCCGGCCAAACCGACGGAGATGACGTTCGAGCAGGCGAATATCGACGAACAGGCACTCGGCGGGCTCGCGACCCGCAAGGAAGTGTTGATCCGCGTCGCGCCCGACGCGCCGGTGATTCGCTTGCTGTTGTACGTGCCGAACAAGCGCCCCGCAGGGAAGCCGGCGCCGGTATTCCTCGGCATGAATTTCGACGGCAACCACACGGTCGACGCCGACCCCGGCATCACGTTGGTCGAAGCCTGGCAATACGATCGGGCCACGAAGACCGAATCGCAGGTGAAGCCCGACGAGTTGAAACGCGGCGCGAGCGCGAGCCGCTGGCCGCTGAAGCTGATTCTCGAGCGCGGCTACGCCGTGGCGACGTTTCCCCGCTCCGACGTCGAGGCCGATTACGAAGGCGGCTGGCGGCACGGCCTGCGAGGGTACTACCTCAAGAAGTCGGGTCGGACGGAATTCGCCCCCGACGATTGGGGCGCGATCGGCGCCTGGGCTTGGTCGATGAGCCGCGCGATCGACTACTTGGAGACCGACGCCTCATGCGATGCGAAACGCGTCGTCATCCACGGCCACTCGCGGCTTGGTAAGACTTCGCTCTGGTGCGGTGCCGAAGACACTCGGGCGGCGATCGTGATCTCGAACGATTCCGGCGAAGGCGGCGCGGCGCTGGCGCGGCGGAAGTTCGGCGAGACCACGATCGTCTTGAATACCCGCTTCCCCCATTGGTTCTGCGGCAACTTCAAGAAATACAGTGAAAAGGAGTCGACGCTGCCGTTCGACTCGCATGAGCTCATCGCGCTCAGCGCGCCCCGGCCTGTTTATGTGGCGAGCGCCACGGAAGATCAATGGGCCGATCCGAAGGGAGAGTTTTTGGCGACGCAGCACGCGCTCCCCGTCTATGCGCTGTTCGGCAAGAAGCAAGCGGCCGTGGAACGGCAGCCGTCGCCGGAGACGCCGATCGGCGACGTCGTGGGCTACCATTTGCGCACCGGCAAGCACGACATTACGGAGTACGACTGGCGCCGGTATCTCGACTTCGCCGACCGGCACTTCGGACGTTAAGCAATCGACACGCTAAGCGAGACACGGCTCGGGCGTTTCCACTCGCGTCGCGCGAGCGACGGCCGCGGCGATATGAGGATCGCGGGGTAAGTCGGCGACGACTTTCTCGACCAGTTGAAACATGCACTGCAGCGCCATTGCGACGTCGCTCATCGTCAGGATGCCGACGAGTTTGCCGGAGTCGACGACCGGTAGCGAAGAGATGTGCGTTTCGAGCAGCATCGTCACCGCAGTTCGCACGGGCGTATCGGAGCCGCAGATCAGCGGTTTGGTCGTCATGATTTCGTGAGCCGACTTTCCCGAGATTCCCTTCAAGTCGCGATCGCTCACGACGCCGGCTAGTTTTCCGTCGCCGTCGACCACGAGCAGATGCCGCATTTCATGTGCGAGCATGAGCTTCGACATGTCCTCGACGCCCGAATGCGGCCGCACGGTCGTCAGGTGCGTCGTCATCAAGTGCCGAACGCGAACGTTGTCCGTGAGAAAGCCTTCGAGGTCGCCCAGCATTGAGCGGAAGATGTCTTGGCGCTTGGCGACGAACGCCGCCTGGGCCGCGGTATTGTTCGGCGGAGCGCGCAAGACGAACTGGTCGAGACGCGGTAAACGCCGCCGATTCAGCGAAGTGAGCGCGAACGCCGCGGCGATGACGAGGACGGCGACGATAATCGAAGCCGCCGCGCCGCGGCGATCCGGTACTTGATTCCGCTCGCTTTTAGGATCGTCGACCTTCGGATTTTGCCGCTGCGCAACGCTCCGCATCGTCGGAGAAACGTCGGCCTTGAGACCGCCCGCGGCGCGATCGAGGACGAAATCCGCGCCGCCGACCAAAGATTGCCAAGTGAGCAAAATCACGCCGACGATCATGGCCGAGAGCAGCGCGAATTCGATCAACGACGTTCCCCGGTCGTCGCCGGAAAACTGAGCCATTGCGGCGGAGAAGTCAGCGTCGCTCGGATGCGAAGGCAAGGGATCCGCCTTTCAGACTGGAAAAATGAAGATCGCCGCGACGAAGGATCGCGGTCGCGGAGAAGTGGGAAGCGACGTGAGCGCCGCAAGCAAACCTACTGCGCGGAACGATGCCGCGCGAGCGATGATGTGGTTTCACGCGGCGGAACGAGCGGAGCGTGCGACTCCGCTCTCGGCCCCCGCAAAAGAGCGTGCGCCCGGGCGCCGCGCCGGCGACCGGCCGCGGCGTCGACGCAGCAACTGTTGCGGAGCGGCAACGTCAACGCGCGGCGGCGTTGAGAAAATCGTAATCGCAGGCCGCCTCCGCGCGGCGACCCCCTGCTCCGTGGAACACCACGCGACCGGCGGAGAACTCGACTCGCTCGACTTTTTCAAAACCCGCCGACACCGGGACGGCCCCTTGGATGTAGCGGATTTCCAGCGGTTTGCCGCCGGCCGGAATGTCGACCGCGGTCTTTACGCCACGCTTTCGTAGCGGGTTCTCGCTCGTCGATGGGGCGATGCCGTCGGCGAAGTACGTGCAGAGGTCTTCCAAGCCGAGGCAGTTGTTGCGGCCGTTCCACGGCGCGCCGTGCCGGCCGCGGTTTTCGATCCAGAACAACAAGCTCGGCAGCACCGACGGATCTTTCAACGCGAACCAGAGATAGCCGCTCTCGTTGTTCACCGCCGCGACCCAGGCCGGTTGTCCTTCGCGCGACGCTTCGTTGACGACGCAGAGCAAATCGGCGTAGCCGCGCCGCAGCGGAAAGCTTGTGCAGTCGGCGTCGGCCGCGTCTTTGAAAATCTGCGGCACCTTCGCCAAGTCGCCGAACTTGGCGTCGATCGCCAGCGATTGGTATTCCTCCTTCGCCGGATCGCTGAAGCGCGTAGGGTTCGTGAGACCGATGCGAAACGGGCTCGTCGAAACCCGCAACGCTCCTTCTTTCTCGGGTAGGGAGAGCGTCGCGTGATGCCCGAGCGGCGTCGGGCCGGCGAAACCTTCGATGGTGTGCCGTGAGTAGATCACCGGATGTCCGGCGACGAGCTTGAGTTCCTTGGTCACCTTGCCGGGCCGAACCTTGATCGCAATTTCCAGCCGTAGCGTTTTTGAGTCGCCCGAATCGGCGCTCGGCAAGAGCGTCCAAACGCCGTTCGCCGTCTCGCCGTGCGGCGGATGTTGCTCTCCCTTATACGGGTCGGCGTTGCCGCCGAACGGCAGGCAGAAGAAATCGCCGCGGAGCACGTCGAGCAGCGGCGGCTCGATCGTCTTCCCTTCCTCCTGCCACGGCGTGACATGGTACGGCGCGATCGCCGGCTTGCCCGCTTCCCCGCCGGCGAACCAGGCGATCATCTGGCCGCCCGTTTCGGTCACCGCGACGCGCGTTTCGCCGTTGTCGAAGACGAACGACGGCTTGCCGTGGACGATTTCTTTCCGAGGTTCCGCGGCGGCAACCGTGGTCGAAACGAAAAACGCCGAGAATAGGGCGAACTGTGCAAGAGTCTTCATCGACGGCAATTAACTCCGAACGCTGAACTCGGAACCGTGAACTTTAGCGCCGGACCGGCGAATCCGGTCGCTCGCGTTTCCGGCTTGCTGCTCCAACCCTGAACCCTGAACTCCGAACCTCGAACCTCATTTAAACATCGGGCTGTTGCGGTCGCCGCGGGAAAGCAGATACGCGAGCAAGTCGAGAATTTCGTCTTCGTGCAGCGTGTTGAGCAACCCGGTCGGCATCATCGAGAGCTTCGATAGATACTGCTCTTCGACTTGCCGACGATCGACGCCTTCCATCGCGTCGGGATTCAGCATGTTGGTGATCACGCGATACGAATCGCCCGACAGGTTGGCGATGCGGCCGGTGATCTGCCGCCCGTCCGCCATGACGAAGGTCGTGGCCGCGTATTGATCGCTGATCACCTTGTTCGGATCGACGATCGACTCGATCACGTCGCGCGCGCTGAAGCGGCCGGCCAGCGCCGAGAGATCGGGCCCGACCGCGCCGCCGGCGTTGTCGTAGCGATGGCAAGCGAAGCAGTTGGCCGCGCCGAACATTTGCCGGCCGCGCTCGTAATTGCGCCCGCGCAGTCCGCTTTCGGCGAGTTTCAGAATCTCGTCGAGCTTGTATTCCTTCACGACGGGGCGCGGCGTCACGGTAAACGTCGGCGCGGCGGCCGCCGGCTTCGCTTCGAGCACCTCCCTGAGCGCCGTCTTTTCCGCGTCGCTCAAGGTCGCCACGGCGTCCTCTTTGATGTGCTGTACGAACAACGAGAAACTTGCCCCGCCCCGGTAGTTGGCGGCTCGCAAGAACCACTCGAAATACTGCTTGCGCAGCTCGTGCGTCCAGCCGGTCTTGAGCACGCGCAAGGCCCGGGCATAGTCGATCTGTTCTTCTTGCGACGGGGCCTCGACCATCAACTTCGTCAGCTTCGCGGCGGCCGACGGCGCTTCGAGATAGACCAGCACGTTGCCGATCTCGACGTTCAATTCCGGTGATTCGCCCGGTATGAGTTGATCGAAGCGAGTGATCGTCCGTTCGCGGCCGGCGGCATCGGCCTTGCCGAAGCGATTGAATAAAATGTGATAAACGCGGACGTAGTCGACCTGTTGCGAATGGGTGAGCGCGGCGAAGTCGATCTTCTCCAGCGCCGCCAAGATTTTGGCTCCCATAGCCGTGTCGACCGGCTTATCGTCAGGCTTGCGATGGAAGGGGCAGATGCCCGCGGCCCGCGTGAGCGCAAGCAACGCCGTGATCGCCTTGGCGGGATCGGTTTCGGCGAGCGCCTTGTCTTGCCACTCCGCCGCCGGCTGGTGCTCGATCGCCGTGCGGGCCGCAAAGCGAATCCCCCGATCGGCATGCCCCAGATACGGCCATGCGACGGCCGCGGCCGTCGAATCCGGATGGTGCAGCGCTTCGAGTTGGCGACGCAATTCTCGCGCTTTCACAAACTCGTCGGGTTGCGGCTTGCTCGGGTCGGTCGACTCCGAACCCGTGTACGTCACGCGGTAGAGGCCCGACTGCGTCCTGCGTCCGCCGATGGTGAAATACATCGCGCCGTCTTGCGGGTTAACGACCAGATCGGTGAGCGGCAGCGGCGTGCCGGTGATGAACTCTTCGAGTTGACCGACATAAGTCGCACCGATCGCAGTCATGTGCACCGCGTAGAGCTTGCCATAGCTCCAGTCGCAGATGAAAAGTGCGTCTTGATACTTAGCGGGGAACTTCGCGCCGTAGCCGAACGCGACTCCGGTCGGCGAACCGGGGCCGACGTTCACGACCGCGCCGAACGTGTCGGCGTAGTATTCCGGACGCTTGCCTGCGCCGTTGCGCCAGCCGAACTCTGCGCCGCTGATCGCATGGTTTACCCGCGTCGGCCGATACCAAGGGGTGTTGATGTCCCACTCCATGTCGGCGTCGTAGGTGAAGAGTTCGCCGTCGCGATTGAACGCCGCGTCGTACTCATTGCGGAAGCCGGTCGCGACCAGTTCCCAAGATTTGCCTTCCGGATCGATCTTATAAATGCAGCCGCCCGGGCCCATCACGCCGGCCATGAAGCCGCGTCCGTCGGGCATGCGCGGCAGCAAATGATCTTCGCCCCACAGCTTCGGCACGCGCGAATCGCTCAGCTCCATCATCTTCGTGCCGTTGCCGCAGACGATGTAGAGCGATTTGCCGTCGGGCGCGAGAACGACGGCATGCGGGCCATGTTCGCCGCCGCCGTTGATCTTGCGCAACGTTTCGACCTTGTCGAGCTTGTCGTCGTCGTTCGTGTCGGTCACGCGGTAAAGGCCGCTGTCGTACTTGCCTCCTTTGTTCACGACCACATACAAGCTATCGAAGGCCCACAACAGCCCTTGGGCCTCGCCGAGGTCGACTTCGACCTTCTCGATTTTGATCGGCTCCGACTTGCCGAGCGGCGGAACGGTCACGCGGAACAAGCCGCCGTTTTGGTCGCAGACGATCAACCGCCCTTTGGGGTCGACGCACATGCTGACCCACGAGCCTTCGACCTCTTTCGGCACCGTGTGCAACAATTCGACATGAAAGCCCTTGGCGATTTTCATGTCGCTGATCGGCGTCGCCTCGGGTGCGCGGAGCTTGGCGACCGCCGTGAGGCTCTTCGCGGTGACGCTTTTCCAGGGCCCGCCGCCGATCGGCGCGAGCACTGAGGCCGTTTGCCATTGCGAATCGTCGAAGCCGAGCTCGCGCCATTTGCCGGCCGTCGTGCGGGCGACGCGCCAGCTGCCGTCGGTGACGACGCGCTGCTCCCCGCGCTGGAGAGCGATGTCGAGTTGCACGATCGCGGCGCCGGCCGACTTGCCGTCGTTCCTCGCCTCGACGGCGAGCACGTGTTTGCCGGCCTGCTTGCCGTCGATCTTGTTCAAGAGCGGGGCGACTTCGAGATAGCCGGGCGATTGCCAAGCGTCGACCTTGAGCGCCTCGCGGCCGTCGACGTAGACGGTCAATCCGTCGTCGCCCGTCGCATAGAGCTTCGCGCTCGCGATTTCGCGCGGGATGGCGAATTCCTTGCGGAGGAAAACCCGCTCCGGCTTCCCTTTTTCGGCCGATGCCTTGTCGGCCCAAATCCATTGCGGCACGGCGTCGGCGACGGCGGCCTCGTTGTTCTTGGCTTGCTTGGGCTTATCGGCGGCGATCGCCGCCAAGGCGACCAGGGCGCAGAGTGCGAACGGCATGACGCGACGCAACACGGGCGAACTCCTTCACGGACCAGGGGCGGGACGAGCAAGCGGAGACTCGCCAGTTTAATTGGCCGGACCAGTTGCGGCCAGCGCCCGGATGGGGTCGCCTACTCTTTGCCGTCCCACCACGCATCGAGCGATTTGCGCAGCGCGGCGACTCGCTCCGGCTCCGCGCTTGCCAGATTCTTCGTCTCCGCCTCGTCAGCCGCGAGGTCGAAGAGTTCGACCGTGCCTGCCGGCTCGTTCGTCGCATCCGGCACGATCAGTTTCCAGTTCCCTTCGCGCGTCCAGCGGAATCGCACGCTCGACGCCGGTGAGTTCACATCGACGGCGTTGTGCGTAAAGATCTCGCCGTAGAGTTGTTTGCGGCCGGCGACCGCCGTGGCGTCGAGTAGATCGAGCCCCTGCATCCCGGCGACGGGAGCGATTCCGCACGCCTTCAAGAGCGTCGGTGCGATGTCGATCGACGAGGCGAGTGCGTCGGTCGTCGCCGGCTTCACGCGGCCGGGCCAACGAATCATGATCGGCGTCCGCAGTCCTCCGTCATATTGCGATTGCTTCGACTTCGGCGCGTAGCGCGGCGCGTTCGGCTCTTGAATCCAGCCGTTGTCGACGACGAAGACGACGATCGTGTCGTCGGAAAGTTTGCGCTCGTCGAGGAAATCGAGCAGTTGCCCACAGGTTTCGTCGCACCACTCGCACATCGCCCAGTACTTGGCGATGTGTTCGGTCGGCGCTTGATCGCGGTATTTGGCGAGCAGACGTTCCGGCGGCGTGTGGGGCGTGTGCGGCATGAACGGCGCGTACCAAACGAAGAACGGCTTTTGGGCCGCGACCGACTTATCGACGAAATCATAAATCGGTTGCATCGTCTCACGACCGATCGTGAGGCCGGCGTCGCCGTGGCGAGTGCCTTCGGTCATGCCGTCGGTGAAGCCGCCACGCTTGAAGTTGCCTTCCCACCACTTGCCGGTTTGGAAGCTCGTGTAACCTTTTTCGGCGAGGAGTCGCGGCAATGTCGGCGCGGAGTCGATGTGCGCGATTTGTTGTTCGCGCAGCCGCGCGAAGACGGGATCACGCTGACCAAAGCTCTTTTTTCCCTTCGGCAGCGGCGGATCGTTCGAGAAGATCTTGTGCTGGTGCGGATAGAGCCCGGTGAGGATCGTCGCCAAGCTCGGCCGGCAGAGGCTCGAGGGGACATACCCGTGCCGGTAAACGAGCGACTGGGCGGCGAGTTTGTCGAGCCGCGGAGTCTTGATTTGCTTATGCCCCATGAAGCCGAAATCGCTGTAGGCCTGATCGTCGGCGACGATCAGCACGATGTTCGGCGCGGCGGCGGCGGTCGCACTTTCGGGGCCGGCGGCGACCGAAAACGTGGCGGGCGTTACGCAGGCGACCAGCAACAGGGAGATCGAGAGCGGCAAACGCATGGAACTTTCTCAAATACTGGTGGAGGCGGGCGGCGACGAGAGACATGACGATCGAGCCGCGGCTTTTATCGGCCGTCGGCGATCGGCCGGGGTGAGTTTTCGCTTGCTCGGAGCCTATCTTAGCATCCCGATCCGTCGTCCGCCGCGCGCTCGAAATTCGTGCGCCCCGCGGGCATGTTCAATAGGGCGCGTCGACTCTACCATAAGCGGTGCGACGAAGCCCCTGATAGGACAAGTGTTCCGCCATGAACGACCCGCGTCTGACGAAGCTCGCCGAAACATTGCTCGACCACAGTTGCCGCGTGGAGCGCGGCGAAAACGTGCTCATCGAAGCGATCGACCTACCGGACCCGACCTTAGTCTGCCGACTCGTCGAGATGGCCGCCCAGCGCGGCGCACAGCCGTTCGTCACCTGGAAGAATCAAGACATTCTTCGCAGTCTCTACATGACCGGGACCGAGGCCAATATCGGCGCGGCCGGTGAATTGGAGCGGGCCCGCATGCAGCGGATGCACGCCTACATCGGCATCCGCGGCTCGGCCAATTCAAGCCAGTTCGTCGACGTGCCGCACGAAAAGCTCGACCTCTATCAAAAGTATTGGTGGCAGCCGGTGCACAGCGAAGTCCGCGTGCCGAAGACGAAGTGGGTCGTGCTGCGTTATCCGACGCCGTCGATGGCGCAAGCGGCCGACATGAGCACGCAGGCCTTCGAAGATTTTTACTTCTCCGTCTGCACGACCGACTACGCGCAGATGGCCCGCAACCAAGAGCCGCTCGTGCGCCGCATGTGGGACGCGAACAAAGTGCGGATCATCGGGCCGGGCACCGATCTGACGTTCTCGATCAAAGACATGAACGTGCGCCCCTGCCACGGCCAGCGCAACATCCCCGACGGCGAAGTGTTCACCGCGCCGGTGCGCGACAGCGTGAACGGAATAATCCGCTACAACGCCGCCTCCCGCTACCAAGGAACGGTATTTCAGCAGGTCGAATTCGAGTTCAAGCAAGGCAAAATCGTGCGGGCCACGTGCGCCAATGCTCCGGAAGCGCTGAACAAGATTCTCGATTCCGACGAAGGTGCCCGCTACATCGGCGAATGGTCGATCGGCTGCAACAACCATGTTCGCAAACCGATGCTCGACACGCTGTTCGACGAGAAAATCGGCGGCAGCATTCATCTGACGCCGGGCAACGCCTACGACGAATGCGACAACGGCAACCGCAGCCGCGTGCATTGGGATTTGGTGCTGATCCAGACGCCGGAATACGGGGGCGGCGAGATTTGGTTCGACGACCAACTGCTCCGCAAAGACGGCCGCTTCGTGCCGGAGGATCTGCAGGGGCTCAACGAAGGGCTGTAACTGTAGGGTGGGTCGAACGAAGTGAGGCCCACGCCGAATCGACGCACAATCCTACGGAGACGCGCTCTTACTCGATCGAATCGCCGCGGCATTCTTTGAGCACGAAGCCGCCGTCGACGCGTAAGGTGGTGCCGGTCACGTAGTCGGCGTCGTCGGAGCAGAGAAACGTCGCCGCGCGGCCGATGTCTTCCGGCGTGCCGAGCCGGCCCCAAGGGAGCTTCGGCGCGGCTTCTTTCATCTTCTCGAGGCCGAACGTGATCCGCTCGCCGGGCGTGTCGATCCAGCCCGGCTCGATGATGTTCACGTTGATCCGGTACCGGTTCAACTCGGCCGACATCGAGAGCGCCATGTGGTTGAGGCCGGCCTTGGCCGCGTTGTAGGCCACGCTTCTGGCATACGGCATCTCGGCATGCACGCTTGAGATGAAGACGATCTTGCCCTGGCAGCCGTCGTGCGGCTCGCACTTTGCGGCGACCATGTGCCGTGCGACGAGTTGCCCCATGTGGAACCCGGCCGTGAGCGTGCCGGCGATGATCGTGTCGAAATCGGCCGGATCGAATTCGAGAAACGGAGTCCGTTTGCTGCGGGCCGGGTTGCTCACCAGAATGTCGATCCGCGGGGCGAACTTCAGCGCCTCGGCAAGCAAAATTTCGCAACCGGCCCGCGAATGAGCGTCGGCTTTGATCGCGGCCACGCGCCCGCCGACCGCTTCAATCTGCCGCTTGGCTTCCGCTAAGTCGGGGCTGCCGGGCCGATCGTTGATCACGACTGCGGCCCCGGCCCGCGCGAGTTCGAGCGCACAACCGAAGCCGATGCCGCGCCCGGCGCCGGTGACGAGCGCGGTCTTGCCGCTAAGTTTTCCGCTCATAGTTGAATACTGCAAACGAGAACCGGTTACTTGGCGACGACGGACACGCGGAGCGGCTCGGCACAGTAGCTCATCTTCATCACGAAGTTGATCGCGGCCTGAGCCATGACCGGCACGAGTTGCTTGTCGGCCGGTTTGGCGTCGGGCGCGGCCTTGAGCGTGATGTAGCCCTTGGTTTCCTTGGCCGTGAGCAGGGTTTTACTCTGTTTGTCGTCGATCGTCACGCCTTTCGGCAAGCTGTCGCCGAACGGCGAAGCCAAGTGCCGGTAGAGCAGATCGAGCGTCAGGTTCTTGTCGAACTCAGGTGAGCGCTCGATTTCGATTTCGATCTTCTTCGACTCGCCCGGCTTGAGCACGACCTCGGTCGGCGTAACTTTCACCTTCACGACGTCGAGCGGATCGCAGACGGAAATGAAGAAGGTGTCGACCGGGAAGTGACCGCGACCGCCGCCGGGCATGTAGACCTCTTGCCAGGGCGTCGCCACGGCGGAGAGTTGCGTCTCTTTGCCGTCGGCGGCTTTGTGAACGGCCGTGCCGACGATGCGCGCTTCGGCCGCCAGCAGCTTCGTTCCCGGTTCGGCGTAGAACAGAATCGTGCCGTCTTGGCCGTCGGCGAGAATCTTTCCGCACACGGCCCGCACGCCCTTGGGCAGGCCTTCGACGTTGAGCTGGATTTCGCCGGCGAACCCGCTTTTGCGCACGGCGCGGACGAACACTTGGCCGCCGACGCCGCCGGGCAAATACACTTTGTCCATGTCGGCATGCAACACGAAGTGGGGCTCGGCTCGCGTGACGCTCAGAGCGTAAGGGAACGTCGCGCCGCCGCGCAAGTGCAGATCGCGAATCTCGACGACGTACTTGCCGTCGGCCGGAGCTGACCAGCCTTCGAGAATCGAGTCGGTCGTCGACGTGCGATGAATCTGAATGTCGTCGCTTTCCGTGAGCCGCACGCCTTTCTCGTTGTAGATGGAAATCACCGAGTCGAGGCTCGATTGCGCGCGCTTGGCGCAGACGTTGAAGTTGAAAGCGTCCCCTTTCTTGGCGGCGAAGGCGAAGCAATCGGCTTCGCCGTCGCTTGCGAGCCGGCCGACGAGCACGCTCGGCACGGCGAAGTCTTGGGCATCGGCCGGTACGTTCTTCGCCTTGGGCGACTCAAACGTCGTCGGTAGCTTGGAGATCAGCACCGGCACCGGGTTGAGCAATTCCTTGCCGAGCCGCGGCGCGAGCCAAGCCGGACCTTCGGCGGCGCCGGCCGGCACCTCGATCTCGCCCTTTGCGCCGGTGGGCAACTGCAGCCCGACTAATTCGACCGACGCTTTCGCTCCGGGAGCGAGCACGGCGGGGACGATCGTTTGCACGAGCGGCCGATCGTTGATCTCGACGCAGTATTGCCAGTAGACGTTGCCTTGGTAACGCACGTCGCGAACTTCAAGGTAGTAGTCGCCCGCCGTCTTAAACGTGTAGTTCAAGAGCGAGTCGCCGTAGAAGTAGTTGTCGTTCGCGGCGAGAACCACGCCGGCCGAGTTCTTCAACGTGATGATCGGATCGACGTGCGTCTGCAGATCGTGAATTTTGTCTTCGCAGCGCTGCGAACGCACATGAAACGTGAGCGTCCTCCCGGCCTCAACCTTGAATTTGAAATAGTCGACGTCTTCATTCGCCTCGACGGCTCCGCAGACCGCGGCCGGCAGCGCGATCGGGTTGGCCTCGGCGAGCGTGTTGTTCTTGCCGCTCTCGACCACGACCGGATCGCGCACGACAAGCAACTGCCCGACGGTCGATAAGCCCTGCGGCGTCGCCAAGCGAATCTCGCGCACTCCGAGCAGGGCGTCGGGCTTAGCCGTGAAACGGACCTTGTGATTCACTTGGTTCGGCTTCGCCGGCGGCGTCGCGGGTTTCGAGTCCTTCTTTTCGTCCTTCTTCTCATCCTTCTTAGCCGCGACCGGTTCCGGAATCGGTTCGCCCGTCACGCCCGCGCCGGCGACGATCACCTGATAAGCGCCGAATAAGTTGTAGCGAGCATGCACGGTATGCTCGGCCGAAGCCCCGGCCTGCACTGCCAACGGAGCGACGTCCATCAACATGGGATACGACGACTGAGCCGCGGCTTGCGAGGTGACGACCGAGGCGATGAGCAGGAACGTCGCGGTGCGAATCATGAGGCGGCTCCGGCGAAGGTGGGCTATCGACAGGCGAGGCAAGCGGATCGAGCGGTCGGCGCGGCAGTCATCCAAACAGGCGAGCGGTCGGCGTAAGCCGGCCGTTAACGTTGCGTCTTGATCCGCGTTCTAACTTCGAAGCCGGCTGTGTAACCGGGGACTTGCGTCCCCCGCTCGCCGTGCGTCGAGTTGCTTGCCGAATCTAACGCACGAACAAGAACTGCTTCGAGTTGCAGAGCGACCAGAGCACGTCTTCGTAGAACGTCTTCGGATCTTTCGACTGCTTTTGCAGCTTCTCGAGCGCCGCCAGTTCTTCGGCCGTCGGCTTGCGGGCCAACGTCGTCAGATACAACTCTTCCATGATCTGCGGATACGTCTTCTTCGCCGCCAAGAGTTTGGCGATGCGTCCGCTCTTGTCGCTGATCTTGTTGGCCAACACGTCGCCGTTGAGCGTGTGCAGGGCTTGCGCCAGGTTTTCGTCCGGCACGCGTTCGCATTCGCAAACGCTCACGCGGCGCGGCTTGCCGAACGTCGCCAGGAAGTAGTCGGGGTAGTTCGAGTCGGGCAGTTCGATCGCCCGCGTCCCCAGCGGCATGTTCTTGAACTTGGTCTGCGAGCCGGTCACCGCGTCGATGGCGTCGAGAAGCGCTTCGGCGCCGATGCGCTTCACTTCGTAGTGGCTGTAGAACCGGTCGTCGGCCGCGTTGGCCTCGGTCGGCTGCGAATCGAGTTGATAGAGCCGCGACGTCATGATGGTGCGCATCAACTGCTTCACGTCGTAGCCGCTTTCCGTGAAATGCTTGGCGAGCGCCGTGAGCAGTTCACGATTTGAAGCCGGATTCGTGGCCCGCAAATCGTCGATCGGTTCGACGAGCCCGCGCCCCATGAGGTAGCCCATGTAGCGGTTGACGAGGTTGCGGGCGAAGTAGTCGTTTTTGTCGGAAGCGAGCCAATCGGCGAGCGGCTGGCGTCGGTCGAGAGCTTCGGCGACAGGAGTACCTTCCAGCGGCGTCGGCTCCATCGTCTTGCCGGTCTTCGGGTGGCGCACGTCGCCGGTGTTTTTCACCATGACGACCTGCTCCCGGCCGAACAGCCCGAACTCAAGGCTGTTCTTCGTGCCGACGCGGGCGAAGAACGCCGCGAAGCTGTAGTAGTCGTCTTGGCCGTACTTCTCCATCGGGTGGTGATGGCACTTGGCACATTGCAGACGGATGCCGAGGAACAACTGCGCGGTCGTCTCGGCCATGTCGGGCGGCGTCGCCGCGATGCGGTAGAAGTTCGACGGGCCGTCCATGTAGATCGAGCCCTTCGCCAACACGAGCTCGCGCACGAACTTGTCGTACGGCTTGTTCTGGCGGAACGAATCTTGGATCCAGTTGTGCAAGGCCCACATTCCCTGCTCGCCCACGTTGTCGCTCGACGAGCGAATCAAGTCGGCCCACTTGAGGCTCCAGTAGGCGGCGTAGGCGTTGTTGTGGATGTCTTTCGTCGGATCGCCCGTCAGGCCGAGCAAGGCGTCGACGAGCGCGGCGCGCTTGTTCGGGTCTTTCGATTCGATGAACGTGCGAGCTTGCTCGGCCGTGGGCAACGTGCCGACCGCGTCGAGGTAGGCGCGGCGCACGAAAGTCGCGTCGTCGCACACCGGCGACGGCTCGATGCCGACTTCGCGGAACTTCGCGGCGGCCAACTCATCGACGAAGTTGTTGTTCTTCCAACCCTTTAGCTCGACCTTCTCGGCGAACGGCACGGTGATGATCGCCGCTTGGGCTTGCCCTTCGAAGCGCACGACGACCGGGCTTTGTCCCTTGCCGACGGCGCGGACCAAGCCGGCGGAGGTCACGCTGACGAGACCCTCATCCATGCTGTCGAACTTGGCGACGGCGGTGACGTCGCGTTCGGTACCGTCGGCGTAGCTCGCGACGACGCGAAGTTGCTGAGTGAAGCCGAGCTTGCCGACGCGCGCGGCCGGCGTGACGACGATGCCCGTCACTTTCGCTTCTTTGCCGGTCGGGGCTGCGGCGCCGCCGGCGACCCAGGCCAACAGTTGCTGGTATTCGATCGTCCCTTTGTCGAGGCGCTTGTTGCCGCCGTGCGGCACGGCCGCGAGCGGCTTCAGCAAGAACAAGCTCTTTTCCGGCTCGACCATGTCGGCGCGGCGACCTTGCCATTCGCGCACCAGCGCACGATAGTCTTCATCCGGAGCGAAGCCGAACACGGAGAGCTTGAAGCCCCCTTTGCCGTATTGGCTGGCATGGCAGGCGGCCGAATTGCAGCCGAGCTTGCTCAAGATCGGCGCGACATCGTGCGCGAAACTCACTTGCGCCTGCGGCAGCACGCCGGCGACTTCGACGGGGACCTTCTTCGCCCTCGCTCCGATGCCCACCGTGATCGTCGCTCCGCCGTTGCCGCGGGCCAATAACCGGCCGCTCGAATCGACCGAGACGACTTGCGGATTATCGCTGGAGTAAACGGCCGCATGCGTCAGATCGGCGCTCGTGTCGTCGACCTTGCCGCTCTTGCCGAGCGCGGCGACGACCAATTGGGCTCGAGCAAAGTTGCCGTGCAGCTTGGCTGCCGAGGGAAGCACTTCGAACGCCTGATCGACGGCGGCCGTGGCAGGCTTGCTCGCCGCGTCGGCCGCGAAGAGGGATGGCGAAGTGAACACACTCGGCGCCATGAACGACGCGCAGAGCGCGGTGCGAAAAACTGACGTACGAACCCAAGTGGACGGGTGACGGAAGTCCATAACCGAAGCCTCCGAAGGGGCGAGTCGCGCGCTAGGCGAAGGTAGGCGGGGTGGGAGCGGGCTCGGCCGAACAAAGCTTACGACCAAAGTCGATGCGTCGCGCGAACCGGCCGCAATCAGGCAGGGCGGGAGAGCTATTGCATAAGCTCAGCTTTATTATGGTCGAACTTCTTCGGCGTTGCCAAGAGACTTGTTCGCCGAAAAGCGGATGATCTGCCGTTTCAGGTATGATGTGCAACTTTTGCCGCCGCCTACGGTTATGCCACTCCTGGGGGCTTTGGCCAACGTTCGGACCCGCGACCGGCCGAAGAGAGTACCAGACGACCCATCAATAGATGCCAATTTGTCTTGCTGGGGCTCGCAACCCGGCTTAGAATGCCGGCTGGTGACCGACCTGGGTCCGCCACAGATTGCATCTGCCCGCCTGATATCGCACCCCCCCCCCCCCAACCCCCCCCGTGGGTTTACGGGGGGACCATACCCCCGGGCCCCGCGACGCGCCCGGCGGTTGGGGCCGAGGAGTGGTAACCCCT
>JAEUIN010000058.1 GCA_016793115.1 Planctomycetaceae bacterium
CGGACGAGTCCGGGCTCGTCGCTTGACGCGACCTGAGGTCGAGCGCTCGTTGCATGCGCTGTTGGGGATCGACATTCCTCTGGTCGACGAGCTGCCGGAGGATATGAAATCGTCCGGCTTCACGACGGTCGCCGACGGTCAGTCGATGTCGCACTTCCAATTGGAGCGGCATCTGGCCGTGGTGGATCTCGCGCTCGACGAAGCCTTTCGCCGCGCTTTGTCGAAGGCCGACGAATACGAACTCGACTTGGAACCGAAAGACATCGTCCGTCGCAATCCGCGCGTCCGTTGCCGTGAGCCGGAGATGCGACAGGGGCAGGCCGTCACTTGGTCGTCGGGCCTGACGTTCTACGGACGTCTCCCTTGTACCACCGCGCCGGAAGACGGCTGGTATCACTTCACCGCGACCGTCTCGGCGCTCAAGCTTCCGGAAACCGGCGGCGTTTGGACGACCGTCAGCACGGGCCTGTGCACGTCGAGCGCGCCGCTGATGGATTACGTCACGGCGTTTGAAGCCACGGAAAAGCCGAAGACGATCGAGTTCACGGCGTGGCTGCCGCGCCGGCACATGGTGGAGATTCGCCCCGGCGACACCACGCTGAAGAAGGCCCGCTTTCAAGGGGGCCAAGTCGGCGTGGGCGAGGGAGAACCGCAGGACGTGCCGGGCATCGCCATCGATCATCTGACGATGCGGCGCGTCCACGTCGGCGCGAACAACGCCGAGCTGCGCAAGCTCCTCATCGGCGACTTGCGCTATGAAACCGGTTCGAAGAAGTCGGCCGGCCGCGTGATTCCCAAATCCTCGAAGGCCGATCTCGCGCGACTCGTCACGGACATGGCCCGACGAGCGTTTCGCCGGCCGGTGACTTCGGAGCAAGTGCAACCTTACGTGAACATGGGACTCGCAGCGCTCGATGCCGGCGAAAACTTCACGGCCGCACTGAGGGCCGGCTATCGGGCCGTGCTCTGCTCGCCCCGATTTATGTACCTCACCGAAACGCCCGGCGCGCTCGATTCGCACGCCGTCGCCGCGAGGCTCAGTTACTTCCTCACCGGCGGCCCGCCTGATGCCGAACTCACGGCGCTGGCGGCGAGCGATCGGTTGCGCGAGCAGGCCGTGCTGAAGGCGCAGGCCAATCGCTTGCTGGCCGGCGCGGGAGGTCGGCGGTTCGTCGAAGATTTCGCCGCACAGTGGCTCGACCTCGATCAGATGGACTTCACCCAGCCCGATGCAAAGCTGTACCCGAAGTTCGACTCCGTCGTGAAGAACTCGATGCTCGACGAGACGCACACGTTTCTGGAGGAGATGCTGCGTGAGAACGCGAGCGTCGAGCGGCTGGTGACGGCCGAGCATACGTTTCTCAATAGTCGATTGGCCCGGTTTTACGACATCGACGGCGTGCGTGGCGACAAGCTCGAGCGCGTGCGATTAGACGAAGACTCGCATCGCGGCGGCGTCATGACGCAAGGAGCGATCATGAAGGTGACGGCCAACGGCTCGAACACTTCGCCGATCGTCCGCGGCGTGTGGGTTTCCGAACGGTTGCTCGGCGTGCCGATTCCGCCGCCGCCGACAAGCGTGCCGGCAATCGAGCCCGACATTCGCGGGGCGACGACGATTCGCGAACAGCTGGCCAAGCATCGCTCGCAAGAGTCGTGCGCCGTCTGCCATCGCAAGATCGATCCGCCGGGCTTCGCGCTGGAGAATTTCGACCCGGCCGGCCAGTGGCGATCGAACTATCCGAAGCTCGACGGCCGGAGCCGCAAGCCGGGCCCTGTGATCGATGCGAGCTACGAAACGGCCGACGGCCGCGCGTTTACCGACGGCGACGAATTCCGCCGACTGATGGCGGCCGACAAACGGCGGCTGGCCGCGAACGTCGCCGAGAAGCTGTTGATCTACGGCACCGGAGCGCCGTTTAGCTTCGTAGATCGCGACATCTTGGACGAGATTGCCGCCGCGTCCGCAAAGGAAGATTACGGTTTCCGCACGATCTTGGAAGCCGTGGTTACGAGTCCGATCTTTTTGAGTAAGTAGAGTTTTTGCCGAAAGTAAGTCGCCTGTCGCGTCCCAGGGACCTGAGGTCCCTGGGCTTTTCATTCGCAAGCGATGATTTCAATACAGACGAGCCCCGCCATGACCAAGCCCGTGCATTTCAATTTTCAACGCAAGCTGAGCCGCCGGACGATTCTGCGCGGGGCGGGCGTCGCGATGGCCACGCCTTGGCTCAGCGCCATGAGCAGCGCGTTCGCCGCCGGAGAAACG
>JAEUIN010000301.1 GCA_016793115.1 Planctomycetaceae bacterium
CGTGATCCAAATGTCGCCGCTCGGATCGCGAATGGAAAGATTGCCGCCCGACGTCGTCGTCATGCGGAAGCGATAGATCCGCTCGATGCTGTCGAGAATCTGATCGCGCGGATGAACCAGCGAACGACCGGCGTTCATCAAAGCTCTCGCAGTGGAAGTGGTGGTTCCTAACCCTTCTCCCACTGGGAGAAGGTGGCCGTAGGCCGGATGAGGGGCGCGCCGGGCGACGTTTGGTGTTGAGAATGTTTCGAGTTCGCAACGACAAATGCAACGCGCCGCGGCGCCGATTGTAACTCATCGTCAAACTTTGCGCCGCGCCGCCCTCACCCGCCTCCGCTGCGCTCCGGCCGCCCTCTCCCAGTGGGAGAGGACTAACGGGCGTCGAACGGACACAGACGCCAAGCTTCGCCGCCGCGATGTCGATCCATTCTCAGCACCAAACGCGGCGCCGCGCGACCCTCATCCGCCCTGCGGGCACCTTCTCCCGGCAGGAGAAGGTGGGGCGCGCTCACGTCGTCAGCGGCAAGGGAGCATGACGGAATTCTTCGTAGAGGGCAAGCGCCGCGGCGTCGTCGCCTTGGCGCTTGAGCAGCGCGGCGCGGGCGCGGGCCCGCAAGATCACGCCCTTCTCGAGAAACTTGCCGAACAGCGGCGTTCGCAGTTCGACGCCGCCGGGCGGCAGCGCGATCGCCGTCGGATGCGTTTGATCGACCGGATGGATCATGTGGACGAGGCTCCAGTCGGCCCCGTCCGGCCTGACGATGTGGAACGAGCCGACGCTCGCCTCGACTTGCACGCACGGACCGGCATCGAGACAACTGACGACGGCGACCGTGGGACTCGTGTCGAGCAAGCTCGTGTTGAGCGAAACCTGCAACTCGACTTGGAAGATCACGCCGGCCGGTCGCGGACAGATTCGCCAATAGGCCTGCATGCGATAGGGACGCGCCTCGGTCTGCGGATAGGTGGCGACGAGGTCGTCGCCGCGGGCATACGATTCGGCGAGCGCGGGCTCGTGGCGTTCATCGGGCGAGTAGGCCGGATCGCCGACGCCGAGCATTAAGCGCGGCTCGTCGGACGGCACGCCCATGCCGAGCCAAGAGAGATGATGCAGGCCGTACTGCGGTTTGTGCAGATCGACTTCGGCGGCGAGCGGCGGGCCGTCGAGGCGGGCCGTGGTATCGGCGAGGAGCCAGTGCGGATTGCTCACGGGTTGTGCGTCGTCAATGGGAGTGAAATCGCCGGCGCTCGAGCGGGCCTGATGCGGCGCGGCCGGGCAGCCGATCAACAAAAAAACCCCGTCGGCTCACTGCGAGGCGAGTCGACGGGGCCGGAACAGAGAAGAGGCCGAAACGAACCGGACGAATAATGTTGCGAACCGTTCCGTGCGCCGTGCGGCCGCCCTTGGAGGGGCGGTCGGCAGGACACAGTTATCCTACCGGGCGGGCGGGGCGAGTCCAGCAATTTCTCGGATTTCACCCACGCGGCGGCGGGCGACCGGGGGCGCGAGCGGGCATCCTGACGTTTCGAAAAACTTGTCGTGATCTTGGCTTGCGCCGCAGTTCGGCCCTGGGGCGGCGAGCGCCCGATTTCTATAATCGATAAGGTCGACGGCCGCGGAGAGCCGCGAACTCATTCTCACGAGGCTCGAAACGACGTGACGGAACCGCTCGACGCTTTTTTGGAAACGGCTCTCGGCGCAGCGCGGCGGGGCGGAGCGGTGTTGCTCGATTGGGCCGGGCGCTTCGCGGTGCGCGAGAAAGGGCCGGCCGATCTCGTGACCGAGGCGGATCTGGCCAGCCAAGAAGCGGTGCGCGCGGCGATTCTCGCGGCGTTTCCCGACCACGGCTTTCTCGCCGAGGAGAACGGCGCCTCGACGACCGGCCGCGACGGCTACCGCTGGATCGTCGATCCGCTCGACGGCACGACCAACTACGTGCACGGCCTGCCGCAGTTCGCCGTTTCGATCGGACTGGAACGCCACGGCACGCCGCTGGTGGGCTGCGTATACGATCCGTCGGCGGATGAGTGCTTCTACGCGGCGGCGGGACGGGGGGCGTTTGTTAACGAGCGCCGCTTGAAGGTGAGCGACGTGACGTCGCTGTCGCAGGCGCTCGTCGCCGTGAGCTTTCCGCCGCGCGTGCAACGCGACAACGTCAACATCGTCGACTTCTTGAACATCATGGAGCGCGCTCAGGCGGTGCGACGAATGGGATCGTCGGCGCTGAACTTATGCTATGTGGCCGCAGGCCGGCTGGACGCGTATTGGGCCCGCGACACGAAGGTGTGGGACGTGGCAGCGGGCTACCTGATCGTACAAGAAGCCGGCGGCCGACTGACCGACTTAGCCGGTGGGCCGCCGAGCCTGGAGGCCCCAAAATTCATCGCCGCTGCGACAACAACGCTACACGCCGAATTGCTCGCCATGCTGACCCGCTGAGGGGCGGGGACAGCGAGGGCGGGGCTAATCGGTGTAAACGGCTTGTCGGGCGGCGGGTTGTAGGGATTGTGGCGACTATCGCGAACTGCTTTGGGGGCAAAGGTTTGCGACTTGTCGTAAGCTGGTTAAACTAAGTAGACCCTGAGGTTGAGCTGGGCTCGGCCGTCTGCAGCCCGCGCCGGCAGCCAAGCCTCGGCGGCAACCATACTCAGCAGCCGACCCGCGCTCGCACGTTTGTGTAGAGCCTCCGATCGAAACTCCCACGTCCCCTCGGCACCGACGCGTGAATACCCTTCTGCGCCGAATTCTGATCGTCTTGCCGCTCGCATTCGGCGGGCTCGGGGACGGTGCAGGCGTTTACGGGCAGGGGACCAACGGCACTCCGCTGCCGAAACCGGCCGCCGCGGCGACGCCGACCGGGGGCGCGCAGCCCAGCGCCGCTCCGGCGGTTGCGGCACCGGCTGCGGCAAGCCCGCGGGAAGCGAAACCGGACATCTATTATTTCACCGACAAAAACGGCAATCTGCAGCCGCTGGTCGGGGTCGCTTTGGAAACGATCGAGGAGTTGCTCGGCCGTAAGGAAGCGGCGGCGGGAGAACGACGGCGGCCGGACTACCGATTCGAAACGATCGCCGCCGACGGTTCGGCCGACGATCGCTACGCGCGACTCAGCGTGAAGTACGTGATCTTCGTCGACGTCGACGGATGGGTGCGCGTGCCTCTGGATTTACAGGGGAGCGTATTAGAGAAGAACGCCGCCTATAAGGGCACCGGCAACTACGCTCTACAGTTCGACGCCGAGCGAAAAGAATACGTGGCCTGGCTGCAAGGCCGCAGCGACAAACCGCACGAACTCACGCTGAAAACGATCACGCCTTTGGAAGAAGTCGCGGGACAGCGGCGGTTGCGGCTGAGCGTGCCGCGAGCTTGGAGTTCGTCGCTCACCTTGACGGTCCCGCAAGTGGGGCTCGTGGCCGCGGCTTCGCCGGGCATCGTCTTGTCGCCGGTCGAAAAACAGCAAAAACAAAGCGTCCTCAAGGCGACCGGAGTCGGCGGAGCGTTTCAGATTACTTGGGGACCGGCGGAAGTCGCCTCGCGCAAACTCCAAGTGTTACTGGAAGCCAAAGCCGACCACGTCGCCGTCGTCGACGGTCGCAGCATCGCCTACGACGCCGAACTCACCGTGAATAGTTTCGGGGGAGAGTTCGATCGCTTTTTCGTGCAACTTCCTCCGGCGTCGGTGTTGGTCGAAGACCCGCAACCGGACCTGGAAATGACGAAGCGCGCCCCGCGCGACAAAAACGATAAGTCGATTGTCTACGAGATTCGCCGGACCGGCGGACCTGTCAAGACGCTTTCCGTGAAACTCAAGGCCCTGCGCTCGCTCGAACAACATCAAGGGGAAACCACGTTCGATTTCGGCGGCTTCGAAGTGCTCGACGCCGTCCGCCAATGGGGCTACCTCGGAGTGGTCTTGGAAGACGACTGGCAGATACAGTGGCTGGAACTCAACCGCATTCGACAGGTCGACGACTCGCCGCCGTTTCTCGCCGACCGCAACGTCGCGTCGGTCTTCGAGTATTTCGGGCGTCCCTTCACGCTGCGAGCCCGAATCACGCCCCGTGAAACGCGGATCTCGGTCGATCCCGAGTATCGCGTCGAAGTGACTACGAATCGGATGTTTCTCGAGGCGAAGCTTCGCTATCGAGTCGGCGGAGCCAAGGTGTTTTCCTTCGCCGTCGACTCGCCCCAGTGGCAGATCGACGAAGTCGGGCCGGCGGAGATCGTCGACGCCGGTGCGGTCGTCCTAGGGCAAAACACGCCGCTTACGATTCCATTGCTGCAGCCGTCGGCAGGCGAGTTCGACGTGACGATCCGCGCCCATCGCGATCTTGAGGCGGGATCGAAAGTCGCTTCGTTCCAACTGCCGTATCCGCGGGCCAACGTCGTCGGGCCGGCGACGCTGCTGGTTCAAGCCGCGGAAAACATCGAACTCTCGCCCCGCGATTCTCTTCATACCGGTCTCGTGCGTCGAAAACGAAAGGAGGTCGACGCTCGCGACGACGGTCGTAATTCCTGGTCTTACGCCGTCGACGGAGCCGAAGCGAAGTTCACAGGCGATTTACGTCCGCTAGTTCGCAGCATCCACGTCAAAGTGAAGACGCGCCTAACACTGGCGCGCACCGGCGGCGACGCCGAGCAACGCTTCGAATACCTCGTCGCGCGCGAACCAATCGACGCGCTGACTTTCGACGTGCCGTCGCAGTTAACGGACAAGGGCCGACTGGAACTTATTTTCGAAGGAAAGTCGATTCCCTGGGTCGTGATCGACGAAGACGTCGGCGAAACTCGTCCGGCGAGAATTCGCGCGAGTCTGCCCGCCGCGCAACTCGGCGCGTTCGACGTTTCGGCGAAATATCCGTTGCCGGAAGAGGAGGCGGTGGCGCAGGCCAGTCTGGCGTTGCGCGTTCCGCTGTTGGCGCCCCTCGACGGAGAGCACGTGGAAAGCGAATTGCGAATCCCCGCGGTACCCGGCCTGACGGTACAGCACGTCGACGCCGCTTGGCGCAAGAACGCTTCGGCCGAGGCGAGTTCGGAATCGGCCTACCTGACGACGGCCGCCGCGACGGAGGCGATGATCGGCATCCGGTGGGACGACCCGACGCCGATCCACGACGTGAGCATTGAGCGACTATGGATTCAATCGATCGCGGCCGGGACGACGGTGCAGGAACGGGCGGTATTTCGCCTTCGAACGGCGGCCCCGACGCTCAATTTCGCGCCGCCTCCGCAAGCGACCGGCGTGGCGTTGATTCTGGACGGCGCGTCTCTGGAAGCGGCGGAACCGGCCGCCGACGGCGTTATTCCGTTGCGTCTCCCGGCGTCGTCGGGATCGCGCGAATTTGTGCTCGACGTGCGTTACCGAATGCCGCGGCGGAACCTCGGCTTAACGGCGTCGCCGGCGACCCCGATGTTGGCCCATGTGACCGATTTGCGCTACGTCTACCGCCAGATCATACTGCCGAACGACGAGTGTTTGCTAAATGCTTCGGCCGAATACGTGCCGGAGTTTTCTTGGACCTGGCAAAACATGTTTCTGGTTCGCCGGCCGCCGCTGACGCAAGCCGACTTGGAGACCTGGTGCGGTGCGCGACACGAGATGTCGGTGCCCGAACGGGCCAATATCTATCTCTACAGCGGTTTTGGTGACGCCCCGCCGATTGAAATCACATCTGTGCGCCGAACCACGGTCGTCCTATCGGCATCCGGCGTGGTGCTGGTGTTCTGCCTAGGGCTGCTGTATTTAGAACCGTTGCGACGTCCGGCGTTGATGATCGTCGCCGCGACGATCGCATTAACGCTGGGCGTGCTGTATCCAGATGCCGCGCCATTGGCGCTCCAAGCGGCGGCACTCGGCGGAGTCTTATCGTTCACGGCCTTGTTGCTCGACCGCAATGCCGCGCGCCGCCGCGGCCGCACGTTGCGGCAGGTCGTCGAACCACCGTCGGCAAACGTGAACTCGTCGAAGACTCGCATTACCGCGGCCTACGTTCCGTCGCCCGCATCGTCGGCGACCGCGGAGAATTCCGGGCCGGCCGGGAGCGCGGTATGAGAGAGCGTCGGCGATTCGGCGTTGTCGGTATCGCGGCCTTGACGGGAGCGCTGCTCGGCGCATCATGCCGAGCGGCGTTTGCCGACCCGCCGCCAATCGACGGCGCCGCGGAGTCGCCGCCGGCTTCTCCGGCCGTTCCGGCGGCCGAGCCGTTGAGATTTCGTCGGGCTTTCGTTCCGGCGGACCAGATCCAGGCGTGGCCGTTTGGGACGGAAAGTTATTTGCCGGTCGACGGCCGGGAGTTCGAAGCTCTTGTACGAAAGGCCGACACCGCGACCGACGACATGGCGCTCCCGGACGGAGCGGAACTTCTCGAATGTCGTGTTGCGGCGAAATTCTCCGGTGAAGCCGACGTCTTGGGCGTCGGCGAAATCGACGTGAAGCGCCGCGCCAACGACGGGCGCCTCGTGAAGCTATCGCCGTTTAATCTCGCGGCTTTCAACGCCAAATGGAAGCAGACGGGCGAAGGGGCCAGACTCGGCGCGTCTCCGAGCGCACGCACGATGCTGTGGGTGGATCGAAGCGACACCCTCCAGTTCGAATTCCGCGCGCAACTGCAACGAGAAGCGGCCGACGCCTGGGCCGTGGCGTTTGATGTACCGAATTGCCAAGCCAACTCGCTCGAACTCTCGCTGCCCGAAGTTTACTCGGTTCAACAGGGCGACTACACGGTTGAGGCCGGGCAAAGCGCGAACGGCATTCGACGGTGGAAACTGCATTTCGTCGGCGGACGTATCCGCGCGCGCTTCGCCAAAGTCCGCGATACGGCGATCGTCTTGAGCGGCGGGGTGAGGATTGAATCGGCTTACGATTTCACCGAACGAGGCATCGAACTGACGTCGCAACTACGCATCGACGCGCTGCGAGGCCCGATCGATCAAATCTTGCTAGACCTCGATCCCGGGCTGACGCTTGTCGATGCACGGTTGCCGGACCGGCAAATTACCTGGGTCGCCGCGCCACCCGCCGGCGCGACTGCGGCGCAGCGCTACGTGCTCGATTTCGAGAGACCGCTGGAAGGAGTCGGACGTACGTTGTTCTTAAAGGCCGTCGCCCCGCTGGTCGTCGGCCGTTCGCATCGTCTGCCGACGTTTCGCGTGGCCGACCTGCACTGGCAACAGGCGACCCTGACGCTTTCGATCCCTGCCCCGCTGGAGATCGTGCGGATCACGCCCATCGAAGGGCTTTTTACAAATCCGGTTCCCTTGGCCGGCAGCCGACCCGGCGAGGCGGTGGAATTGCAATGTTTCACTCCGGCAGGCGGGGCCGAGTTGGTGATCGAGCGCCGCAATAAGCCGATCGACGTCGTCAGCGTAACGAAGTATTTGGTGCTCAATGACGAAATCGTCGTCGAAATGCAGGCCGAATTGCGGGTCGACGTCGGCAATCGGTTCACGTTGGAAGCCGAACTTCCGGCACGCTGGGTCATTGACTCGCTCGTCACCAGTCCGGCCACGGCGCCGGCCGATTGGTCGCTTTCCGACGCGCCGAATCGGCGACGGCTTCTTTCTTTGCGCCCGCCGCAGCCTTTGGCTCCTGACCGCCCGTTGCGGGTGACCGTCGTCGGGCGTCTTAAGCATCACAACATCGGCGATCGAATTACTCGAGACCAACTCCGGTTTCTCTCGTTTCGTGAAGCCGATGATCGGCGCGGGCTGACGGCATTGCGAGCGGAGGAATCGCTCCAGCTTCGGCTGCCCGAGGATGCTCCGACGACGCTGCCTAATCCGGAGAGGCTCGACCCGTTGCGGCGAGAATTATTAGGCGGGTTTACGGCCGACTATCTCGTCTCATCGGCGGACCCATGGGAGTTTCCCGTCGGTCGGCGCAATCTTGATGTCTCGGCCGATATTTCGGTCCTCGCCGCAGTCGAAACGGGCGGCCTCAATGAGCAGTACAGATTTCGGGTCAAAAACGCGAGTTCGCGCCCCCTCGAACGGTTACGCATTCGCTTTTCACCTGCCAAAGACGGCGCATTGCAGTGGACGCTGGGGGATGCACGCCGTGGACAGTTTACCGCGGTACGGCTGCCCATAACGGTTGAGGATGACTCCTTGGCCGCCAAAGACGAGGTGTGGGAGATCGAGTTTCGCAAGCCTTCAACGGGCGATGTCGAGCTTGCGGCCGAACGTGTGTCTTCGGCGGCGGCGTCGACTCCAATTTCCACGGCGTCCGTCGTCGAAGCCAAAGCGCAGACGGGAACCGTGGAAGTCGCGGCAGATTCCGCGCTACCGTTGCGAATCGTCAATCGTACGGCGATCCCGCTGCCGGCGGCCCCGACGCAAGGAGATCAGCGACGAACACGCGGTATCTTTCGTTTTCAACCTGAGCAGGTCTCGCCGAAAGAGCCGGCTCCGTTGACCGTGATTCGCTCGGCGTCGACTCCGGCGACCCTCCCCACCGCTCTTGTTTGGGCCGTCTTTTATGACACGAAATACGATTCGCAACGGCATCTGACGCATCGCGCCACGATGTACGTTCAAGCCCTTTCCGGCGGACGGTGCCGCATCGTGCCGGAGGAATCCGCCGAGATCACGGCCGTTCGAGTTAACGGCGAAGCCGTGGCCGAATTCACCCCGCACGAAGCGATGATTCCGGCGGCCGAGCAATCGGGCGTTTATCGGATCGAAGTCGATTATCGCTCGCGCGACAACGCGGCGGGACGGCTGCGTCTCATCGAACTTCCCGTGCTGCTCATCGATGCCCCCGTGCTATTCACTTCGCGTGACGTGGCATTGCCGATCGCCTTCGACGCCCCCGCCGACGCAGGTCTGAAATCGCTGAACTATGCCCGCGCCGGCGATTGGTTGCGTCGGTTATGCGGGCCGCTCGCACCAAGCCGCCCAAAATGGAATTCCGTTCGCTGGGGCGAACGGACTGCGGCCGAGCAAGTTGCCCCGCGCGCTGCACAACATGATCCGCGGTTTGCGGATGAAGTCGCCCTCGTGGGCATCGCCGTGGGCACGGCGGTTCGTGAGGCCGCGGAAGCGAAGCGAACGCCGCGGTGGAGCGACGTCTGGGCCAAGACGGCCGAAGCCTATCGAGCGGCCTCGCTACGCCCGTTGCGGATCGATGCCGCGGCGATCCGTCGGCTGGGCATCGCCCCCGCGACGACGCTTGAGGCCTTGTCGAGCGATCTCGATGATCAATCGATGGGCGAACAAACTCTGGCGAGGGCGGGAATCGTTCTTGCCGCCGACGTATTGGGACTTGTCGCAACATCCGCCGCCGCGAGCTTCCACGGAGAAGATGATGCACTGCGAGTCTTCACCCCCGACGCGCCGTCCAGGGCCAGTTCCGCCGCTCCTTATGTATCGATCGAAGAGTGGTGCGGACAGGCGGACGGGCCTTGGACCGTGACTAAAGCGACGACCACGGTTTTCTCCGAGGAACCGCTCGGCCAAGATTATGTGGTACCGGTCGGCGGCGAAACGTGGGGGATTTGGATCGTACGGCGTGAAATTCCTCCGCTGGCGGCGCTGACCTTCGTGGCACTCGCATTTGTCGGCGGTCGGCGGTTGTTCGCCGGCTATCGAGATCTGTTCCCTTGGTGCTTCGCGACTTTGGCGGCCGTCGCCTGCTTGTTGCCGGATTGGGCGGGTGCGGCGGCAACGTCGGCTTTGTTAGGCCTGACGGCAAGCGGCGTCGTTTGTCTCCTCGTGCCCCCGCGTCCGAAGCGACGTTCGTCACGACTCAACGTGGTCGGCGGATCGACGACGGACGGCAAATCGAACTTGTCGGCATCGCGAGCGACGGCCGGCGTCGTCGCGTTGTTCATTCTTTCGCACTCGGCGGCGTCGGCGACTGCTCAGACGTCCGGAGCGGAACGCACGGCAAACGTGTTCATTCCGGTCGGTGCCGACGGCAAGCCCAACGGCGATCGATATTTGGTCCCGCAACGGTTGTTGAAGGATCTGCAGGATCGCATTGCGCTGCCCCGCGGCGATTTTTCGGAAGTATTGATTCAAAAGGCCGAGTACACGGTCGTCGTCGGCCGCGATCTCGAACAAACGCGATTCGCGGCTGCTGAGCTGCGCGCGGTTTTTCAGATCTTTCTAACCGAAGCACCGACCACGATCACATTGCCTCTCGGAGTGGCGCAGGCTACGAGTATTTCAGCTTCGCTCGACGGTCGCGTCGTTGATGCGAAGATCGGTCCTGGAGGTCGCTCGCTGACGTTCGAGGCCCACGATGCTGGACCCTTGCAACTCGATGTAACTCTCAAGCTCGGCGCCGCCGCCTCGCAATCGCCGGGCTTTACGGCTTCGATCCCGCGCGTTGTCGATTCTCGCCTAGTCATCTCCGTGCCGGCCGATATGGCGGGCCTTGTCGTCGCCCCAGCGGCGGAAACTCCGCAATGGTCCGACTCGCACCGCGAAGCGACCGTGCGACTGCTGCCGAGCGAAAAGTTGACGCTCACATGGTCCGAATCAGGTGCGGCCCCCGCGCAATCGGCGAGCATCGACCAGTTGGCGTGGCTGCGCGTCCGTCCCGGCTCAATCGTGCTCGACGTACGATACGTCGTTCGCCCGCCTGCCGGCGGCCTGAAGGAGTTGGTGCTCTCGGCCGACCCTCGTCTGCAGTGGCTCCCGAAACGTCTTCAAGGCTCGCTGGTCGCTCAAGTGGATCAGACGCCGATTATGAGCGAGCAGGCGACGGTAGGGCAGCGTGTGCGAGTGGAGTTCGCCAGGCCGATCGTCAAAGAAGAGCTCGTGGAAATCTCGTTTCTTTTCACCGGAGCGGGAGGCGTCGGAAGTTTGCGACTGCCCGATCTGCGGCTCGCCGACGCACAGCCCGGCGCACGCTACTTTGCTTACAGCGTCGATCCATTGCTTGCCGCGCAACCACCGGTCGACGTCGGCCTAAAGCCTTTGGCAGTGCCGGAATTTATGAAGATCTGGGGTCCCGACTCCGGTTTGCCGTCGGCGGCCTATGAACTCACCGCCGAAACTCCCTTATGGACGCTCGTCACGCGTCCGAAAACCCCGGCGGTGCGAGCCAAGCAGACGACGACGATCATCTGTGGGAAACGCTCGGCAGATATTGCGCTCGAAGCGGAAATCAGCGTCGCCGACGGCTTGATCTACCGCCATGAGTTGCAGGTGCCAAGCGGCATGGAAATCACTTCAGTCGACATAGCCGAAATCGGCGATAGCTCCGGCGGACGCGTCGGCCGCTGGGCGCAGGACTCTCAAAACCGGCTTACCGTGTTTCTGCGGACTCCGATCGGCGACCGTCACCGATTGACGGTCCGCGGCACGACGGCAATCACTCCGACCGGTCAAATCAAACTCCCGTTGATCTCAATTCTCAGCGCCGAAAACGACGAGCGAGTGGTGCGGGTCGGCCGCATGCCCGACGTGATGGTTTCCGTCGGCGACCTCGTTCAGCTGGAACGAACGCCGGATGAAATCGGTGAACTCGCCGCTCAAGGTGCTCGTGTCGTCGACTCGCTGCGAACCGTCGGTCCTCGCCCGTCGGCCCTGATCACCGTCGCCGACAATCCCAGCGACGTCGCGGCTCGGCTTATCTCCACTTACCTGCCGGAGGGAAGGAGTTGGCGTTATGAATTGCAGGTCAAGCTCGACGTCAAAGCGGGAGCGCTCGACGAGATCGCACTGGAATTGCCCGTGCAGATCGCCACGCCCCTCGCCCTAACGCCGTCGATGCCCTACGAAGTGACGGCGACGAACGAGAGTTCCGCGAGACAATTGCGCATTCGTCCGCGGCAAGCCATTACCGGCGCGTTCGAGTTCACGCTCGGCGCCGCCTTAGCGGAGACCAAGCGCGACGAACCGCTGCCGCTCACGACGATGCGGCGCGTCGCCGCCGTCGATCATTACCTTCGCCTACCGCGTCACGCAGGCCTCAATCCGATTCGTTGGGAAACGTCGCAACTCGCCGCGGCCGATCAATTCAAATCGACCGGCAAACCGACGCCCGGGCAGGAGTTCGACGCCTACCGCGTCGTCGGATCGCAACCTTCGGCCGTGCTCCGTTCGGTGCGCGGCGCCGGCGGGCGGCCCTATGTGCGCATCGCCGAACATCGCATCTTGCCTCGCGAAGACGGCACTTTGGTCGGGCTGAGTTCGTTCCTCGTCGAGCCGGCCGGCGCCGACTTCGGCGTTCTTCAAACGTCCACCGGAGTCGAACTTCTCTCCGTCGCAGCCGGCGGTTCGGTCGTCACTCCCGAACAACACGACGGGCGGGCCTGGATGATTCCGTTCGCTTCCGAACAAATGCCGCACACGGTCGATGTTTTATACCGCCGCAATACGTCGATCGATTCGACGTCGAAGTTCGAGTTTCCCGCCTTTCGTCAACTGCACGCCGAACGGTCGCTATTGGTCACGTTCGCCGATCGGCGTGCCGCCCGGACCGAACTCCGCGGCCTTCCCACGATCGATCCTTTACCGTCGGAGCTTGAGCGTCTGGCGGCGCTCGACGCCGTGATCGCCGACTTGGCGAACGACGGCTCCGCGGCCGCGGTCGATTGGTCGAATCCGTTCGTTCGCCGCCGTGCCGGCGTTGTCGCTCGAATTCGCACGCAAATTGCCGAACGTGCCGATTCCGCCTCGTCGCGCCAAGCTCGTGATCTCCTGCAGGCCTCGGACGAACGATTGAATACCGCCGTTTCGGCGACCGCGGCCGGAGCCGACGGCGGCTTCGATCTACCCGCCCTGTGGCGCGGCGCCTATGCCGATGAGTGTGAACAGAATCAATACGTCGTCGCCGGTGATTCGGAACCGGTCGAAATACGATTTTCCTCGCGCGAGCCCGATGCCGAGTGGCGTTTCGTCTACCTGCCGACGGCTTGCTTATTGCTGATTCCGGCCTATTGGTTATTCGTTCGTATCGACGGCTTCTTGCGTTGGCCGCAATTGGTCGGCGCAGTAGGCGCAATCTGCTGGATCTTGTTTCTACGTCCCACGATCTTCGGCTGGGTGGTTCTCGCAGTACTCGTCGGCTGCCGCATCTATCCGAGCCTGCGGCACGTCCGCGAACGTACGCTCAGCCTCAGCCCTCTGCCGAGCGGTTCCCGTCGCATTTAGGGCCGGCTCGTTGTCGAGCTTCCCTCGACTTCGTTGCCGGCACCGCCCTCGACCTAGGCGACCTTGGCGCGCCGGCGGCGATGCGTTAACTTTCGCCCCGCTTCACGGGTTCGTCGTCGAGGATCGACGTGGGCTCGCGAACTAAATCGAACGACTCGCCGCGACGGATGCGGCGGATTCGCTTCGGCCGCTTGGGAAGGAGCCCGGTATGAGCGCGCCCTATAACGTCGGCTTTCACGTCCGCTGGATGATCCGCCGCGACATGGCGGAAGTCCTCCAGATTGAGGCCGAATCGTTTGAGTTTCCCTGGTCGGAAGAAGAGTTCGTGCGCTGTTTGCGCCAACGCAATTGCATCGGCATGGTCGCCGAACACGACGATCGGATCGTCGGCTACATGATCTACGAATTGCATAAAAACCGGTTGCACATTCTAAATTTTGCCGTCACGGCGGCCGGAAGGCGGCAAGGCGTCGGCGCTCGTATGGTGGCCAAGCTCACCGCAAAACTCACTCCGCAGCGTCGTAGCCGCATTTTGCTCGAAGTCCGCGAAACGAATCTCGCCGCGCAATTGTTCTTTCGCTCGCAAGGTTTCCGGGCCGTCAGCGTGCTTCGTGATTTTTACGACGACACGACCGAAGACGCGTACGTGATGCAGTATCGTTATCGCGAAGCCGATGTGCCGGCGCTGGAGCCCGGCCAGATCACACGCTTGGCCGGCTGACGCGACCGCCGCCCGACTCGACTATCCGGCGTCGGGCGATCCGGCCCCGATTGGTCAAACGCGCAGAATTTCCGCCTCGACCTCGGGAAGTCGTACGATCGCCAATGTATGCGGCGTCGCGCGATAGAGCGCGCCGGGATTGAGCACCAACGTTTTACCGCGACGCTCCTGCTTGGGAACGTGTGTGTGGCCCGTGCATACGAGATCGTATTCGCCGCTCTCAATCGCGGTATTCAGGATCTTCAAATCGTCGCCGTGAGCGACGGCGATCTTCGAACCGCCCAACTCCACCGCGGCGAATCGCTCATGATAGCTCAAGCCGGCGTCCAGGCACGCTCGACGAATCGTCGGTCCATGGTCCACGTTGCCAAGCACAAAATGCGTTGGCCGACCGCAAAAAAGCTTCACGACATCGGGCGAACCGACGTCGCCGCAATGCAAAACGACGTCGACCTCGAGCGCATCGAGCAAGTTCAACGCTTCCAGCGTGTAGTCGGTCTGGCCGTGGGTGTCGCTGACGACGCCGATCAACATGGCAAGCTACGTCCTGATTCCGCGCGACCTCTCGCCGCCGTTCGCGAACAATCGTACTGCGATTTTCGAACTTCAAAAGCCCTGGTTGAGAAACTCGTCGCGGAGTCGACGCACGGCGGCATCGAGCGCCGCGGCGGTTTCCGCGACCGTGCGGCCGCATGCAAAAACTGTAGCTAAGGGCTGGTCGCGGTCGATTAACGTGCCGGCCGGCGAAATGTCCGCAACTTCGGGCCTGCCCTCCGTGTCGCGACGCTCCAGCCAACGCTCGACGACCCGCGGCGTCATTCGATCCTTTCGGTCGGAGTACACGATCTGTTTGCCGAGCGGCGGCGGCGTCGAGCGCGCGTCCCTCACCGTCCGATGATCGACGGCATATCCCTTGCGGCAGACTTCGATCTGGCGAGCGATTAAAGATTCACCGCTCCATCGCTCGAACAACTCAACGCTCGCCGTCGGTCGCGGGTTCACTTCCAGCAGCCATAGGCGGCCGTCGTCGCCCACGACGGCATCGACGCCGAACAGTCCGCGCAACGGAAACTCTTCGACGAGAAGTTGCCCAATCCGCTCCCAAGCATCGGCGCCGCCGGCCTCGTCGGTCGGTGTAAGGATCGACCCGCCATAGCGAAACGGCGCCGAGCCGCCCGCCGCCGGAACGCTAAGATGCCGCGCCGTGCCGATCAAACTCGCCGCACGTCCGTCGCCGAGGAAGAGCCCGCCGCACGGAACGCCCGGCACACGTCGCTGCAAGTAACCGCAGCCTCGCCGGAACGCATCGCCGCCGGCCGCCGCCGAAGTTGCCGCAACGACACCCAAACCGGCCGCCGAACGCGCGCGTTTCCAAAGCCAACCTTCGGCAAGTTTGATCGACGCCTGACCGTCGGCGATCTCCGGCACGTGGAGTCCGACCGATTGCGCCCAGGCGGCCAGCACGCGCGCGTCGCGCACTCGCCGCAAAGTCGGGCCGTCGTTACCTAGCAAGCGTCGTCGCGCGGCGAGTCGCTCGACGAGCGCCGGGTAGTTTTCCAGCCCGCCCACGTAAAGCCAATCGAAGGTCGGCAAGTCGCGCTCGAGTCGCAGCACGTCGTACGGAAACCGCTCGCAGCGGCGCACGTGAACTGCGGCGGCCCGTAGATCGACGTCGACGAACTGATCGACCGCCGCCACGGCGTATCCCGCCGCCGCGGCCGATTGAGCCGCAGCCCGCGCCGATGCCCCGACGATAAGCAGCGAACGATCCATCTTAAGAGCGGCGCAAAAAGAACCGCCGCGAGAACGCCATTCTCGCGGCGGCTTCAGTCTATCCGAATTGGGTTCTCATTTGCGCAAAGCCCAGTTCGCGCAAACGTAGCTTAGCGCAAGAACTGGAGGCACCAGTAAATGCGTCCGCCCGGCGTGCTATAGGCCGCACCGCCGATCTTGTTCCAACCGCCCAAAATGTTCGCCCGATGGCCCGAGCTGTTCATCCAGGTACGCATGACGTCCGCCACGGAATTCTGGCCCATGGCGATGTTCTCGCCGACCGGCTTCCAGGTGTGCCGCATGCCGTGCGAGGTCATCCAAATCGCGTGTTCACGGGCCGATTGCACGAGCGCCGGATCAATGACCAGCGGCTTCAAACCACGGCGAGCACGCTCGGCGTTCGCCATATCCAACACAGCCTGTTCGGTCTCGGTCAATTGGAACTCAGCCTGTTCCTCAGTCTGTTGTTCCGCTTGCGCCTCTTCCGCACGCAGTTCCTTCGCGGCGGCCGCCGTCATCGCGACGACGAAGATCAACATGAGCTGCTTCAACATCAAAACCAGCCTCCGTAAGTGTCTCGAACACCGAGCGATCCCATGATTAAAGAAAAATCACGTTGATCGTTCCGGTCCTACCGTGACCGGAGGTCCTACCTTGCCCGATACATCGCGCATTCGCAAGGGGGCAAACGACGGATGGGGGGATTTGCGTCGGCTTTAACGGGCGGCCACTTGCAATCGGGCGGTCATCTGCTATGGTCTGGGTCGCAAATTTTTGCGCCGCGCAACCGCTGCGCACAGCCCCGAACAAAACCACAGAATCGCGGAGACGGAAACACTATGTCGATGTACATCGGCGAAGCCTTGGCGGGCGACGGCAACGAGATTGCCCATATCGATTTGTTGATCGGTGACAAGCAAGGCCCCGTCGGCATTGCCTTCGCCAACGCCCTGGCCCGTCAAAGCGAAGGCCACTCGAACTTGTTGGCAGTGCTCACGCCGAACGTCGCCGTGAAGCCGGCCACGGTTATGATCACCAAGGTCACGATCAAGGGCGCGAAGCAGGCCGTGCAAATGTTCGGCCCCGCGCAAGCCGCAGTCGCCAAGGCGGTGGCCGACGCCGTCGCCGAGAACATCATTCCTAAGAGCAAGGCCGAAGAACTCGTCATCGTTTGCGGCGTGTTCATTCATTGGCAAGCCGCCGACGACAAGAAGATCTACGACTACAACTACGCCGCCACGAAGCAAGCCATCGCCAACGCGATGCAAGGCAAGCCGACGGCGGACGAAATGATCGCCCAGAAGGACAAGGTCAAGCACCCGTTCCAAGGGTTCTAGTCGGCCGCTCCGTCTCGGAGAGATCGAATCGCTCAAACCAAGCTCGTCGGCCCGCCGGCGAGCTTGGTTTTTTTATTGCGTAACTAGTCCTTGCACCCGGCATTCACGACTTGCCATGTCCAAACCTCACATTCTGATTCAACTCGACACCGATTCGCAGCCGAGCGTGTTCGACGGGGTCGTCGCCGTTGACTCCGGCGTGGCTCATCTTTTTCGCCACTCCGGCATCACCGCGGAAAGCGTGCGCGACCGCGTCCACGGCGCCGTCTTCACTCGCGGCGTCGACGACCTGAAATCGACCGCCCTCTTCATCGGCGGCTCCGACGTCGCCCTTGGCGAGCGCGTGCTCACGGCCGTGAAGAAGTCGTTCTTCGGGCCGATGCGCGTTTCGGTAATGCTCGATTCCAACGGCTCCAACACCACGGCCGCCGCCGCCGTGCTCGCGGCCCGCAAGCATCTCGAACTGGCGGAAACGACGGCCCTCGTGCTCGGCGGCACCGGCCCTGTCGGCCGCCGCGCCGCGCTGCTACTAGCCCGCGAGGGGGCCAAAGTCCGCGTCGGCTCGCGTAGCGCGGAAAAGGCCGAGGAAGTGTGTCGAGAAATCTCCGAGGTCGTCCCAGGGGCTAATCTCGTCGGCTATGCCGCGGGCACGCCGGAGCAAACCGCAGTAGCCTTGGTGAGTTGCCAACTCGTCATCGCCGCCGGTGCGGCCGGAGTCGAGCTCCTTTCGACTCAAGCGCTCTTCAACACCCCCGGCGTGCGCGTCGCCATCGATCTCAATGCGGTGCCGCCGGCCGGCATCGGCGGCGTCGAACCGCTCGACAAAGCGGCGGAACGCGACGGCATAATCTGCTACGGTCCGATCGGCGTCGGCGGCACGAAGATGAAGATTCACAAGGCGGCGATCCGCCGACTGTTTGAGACCAACGACGCAGTCCTTGACGCCGAAGAGCTATACGAACTCGGCAAGTCGCTCTAGCGGCCGTCGCTTTTTATTTACGCTTCGACATCTGAATCACGAAGGCTGCGAACACGACCATCGCGATCATGCCGAAAGCCATCAGGCCCACGTTGCGCCAAAACCTGTGTTCGGCGCGGCGCAGTCGCGCGTCGAGCGCCGCGAGGTCGTCGCGCGACGCGGCTTCAGTGAGCGGCGACGGCTGCGGGCCGGATCGGCCTCCCGCCGCCGGCAATGTCGGCAATGGCAATGAAGGAAACGCCGACGTAGCCGGTTTTTCACGTGGCGCCGCCGGCAATTCCCCGTCGCCGGGCTTGAGGACCGGCGGCAACATCATCGTTGGAGAGTCCGCCGGCTCTGTCTCGCGCGGCTTCGGTTGCGAACGCTTTTCATGCGCCCATGTCGATGCCTTCTGCGGCGCAGCGGGCGATGCGGAAGGCGGCGGCAGCTGTTCCAGTGCCGGTAAGCGGCTCTTAGCCGCTATCGTCGGAACCGCTGAGACGGACGGCACGGCGGGGGTATAAGTGACGGGCGCCGGTGCGGAGGTCGGCGTCGTCGGCGCATAAGAGGGCGGTACGTTCGCCGCACCGATCGGCGTCGAACTCGGCACCTGATACGTCTGCCCGCAGGCCGCACAAGCCACCGCTTGGCCGGCTTGGCTCGCCGGTACGTTCATCGTCGCCGGGCAGCGGGGACATCCGATCAAGAGCCACATAGAAATTCGTGAAGTTCGGCGTCAAGGGGATCGAAATGCGGCTATGGTAACCGGCCCAAGCGGCTGCGAGAATCATTTCATGGAATCTCGCCCGCTCCCTCCCGGACAACAGCTCGCGGCACGCGGCAAGTGGCCGCAAGTCGGCGAGGCAACGCCGAGCGACCTGCCGCCCGATGCGGCGGCGACGTGGCAAATCGACGTCGCAGGCCTCATCGCCGCGCCCCGCTCTTGGTCGCTCGACGATCTACGTCGCTTGCCGCGCGCCGAACGTCCGATCGACATCCACTGCGTCACCCGTTGGTCGAAGCCTGCGGTCCGCTTCACCGGAGTGCTGCTCGCCGATCTCTTGGCCGAGGTCGGCGTCAATGCGGAAGCGAAGTTCATCAGCTTCATCGCCCACAGCACCCGCAACCACGACACGTCGCTGCCCATAGCGGACGCTCTCGCGCTGGGTACGCTTATCGCCTGGGAAGTCGAAGGGGAGCCGCTGGCCGTCGATCACGGCGGGCCGGTCCGTGTCGTCGTGCCCAAACGATACTTTTACAAGAGCCTCAAGTGGCTCCGCACCATCCGCCTTCTTGAGCGCGACGCGCTGGGCTTCTGGGAACGGGAAGCCGGCTACCACAACACGGCCGACCCTTGGCTCCAGCAACGTTACATGGCCCCGGCGCTGAGCCGGCTGGAAGTGCGCGCCGTGTTGAAATCTCGCAATTTCGCCGGCCGCGAACTCCGCAGCATCGACTGTCGCGGGCACGACCTCGCCGGCCTCAACGCCGCCGGCGCGATCCTGCGCGACGCCGACTTTCGTGAGTGCCCGCTCGCCGCGGCCGACTTTACCGGCGCGAATCTCTCCAATGCCCGTTTCGCCGGCGCCCATTTGCAAGCGGCGACGTTCGTCGGCGCCGACGTGGAAGGAGCCGACTTCGCCGGCTGTGATCTCCGCGGCTGCGACTTCCGCGGCGCGTCGCTATTCGGTTCCACTTTCCGCGCCAACAATCCTTCGCATCCGACTCGATTCGACGCCGCAACAAGATTCGACGCCGTCACGATCGAAGCCCTCATGCCCGAAGAGCAATCGTTTGTGCGCGAACACGTTCAGCAACTTTGAGATAGCTCGCCACGGAGCGGCCGCAGATCGCGGGAGTGAGCGAGGGATTGTTCGCATATTCAACTCCGACTCATTTCCTCCGGGCGCTTCGCGGTCTCCCTCATGCTTTCGGAATTCCCCGCATGGAATCGCTATTCGGTCGACTTTGGAATTTCACGCCCGTGCGGATCGAGGGCCGACTCGGCGACGCTGTCGGCGAGGCGCTGCTGTAGTTCCGGCCCGATGAAATGTTCGATTCGTTCAGCCGGCGCGTGCACGTGGTCGAGCGGCAGATGGAAGTGCTCCATCAGATAGGTCTCCCATAAGCGATGTGTGCGCACGAGCGATTCCGCTTTACGCCGCCCGGTCGACGAGAGCGTATAGCGACGACCGTCGGGTTGTTGAACCCAGCCGCGACGGCGCAGACGTTGCAGCGCCAATCGCACCACAAAGCCACGACCGAGCGTTTCGGTCATCTCGCCCGCCGTCAAGCCGGCGACCGCGCCGGCCGGGCGGATTTCGTCGGCCCGATAGAGCAGCGCCGCCAAATCTTCGGCGGCGATCCGCGTGGCCAACGCCAGCGCATTCCAAGCTTTGCTAAGTAAACCGTGCCGTGGCGCGAATACCACGGCCGCGGCGAATTGCAAACCGGCGGCGACCCCCATCATGCCGGCAGCATTAGCCTTAAATGTTTTTGCCAGCAGGAAACCGACGACCGACGACACGACGGCGATCGCGACCGAAAACAATATCATCCGATTCAAACGATCTGTGAGCAATTGTGCGGTCGCCGCCGGAACGATAAGCATCGCCACGCTGATCACGGAACCCACGGCCTCGAACGCGGCGACGGAGACGACGGCCGTCATCCCCATCAGCAGATAGTGAATCAGCACGGCGCTCAGCCCCATGGCCGTCGCCAAGGCCGGATCGAACGACGCGATTTTCAGTTCTTTCCAAAACAATGCGACGAACAGCACGACCGCCGCCAGCGCAATGAGCATCCGCGGAAAGACACGCGGCACTTGTACGCCGTACCAGTTGGCGCGGAGGAGGGGAACCGTATCGAGATCTCCGAGCAACACGCAGTTGACGTCGATGTGCACTTGCGAAGCAAAATTGGAAATGAGCAATACGCCGATTGCGAACAACGACGTGAAGACGATTCCGAGGGCGGCGTCTTCCGCAACTCCGCCGAAGCGATTGAGCGATTGCACAAGCAGTGCGGTCAGGATGCCCGTCGCCATAGCCCCGGTAAACAACGGTATGATCGAAGTGCGGCCGGCGAGCAAATAAGCGAGGACCAGACCCGGCAGCACGGCATGGCTGATGGCGTCGCCAAGCATGCTCATCCGGCGCAGCACCAGAAAACAGCCGAGAATGGCACAGGCCGAGTTGACGACGACGCCGACGCCGATCGTCCACCACGCAGTGAGGCCGAAGTCGATCATGCGCGGACTCCCGCGGCAGGCAGCCGACCGGAGGCGCGAAGTTCGTCTTCCAGCAACGACACGGTATCGTCCGGAAGGAGTTCGTCGACCAAGCGGAGATCGAGATCGGTCAGCGACCCGGATTGATCGGGATAGCGTTCAAGAAACGCCGTCCACAGTCGATAACCGCGAGTGACTTCGGCGGCGTGGCGTTCGCCGGCGTGCGTCAAAGAAAGCCGCACGTCGGCCGGAGTGCGGCGAAGCTCAAGCGTGCCGCTGAGCAGGCCGTCGTAGAGCGTACGTCGCGCGCGTCGGAGTGAAGCGTTAAGAAAACGCGGCAACGACTCTTCGGTAATCGGCGTCGCGACGGCGGGCCGTTCGGCCTGTTCATAAAGCAACCGCAAGAGACGTTGTTGCAACAAGCGGCGACGAAATCGCGAGAGGGCGGTGCCGCGGGCGATCAAGCCTCGCCGCGGCGCAAACAACAGCGAGCTCACGAACGCGATGGAACCGACGAGAATGATGATCGGCCCGGCCGGCAACAAACTGAGATTGGCGCTCGCCGCCGTACCCAACGCGCCGACGGCCGCCCCCAACAGCGACGAACCGACGAGCAACGTGCCGAGCCGTTCCGTCCAAAACCGCATCGTGACGCTCGGCAGAATGAGCATTGCCGCCATCAGCACCGCGCCGACGGCCGGCAAGCCGATCACCGTCATCAGCGCCGCCAGCAGCATTTGCACGTTGTCGAGCAGCAAAGCCGGCCACCCTTGCACGCGGGCAAACCCGGCGTCGAACGAGGCCAACCGCAATTCCTTATAAAGCAGCGCAATACAGACGAGCGCGGCCAGGGCGACGCCGGCGATGAGATAGACGTCGGAGGCGAGCATGCCGGCCGTCTTGCCGAGGATGTACGACTCCAGGCCGGCCTTACTTCCCTCGACCGTACGGTTTTGCAAGAGACTCATCAAGACGACGCCCAAGCAGAAGAACACGCTACGGACCGAGCCCATCACGGCGTCGTCTTTGACGCGCGTCGCGCGGCGGAGGAACGTCATCAGCAGCACCGCAACGACGCCGGTCGCCAAGGCCCCGAGCAACATGAACGACAACTCGCGCCGACTCATGATCCAGACGGCGAGGCAGATCCCCGGCAGCGCGGCGTGTGCCAAGACGTCGCCTACCAGCGCGCGACTGCGCAGTACGGTGAAACTGCCGACTAACCCGGCCCCGGCGCCCAACAGAGAGGTGCCGAGCAAAACTACTAACGTGTTGTAGCTAATGGAGAACAAACGAGTTCAGAGCGCGGCGTTCAGGGGGTTGGTCCGTCATCCAGCATTCGATCACTTATCATTTCGGCATCACTCGCTCTTCTGTTGCTTGCGCACCGCCTCCGCCGCGGCGTCGAGCACGTCGAGCCGGCCGCCGTAGGTCTTTTGCAAGTTCTGCGGGGTGAAAGTCGTTTCCGTTGGGCCGGCGGCGGTGAGACGCATATTCATCATCGCCACGTATTCAAAATACTCCGGCACCGTGCGCAAATCGTGATGCACGACCAGGAGCGTCTTGCCTTCATCCCGCAGCTGCCGCAGCAGGGCGAACACGATCCGCTCCGTCGCGGCATCGACGCCGGCCATCGGCTCGTCCATGAAATAAATCTCGGCCTTCTGCGCGAGCGCACGGGCTAAAAACGTTCTCTGTTGTTGTCCTCCGGAGAGTTGCCCGATCTGTCGATTTGCAAAGTCGGCCATCCCAACTTGATCGAGGCACTCCCGCGCCCAAGCGCGATCGGTCGCTTTGGGTCGTCGAAACCAGCCGAGCCGGCCGTAGGTGCCCATGAGCACGACGTCGAGCACGCTCACCGGGAAATCCCAATCGACACTTTCGCGTTGCGGCACATAGCCGATGCGTCGGCGCACGGCGGCGGGCTCTTTGCCGAACAGATGCACATAGCCGCCGGCGAGCGGCACCAGACCGAGTATGGCTTTGACAAGAGTGCTCTTGCCCGCGCCGTTGGGACCGATGATACCGACGAGCTTCGGCTCGTCGATCGTGAGATCGACGTCCCACAAGACCGGCCGTTGGTGATAAGCGACGGTAACGTCGTGAACGTCGAGAATCGGTACGGCGCGGGCGGAGGACGACGGCTTTGTGAGGGGCGGGGGAGCGGACATTACTGGAGCGCTTTCACGATAACGTCGACATTGTGGCGCACCATGCCGATATAGGTCCCTTCCGGAGTGCCGGACTTGCCCATCGAATCGGAAAAGAGTTCCCCGCCGATCGACACTTTATGGCCGTGCGCGGCGCAGCCGTCGCTGAGCGACTTCATGTTACGGTCGCTCACGCTCGTTTCGATGAACACGGCTTTGATCTTGTGCGAGGTGATGAACTCGACGAGTTCGTTCAGTTCCTTTAAGCCGGCTTCGGCTTCCGTGCTCACGCCTTGAATCGCCCGCACTTCGACGTCGTAGGCTCGACCGAAGTAGTGAAACGCGTCGTGGGCCGTGACGAGCACGCGCGACGCTTTAGGGATCTCGGCGAGCCGTGCGCGGCATTCCGCGTCGAGCGCCAAGAGTTGCTTGCGATAAGCGGCGGCGCGCGTGTCGTAGTCGACGGCGTGGGCCGGATCGAACTCCACGAAGAACCTCCGCACCGACTCGACCGTCTCGCTCCACAGCGCCACGTCGAACCAAACATGCGGATCATGGGCATCGGCCCCGAACGTGATGAGTTGATCGTGACGCACCGTCGACGTCGCCGCGATCGTCGGCTTTTGTTCGGCCATCGACTCAAACAGGTCCGCCATCCGGCCTTCGAGGTGCAGGCCGGAATAGAAGATGACGTCGGCGGCTTCCATCTCGGCGGTCACGTCCGGCGTCGCCCGAAACAAGTGGGGATCGATTCCCTCGCCCATGAGTTGGCGAATTTCGACCCGATCGCCGGCAACGTTTCGGACGACGTCGGCCACCATGCCGGTCGTGCAAACGGCTCTCACTGGACGGCCGCCGTCGTAGCGAACGGCTTCCGGCGCGCAACCGGCCGTTAAAGTGACCGCTACGAAAACCGAGCAGAAACGTCGAAAAACGCGATTTAGAGATAGCGAGGGTTGCATTTGGACTAATCAAAATATAGCCATGGCCGCGTGGCTTGGGCAGCACCCTTTAGACTTGGCGAAAATCGGCATACGTTCGCCAAACGCTGTCGCCGCGCGACGTGCGACATTCAAACGCATCTGTATCATCGCCGATTATGTCAAACAAAAACAAGTTTTTTGATGAATCAAAATGCCGCAAGTGGTCGATGTGGCAACTATGAACCTCTGGTCATGCCGTCGATTTCGCCCGCGTCGCGTCGTACTTTATTGCGCCGCGTTCACTATCGTTAGCTCGACGGCAGTTGGGATTCGCTATGGGCAGGCCATGGAGCCGGTGGCCCCACCGCTTGCAAAATTGATCAAGGCAACGCCGTCGGCAGGTGGGTTTCGCCGTGAAAAAACGCTTCTCCGCTGGCCGGGCCAGCCGGCTCCCGAACCGGGCCGCAGCGATACGATCGTCACCGACCGGCCGCATGTGAGCGAAGCGAGCAGCCTCGTCGGCCTCGGCACCTATCAACTAGAGTCCGGCTACAGCTACTTCCACGACTCCAACGCCGGCGTCACGAGCGAAGGTCACTCTCTCGGCGAACCGCTGCTTCGGTTGGGAGTTTTCGCCGAGTGGTTTGAGTTGCGTCTCGCCGACAGCTATCTCATGGAGCGCACGCGCGGTCCGGTGAACGGCAACGAACGTATTCGCGGCTTCGACGACCTCTACCTCGGTGCGAAGCTCGGCCTCACGCTGCAAGACGGCTATTTGCCTGAGATGGCGATCTTCCCCCAGATGCGTCTTCCGATCGGCCATGACGGCTTTACGGCCGGGGAAGTGCTGCCGGGCTACCTCTTCGCCTACAGTTGGGCGATTAACGATTGGCTCGAACTCGAATGCAATAATCAGGCCAATCGTCGCATAGATGAAGTCGACCACACGTATGTGGAACTGATTCAAACTGCGAATTTCGAAGTGACGCTTACCGATCGTCTCGGCAGCTTCTACGAATTTCTGTTATTTACTCCGACGGGCGCGATCGCCCAGCCCACGGAGTATTACTTTCACACCGGCATCGTTTATTTGATTACCCCCAACGTGCAGTTTGATGCTCACGTCGGATTCGGGCTCAACGAAGCCGCAGCAGACTTGGCCTTCACCGGGGTCGGTCTTTCGTTCCGCAACTGACCGGCGGCCGTCATTTTTTAAGCGCGGCCTCGATCGACTTAGCGACTTCGCCGCCGAGAAAATCGTAACCAGCGGCGTTGAAGTGCACGTCGCTGGGATTCTGCAGCTTCGCCAAATGCGGGCTTACGGCGGTGAACAGATCGTCGATGCCGAGGCCGAATTTGTCGGCCACCTCGCGGGCCGCCGCGTTGCGTTCGACGATCGACTCGGCCGACTGCTTCGGCGGATCATCGGGAATGGGCGTGGTCGACGCCCAGACGAGCCGCGCGCCAGTTTTCCGCATGCGAGCGATTAACTGTTCGAGCCTCGCAACGTAGTCGGCGATCGGAGTATTGCGATCATGGATCCCGAAGTTGAAGTGGATCACGTCCCAGCGGCCGTCGCCGAGCCAGACTTCGATCTTCTTCATACCGTTGGCGGTCGGACCGCAGTTCTCCGGCGCCCGATGCACGTTGGCCTTCCCGGCGAGTTGCTTCCGCACGGCTTGCGTGTAACCCCGCGACACCGAATCGCCGATCAGCAAGACCCGCGGCAGCCGAGGATCGTCGTTCACAAAATCCCAAGCGCTGGAGCGCCCGGCAACCTTCTCACGTTTATGAATCGGCAGGTAGAACCCACCAAGGTTCTGTTGGAGCACATGCTCCCAGGCCTGCTCGGCGGGCGAAAGTTTGGCGACCAAGGACATATACTGCTCATCAAGCCGACGTTCGGCGGCGGCCTTCTCGGCAGCGTCTTTGTTTTGTTGAGCCGATTCTTTGGCGTTGGTAGGTTCGCGTTGCGGGGCCGTGGGCGGTTGAGCGGAAGCCGAGAAACCGACGAGGCAGAGCGACAAGAATAGAGGTAAAGGGACTTTCATCGGTATTTTATCGGGGTGCGGACCAAATCGCCTCGCCGGCAAAGCGGCAGGTTCGATTCGCTTCGGATTGGTTTGGTCTTAAAATAGCTCGTTTCGCCGGCAACGCCATCACTGAACCCGCTCGAGGCCCGAACTTTGCCCGATCGAGGGCGTCTAAGGGGTGCCGGCGTTGAGTTCTTGGCCGACTTGCCGTATCCTGCCCGCCCCCTCTTGGAGGATCGCGCTCGCGCGATCGAAACCGACGTGACCACCTCGAGCGCCTCGCCGACCGTGAAACTGAGCCGCCGCGCCATCGCGGCCGGCGGACAACCGATTTCTTATTTGATGCAGAAGGCGCTCGCTCAACCGGAGCTGATTTCGCTCGCCGCCGGCTTTGTCGATCAGCAGTCGCTACCTATCCAGGCCGTCGACGGCGCGTGGCGAAATCTCGCCGCCGACGAATCGGTCGCCCATGCCGCTTTGCAATACGGCACCACAGCGGGCTATCGACCGTTGCGTGAGGCGTTGTTGGCCGATCAAGTCGCCGCCGACGGCAACGCCGCTCCGTGGCATAGCGTGACCCCTGAGCAAGTCGTGGTCACCTCGGGCAGCAACCAATTGTTGCATTTGCTCGTCGACACGCTGTGTGATCCCGGCGACGTCATTCTCTGCGCCGCACCGACTTACTTTGTCTTCTTAGGGATGTTGAAGAATCTCGGCGTTCGGGGCGTGAGCATCGCGACCGATGAAGAAGGGATCGTACCGGAAGCGCTTGAAGAACAACTCGGCCGCTATGCGGCCGGCGGCGAACTAGCACGCGTGAAAGCGATCTACGTCGTGAGCTATTTCGACAACCCGCGTAGCGTCACGATGTCGGCCGCACGACGGCGGGCCGTGGTCGAGCTTGCCGAACGGTATTCCACGGATCACAAAATTTACGTGCTGGAAGACGTGGCTTACCGCGAATTGCGATTTTTCGGCGACGACATACCGAGCATCGCCTCGTATGAGAACTCGGCCTGCGAAACGGTCATCGTTACGCAGACGTTTTCGAAATCGTTTTCTCCCGGCGTGCGTATCGGATGGGGGCTCTTGCCGCGCGAGCTCGTCGAACCGATCTGCGATCAAAAGAGCAACATCGACTTCGGCGCGCCGAACCTCAATCAGCACTTGATCTACGAAGCCCACCGCGTAGGCGAGACGCGGCGTCAAGCATCGCGATTGCGAGAGGTTTATCGAGCGAAGCGCGACGCGATGGTCGCCGCCTGCGACAAGTATCTCGCGCCGATTTCCGGCGTGTCGTACCGCCGGCCGACCGGCGGACTCTATGTCTGGCTGACGCTGCCGCCGGGAATGGACGCCGGGACGGAGAGCCCGCTGTTTAACGCCGCGTTGGCGGCGGGGGTGATTTACGTCCCGGGTGAATATTCTTTCGCCTGCGAGGGAGAACCGATCGCCGCGAATACGGTCCGGCTGAGCTTCGGCGTGCAGTCGCCCGAACGCATTGCCGTCGGCATCCGATTACTGAGTGAAGCGGTTCGCCAGGTCGCCGATGCGTCGACATCCCTGCGGACCACCGGGTAGCCGACGATGTTGCGCATTATCGATCGCTATCTGCTGGTGCAGTATTTGAAAACGTTTTTCATTTGCTGGGCCAGCCTCACCGGGTTGTATATCGTCGTCGATGCCTTCAGTAATCTCGACGAATTCATGAAATACGCCGAGGAGAGCGGGCGCGGGCTGGTGACGATTCTCGCCGAGTTTTACACGTTTCGCGCGATCTTCTTTTTCGATCGGGCGAGCGCGATTTTGGCGATGATCTCGGCGATGTTCACCATCACTTGGATTCAACGCCACAACGAACTCACCGCGTTGATGGCCGCCGGCTTGTCGCGCATTCGCGTCGTGCGGCCGATCCTCATCGCCGCCGCGCTTATCACCGTCGGCGCAGCGGTGAGCCGCGAGTTTGTCATTCCCCAGTTGCGTGATCAGTTGACGCGCGATCCTAAAGACCTGATCGGCGATGCAACGAATGAAATGAACACGCAGGTCGACCATGAGTCGGGAGTGATTTTGAAGGGCCAGTTTACGCAGGCCAAAGAACAGAAGATTCACCGGCCGACTTTCGTGCTGCCGCCCGGGCTCGACTACTTCGGCAAACACATCTCGGCCGTCGACGCTTTCTATCTCGCGCCGCAAGACGGCCGGCCGGGCGGTTATCTGTTTCGTCCCCTCACGTCGCCGTTGGAATTGCTTAAGCAGCCTTCGCTGAAAAAAGGCGGAAAGACAATCGTATTCACGCCGGCCGACAACCCGACGTGGCTCAAGCCCGACGAATGTTTCGTCGCCAGCGCGATCGATTTTTCACAACTCAGCATGGGCTCTAAGTGGCGCCGCTATATGTCGACTCCCGACCTCGTAGAGGGCCTGGCCAACCCCAGCCTCGACTTCGGGGCCGGCGAGCGGGTTTTGATCCATAGCCGGCTTGTGCAACCGCTTGCCGACATTTGCCTGTTGTTTCTCGGCTTGCCGCTCGTATTGAGGCGCGAAACCCGTAACGTCTTCGCGGCGATCGGTTTGTGCGTCGCTCTAACCGTGGTGTTTATGCTCGTCGGCATGGCGTGCCAGTATCTGGGAAGCGTGGTCTACATTCGCCCGTCGCTGGCCGCTTGGCTTCCGCTGCTGATCTTTGTGCCGCTCGCGATGGCGCTGTACGATCGCATCGACAAGTAGTCGCGTAGAAGATCAAGGGAGGCACCGGTGGACAACCCGCCGACGCCGTCTCGCACACATCGCCCTACGAACCTACCGGCGGAGGTTCCTCACGCATGTCGAGCGCGCCCAATCGTCCGTTGACCGATATCCCTTGGGTTGATGGCCTGACGTTCGGCGAAGTTCTTAGGCAAACGGCCCGACGCAACGCCGACCGCGAGGCCTTGGTGTTTACGTCGCTGGGCTATCGTCGAACGTGGCGCGAATTCGAAGCCGAAGTCGAACTCGCGGCTCGCGGGCTTTTGAGCCTCGGTCTCCGCCGCGGCGACCACCTCGCGCTGTGGGCGACGAACGTGCCGCAATGGGTCGTGCTACAATTCGCCACCGCGAAGATCGGCGTGGTGCTTGTGACGATTAACCCGGCCTATCGGCCGTTTGAACTACAATATGTGCTCCGGCAAAGCGACGCGCGCGCGCTCTGCTTGGTCGATCAGTTCAAGTCGTCCGACTACTTTGCGATGCTCAACGAAGCATGTCCGGCTTTGGCCGGCGCCGCGCCCGGGAAGCTGAGCTGCACCGAGTACCCTAAGTTGCAGTGGGTGATTTCGCTCCGCGGCCCGACGCCCGCCGGAGCGATTTCTTGGGATGACCTGCTCGAGCGCGGCGGAAATCACGACGTCGATTGGCAAGCGGTCGAGCGCGAGCTCGATTGCCGTCAGCCGATCAACATCCAATACACGAGCGGCACAACCGGTTTTCCGAAAGCGGCGACCCTCAGCCATCGAAACTTGTTGCTGAACGCGTTCTACATCGGTGCGTGTCAGCGAATCACGGCCGACGATCGTATTTGCATTCCCGTGCCGTTTTACCACTGCTTCGGTTGTGTGCTCGGCACGCTTTGCTGCGTGACGTACGGCGCGACGATGATCGTTCCGGCCGATAGCTTCCAACCGACGGCGACGCTCGACGCCCTTGAAAGCGAAGGGGCCACGAGTCTCTACGGCGTGCCGACGATGTTTATCGCGCAGTTGCAGGACCCGACGCTTGCGCAGCGCAAGATCACAACCTTGCGAACGGGCATCATGGCGGGGAGCCCGTGCCCGATCGAAGTCATGCGACAAGTCGTCGACAAGCTCGGCGCAAGCGAAGTGACGATCGCGTACGGCCAGACGGAAGCCTCGCCCGTCATCACGCAAACGCGCTACGACGACCCGATTGATTTACGAGTCGAAACGGTCGGCCGCCCGCTGCCGGGCTTCGAAGTGAAGATCGTCGATCCGACGGACGGCCGCACGCTCGGCGACAAAGAGCCCGGCGAACTCTGCGCGCGCGGACACGGCGTGATGATCGGTTACTACAACGATGCGGCCGCCACGGCCGCGGCGATCGATGCCGACGGCTGGCTTCACACCGGCGACTTAGCCGAGCGATTGCCCAACGGTTACTACCACATTACCGGCCGACTCAAGGATATGGTGATCCGCGGCGGAGAGAACATTTATCCTCGGGAGATCGAGGAGTATCTCTTCCGTCATCCGGCGATCGAACAAGCGGCCGTCGTCGGGCTGCCCGACAAAAAGTACGGCGAGGAACTATGCGCTTGGGTGAAACTCAAAGTCGGAGCAACGCTTACCGACGACGAAGTGCGGGCCTTCGTCAAGAAAGGATTGGCCCACTACAAGATTCCGCGCTACGTCCGATTCGTCGATTCATTCCCACAAACGGTGACCGGCAAGATCCAGAAGTTCAAAATCCGCGAAGAGATGATCGCGGAGTTGGGATTAGAAATTCAGAAAACGGCGTAGGAAGCGGCGGGACGGAATCGGCCGCGCTGCGAAACGAGCGAGCACGTATTCCCCGGGCGCGTATTGCCCGGGGAATACGACGCACGATGTAGCGATTACAGCTCCCAACCCTTGCGGTATTCCTTGCGGACATATTGATCCGCTTCGGAAACGTTGATGACCTTGCAATTTGGGCCGTCCCATTCGAGCTTCTTACCGGTGCGAATGGCGACGTTGCCCAAAAGGATGAACTCCGTCAACAAGCCGGCGACGTCGAAATTCGAATAGGGCTTCGGGCCGCCTTGAATGGCCGCGATCCACTCATTCTTCATCGCTTGATCGCGATTTCCTTCCGGATTGCGCGGGATGACCGGCGCCGGAGGCATGTAGCCGACGAACTGCTTCTTCGGCAATAGCACGTAAGCGGCGCCGTAGTCGTTGGGCGAGTAGAGAGTTCCCTTGTCGCCGACCAAAAGCGATCCGCTGCCCGGCGGCGTTTCGCCGTGAAGCAGATCGGGGTGCGGTAGGTTTTTCACCAACTCGCCGTTTTTCCCCGGCACCTTTCCTTCGTACCAAACGACTTTGCACGGAGGCAAGTCGCCGCGCGCCGGGAAATTGAAAGTCACGGTCGCGAAGCTCGGACAGGTTTCCGAATTGACGTCGCCGGCTTCCGCTTCAATCGTCGTCGGATACTCCAGCTTCAACGCGCGAAACGCCATGTTGGCCGTGTGGCAGCCCATGTCGCCGAGGGCCCCGGTGCCGAAGTCCCACCAGCCGCGCCATGCGAACGGGTGATAAACGTTCTTGCGCTTGCTTTTGTCTTTCGGATCGCCGTCACGATAGGTCGATACAAACGGACGCTCCGGCGCGGGGCCGAGAAACGCATCCCAATTGAGCGTCTTGGGAATATCGTCGGAATAGTCGGGGCGAGCGACGACATCCGGAGCTTGTTTCCAAATCGGGCGATTCGTCCAAATATGGGCTTCGCGAATCGGGCCGATCGCACCGGATTGCAGCACTTCGATCGCCTCGCGAATCCCGTCCTCGGCCGAGCCTTGGTTGCCCATTTGGGTCGACAAGTTTTTCGCGGCCGCCGTCTCGCGCATAATCCGCGCTTCGAACACCGTGTGCGAAAGCGGTTTTTGCACATAGGTATGAATGCCCGACCGGAGAGCTCGCATCGCGGCCGGCGCATGCGTGTGGTCGGGCGTGCTCACCGTCACGGCGTCGATCGACTTGCCGAGTTCGTCGAACAGCTTGCGGAAGTCGGTGTAGAGCTTCGGCTTGAATTTTTCGTGTTGTTTCGCTTTGCCGTTGAGCGTGTTCTCGTCGCAGTCGCACAGTGCGACCAGATCGCAGAGACTGACGGCTTGATCGGTGTCGCTGCCCCCTTTGCCGCCGACGCCGATGCAGGCGAGCCGTACACGGCCGTTGGCCATCTTCGACGCGGCCGGAGCGTAGCTGTTCGCGATGAAGAAACCGGCCCCGATGCCGGCGGACGATTGCAGAAATTCGCGGCGGGTCGATCCGCTCGCGGGGCGACCCTGGCTTGGGCTTGCCATGCAGTAACTCCAAGATTTGTCAGAGGATGACCGGGCAGGAGCCAACAGCATGGCAAGCGGTTTCCCGCATCGCAAGTGCCCGCTTCGGCCGAACTTCTCGATCCGAGGGAAATCGGCGCGAAACCTTGACTACCTCAGCGGGTTACATAGGGGAAGACGTTCATGGCCCATCGGGACTTGGGGACGGACAAATGCGAAGCAATTCGCCGCTCGTGGCTCACCTGATTCTCCTCGCTTTGTCGTCTTGCACCGCGTTTGCCGTTGCGGCCCAGACCGAGGCGGCCGCCCCGGTCAACTCCGCCGGGGCGACGAAGCCGGCCGACGACCGGCCTATTCCGGCGAAGGGCGTCGCAAGCGGCGTCGCCGAGCGAATCGATGAATTGCTCGCTCAGGAAACAGGCCCCGCGCGCAACTCTTCCGTCGGCAAGGTCGACGATGAAACCTTCGCTCGGCGTGCTTATCTCGACATCATCGGACAATGGCCGAGCGCTGCCGAACTGACCGCTTTCGTGCTCGACCCGGCCGGAGACAAACGGGCCAAATTAGCGACCGAGCTGCTCGACGACTCTCGTTACGGTCGGAATTGGGGCCGCTATTGGCGCGACGTGATTCTCTATCGCCGCGCGGAAGATCGCGCGCTCCTCATGACGAACATCGCCGCCGACTATTTCGCGGAAGTGTTGAACGTCAACGCGACATGGGATGCGGTGGCGACGGAAATCATCACGGCCTCGGGCGACGTAAGCGAAGACGGTTCGACGGTTCTTTTCATGTCGCAAATGGGCGACCCCAACGAGGTGGCGGCCGAGGTCTCGCGGATTTTTCTGGGCGTGCAGATTTCCTGCGCTCAATGCCACGACCATAAAACCGATCGCTGGAAGCGGGAGCAATTCCATGAACTCGCCGCTTTCTTTCCGCGGGCGACGCTGCGACCGGAAATCGTCGACGGACAACAGCGCAGCTTTGTCTTATTCTCGCGCGATTTCGGTCCACGCGAACTGCCGCCGGGCGTCGAGGTCAATCAGCGGTTCCGCCCGATCGAACACTTCATGCCCGACATGGAAAACCCTGCGGCGCGGGGCACGCTCATGCAGCCGGCATTCTTCTTGACCGGCGCAAAGTTGCCGGAGGACCAATCCGACATGGAACGTCGACATGCGCTGGCCCGCTGGATCACGTCGCCGGACAATCCTTGGTTCGCCAGGGCCTTCGTCAATCGCATCTGGTCGGAACTCGTCGGCGAAGGATTCTACGAACCGATCGACGACATCGGCCCGGACCGTAAGCCTACGGCGCCGCAAACGCTTGAATATCTAGCCGGCGAATTCACGGCTCACGGCTACGATGTGAAATGGCTCTTCCGCACGATCCTGACGACGGAAGCGTATCAACGACAAAGCCGACCGCGGCGGAATGAAACACAGCCCGCCTTTGCGGCGAACTGCGCCGGACGGATTCGCGGCGATCAGCTCTACGATTCGCTGATGAACGCGCTCGGCTTACCGACCGGCGACGAGCAAACGCTCGGCGGCTACGCCAACCCGCGGGCCGCGTTCGGCTCACCACGAGCCCAGTTCAATCGCGCGTTCGGTTACGATCCAAGTTCGCCGCGGGTCGACGTGACGGGCTCGATTCCACAAGCGTTGTTGCTGATGAATTCGCCCAACGTCGCCGCGGGAATCAACGGCCGCAGTTCGGCGACGACGCTCGGCAAACTTCTCGCCGACGACCGAAGCGATGAAAGCGTCGTCGTCGAGCTTTATCTGCGTTGCCTCGCACGCGAGCCGAACGCGAAAGAATTGGCCGTTTGCCTCGATTACGTCAAGGAAACGGGGAATCGTCCGGACGCGTTTGAAGATGTGCTCTGGTCGATCGTGAATTCGACTGAGTTCTTGCACCGGCAATAGATTTATTCATTTCAGGTTTCGCCATGTCGCAACGTATTTTTCGTGGCACTCAAGTTCGTTTACGCGAAGGCCGGGTCGTAGGACGACGTGAATTCTTGCGGAACGTCTCGCTGGCCGGGCTCGCCGCCGGGGCGGCGTCGTGGACCGACTGCGTCTCCGCTCACGCGGCGGAAATGCGCAAGCAAGGCCGGGCCTGTATCTTGTTGTGGATGGCAGGCGCGCCGAGCCAGTTTGAGACGTTTGATCCGAAGCCGGGGCACGAGAACGGCGGGGAAACGAAGGCGATCGACACGAACGTTGCCGGTCTACGTATCTCCGAATATTTGCCGGAGACGGCCCGAGTCGCCGATAAGCTCGCCGTCGTTCGCTCGATGTCGACGAAAGAAGGGAACCATCAACGTGCAAGCTACATGCTGCACACGTCGTATGTGCCGACGGCGACCGTGCGGCATCCGGCGATCGGATCCGTGGCGGCCCACGAGATCGCCGACGCGGCTTGCGAATTGCCGGCGTTCGTACGGATCGGCCAAGTGCAGAACGGCAGCAATGGAGGATTGTTGGGCACGGCGTTCGACGCCTTCGACGTCGGCGGGGGCGCGGGGCGCGCGGGCGGCGGCAGCGTGATGCCGGTGAACACGACGCCGACCACGAGCGTCGACCGTTACCGACGGCGGCTTGGATTGCTCGATCGGCTTGAGCAAAGTGTCGAAAACCCGGCGATCGCCGTCGCTTCGGCCGAGCACCGCAAGCTCTATGAGCAGTCGTCGCGAATGATTCTCAGCTCCCAGATGAAGGCCTTCGATCTGGAACTAGAACCACAGAAGGTGCGCGACGCCTACGGAGCAGGCACGTTCGCGAGCGGTTGCTTGCTCGCCCGCCGGCTCGTGGAAACGGGCGTGGCGTTCGTCGAGGTCGGACTCGGCAATTGGGACACGCACGACGACAACTTCAACCGAAGCCGCGGTCTTTGCCAGCAGCTCGACCGTCCCTACGCCGTTTTGCTCCGCGATCTCGACGAACGCGGCATGCTCGACCGGACGCTCGTCGTGTGGATGGGCGAGTTCGGACGTACGCCGCGAATCAACGGTCGCGGCGGGCGTGATCACTACCCGCGCGCGTTCAATGCCGTGCTGGCGGGCGGCGGCGTAAAAGGCGGGCAGATCATCGGCGCGACGACCGCCGGCGGCGAGGACGTCGTCGAGAATCCGATCAGTGAGAAAGACTTGTTTCAGTCGATCTATCGCACGCTCAAGATCGATCCCGACAAGGAGTTTATGAGCCCGATCGGTCGTCCGATCAAAATCGTCGAAGGGGGCAAGCCGGTCCCGCACTTGATCGGTTAAGCCGGCGACTCTTACAGATCTTCGAGCCTGCGGGCTTTGCCTTTCGGCGTGACGAACACCGGTTTACCGCTGGGCGTCGGCGTGGCCGTAGCTCGTGCTTCGACATCGTCGTCTTGTTCCGGCTTTGAGCGGGCATACACCTTGCCGTTGAGCAACGCTTGATTCTTGTAGATCGGCAAGTGTCGGTAGTATACCTCGAGCGTACAGACGGCCAGCGCGGTCATATAGATGCGGCCGCCCGATAAGTCGTAGTGAGCGCGCGGTGTCCAACTCCCCGCCTCATGGCCCTCCTTTTCCTGAAGTTCGATCAGAAGCGGCCGCATCTTCTCGTTCCACTTGGTCCAACGCTCTCCGCCGATGTGGTGCATCACCTGCGTGGCGTAGTACCAGTAATACATATTGCTCGCGTCGTCCGTCGGAGAGTGATTCTTGAGCAGCCAATCGGCGCCCCGCAGCAGCGGCGGAAAGTTCGCTCGCCAGCCGCCGTAGAGTCGACATAGCAGGCCTTCGGCCGTCATCGTCTCGGTGAAGTCGCTATAGGGCATGTACGAGTACAGGCCCTCCGACGACGATTTCTGCACCGTCCCGAGAAATCCGTTGGCGCGCTTGAGCGTGGCTTCCGGAACACTTAAGCCGGCCATTTGAGCGCTGCGCAGCGCCATGAGTTGCCAGCCGACGACGCTCAAGTCGCCTGCGTCGCCGGGGTAGTAGCGCCAGCCGCCTCGTGAATGTTGCGCGGCGACGAGAAAATCGACCGCTTTTTGCGCCGGTGCAAGCAGCTTGGAATCGTGCGTCAGCGCGTAAGCCTCGCAGAGCACGATTGTCGCTTGGCCATGCGCGTACATCGGGCTGTTACCGCGATCGTTGGCGCCGGCCAGACACCCGTCTTTAGCTTGATGAGTTATGAGCCGCATCAGCCCGCGATCGACGGTCTCACGATACTCGTGGTCGCCGCGATGGGTGAAGCCGGCTCCGAGAAACGGCAGTAGGGCCAGCGCCGTTCCTGCGGTATCGCTCACCGTGCCCAAATCGTCGCATTGGCCGCCGCAGTCTCCGGCATTGTGGAAGTCGTGAAGTCGCCATGCGCCGTCGCGGCTTTGGTGCCTCGCCAGCCACCGCAATCCCATGGCGACGGCGATCTCCGACCGCTCGGAGCCTCCTTCGATCTGCAACACTTTGGTCCGAATGGCCGGATCGCGACCGCCGAGCAACGTGCCGCTGACGACGCTGCCGCTTCCCGACGCCGGGCGCAACGGCATGTTGGGAACCACCGATTCCCTGATTTTGGTCGTCAGTTTGTCGACGTCGGCCGCAGGGAGCGTCAGTTCCTGAAGCTTGATCTCCGTCGCGGATCGTGCCGGCGTCGGCACGATCGGCTGTTTGCCTAGGGCCTCCTTAGCGATCGCTCGAACCACGACTTCGCCCCCTTGAGGACCGCCGTCGGATCGCGGCAGCAGATCGACCTGCAAGACAATGAGGCCGCGGCGCGGCTGATGCTCGAAGGCGATCAGCCCGAGAAGGATGATGAGCGCCATATTGATGAGCGCGCTAAGCAAACAGGCGATCAAATGGCGATAGGGGAGACTCTTGCGTGTTTGCGGCGCCTCTCTCGCGGGGCGAGCGGCCACCGGCCTCAACGGCGCAACCGGCTGAGCGACAAGCGGAGGCGGCTTTAGGGGGCTAGGCCGAGGCCGTTCCGCCGGCTCCGGTTGTGGTTGAGGAGCCGTGCCCACCGTGAGAATCGGAAGCGGCGGCAGCTTCGGCGACAACGGCGCGGGCGGCCCGGGCGGGTTCGACCACGGCGAACCCGGAGCAGCACGTTGCAACGGCCGCGTAACACTTCCTTCACGATCGGCTAACAGTTTCTCCGCCTGCCGCGTTTGTTCTTCGGAAAGTTCAACCTGCGCGCCGCACATCCGGCACTCGGCCAGCCGCAGCCACAGGCGAATGCTCATCGGCGCACCGCAATCGGGGCACGCGCAGGAGAGCACTTCGCCGTCGAGCCAGACCTGCGACGGAGCGGAAAAGCCGCGACGACCTGGGCGGCCGGCGGCGAATGAATCGCCCAGATCTAAGCGATCGGCCGAAGAATCGCGGCCGGCAACCGACGACATGTCGGACAACTCGGAATCGAGGAAGAAGGGAGACTCCCCCTCAGTGTATACGTCCCGATCGCCCGGGCCAGTCCGCAAGAACGGCAAACCGGTTAATTGTCACGATGTCGCAATCCGGTAAACTAAGAGTCGGCTCTCTTAGGGGCAGAAACCCGCGCTGGAACGACGGCCGACTCGCTCGCGTCCGACGGCAGGCTGTGCCCGTTTTGCAGGGTGCGGCGTCGCCCCAACTCGGTCGGTGTCCGCAGCCTCCCAGTGCAAACACTCCATAGGTAGAGGATGTCGCCGGAACTCCATCAGACGGTCGCCACGCTTGAAGACAATATGGCTCGCGTGGTGCTAGGCAAACGCGACGTCGTTCGACTCTGCATCGTAGCGCTCCTTGCCGGCGAACATATCTTGCTGGAAGACGTGCCCGGCGTCGGCAAGACGCTCATCGGCAAGGCCCTGGCTAAGAGCGTCGACGCCAAATTCTGCCGCATCCAATTCACCCCGGACCTGCTGCCGAGCGATATCGTCGGCAGCAGCGTCTTTAACGGCAAAACGAACGAATTCTTCTACAGCCAGGGGCCGATCTTCGCCAATATCGTGTTGGCCGACGAAATCAATCGTACGACGCCGCGCACTCAAAGCGCGCTGTTGGAGGCGATGAGCGACAATCAGGTGTCGGCCGACGGGCACACCTATCCGCTGCCGAAGCCGTTTTTGGTGATCGCCACCCAAAACCCGTTTGAATTCGAAGGAACCTATCCGCTGCCGGAAAGCCAACTCGATCGCTTCCTGTTGCGGACCAGCGTCGGCTATCCCGACCGCGAGGACGAACTCCGGGTGTTGACCAGCCATCGTCGCGGCGAACCCGTGGAAGAACTCCGTTCCGTCATCAGCACGCAACAGGTCGTGGATATGCAGGAAGCCGTGCGCAGCGTCACGGTCGACGACTCCATTCATGAATACTTGCTCGATCTGGTCGATGCGACGCGTCGCAGCGACGATCTTCACGTCGGCGTCAGCACGCGCGGTACGTTGGCATTGTATCGCGCCGCCCAATCGCTGGCGTTTATCGAAGGTCGCGACTTCGTCATTCCCGATGACATCAAACGCTTGGCGGTGCCGGTGCTCGGACATCGCGTGATCGCCAAAGGATTCTTGACCGGAAATAGTCGCGACCACGTGGAAAACATCGTGCAACGTTTGCTCGGCGAAGTCGCGGTGCCCCAGTAGCCGGCCAGCTCAAAGCTTGCCTAGCGGAGACAAGCCGGATGCGTCGCTTGCACCACATGACGATCACGCGCGAAGGGGTGGCCTACCTCGTCGTGATGGGCATCATCCTTACGGCCGCCGTGATTCGGCAAATCAATCTCTTGATGTTGCTCTACGGCGTGCTGGCGGGCCCGCTCTTGCTGTCTTGGCGATTGGTCCGCCGCACGCTCAAACAACTCGACGTCGCTCGCAAACTCCCGCCCGCGGTGTTCGCCGACGAGCCGTTCAAGGTTGAGCTCGAAGTGAAAAACGGCAAAACGCGAGGCGGCAGTTTCGCCGTCACCGTCGCCGAGGAAATCCGTAAACGCGGCGAAAATCGGAAACCGTTCACCGCGGAAGCGTACTTTCCCTACGTTCCGGCGGGCGGTTCCCAACGCGGGTCATATCAACTCACGCTGCCGGCTCGCGGAATCTACGATTTCCAACCGCTGAAGATTTCGACCCGTTTTCCGCTCGGCTTGTTGCGCACTATGCTGCGGCTCGACAAACCGCAGAAACTCCAGGTGCTGCCCCGCCTCGGTAAGCTTGCGCCGCTGTGGCAACGGTTATGGCGGGCCGATGAAGAAACGGCGCGGAGCTCGCGACGTCGCGACGGAACCCAAGAAGGCGACTTCTACGGGCTCCGCGAGTTTCGATCGGGGGATTCTCGGAACCGCATTCACTGGCGAACCTCGGCGCGCAGACAAACGTTGACGGTTCGACAGTACGAGCGCAAGCAGCGACTGCTCGTCGTCCTGATCGTCGACCTCTGGTTGCCGGAATCGTCAACGCCCGAAGAGCGGCGACGACTGGAGTTGGTGATCAGCTTCGCGGCGACCTTGGCGGCCGAAATCTGCCGTGAGCCGGGGCGCGACTTGCTGTTGCAAATCGTCGGCAAGCAGCAAAGTACGCTGCGAGGCTCCTCATCGCCGCAGTTGCTGCAAGAGAGCCTGCAGGCTCTCGCGGCCGCCGAGCCGACGCGCGACGACCGCCTCCCGGCCGTGTTGGAAAGCACCTTCGGGCAATTGCACGGCAACGGCAACGCTTTAGTCGTCGGTCTGCGGAGCAACGACCTCGCTTCGTCAGGCCGCTTGGCCGACGTCGTCAAACGTCCGGAGTTGCGCACCTGGGCTAACCGCATGGCCTGCCTTAGTCCGGACGACCTTCACTGGAATCAACTATTTCAAATTGCCGAATCGCGATGAGCCGTGAAATCAACATCGAGCGCTCGACGAGCATTTTTTGCGCGGCCGCGTGCGGCATAAGCTCCGTCATGCTCGGCGTCGGCGAAGAGCATTACGGATTGGCGGCGATGGCCGTCGTCGTGGCGATCGGCTCGACGATCCTGTGCGACAAGCGACGCTGGTTCGTGCTGAATAATTGGCAGGCCAATGTGGCTTCGCTGGTAGTTTTGGCCTATGCCTTCGTACAGGCCCGCAACGTGGCGAGTGAATTGCGGATCTTGGTAATGGCCGACTTGATGGCCCACTTGCAATTCATTTTGCAATTCAAAACAAAGAACGTCCGCACCTATTGGTTGTTGGTCGTCATCAGCTTTCTGCAAACGGCCGTCGCCGCCGCTTTGCACACCGGCGTCATGTTCGGGCTGTTGCTGGTCGTTTACCTCATGTTGACGCTGTACTTCATGGGATACTTTTATCTCTACCGCGAGCAACTCAAGTTCGCTTCACGTTTGCCGCAGGGTCGCGGCTCGAATTCGGTCGATTTGCATGCCCGCACGGATTTATCGCGTCGCCTCTATGGAATCGGTCTCGGCACGTTGGCCCTGTCGGCGTTTTTCTTCGTCGCAATGCCGCGAATCGGGCAAACAAATTGGGTGCCGGCCGGGATCGTCGATCCGCGCACGGTGGGTTTTTCGCCGGAGATCAACCTGACGCGCTCCGGCGACGTCTTTCAAGACCCGGAAGTCGTCATGCAGGTCCGGTTCTTCGACTACAAGACCGGTGCGCCGCGGCAGATCGACGGCGACATTTATATGCGCGGAGCCGGCTCTTGGCTGTACGAAGAGGGCAAGTGGCGCACATTCACGAATTTTCAACGGATGCAGTCGGGGCTGCCGTCGGTGACGGCGCTCTCCAGCCAAGAAGGCTTACTGCGTCAGCAGGTCACGATCGAGCCGCTGTCGAGGCCGAACTTGTTTGCCTGTTTCCCGGTTTACACGGATCGGCCGCTTCAATCACGGGCCATTTTCCATCATCCGGCCAACGGGCAGATCATGCGCAACGAAGCCCTCAAACTGCGCCGCTTCGACTACGAAGTGCTGACTCCCGGGTTTCAGCGACACAAACAGAACGACCTTTTGCCCGCCGAATACGTCGTCGAAGGGGGCGACCGCGACCGATACTTGAGCTTCCCCCGTATCGGTCGAGCCGGTGAATCGAATCCGCTGGCCCAGCTTCGGCAAACGGCGACGGATGTCGTCGCCGGCGTCCCCGCGACCGATCCGTTTCAACGGGCGAAGCGCATCGAGGCCTATCTCCGCGACTCGGGCCGCTTCAAGTATTCCCTGGAAAGCGGCGAACGTCCCCCCACGATCGACCCGCTCGAACACTTCATCACCGAGCGTCCCGAAGGCCACTGCGAGTTTTTCGCCGGAGCGCTGGCGATGATGCTGCGCAGCGTGGGAATTCCGTCTCGCGTCGTCATCGGATTCCGCGGCGGACAATACAACGTCGTCGGCGGGTTCTACGAATTCCAACAACTCCATGCCCATTCCTGGGTCGAGGCTTATCTTCCTCCGGGCAGAGTACCGCTCGAACGACTTCAAGACACGCCCGGCCTGATTCCTTTGGCCGCCGAGAACGGCGCTTGGCTGCAGCTCGACGCGACGCCGGCCGCGGGAATCGATGCGGCCGCCGATTATAGCTCAACCTGGTTGCAGATTCAGCAAACGATCGACTACGTGAAGTTTCTCTGGAACAACTACGTCGTCGGCATGGACTCGATGCGGCAGGAAGAGTCGATTTACGAGCCGGTCATGACCGCCATGGCCGAGACGACGAAATCCCTGACCGACGTCGATCATTGGGAGATCGTTTGGGCACGGCTGAAAGCGAAACTAACCCCGCTCCGAACGCTGAGCGCAGTCCTTCTCGTCGCGGGCGTCGCGGGACTGGTCGTCTGGATTTGGCCGAAGATTTGCGCCCGCCTTCCTTCGCGACGCTCCACGAACGACGCTCGCGGTGCACCGACGGCCCGACGTCCGCGACCGCCGGTGGAGGAGTTCTATCGGCGACTGGAGGGCGTTTTGGCCCGGGTCTCGCTCACGCGAACCGCCGATCAAACGCAACGTGAGTTCGCCTTAGCCGCAGGTGGTGAATTGGCCGAATTGCCGCATACTCGCGGGGCGGCACCGTTGCCGCGCCGGATCGTCGACCACTACTATCGCGTGCGGTTCGGTAATCGGCCGCTCAACGACTCGCAACGGGCCGACGTCGAGCACGCTCTCGACGAATTGGCCGCGGCCTTGCCGCTAACGCCCGGAAAATCGTCTCCCGGCAAGCAGACGAACGGCAAACGCTGAACTAGGCTCGCAACGTCGCGCCGAACTTCTTGGCACACTCGTCGACGATGCGAGCCCGCAAATCGTCGGCTTCGGCGTTCGTGAGCGTCCGCTCGGCCGAACGCAGCGTCAGCGTGACGAGCAGGCTCTTCTTACCTGCGCCGAGTTTCTTTTCGTCGCGGAACGGCTCGCCTTTCAAAGCGAACGATTCGACGAGTCCGGCCCCGCACGTTTGCACGGCCGAGGCCAAATCGCTCCAGCGCACCGTCTCGTCGACGACGAGATTGATGTCCCGTTCGATCGAAGGGTAGGCGGGAAGCGGCGCGTACTGCGGCACGAGCACCGCCGCTTTGACGAGCGCCCCAAGTTTCAATTCGGCGACGATCGATTTGCCGCGCAGCTCAAACTTCTTGAGAGCGGCGGCGGCGACCTCTCCAAGCACGCCGATTGTTTCTCCGTTCAGCAACAGCTCGACGCCGCGTCCTGCGGCGAGCAGTTCCTGCTTGGTCGGCCGCACTTCAAGCCGCGCCGTCGGATCGAGCGCCGCCAAGACCGCTTCGAGCGTTCCCTTGACGCGGAAGAAAGAGTCCGCGCCGTCGCCTCCCGCCGTGAGGCCGAGCATCAATTCTTCCTGCGGCAGTTGTCCCGCGCGCGGCAGATAGACCTTCGCCGTTTCGAACAACTCAATCGTGCGATTCCCGACCGCTTCGTTGTCGCGACGGGCCTTGAGCAAGCTCGGCACGAGACTGCGGCGCAGCTTATCGGCCCGCTCCAGAATCGGCATCTGCAGCGCCAGCGGAGCTGCGTCGCTCCAGGGGCTGAACGATTGCGAAAGCTGGTCGTCGACGACGCTGATCGTCAGCGCTTCATCGAAGCCGCAAGCCGTGAGCACCTGCCGCACTTTAGCAAGCACTCGATCTTCGTCCGTCCGCGCGGAAGGCGCCATCGGCACGCCGACGTCTTCCGGAATCTTGTCGTAGCCGTAGATACGCGCGACTTCCTCGATCAGATCGATCTCGCGTTCCAGATCGCGCCGCCACGAGGGAGGGGCATACGACTGGGCCGCCGCTTCCTTGAGTCCGAGCGCCAAGATGATTCGTCGCACTTCATCGGCGGGAATCTCGATGCCGACGATTCGCTGAATTTGCGCCGCTCGCAACGTGATCGGCTCACGCGGCTTTCGCGGCGCGGCGACGTCGATCGCGCCGCTCATCAATTCGCCGCCGCAAATCTCCAAAATCAATTCGCAACAACGTCGACTCACCCAATCGGCGTTCTCGACGTCGACGCCCCGCTCAAACCGATACGACGAATCGCTCCGCAACGCCAACTTGCGGGCCGTGGTGCGAATCGAGAGCGGATCGAAGGCCGCGCTTTCAATGAGCACTTCCGTCGTGGCGTCGAAAACTTCCGAGTCGGCTCCGCCCATTACGCCACCCAGCGCGACCGGTCGCTCCGCGTCGGCGATCACGCACATGCCGGGCTCGAGCGTGTAGGTCTTGTGGTTGATCGCTTCAAACTTTTCGCCGGCCTTCGCCTCGCGCACGATTATCTTCCGTCCGCTGAGCTTCGCCAAATCGAAGGCGTGCAACGGCTGACCGGTTTCCATCAGCACGTAGTTCGTGATGTCGACCACGTTGTTGATCGTCGGCTGGCCGATCGCCGCGAGCCGCTTTTGCAGCCACGCCGGGCTCGGACCGACTTTCACTCCGCGAATCACGCGGGCCGTATAGCGAGGGCACAACTGCGGGCATTCGACCGCCACGCTCGTCGACTCGCCGACTTTCGCCGCCGATTCCACGGGCGCGGCGGCAGGCGGCTTCAGCGTCGAACCGAAAATCACCGCGGCTTCGCGCGCCAGTCCGATATGTCCCAAACAGTCGGGCCTGTTGCTCGTGATTTCCAAGTCGACGCAGTAGTCGTCGCCGGCCGGAGTCGTGCTCTCATGGTTGAAGCCCGCCATCATCATGCGGCGCGCAAACTCATCGACGCTCAGATTGCCGAGCGGAACGAGCGACTTCAACCATTCATAGGAGATGAGCATGGGCGTAAAGTCAGAAGTTAAAAGTCAACACGCAAAACGGCGAATTGCAAGTTGTTCACTTTTGCATTTTGCCTTCTAACTTTTGACTTTTCCCTAGAACTGTTCGAGGAACCGCACGTCGTTGCGATAGAACTCGCGGATATCGGTCACATGATGACGTCGCGCACAAACGCGTTCGACGCCCAGGCCGAACGCAAACCCGCTGACCTCGTCGGGATCGTAGCCGACGGCTCGGAGCACGTTGGGGTCGACCATGCCGGCGCCGCCCATCTCGATCCAGCGGTCGTGCCACTGCATGTCGACCTCGACGCTCGGCTCCGTGAACGGAAAGAACGACGGTCGAAAACGAATGTGCACTTCGCCTCCGAAGTAGCTCTTGGCGAACAGCCGCAGCGTGCTCTTCAGATCGGCCATCGTCACATGCTTGTCGACGAGCAGCCCCTCGATCTGATGAAACATCGGGTAATGCGTCGCATCGGCCGTGTCGGGGCGATAAACGCGGCCGAGCGAAATGATGCGCACCGGCGGGCGCTGCGCTTCCATCACGCGAATCTGCACCGTGCTCGTCTGGCTGCGCAGCAACATCGGCCCCGCGCCGAGCTTTTCGGCCGTGGCCAGATAAAAGTTCTCCAGCGGATCGCGGGCCGGATGCGCCTGCGGAATGTTGAGCGCTTCGAAATTGTGCCGCTCGTCTTCGATTTCCGGACCCTGCGCCACGGAGAAACCGAGTCGCCCCATGATGTCTTTGAGCTCGTCGATCGTTTGCGTCAACGGGTGCAAATGACCGAGCCGCGGCCGCGCGCCGGGCTGTGAGGGATCGAACGGCGGCCCGGAGGAAACCGCGGCGTCGCCGGAGCCGGCCCGCTCTTGAGCCGCGGCGAAGGCGGCTTCGACGGCCTGCTTCACCTCGTTGAACTTCTTGCCGGCGGCCGGCTTGTCGTCTTTGCCGACCGTGCCGAGACCCTTTTGGGCGTCTTTAAGTTTGCCGCTTTTCGCCCCCAGATACTCGACGCGGGCCGCTTCCAGCGCAGCGGCGTCCATCGCCGCCGCGAAGGCTTTCACGGCCTCCGCGGCCAGCGCATCGAGCTCGGCGAGGAACGATGCGAGAGACATGGCGAAACTGGAGACTTAAGACTTGAGGCCGGAGTAGAGAGACCGGAGCCGGCGAACTTGGTTCGCTGCGGTCTCCGGTCTTCGATCTCCGAACTTCAGCGACTAGCCCAACGCACCCTTAACGAGCGCGAACACCGCGTCGAACGCGGCGGGGTCGTGAATCGCCATTTCCGAAAGCGTCTTACGATCAAGCTCGATCTTCGCCTTCACGAGGCCGGCGATGAATTGGCTGTAGCGGAGTCCGCGCTCGCGGCAAGCGGCGTTCAAGCGGATGATCCAGAGCGAGCGGAGATTGCGGCGCTTCGTCTTGCGATCGCGGAACGCATAGACGCCGGCCTTGATCAAAGTTTCCTTGGCCGTGCGATACATCTTGCGACGACCGCCGACGAAACCCTTGACCTTCTTGCGAAGACGCTTCTTCGCTTGGGTGCGAGCGGCACCCTTCATGGAACGCATGACAAACCTTCCTTCTTTGTTGGCAAGCCCAAGGCCCCGCCGAGCAATTCGGCGGCGTTTTTACCAGCCCGACCTGCATGTCTGTCGTAAGCTTTCGCTCACGACGGGAACGGGCGAAGTTCGCCCTCCCCAAACTAGCCACCAGCGCCCGACGCCTAGCGCCTGCTCTAGTAGCTGTTCCCGCACAGCAAACGAGCGACGCGCTTCGATTCGCTCTTCGTCGTCGCCGACGTGCCGCGCAGCTTGCGCTTCCGCTTCGACGACATCCGGCTCGCCAAGTGGCTCGTGCCCGCGCTGCGGTGCATGGCCTTGCCGGTCGCCGACAAACGGAACCGCTTCTTCGTGCCCTTGTGGGTCTTCATCTTCGGCATAGCATCACCAATCCAAGTTCCCGGTTCGCACGCGGCGACGGGGAAGAAACTGAACAATACGACCGGGGAATACGAAAGCCCGTCATTATAAAGCCTTACCGGCCCGGTGGAAGTCCATTCGGCGGAATCGGCCTCTCACTTGAGGCTGCGGCATCGCGACGCCGCACCGCGGCGTGAGGGCCGGGCGAATAAAAACGTTGTGTTCGGCGTCGAAACTGCGGATATTTGGCCGCACCCGCTCCTTCGCCCCCTTCCTTCCTTGGACGCCCCGCCATGGCCACGGCCGCTTGTTTTTCGTCGTTCCTCGTCGCACTCCTGGCGGTCCTCCCGGCTTCGCCGTCGCTGCCGGCAAGCGTTTGGCCTCGCTGGCGGGGGCCGATGGAAAACGGCCACACGGCCGAAACCGGCTTGCCGGTGAAATGGACCGATTCCGACGTCGCCTGGAAGACGCCGCTGCCCGGTTCCGGTCAATCGTCGCCGATTATTTGGGGCGATCGGATCTTTCTGACCGCGGCCCTGGATCAAGGCCGCGAGCGAATCGTGTTCGCCGTCGATCGCAAGAGCGGCAAGATTCTTTGGCAGCGCTCGGCTTGGAAAGGGGAGCCGGAGAAGGTGCACATCATGAACGGCTGGGCCTCGCCGTCGTGCGCCACCGACGGGGAGATCGTCGTCGCGTTCTTCGGACGCGGCGGCATCCATGCGTACTCCGTCGACGGCACACCGCTCTGGTCGCGCGACCTCGGCAAGTTTGAAAGCCCGTGGGGCGTCTCGGCCTGCCCGGTCATCGTCGATGACTTGGTCATTCAAAACTGCGACGCCGACGTCGACGCCTACATCACAGGGCTCAACAAGCGAACCGGCGAGACGGTCTGGAAGACCAAACGTCGTGACCATCGTGGGTGGAGCACGCCGATCGTCGTTGCGGTCGGCGATCATCGCGAGCTCGTCGTCAACGGCCACGAAGGGGTGCAAGCCTACGACCCGAAGAGCGGCCAAGACCTCTGGTTTTGCAAAGGGTTCAACGGCCGCGGCGAACCGACCGTGACGCCGGCCGGCGATGTGCTCTGCGTCGTCAATGGACTCTCGGGCGACTTTTACGCCGTGAAGCCCGGCGGCAGCGGCGACGTGACCGCGACGCACATGGCTTGGCACACGCCGCGCAAAGACGGCCGCGATTGCCCGTCGCCGATCGTCGTCGGCAAATACGTTTTCGTAATCAGCATGAGCGGCATCGCCACCTGCTACGACGCAACCGACGGCCGCGCGATCTGGAAGGAGCGCCTGACCGGAAAGTTCAGCGGTTCGCCGATCGCCGCCGGCGGATTGATCTACGTGACGAGCGAAGACGGCGTGACGTACGTGATTCGCCCCGGCAATAAGCTCGACGTCGTCGCCGAAAACCCACTCGCGGCGAGCGAAGAAGAGATCTTCCGGGCGTCGCCCACTCCATGCGACGGCCGGATTTACCTTCGCTCGACGAACGTCTTGTACTGCATCGGCAAGAAGTAAGGTGGGGCGAGCGCAGCGAGGCCCACGCGGTCAACGGGCATACCCGCTAATCGACTTAATTCTCACCGAATTCGCCGATCCGCTGTCGCCTTCCACAGGATCAAATCGCAATCCGATGATCGGCCCCCGGTAGTTCGCGTGCTTTGCAAGGTCGACTTCATAAGTGCGAAACTGGTCGTCGCCCGACACCTGGAAGTCGATCAGATTCTTCTCCGCAAAGCCGGCCTCGCCGAAGCGGTGCCAATAGAGCCGGGCCTTGTGCGCCGCACCATTGGAATAAGCTGCGGTGACGTAAATCTTCGGCGCATCTTCGGCGAGCCAGAAATCGCGCGGGCCGGTCAAGTGCGGGTCGGGCGCGTCGCAAGTCACGTTGAGTCCGCCGCGAATCGGCCAGCCGGAGTCGCGACAGTTGGCGAAGCGCCAATGTTGCCGATCGCGAAGGAAGCGATAATCGGGCACACGCGGCTTTGCGGCTTGTGCGCTCTTCCGATGTTGCGCGACGACATAGTCGCGAATCGCCGGAAGCATTCCCAGAATCAGCGTGTAGCGATACTCGTAGTCGATGTTGTGGTCGATCACTTCAATTTGTACCGGCGCGATGTAACCGGTCGGCGCGTCTTTCGTGCCGCCGGAGCCGGTCTTTCCGGCGAAGCCGCCGGAGAACTCGTAGCATCCCGGGTGATAGACGCCGAGTCCGAAGTCGTCGTCGTTCACCAACGCACACCAGTTTTCAGTCGCCGTCGTGTGCTTCCAAGGAAAACCGCGCCCTTTGGTCGTATCGAACAACGTCAGTTCGCCGCCGGTAAACGGTCGCGAGCCCGAGTACGTGAAGTGTCGGTAGTACGGCCCGTTCACATAAACGGCGGGCAACTCCTGATAGCGGGCCGCGTACTGCGTCTTGTCGCCGCGTCGATTCACCATCCGAGCCCGCGCTTCGACGGTCGCTCCTTCCAGACGCAACCATGATTCGAACTCGCATTCGGCCGGCTCACTGTCGAGCGGCCACTGCATTGGGATGCAACGCACGTAGAGTTCGTGTTTCGCCGGATCGAGCTTGAAATCAAGGATCTTCGACCCGTGACGGTAGTCGTCGCCGGTTTGAATCGGGTTCCAACCGATGTGCGCCCAGTGCGGCTGCGGCTTTTTCTCGCCGACCGTGAAGGGGATCGGGCCTGAATAGAACGACATTTGAATCTGTCGCCCGAGGTCGTAATTGTTGACGACGTTTTCGTCGCGACCGGAGAGCGAGAGGTAGCTGATCACGCCGCCGCGATCGAGGTCGACCCCGAGCCGAATGACGCCGTTGTCGAGAAAGCGTTCGCCGCGCAGCTCGTCGGCCGCATGAAGCGACGCTGCGAAAAGCGACAGCATGACTGCGGCGAGCGCATGGCGGGGGAGCGGTCGAAACATCAAGCGGTACGGTTCCCTCCGGCGTTTTACGCCTTCGCTCGAACTTCACGCCGGCCGGCCATGAGAGCCGTTTGGTTACTTCTTCGCGAGTTCGGCTTCGATCGCCGACACCACTTCCGGAGCGTCCGGCTTCACGCGCGGCGCGAACCGGGCGACGACGTCGCCGTTGCGACCGATCAGAAACTTTTCGAAGTTCCAGCCGATCGGGCCCGGAAACTTCGACTTGTTCGTCAGATAGTCGTAGAGCGGGCAAATGTCGTCGCCTTTGACGACGACCTTGCTCAGCATGTCGAACTCGACGCCGTAGTTCGATTTGCAGAACGTCGCGATCTCTTCGTTCGTTCCGGGCTCTTGCTTGCCGAACTCATTGGCCGGCACGCCGACGATCGATAGTCCCTGAGCGGCGTACTTCTTGTGTAGTTCTTGGAGTTGCTCGTATTGCGGCGTGAGTCCGCACTCGCTGGCCACGTTGACCAACAGTACGACTTTGCCCTGGTACTTGTCGGCCAGTTTCACGCTCTGACCGGAGAGCGTCTTCATTTCGAAATCGAGAGCGGCAGGCACGTTATCGGCTCCATAAGCGGCGGCGACGCCGCACAAAGCGGCGAACGCGAACAAGGCAAAACGACGAATCATCGGGCAGGCTCCTCAAGGTGGGAAAGGGGACGGGGATCTTGGTTTCCGGTTTTCAGTTTTTCGTTGCCGCGTTCGAAGGGCGGCGACACCGACAACTAGCAACCAAGTCTTCGAATCGCTTCCAGACTTTTCTTCGCCGCGGCGTCGAGGTTGGCTTCGCCGCCGCCGCCGCGAAGCGGCGAACACATTTCATACGCGACGTAACCGTGAAAGCCTCCTTCTTTCAGCCCGGCGAAAAACGCCGGAAGATCGATGAATCCTTCGCCGAGCGGGACGGCCCTCACGGCGGCCGGCTCGAGCTTTTGATAATTCACCAAGTGCTGTTGGTAGGAGTATCGCTCCAGTCGCACGTAGTCGGCCAACGTCGTTTGCACCATCCGGGGCGCAAGCCGCTTGGCCGACTCATATAAGTTAGCGCCGTGCAGCGCAATCGACCAGGGGTCGAACATCGCCTTCAAGTTGGGCCGATCGATTTCGTCGAGCAATTCCAAATAGGCATCGACGGCGACGCCGACGTCGTGGTGGTTCTGCAACCCCACGGTCACGCCGAATTCGGCCGCGGCATCGGCGCACTCTCGCAGAGCGCCGACGCATTTGTTCCAGTCGGCCTGGTAAGCCTGTGGCTCCGTGTAATAGCCGCTGAACACGCGTACGATCTTGGCCCCGAGCGCCTGCGCCATACGCGCCGCCTCGCGTACGTAGGCCACCTGCATTTCGACCAGCGGCACTTCGGGAGATTTATGCCCGACGGTGAAGTCGGTGTAGGCGGCGATCGTAGCGATGTCGATCTTCGCGGCCTGCGCGGCTTCGCGAATCATCGCCAGCGATTCCTCGGAGCGATAATCGAGCGGCGACAGATGCGGCCGCTTCGCGCCGATCTCGACCGAAGGGTAACCGAGCTGCGCCGCCTTGCGAATGAATTCGACGACGCCCAGCCGATGCTGGCCCCAATAGCCCGCATAGCTCACGGAGAATAGCATCGGAATCATCATTCAGACCCTCGCGAATTTCAGTCGGCCGCAACCGTCTCGGCCGTCGGGCGCAGCAAACACACGGCCGTCGCTTGTCCCATCGGCGTTTGGCTCAACACCAGCGCGGCAGGTTTGTCGCAAGTCGTCGCCTGAGCGACGACGCTGACCGGACACGCCGGATCGGGATGCTCGTAGTTCAAGGTCGGCGGGATTTGCGAGGCGCGCAATCCGAGCACGGCGGCGACCATGTCGACCGCGGCGCCGCCGGAGCCGACGTTGCCGAAGAAGCTCTTAGGGACCGTGACCGGCACGTCGCCCAGCGCCGCATGGATCGCATGCGCTTCGACGACGTCGTCCACCTTGGTTCCACGACCGAACGCGCAAACAAAGCCGATATCGCCCGCGGTCAGCCCGGCCTGTTTGAGCGCCGCGGCGATCGACGCGACGATCGCTTGCTCACCGACGCCCCCTTCGTCGCGCCGACCGAACGCATTGCCGATCCCGGCGCAGCCTGCCAAGATCGCGGCGCCCCTCCGGCGCGCCTCGCGCCGCGACTCCAGCACCAACGCCGCGGCGCCTTCGCCGAACACTTCGCCGTCGCGCTCGGCGTCGAACGGCCGCGCGGCGCGCTGCGGCTCATCGTTGCGGTGAGAAGCTTCGCCGGCACAGTTGCGCACCATCGAAGTCGGCTTCACGCGCGTTCCGGTCCCCCCGGTGAGCATCACGTCGGCCTGCCCGCGCTCGATGACGCGCACGGCCTCGGCCGCCGCCGCGGCGCCGGAAACCTCGCCCAGCGTGATCGTATTGTTCGGACCGCGCGCGTCGAACGCGATGCCGATATGGCACGCCGGCATGTTCGGCAAGTGCTTGAGCATCCACAGAGGGTAAATATCGGTCTGCGACTTATCCCCCCATTTCGAAAAGTCGAAGCCCTCGTCGGTGAGGCAATTGCGATAGGCGATCGCCGTCTCTTCCGGGTCGGGTTGAATCAAGTCGCTGCCGAAGACGACGCCGAAGCGTTCGGAATCGATTGTGCCGGGCTGGATGCCCGCCTGAATCAGCGCCTGATCGGCGGCCGAGAACGCGAGTTGAATATCGCGCGACATCACCTTGAGGCTCTTCCGCGGCCGCACGTACTTCTTCGCGTCGAAATCGATCACTTCGCCGCCGAAACGCACCGGCAAAAGCGAGGCGTCGAACAGCGTCAGCGGACGAACGCCGCTCTTGCCGTCGACGAGCGACGCCCAAAACGCGTCGACCCCGATGCCGATCGGGCTCACCACGCCTAAACCTGTTACCACCACCTGCTCGCGCATGCCGCCTGCCGTCGCCGAGATTCACGGGAGTTAATCGAGGAAGTTCACATTCTACTTCCCTTCGACCTACTTGGCAGCCATCCGAACGGCCCCGTCGAGCCGAATCACTTCGCCGTTAAGCATCGGATTAGCGAAGATTTGGCGAACGAGCGCCGCAAACTCCTCCGGCTTACCGAATCGCGGCGGAAAGGGTATTTGTGCCGCCAACGATTCGCGAACCTCCGCCGGCATGGCCGCCAATAACGGCGTTTCGAAGATGCCGGGGGCGATTGAGACGACGCGAATGCCGAACTTGGCGAGTTCTCGTGCCGCCGGCAGAGTCATCGCCGCGACGGCGCCTTTCGACGCCGCGTAGGCGGCTTGGCCGATCTGCCCGTCGAACGCCGCGACCGAAGCCGTGCAGACAATCACGCCGCGCTCGCCGTCGGCCGTCGGCGCGTTCGTCGATATCGCCGCCGCCGCCAGGCGCAAGGCGTTGAATGTGCCGACGACATTGACCCGCAAAACTTTTTCGAAAAGTGCCAAGTCGTGCGGACCCTCGCGGCCGACGATCCTCGCGGCCGGAGCAATTCCCGCGCAGCAGACGACGCCGGCGAGCGGAGCCGCGGCAGTCGCGGCACCGATCGCCGCTCGCAGCGCAGATTCATCGGTCACGTCGCCGGCCAGGAACTTCGCCGCCGCGCCCAACTCACCGGCCAAAGATTGCCCCGCCGCTTCATCGCGATCGAAAACAATGGCTCGGCCGCCGTCGGCGACGACCATCCGAGCGCAGGCCGCCCCGAGGCCGGATGCGCCGCCGGTAATCAATACGGAGCGGTTCGCGATGTCCATGCGATGTCTCCCGAAGCGATACGACTAGTTCTGCGCCGGCTGCTCCGTCGGGCGAACGCGGGCGCCGTCGACCAGCGTCGACTCCGGCGCGAGAACGACGATCTCGCCTTCGCTCAGACCGGCGGCGATCTCGACGCGCTCATCGTTCATCAATCCGACGTTTACGCCGACGAGCTTCGCCTTGCCGTCGCGAACCGCGTACACCTGCCAACTCCCATCCGGGCCGCGGAATAGAGCGGACCGCGGCACCACCGGAGCGTCGGACTTCTCCGCGGTGAAGATGCGCACCCGCACGCGATAGCCGACTCCGAACTCCTGCGCCGCGCGGAGCCGGGCGAGCTCTCCGGAGGCGAACGCGACGACGACTTTCACGCGCTGTTGTTCGACTCCGAGCGAACTGACCTTCGTGAAGCCGGCCGGGTAGATTCGCGCCACTGTGCCGCGCGCACCCTGCGGCCCGACGGCCGGACCGTAAATTTCGACGGCTTGGCCCTCGCGTACCCGAACGACGTCTTGGCTGAGGATATCGGCTTCGACTTCCAGTTCGTTGAGATTACCGATTTTAAGCAGCACCGTTCCGGCCGTGAGCGCCCGCTCGTTCGTTTCCAAGCGCTCCAGCACCACGCCGTCGATCGGACTCAGCATTTGCCCAAGGTCGCGGTCGCGTTGCTCCTGCCGCAGCCGGACGTCGGCCTGCGCTTTCTCGTTCTCAAGAACGGCGACGCTCAGGTCTTTACGATCCATGTACTGTCGCACGATCGTCGGCAAAAGCGCCGTGGCCGTCATCATGCTTTGCAGCGCCTTGAGCACCAACTGGTCTTGTCGATAATCGACGTCGGCTTCGACTTGCTGCACCTCGGCCGAATTGAGCTGATCTTCGCTCGCGCTGCCGGTCTCGCGCAGCGTGCGAATGCGGCTGAGATTTTTGTTGGCGTAGTCGAGCTTCGCCAATCCGGCTTCGACGCGAGCCTCGGCCGCTTGCACCGTCGCCTCCATGCTGGCCACGTATTCGATCGCTTGCTTCAGTCCGGTCGACTCGACCGACTTGTCGCCGCTTTCCTTGATCGAGGCGTCCAGCCGTGCGATGTTCGCCTGCGCCTCCTGCACGCTGAGTTGCAAATCGAGCGGCACGACTTGAGCGAGCAGCTGGCCTTTGGCGACCTCGGCTCCTTCACTCAGGCTCACGGCTTCCACGCGGCCGTTGAACGGCATCGTGATCAAATGAGTGAGCGGAAGCCGAGTCTGCGCCTGTTCGTCGACGAATTCGCGAATCGCCTCGCGTTTTACCGGCGTTCCCTGCACGACGACGCCCGACGACGCCCCGGCGTAGAGCATGCCGCCGGCAATGAGGACGACGACGACGGCCCAAGCGATCCATTTCATAGTACGGTTCTCGGTGCCAATTTTAACGCCGACTTTCGCGGGCGATCGAGGCCGCGCGGTCCGCGCAACTTCGGACGATTCTCGCGCGGATTGCGCAACAAGTTGTCGACGTACGTCTCACACGTTTTAGCTACGACGCCGAACGACTTACCTTGTGCCTCCGACGTAGTCCCGCGGCCGACGGCAAACCATCGCATTGTAACACAGTTCGGGCTGCATTTTCGGCCGGACCGGCCGCGGCGGCGCGTTAGTTGCATCTTCCCGGCGATGATCGAGGAGTCGCCGCCTGACACATCGCAATCACCTGGAACCATTGCCATGAAACGCATCCTTATCGCCGTCGCGGTCGCCCTCGGGCTCGCCGCCCAGTCCGACGCCGCCGAGTTGAAGAAACTGGTCGTGAAATGCATCGAGAAGGCGGAAGCCACGCCCGACGACGTTTATCTCGAATTCGTCCGCGACGGTGAACTAGTGTCGCTGCCGGACGACGGACAAGCCGGCACGGCGAAGGACAACTCGTTTAGCATGAAAAACGGCGCGACGCTCACGCTGGATTCCGCGACGCTTTCCAAACTCGCATTCACGAAGTCGCTCACGATTCGCATCAAAGATAAAGACGTCACCACGGAAGAAGTGCTAGGCGAGATGAATCTTGCTCCCGGCGACGTCAGCAACACTTATGTGACAAAAGGAAAAGACGTCGGCGAATTCGAATACCACGTCGATTACGCGACGACGAAGTAGCGGGCGCCGCACTTATTCGTTGCTACTCGCGCGTCTTCAAGGCCTCGAGCCAGTCCATGCGGAAGATGTTCCACTGCACGACCGCATGGGCGGCGAGGCCGAACGCCGTCCCGAGGCCGAGCACGATGAGCCACACTTCCGTCGGGTCGATAAGCGGAATGCGAAACATCTCCGTGTCGTAGGCGGAAACGATGCCGTAGTTGAGCAAATAGCCCAGCGGCAACCCAAGCAGCGTGCCGACGCCGTTCACCAGCGCCGTCTCGCGCAAAAACAGAAAGCCCACCTGCCATGGGCCGTACCCGAGCACGCGGAGCGTCGCCACCTCGCGCTGTCGTTCTTGCAAGCTCACGAGCGACGAATTCAGTACGCTTCCAAAGAAGATCACGCCGGCGAACATCACGAGCAAGCCGATGAACACGTGCTGATTCTGCACGAGCGTCTCGTTGACGCTGCGAATAATGTCGGCCCGGGCGCTCACGCCTTGCACGGCCGGAAGTTGCTTGATCTCGCGATACAACTCGCGGCGGAAGGCGGGTTCGGGACGAACTTTCAACTGCACGCCGGTGATCGCTAATTCCTCGTTCATCAGCCGACTGAGGTAGTGGATATCGGCGTATACGGCGACGCCGATGTAGCTGTCGGCTATGTCGGCGACCGGCACTTGCCTGGACTCGCGCAAGCCTTTGGTCGGCCGCATCGTCACGAGATCGCCCCGTTTGAGATGCAGCAACTCGGCCATCTTCTTCGTCATCAACAAGCCGTGGGCGGGAATTCGGAGCGGCCGGCCCGCCGTGTCGCGGGGAATCATGAGCCGGGCGTCGGGCAAGACGCCCGTGATGCCGCCTTTGCGTGAATGCGAGCCGTTGGTGAATGTGCAACTGACGTCGAACTGCGGTTCGGCCCGGTCGACTCCGGGCAGCCGCGCCGCTTCGTCCCACGCGGCGATTCCCTTTTCGTCTTTGAACGTCAGATCGATATCGCTGCGCTGAATGAGTTCGAACTGAAAATCGACCATGTAATTCGTTTCGAAGGCCAGCAACAGCGCATCGACCGAGAGCGTCGCTCCCATCGCCGCGGCGAACAATCCCGCCGCGGTCCGCAAGCGGCTGCGAAACACGTTGCGCAACGCCATGCGAGCCGGGAACGTGAACCGGCTCCACAGCGCCGGCCATCGTTCGAGCAAGATTGCGCCGCCGCTCGCGGGCGGTTTCGGCCGCATCGCCACGGCCGGCTCGAGCTTGAGCACGGCGCGGGCTCCGTGGAACGAACCGAGCATGCCGCACACCAAGCCGATTACGAAGCCCTGCACGACGATGTCGGGATAGAAGCGATTCTCCAGGCTTGGAAACTGAAAAAACGTGTCGTACATCGCCGTCATGCCCCCGGCGAGCCAATAGCCGAGCAAACAACCGCCGAGGCCCGACAGCGCGCCGACGGTCAGTCCGAACTTGAGAAAATGAAGAAACACCGCGGCATTTGAATAGCCGAGCGCCTTGAGCGTACCGACGACGACGCGCTGTTGCTCGGCCAACCGCGACATGAGCACGTTGAGCACCAGTGCCGCCACGGCCAGGAAAATCGCCGGGTTGATCACGCCGAAGGCTCGCAGCCCGACGATTTCATTGGAAAGAAATCGATTCGACGGTTGCTCCTTGAGCGGCACGGTGTTGAGCACGCCGTAAGAGTCGAGCAGCATTTCGGCGCGGCGAAGCGTTTCCTCCGGTCGATCACGGAGTTGCGGCGTCAGACGACCTAGCACCTGATTGCACGCCCCTTGGAAGTCGAACACCTCCTCGGCGAACGTTTGCTTGATATAGAACACGCCGAGCCGCTTGGAATCGGGCACCAGCGAGCCGGGCCCGACGAGATAGGTAAACTCGCTGGAAATGGCGGTGCCGACGACAAACAGCTCTTGCCGCCGATTGTTCAGCAGCAGATGGATCCATTGGCCGGGATAGACGTTATTAGCCCGCGCGAAGGCGTCGTTGAGAACCACCTCGTTGTCGCGGCGATCGGTGAAGTAGCCGCCTTGCTGCAGCACGATGTCGTCGAGCACCGTCGTTCGGCGATCGGGCATGGAGATGACGATGCCGTTGATCGGCTCGACGACCTGCTCAAGATCGACCGTGGCGAAGAACTGAATCCGGGGCCGAATCTCGACGACTCCCGGCAACTGGGCCACCGCCGCGACGTCGGCCAGCGGAGCCTTTTTCAAGTCGACCGCGAAATCCGCCATCCGGCACTGCGCATAGTAGAGCCGCTGCGCGATCGTCAGATTGCGGTACGCCGAGCCGAGCGCCACGTACGCCGAAACGCCGATCGCCATGATGCTGCCGACCGCGAGCAACAAGAACGTGCTGCTGCGCAGTTCACGCAGCAACTTGCGGTCGAGCGACTTCACCAGGTGATCTCCTCGGGAGGCGCCGGGGTCGGGTTGTCGTGCGCTTCCACGATTTCCCCGGAGCGCAAACGGATCACATGGTCGGCGACGTCGGCGATCGCCGCATTGTGGGTGATAATGATCACCGTCTTGCCGAGGTTGCGGCAGGCGTCGACCAAGAGTCGCAGCACGCGTTTACCCGTGGCGAAATCCAACGCGCCGGTCGGCTCGTCGCACAACAGAATCTCAGGGTTCTTCGCCAATGCGCGGGCGATGGCCACGCGCTGTTGCTCGCCCCCCGACATCTGCGAAGGAAAATGCTCGGCCCGATCCGAAAGGCCGACTAGTTCCAAAGCCTGATCGACGTCGAGCGGCCGGCGGCTGATCTCGGTCGAGACCATCACGTTTTCGCGGGCCGTGAGGTTCGGCACGAGATTGTAAAACTGAAAGACGAAGCCGACGACATCGCGCCGATACGCCGTCAATTCGCGGGCATTGAACTTCGTCATCTCACGGTCGCGATACCAAAGGCGGCCGTGCGAGGCGGAATCGAGGCCGCCGATGATGTTCAGCAGCGTGCTCTTCCCCGAACCGCTGGGACCGAGAATGGCGAGCACTTGGCGATCGTGTATGCGGAGCGTCACGTCGCGCAGCACTTCGACGGCGACTTCGCCCATGTGATACGTCTTGCCGACCTCTTCCAGCCGTAAGATCGGGGCGGCGTCGGTTCCATTCACGGTGGTTTCGCTCACGGTCGTTCCGACTCGCGCGGCAGTTGGAAGGATAGGAAAACCCGGCCCGCAGGCCTATGATGACACGAGCGGCGAGGCGTTGCCAGCCGTAACGACAACCGCGGACGGACGCACCGACATGAGCCAAGAAGGCGACGACTTCGACGAATTCGACGACCACGACGACGATCTCGACGGCGACGAGGACGACGCCGGCGAATCTCCCGCGGCCGGCGAACACCTGCATCAACAGTTTCAGTTCCAGCCGGTCAGCGCGCGAGTGCCGGAGCGCGTCGCCAAGGGCGTTTTCAGCACCGGCGCGATCGTGTTGCAAGGGCCGGATGAATTCCTGATCGACTTCATCCTAAAGCTCGCGAACCCGCATCAGGTGTCGGCGCGGGTCATCTTGCCGATGAGCGTCGTGCCGCGGTTCATCGCCGCGCTGCAAGAAAACTTGCGACTCTACGAGCAGACGTTCGGCGACATGCCGCGGATGCCGATGCCGCGCGTGCCGCAGGGGGGCGATCCGCCGCCCGATTCCATCGAAGAACTCTACGAACAGTTGAAGCTCGCCGACGATCAACTGGGGGGAGCCTATGCCAACGCCGTGATGATCGGGCACGCCCCGGCGGAGTTTTGCTTCGATTTCATCGCCAACTTGTATCCCAAGTCGGTCGTCGTCGCGCGCGTCTACATGTCGGCGCCGCAGGTGCCGGCCCTACTCGACGTGCTGGTGCGCACTTGGAAGAAGTTCGAGGAGTCGCGCAACGACGAGCCGCCTCCGTCCGATGCCGGCGGCGAGGAGGGCGGCGACGAAGAATCGTGACGCACGCCGACCGCAGAGGGCGTGAACTTGAGCCGCGCCGGGCGAATTCGCTTGCGAATCTCGATGCCCATCGCCTAAGCTTCTGCGATAGCATGCGATCAAGGATCGGCAGCAACTATCTAACGGAGAGAATCAGCCATGGCGAAGAAGAAGACCGCGGTGAAAAGTAAGCCGGCGAAGTCGGCTAAAAAAGAGACCGGACTCATGGAAAAAGTGGCCGACGCCGCGAAGCAAGTGATGGAGAACATGGCGCAGCGTCGTAAGAAGCGCCGCGCGAAAATCAAGAAAGCCGTGGCAAACGTCGTCGCCGCCGTGAAGAAGCCGGCGAAGAAGAAGGCGGCGCGCAAGAAAGCGGCGAAGAAGTAGCACCATTGGGCCGCGCCTCGGCGGCATCAGTCGGGATCGACGTTCAGAGCCTCGACGACTTCGGTCGCCGAGGCTTTTTTTGTCGCTGGCCGGCCCGCGGCGGCGCGGCGACGGAACTCGGCGCACCGGAAGATAGCCGGCTTTTAACGATTATTCGGCTGCGGCTTAGCGAGCGGGTTGCGGTTCTGCGAGGACTGCCGGCATCACGTCACCGCCACTAACACGCTGATGGAAAAGCACTTAAGACGACCGTGAAAGCCGGACGTTCCGTAATTTGCGCCTAGGTCAATTTCCCGCGTTACATGGATAAATCACCGCCGGCGTGCCGATTCAACCAGATACGGACGCTAGACGGACCGAGGCCCTCGACCGACGCTGCGCGGTCGACAGACGGATTCGGAAATGGAATATCGCACACGCTCGACGCCGATTTGGCCCTTTTTGCTCTTATTGGCGTTTCTCTTCGCACTGAGTCTCACGGCACCTCGCCACTGGGAAAAGTACGCGCAGCGCACGGCCCTCGAAAAGCCGATGCGGATGCTGGCGCGAACCGGGTCGCCTTACGCCGGCCTGGCCCAATCGAAGTTTCCCGCCGCCGCCCCGCGGCCCGCGCAAGTCGCCGCCGCGGAGACGCTCCCGCGCGTCACTTCGCAATATGCCGCGCCGGCCCAGACCATGTCGCCGGCCGGCTATCCCGTTCTCACGCAACCGAACCTTTCGGTACCGGCGAAGCCCGCTGAATCGACGTCGGCCGTAGCTTCGGCGACGATCCCGGGCATCCCCGTCCTGAGCGGCGGAAGCGGCGGGCCGACGTTGTCGCCCTTGCCGTCGCAGCCTACGCTTGACCGCCAACCGAAGGCGGAAGAACGGCCGCAATTGCCCGCGCCGTCGCAATCCGCGCCGCAATCGCAACATTCCGCGGAGTCGGACACGGCGGCGGTACCCGAGTATCGGCCGTCGCCGAGCGGCTTCCTGTTGCATGCCGGCCACCAATCGCCGCCGGCCGCGACCGCGACCGCGACGAAATCGGCTCCGCCCAGCGCTCCGACCATGATCGTCGCGGCCAAGCCGGCCGCTCCCCAAGTCGCCACGCTCCCGACTCTGCCGACGATGGTCGCCGTGCCGACCCCGACCGCAGCGCCGACGCCGACCCCGGCGCACAGCAAGTCGATCGCCGCCGTCCCGGTGAAGCCGGTCGTCCCGCAACTGTCGGCGCCGAAGCTCACCGCTCCGCAACTCACCGCTCCGCAGCTTACGGCTCCGGCCACGGCCTCGAAACCTGCGCAGCAACCGGTCGCCACACCGCTTGTAGCGCGTCGCGACGATCCGAAGTTCTTGCGCAACCCGGCCGGCGGCCTTTCGTCGCCGCAAAAGATCGCGACTCCCGAGCCGAAGAAGTCGACGGTCACGGCGAAGGCCGCCCCGTCGTGGTGGCCCGCCCCCGTCGATCTTTACGGTCGTCTCGCCGCGCTCGATCAACACCCCGAGACCCGTGGTTGGTCGCAACGGACCCAACAACTTCTCGACAATCTCACGCACACGCCCGACGTGGCCGCCGCGAACCAAGCCGGCATCCTAAAGCAATTGCGGGCCGCCCTGGCCGATACGCGGCTGCTTGAAGAGCAAAAGCTCGATCCGCACACCGCTTTGGAAGTGCGGCTCACGCGGCACGCTTTACAGCGCCGGCTCGACGTCTGGGAATCGCTGGCGGGACTACCGAAGCCCGAGGCGGCGGCGTCCGCGCAGGCGCAACGCAAAACCGACCATCTCGCGGTTTGTCTGGTCGAACTCGAACGCGAAACGGCCGCGGCCGGCGGCGTCGGCCAACAGTGGCGCGACTACCTGATGCTCGATTCGCTCGGCGATTTGGCTCGTCGCGACGGCGCGCCAAGCGACGGCCGGGCCTTGGCCAAAACCGTGCTCGACCGTCTCCGCCGCGCCTCGGAGTCGTCGGACGACAACGCCTTCTTGCGTCAGGGCGCCTTCGCCGATCTCGATTCGCAGTTGCGAGCCTTGGCCGACGTCGACGTCGATTCGCAAGCCTTGCTGGCAAGCATCGAGCAATTCGAGGCCGGCCAACTGCCGGGCGACGCCCATGCCCTGGCCGAGCAATGCAAAATGCTCGACTACTCCACCGATCTGCAAAAGCGGCAGCTCGCCGTCTGGCTGACTTCGCACTACCGCAACGCGAATCTTCGCGTCACGCTGTCGTCCGATCTCGTCAATCGCATGCTGCCCGAACCGCTGCGCCGCAGTGCGCCGGTCAACGACACCGTGCTCGGCATGCCGACGCACGGGTGGAGCACGACGCGGACCGGCATCAGCATTCACTTCTTGCCGAGCAACGACAGCCTCGCCATGCGGATGCTGGCCGACGGCGTCGTTCATGCACAAACGCAAACGTTCAGCGGCCCGGTGCGCCTGTTCAACCATAGCGATTCGAACTTCAAGGCGCACAAGGATTTCAGCCTGACGCCGCGCGGGGTCGAAGTGTTGCCGGCGTCCGCTTCCACGCTGAGCCGCTCGCGACTGCAGGGCATTCGCACCGAGTTTGAACACATGCCGATCGTGTCGAGCATCGTCGAGTCGATCGCGCTCGACAAGGCCGCCGAGAAACGCTTCGCCGCGCAGCGTGAAGCCGCCGACAAAGTCTCGCGCCAAGTCGAAGCAGGCCTCGACAAAGAGCTCAACAAGCACTTACAAGCGGCGAACGAGCATCTCGATCAGAAAATCGCGGCTCCGTTGGCGAAGCTCGGCCTGAGCCCGGAAGTGATCGAACTGCAATCGAACGAGGCCCGCGCGATCATGCGGCTGCGCGTGGCCGGCGAAGAGCAACTGGCTTCGCACACGCCGCGGCCGCGGGCCTACAGCGACAACGTCGCGAGCTTGCAGATCCACCAATCGGCGGTCAACAACATCCTCGAGCGCATCGGTTTCCAAGGCCGTCGGTTCACGGCCGCCGAACTCTATCGCTTCGCGGTCGACGAACTCTACGTGCCAGACACGGTCGATCCGGCCCTGATTCCCGACGACATCGAAATCGCTTTCGCCGACAAAGACCCGATCACGATTCGCTGCGAAGAGGGCCGCGTCGAACTGCGCCTGGCGATCCAAGAGTTGAAGCGCGCCGGAAAGAGCTGGCGCAACTTCGTCGTGCGGGCGGAATTCAAGACGGCCGTGCTCGACGAAGGCACCTGCTTCGTTCGCGACGGCACGATTCACCTGAGCGGCGATAAGCTGCCGACGACTTCGCAAATCGCGCTGCGGACCGTGTTCGCCAAGGTCTTCCCCGACGACGTGCGGCTGCCGCTCTGGCCGGAGAATTTGCGGGCCGACGCCCGGTTCGCCGATCTCGACGTCCAGCAAGTCGACATCCGCGACGGCTGGCTCGGCATGGCCATCGGCCCGCGCCGTGTGCAAACGGCGCAAGGCCTACGTCCTCCGCGCCGCTAAGATCGGTTTTGAGCCCCCGGCATCAAGTGCCGGGCGCTGAGACACGATGCGGCATCGCTTAGCAGCCGCGCGTCATGTGCTTGAAGCGTTGCATCAAGTCGCGTGTGACCGGGCCCGGCTCGCCGTTGCCGATCTGGCGATTGTCGATATTGACGACCGGGATCACTTCCGCCGCCGTGCCGGTGAGAAACACTTCGTCGGCCACGTAGACGTCGTGTCGCGTCAGCGCGATCTCGCGCACCGTCATGCCCGCCTTGCGCGCCGCTTCGATCACCGCTTCGCGCGTCACGCCTTCAAGAATCCCGGCGTCGATCGGCGGCGTCAGCAATTCCTTGCGGCGCACGAGGAAGATGTTGTCGCCCGTGCACTCGGCGACTTCCCCCTTGCTGTTGAGCATCAACGCTTCGATGCAGCCGGCCCGCAGACCTTCGATTTTGGCGAGGATGTTGTTCAAGTAGTTGAGCGATTTGATTCGCGGCGAGAGCGCGGCCGGGTGATTGCGAATCGTGCTCGCCGTGATGATGCTCAGCCCCTTCTCGTAGAACTCGGCAGGGTAGAGCGTAATTTTGTCGGCAATGATGATCACTTGCGGGTCGCTCGTCCGATTCGGATCGAGCCCCAAGCTCCCCGCACCGCGCGTGACGACGAGACGGATGTAAGCGTCGCTCAGGTTGTTGACCTTGAGCGTCTCGTTGACCGCCTTGGTCATCTCCTCAAGCGAAATCGGAATCGTCAACCAGATCGCCTTGGCCGACTCATAGAGCCGCACCAAATGTTCCTGCAAGCGGAATACCTTGCCGCCGTAGCTGCGCAAGCCCTCGAAGATGCCGTCGCCGTAAAGCAGGCCGTGGTCGTAGACGCTGATCTTGGCGTCTTCTTTGTCGTAGTACTTGCCGGAAATGTAGATCTTAAGCGACATGGCCTGGGCTGCGGGGCGAGCGGGTTCGGGTTCGGGCTTTTGCGCGGTCAACATTCGACGCGACCTTCGGTTAAGCGTACGATTCGATCGGCCTGTTCGGCAATGCCTAAGTCGTGCGTGACCATGACGACGGTGAGCTTTTCCCGCTCATTCAGCTCGCGCAAAATCGTCAGAATCTCTTGCCCCGTCGCACGATCGAGGTTACCGGTCGGCTCGTCGGCCAAGAGCACCTTGGGCCCGGTGATCAGGGCTCGCGCGATCGCCGTACGTTGCATTTCGCCGCCGGAGAGCTCGCGCGGCTTGTGGCGCATGCGATGGCCGAGGCCGACGACTTCCAAGAGACGCTTGGCCTCGGCCTCATGTTCGCGCTTGCGGCTCCAGTATTTCAGCACCCCGTCGGAAATCATCCGCGGAGCCAGCACGTTTTCCAGTGCCGACATTTCCGGCAGCAGATGGTAGAACTGAAAAATTAAGCCGAACTGCGTGTTGCGGAGCGTATCGCGGCGGCGGGCCGGCAGGTTGTCGATCCGCTCGTCGTTCAGCCGCACCTCGCCCCGGTCCGGCTGATCGAGCGTGCCGAGCAGGTGCAGCAGCGTACTTTTGCCCGAGCCGCTCGAGCCGACGATCGCCGTGAACTCTCCCTGCCGCACGGCGAAGTCGACGCCGCGCAGCACCGGAATCGCGATCGAGCCCTTGTGGTAGCTCTTGAAGAGATCCACGGCCGAAAGATGCGGCTTGCCGCTCTCAAGCTCGGGCGTCTCGTCGTGCTCGTCGCGCGCGAGAATCTGCAGCCGATGCGCCGCGCGCAGCTCGGGTCGAGGATCGAGCGAAGCGTTGGAGTGCGGAAACGTGCTCATCGTTCGGTCTCTGAAAGTCTTGTCGTTCGAGCCGGGGTGGGCAACGTGGCGGCGACACACCTACAATACAGCGGAACCGAAAAAAATAGGTACAGCCCCCACGGGCACCCACC
>JAEUIN010000068.1 GCA_016793115.1 Planctomycetaceae bacterium
ATTCAGCGCCCCCCAGTAGCCGCCGTTGGGTAATACCAGAAACTGCCGACGGTGCAATGAATAGTACTCCGGCCGACTGTCGGACCGGCGACTGCGAACTTCCCCTTCCGTGCGGCGGCGGAGAAACCACGCAACTTCGGCCGTGCGCGACTTCACGCTCAAGTTCACGCCCGACTTCACGCCCCCGCGGCCGACGAACTTATCGCTCGTGCTCGAAGTGGTGAACATCAAGATGTCGTCGTTGTCGCCGATCATCGAGTTGACGGCGTTGTTGTTGTTGCCGCCGCGCGTCACGTACCAATTGCCGCCGAGGTTTTCGCCCCGGTCGCCGCCGACGCTGTTGGCCGCAAACTGCGAGTTGGCCACACGCGGACCTTCGACGTATTCGAAGTAGCCGAGCTGCATCGAGGGGTCGAGCGGCGGGATCGTCGGGGCCGTCACGCCTTGTAGGTCGGTGATGAGCCGCTGCTTGGCGTTGCGCAGCTGGTCGCGCAGGTCCATGCCTGCCCGCGCGTTGACGATGCCGTCGTTCACCTGGGTGAACATCTCCATGACCAGCGCCATGAGGATCAGCGTGATGGTCAGGGCCATCAACACTTCCAGCAACGTAAAGCCTCCGCGCCTGCGCACCGAGCAGGGCGAAGGAAGATGGTGCGACGACGGCATGCGAACCTCGACACGGCGGAGCCGCGAGTGCGGCGGAGAGAAGCAGCGAGACGAAGCGGCGAGACGGGGTGTCGCCATAGCGCGGCGACGCGTCGTGCTACTTATGCAGTCGCTGTTCCGTGCCGCCGCGAAACCGAGGGATGTCGTGCAAATCCGGCGGTTTCGTAAGAATTTTTCTCGCTATTCTTTCGATCCCTGCGGCACGCTGTCGCGGTTCACGGTTATCCCGTCGCCGCCGTACGCCGGCCTGTCTTAGCGAAACGTCGTGCGTACTACGCCCGCTCATCAACCGCTGGTACCAAGCGAACCTTCCCGTCGAAAACTTGCAGCCCCCATGCGCGGGGCTCACAATGGCGACGCGCGGCGGCCTCCAGAATCTTCGGTGCGTCGAAACGTCGCGGAGTATTTCCAGCAGGAGCTTCATCGCGTGACCTCACCGACCGACGCCGCCGCCAGTTTGTCGAACCCGGCCGAGCGCGTGCCCGCCGGTTCCGCATTGCCGCCGACTCCGCTCGCGTGGCGGCTCGCGCTCTTGGCCGGCGTCGTCGCGGTCGCCGCCTTCGTGACGGTCGCTCACGAATCGCTCGGCCGGCACCTGCGGGCCGCGCTCGGCATCGGTTGCTTCATCGCCGTCATCGCCGCCTGCTCCGCGAACCTTCGGGCCGTGCGCGTGCGAACGATCCTTTGGGGCATCGGGCTTCAATTCGTGTTTGCCTTCTTAGTTTTGAAGTTCGCAATTCCCGCAAAACCAAGCGATATGCCGACGACGACCTATCTGCGGCATGTCGTTACGCTGCAAACGACGACGGACGAATCCGGCGAACCGCTGAAGTGGGTCAATCCAGGCTATGAAGTGATCAACGGCGTGGCCTCGGTCGTTACCAAATTTCTCGGCTTCACAAACGTGGGCTCCGAGTTTGTGTTCGGCAAACTAAGCGATCGGGCCACGATGAATAAAGCCCTCGGGCCGAACAACGGATTCATCTTCGCCTTCACGGCGCTGCCGACCATCATCTTCGTCTCGTCGTTTTTCACCGTGCTCTATTACTTCGGCATCCTGCAATTCATCGTCCGCGTGATGGCCCGCGCGATGATGCACATGATGGGCACCAGCGGCGCCGAGTCGCTGTCGGCCGTGGCCAACGTCTTCATGGGCCAGACCGAAGCGCCGCTGATCGTCAAACCGTACGTGCCGCGTATGACGCGGTCGGAACTCTTGGCGATGATGGTCGGCGGCATGGCCACGATCTCCGGCGGCGTGATGGCCGTGTACATCCGGATGGGAGCGGAT
>JAEUIN010000085.1 GCA_016793115.1 Planctomycetaceae bacterium
CGAAACGAACGTCGCAAAGTACGGCGTCGCGATCGTCGTAGGTAAACGTCGCCCCGGCGAATTCGATCGATTCGATTCGTTCGAGCGGCAACCCGCCGGCCGGAACCGTCTCGTTCTCATATTTCCGCACTGCGGCTTGAATTTCATCGAGAAACGGCCGCGACTCTTGAAACTGCTGCCACGCGACATGCCCATGCTGAGCGGCGGCGGCCGCTCGCATGACCAAGAGAAGACTCACCAACCCGGCCGCGGCACCGTCGAAACGGCAGAGCACCACGACGCACAGCAGCGCGACGCCGGCGGCGGTTTGATGAACGATCGGCGTACACGCGCCGACGACGTTCTGCGTGCGCCGTGTGCGCCCGATAACTTCGGCTTGCCGCTCCGCGGCCATCATGAATCGATCCGTCGAACCGAAGATGCGCAACTCGCGCAACAGCGTGAGGCCTTGGCCGATGTGGTGGACGTATTCCGCAAGCGCCGCTGCGCGTCGCGACGCTTGTCGCTTACTCCAGCGCAGCGGCGACCGCAAAACGAGCGCAAGTAGAGCCGCGAGCAGGAGCGCCGCCAGGGCGACGTTCGGAGCGAAATAAAGTGCCGCGACGACGAGCGCTCCGGCGGCGAGTACGTGCATCGTGCTCCATGAGAGAGCCGTAAACGCTTTACTGACGCACTCGGCGTGGTGGGTCAGCAATTGCTGCAATCGGCCGATCGGTTCGCGGCTTTGGCACGACCACTCGGCGTGGAGCAAGCCGCGCAACAACCGGCCGCGATGCCGGCGTTCGTAGTCTTCCACCCACCGCGCCCAGAGCCAGACCGACAGGAACTGGGTGACGCCGCGGACCGCGAGCGCGAGAGCAGCGCACACCACCAGTGCGGTCCCGGGGGCGATCTCCATCGGCACTATGCGAGTGAGCAACCGAATGGGCGACGAAGTCGGCGTCGCTCCGCCCGACGCCGCCGCCAACAGCGGCAGCAACAGTGCGATCGCCGCGGCTTCGCATCCGGCAGCGACAAACCGCGCCGCCGAAAGCAATAGCAGCCGGCTTCTTAACTGCGGCAGGATTTCGGTAAGCGACGACACCGGCGCGGAACTCTCCGGGAAGCGGCGAGTCGCGAGCGATCGCCGTTTCGAAACGAGGAATGCGAAGGTCGCGAAAGATAGCACGGACGTGCTGCGTCGACCAAGTCGACTTGCGCAAGCGGTGCCGGCGACGCCGAAAAAAAAATGGACGAAAAAGGCCGCTTTAGATGCGCTCGACTTCGAAATCGCCTAGTTCGACCGAAGCGCCTTGCTGCAAGAATCGTACGGCGACCAGCAACCGCCATTGGCCGCGTCGGCCGACGACGACTCCTTCTAATCCGCGAAACGGACCTGCTTTTACGCGCACCGGGTCGCCCGCCTCGAGTTGAGCTTCGATCGTCACCGGCGCTTTCGTCTCGATTAGTCGGCGGATGTTGCGTAAGTCGTGCGTGAGTTGCGGACCGTCGGATACGGGCAGCCAGCGACTCACGCAATTCGTCGTCAGGGCGTTGCGGCGAGCTTCGTCGTCGCCGTAGGCGAACACATAGCCGGAGAACATCGGCGCCCACGACTGCCGCATGCGGCCCGAAGGGGAACGAGCGTTCTTCACCACGGTCGGCCCGTAGAACGGAATCTGTAGTCCCTGCAACTTTCGCATGAACTGCTTCTCTTGCCGGGAGCGGACGTAGAAGGCGAACCAATGTCGACCGGTTTCGGAGCCGACTTCCGGACGATCGAGAAGATCGGCGGGATAAAGATCGATTTCGCGACCAAGGATCGGCATAGCGTTACCGGAGCGACGAACTTGCGGAGAGTCTGGCGTCAGAACGACTCCCAACTATACCACGCTCCCCGCCGAAGAGTTATTTCACTCACCTGCCGCACATGTCGGCGGCCGCCATTTCCGTCGCAAACCTCACAAACGGAACGATGCGCGTTACTTCGCGTCGTCACCGTCGGCGGAAGGCGGTAGCAACGAACGACACTTCTGCAAAAGTGTCCGATAAGCTTCTTCGGTCGGTAGCATTTGCACGGCGCGAGCCGCCGCGGCCTCGGCTTCGACCGGCTTGCCGAGTTTAAGCAGCGCCTCGCCGAGACCGGCATACGACGCGGCGTCGGCATGGTGATCGAGCACGGCCTGGAAAGCCTTCGCAGCTTCCGCGTTCGAACCGGCGGCCAAGAACAACTGGCCGCTACGGCGTCGCAACGCGGGATCGAAACCGCGCGCGTCGCGCAGCAACTCGGCGGCCTCGTTGAGATACGCCTCCGGCGGACGAGCCGACGAGCCGAGCGAGATGCGATAGTGCTGATAGGCCGATTCGGCCAGTTTTTCGTCGCCGAGAGCGGCGCGAAGTACGGCGAGATCGTAGTACCACGCCTCTTGCAAGCCGCCCTGGCGGACCGCTCCGGACAATGCTCCCTCGGCGTCGCGCAGCCTGCCGATCCCGGCCAACGCAACGGACCGCGCGTATTCATGCTGCGCGGTGCTGCGCCGCGATTCCAGCAACAATGCCAACGCTCGGTCGTAGTAGTCGTAACGGTATTGGGCGTCGGCCGGATCGTTGAGATGCCGGCGAACCACGTCGATCACGGTCGCCGCGTCGGGCGGAATCAACGCGTCGAGAGCCTCGCGGGGCGTAATGAAGCCTCGCGAGTAGCGCCACATATCGTCCGAATGATCGGGGCGAAGCGACCACGCGCGTCGCCAATCGGCCCAGGCGCGCTCGGGTCGAGCGGCGTCGAGTTCGAGTCCGCCGACTTGGAACAACCAATCGTTGCGCCCTTGGGCGAGCCGTGAGGCGCGCTGGAAGTACCAGCCGTCGTTTAAGGCCGGCTCATCGAGAAAACACAACTGCCCGGTGAGGACCTGAGCGAAAAAGTTGTACGGGCAGAGCCGGCGCGCAAGTCGCGCGTTTTCAAGCGCCGGCCGCAGGTCGCTCGCGACGGCCGGCAATTCGCGGAGCCGCGCGAGTTCCTGCTCTGCGCCGATTCGTTCGGCCAAGCTCGCTTGCGCGTGAATTTGCTGCAAGTTGCCTCCCGTCCTAACGCGAAACCTCTCGGCGGCCAACTCGGCGAGACGAACGCGGGCCTCGGCGTCGTCGGGCACGGCCGCGACGGCTTTGCTCTGACGATTGATCGCCGCGTCGAGTTGCTCGAGCGTCGGCTCCGCACCGGCTGCGAACAGCGGCCGCGAACTGCGATCGGCAGCTTCGATCAAAGCTCCCTTGAGCGACTCATCGACGGCCCAAGCCAGGCCGGCGATTAACAGAATGCCGAAGCCCGCGGCGATTGCCGCGGCAGTCCGATGACGAGCGGGTGCGGGACGCGTTTCAGCATGGGCCGACGGGGCGGCTTCCGCGTGGGGCGCGGTGATCGTCGTGTCATGCTCGCGGTCCGAAGCGGCGACATTTACGGAGTTTGCCGCCGGCGCGGCGGAGAAACTCGACGACGCCGAAGAAGAACGTCGCACGCGACGGCGCGTCGGAATGCGCTTCGACAGAGCCGCCCGACGAACCAACCCGCCGGTCCAAACGGCGAGCGGAATGAACAACGCGGGCACGTACCAGCCGAAATCGAAACACGCGCCGACGACCTGAATCAATAGCAGCGCCGCTCCGGCTGCGGCGATCGCCAAATCGTCGCCGGAATCCGCATTGCGCAGCAAACGCCGTACGGCGATGAGGCAGCGTACGCCGAACACGACAAACAGCCCCAAACCCAAATAGCCGGCGACGACAAGCGCTTCGATAAACTGGTTTTCTCCGTGCAGATACTGGCCGAGCGTCACATGCCGTTGAAAAGGGGCGTGAGCGTAATAAAAAGTGCCGAGGCCGGAGCCGAGCCAGCGATAGACGTCGGACGCCTGAAGCGCTTCGCGCCATAACGCGAGGCGGGTTTCACCTGAAACTCCGGCGTCGATCAGATGCGACCAGCGAATTTCGACCGCTGCGCCTTGGCCTAACCAGACGACCAGACCGATCGCGGCGGCCGCTCCCGATGCGATCGTCCAAAAGTAGATTTGGTGTCGAGCGCCGACCGCGACCGCCCCCATCGCGGCGAGGCCGCCGATGCCCGTCGCCAATAAGCTGCCGCGCGAAAGCGTTCCCGCGACGCCCGCCAGAATCAACACTGCGGACAGCGCAGAAGCCATCAGCGGCACGTCGAGATTGCGCAGCAGCCAGCCGGGTATGCTCTCACGCCCGTAGCCGCGATAGTAGCGAGGCGACGACATCTTGCCGATCCGCCAGAGCAACACGCCGACGGCGGCGGCGAGGCAGATATTTAAGAACCCGCCTGCGTTGTTGCGGCCGATAAACGGACCGAACGGGTCGGCATTGCTCGGCGCGGTCATCCCGGCGTAGCTCCATGCCGCTTTCGAAGCCCGCAAGGCCAAGCCGAAGGCGGCGACCACGGAGCCGACCGCGGTGAGCGTGATCATCAGCGTGATAAGCGGCTTCGTTTCGGAAAAGAGAGCCGCGCCAAGGGCGAACGCGGCCGCCGCAGCGATCAACAGAGCGATGTCGCGTCGTGTCGCCGGCGCGTGCAGCGTCAGCGGCGGCGAATCCTCCGGCGACGGCGCGGACGATTGATGCGGGGCGGCGGCATAGTCGTTGCGTTGCTCCAGTGCACGCGGCGACCACTCGGCGGCGCGGCGAGTGAGTTGGAAACCTCCGAGCGCGCAAGCGGCAATGAGACAAGCGAGTGGCAACGCCGCCGCTCGCCAGGCTGCGCCTGATGTTCGCCAATTGAGGCAGGCGACGACGACCCCGAACCCCAGCGCGACGGTGGCTGCGGCCCGCGTCGTGTAGTAAACGCCGCCGAAACACCAAGGGAGTACACAGATCAGCACAAGCACGACGGCGGAGCCGACGAGCGAGAGGACACGTGCGAACAATTCGTTCCGCCTAAAATGACGCGAGCCGAGCTTGAACGGATTTCAAGCTCGGCTCGCCGTGTTGAGTCGCTAACTTAATTATTGCCGGTATTGGCCGACGAACCTGAGGAACCGCCCCCGTTATTGTCATTGCTCGAGGCTGCGGCCGCCGCGCCGATGCCTGCGCCGAGACCGGCCAAAGCACCGCCGAAACCGCCGAAACCGCCGCCTCCGCCGCCGGCACCACCGCCCGGGCCACCACCGCCCGGGCCGCCGCCGCCAGGGAAACCGCCGCCCGCGCCGCCTTGGCCCGTGGCCGCGTTGGCGTCGTCATTGTCGCCGCCGCCCGCGCTCGGTCCGCCGCCGCCCGGCGGCTGCATCGCAAGCGATACCGGACGAATATTACCGATCGATTTCGTCTTCGGCACCGGCATTTCTTCGGCGGGCACGGCGGGCAGAATCGTCACGGCCGTCGCGCCGAAGCGATTCTGACCGGCGACGACGAACGAGTAGTAGCCGGGCGTAAGACCGGCCACTTGATAACGACCGGTTTCATCCGATCGCGACTGAGCAACTACGCGTCCGCCGCGCAGGAAGAACATCGGGGTGAGGGTCGCCGGAACCAAGTTGCCCGAGGCATCAAAGCCGCGGAGTTGGCCGTGCAGCATGCCGTCCATGCCGAGCCGATAAGCGTTGCGTTCGTAGGCGTCGATGAGCATATCGTCTGACATCGCCGGTTCATCGAACGCCGCAACGGCCGACTTTGCCGATGCGGGAACGATCGTAGCTTGGGGAGTCGGGAGCGAAGCCGTCGGCACCGCCCCGGGCGTGCCGTTCATCATTCGCTGAAGACCGAACGCCGGCGCGACGTCGATCGTGGCAATCGGGTTAAGGTGTAACACGTCGGCCGACGAACCATCGACGTCGGCGAGCGTGCGCTCACGACCGATCGAGCTGGCCTTCGGCGCTTCCGACTTCTCCGGCGCCGGCACCACGCGAACGCCGGCCGACGACAAGCCGCCTTGGCCGTAAGAGATGACCGAGTAGTAGCCCGGCGAAAGTCCGCTCGCTTGGAACGTACCTTCGGCATCCGGCGTGGCTTGCGAAACAATTTCACCGTGCCGCACGAAAAACAACTTCACGCGCGACGGCGTCAATCCGCCGGCCGAGTCGACGTTGCGCGCCGTACCGCGAAGATTGCCGTCGGGCTGCAGCGCATATTCGTGACGCGTATACGACGCGTAGGCGGCGCTGCGGAGTCGATCGAAATTCGATTCAACCGCCGTGTTCTCGCGGACCGCATCGGCCGTGCGAGTAATCGCTTGAGCTTGCACTTGATCGCCGTCGGCAAGCGACAGCGAAACGAGCGCGGCGAACGCCGACTTGGTAAACCAACGCATGAATCCGACTCCCCAGGTCATTTAGTACCGACGACTCATGCCGTCGAGTCAAACTTTCCAGTGCTATCAACGTCAATAGACAAGGCCCGTCTCCGCCGGCCGATTTTGCGCAACCCTAAGCCGCACAAGAACTAGCCTATTCCGGCAACTGCCCTATCACTCTGTGATGATATTTGGCCCGACGACTAATGCAACTGACTTTTACTTTGAAACCCGAAAACTCTTCAAAGCCTGACAAGTCCCCCTAAATAGGAGTTACGCGCACTACACTTAGAAGGCCTAAAACGGCCCGATTCCGGCCTTCATCGCGTCTTGATTGCGTCGGCTTGTCGCACCTGGGGGGCGCTGCGGAAATCCGGCGGAACGTCGATAGATGGTCTAATAGCGGCGAATGCCGGGAGACACTTGCAGCGGCGGAGTCAGACCGATGCTTCCCGAACCGGCCGAAGAGGTCGGCGAAGCCGCTCCCCCGGCCGGATAGGGCGTCATTCCAGAGGCGGCGTTCAGACTCGGCGGCGGCCCCAACATCGGCTGCGGGGCAAAGCCGATTAGGTCGGCGGCCTGACGCGGCGCGGCACCGACCGCCGGAGCGCCGCCGACCGCCGGCGACAACGGTGCGCCTTGCGACCCGAGATCGACCACGGCCCAGCCCGGATAGTTCGGCATGGTGAACAGTTGGGCGGGATCGGCCGGAATGTTGTTCACCTGCCACTGCTTCACGTCGAATTCCAATTCGAATTGAGTCGCAGGCCAAAGGATCTTCACTTGCTGCGGCACGATCGCGCCGGTCGCGGCATCGCGCCAATGGCGGCTCGTGAGCGCGCTGGCGACGAGCGTCCCGCGCTCGTCGTGCAAGTGTTGCTCCAGAATGAAGCCGCGGCTGCCGTCGACCACGGTGGTCTTCGTCATCGGTCCGGTCGCACCGGAATAGGTCGTGCGAATCTCCCAGTTGCCGTTGGCCGTTCTCTGCGGCGCGGAGTGTTGATGGTAGGCGTCGAAGGTCGCAAGCCCCACGGCGTCGAGCAGCCACTCGGGATCGACCGGCACGATCTGCCGCGCATTACTCGTCGCGAACTTGTCGTGCCGACAGTAGTAAAGCGTCGGCGGCGGATTGCGCTTGACCCAGAACCAGAACAATTCGTCGTTGCTGCCCATGTCGAGTTCGGCGCCGGTCAGAGCCGTCTCGGCGCGGAGCCGCAATTTGCGTTGGCGCTCCATCGCGAGATTCGCTCGCAGCGCCGGCGCGCCCGGCACGCTCATCGTCGCTTCCGTGGTATAGAGCGAACGAACCAATCCGCTGTTGGCGTTCACGACTTGAATAATGTCGGCCTGCGTCGGCGCTTCCGTGAGCACGCGGGGCCCATAAACGGCCGTGGCGTCGTACTTCGGCCTTAGGCAATTGGCGCCGCTTGCGACGACGAGCAGAACGCATGTCGCAAGCAGCAACGTCGTCTTCGAAAGCTCGGTCTGTGTGCGAGCGCGCGATTGCCGATCCATGGCGGGCGCCGATCCTTGGCGTTTATGCGGCCGGAGCGAACAAGAGTCCGCTCAAATAGTCTTGAATTTCCTGCGCTCGGGCGTCGTCGGGCATGACGACCGAGACGCGATAAGTTTGCTCATCGCGAGGACAATAGAGCACCATCGTTTCCAGGCCGTCCACGGTCTCGGTTTCTTCCAATCGCATCAGGCGTCGACGAATCAGCAGCAGCGTTAGGACATATCGCAGGTCGGACCGGTCCAGATCGTCGGCTAAGTCGGCGAACAACTGCAGCAACACCTCGCTGGGGGCGAGCTTTTTTTTCGTGGAACCTTCCCGTTCCGGCATCACGCTCGACCACGAACCGATCGCTTCCGGCGGCGGTCCGCTCCAAGCCTCCTGCGAATAGTCGAGACGTTTCACCTCGGCCCCGTCGCGCACCAGCGCGGAGTAGTACGTCTCGCCCGCGCCGATTTCTCGGCCGGTCGCGGCGCAGGTTCGCGTCGGTTTGGCGACTTCAAAATCCATCGACGATCCGTGCAACGGCCTCACGTCAACGCGGGCGGGGAGACTACTCGAACCGCGTAAAGCTCACAAGGCGGGCGGTCTATGTTCCGGCAAGCCCATGCCTAAAGCCGGCATCGCTGTCGCCGTGACCATCGAGCAATGGAGAGGCTCCGTCGGCCTGCACCGTGGGAAACAAAACCAAGGCCCCCCATTTGTATAGATCAATGGAGTGGGAGATCTAATCCTCAATCGAGCAAACGGAATGCTACTCACGGCAACGCGAAAAATCGCCAGCGAAGGTTCGTACCAACCTGGTGTGTGATCTTCGTCGCGAATTCGGGGCTACGACACCCCTCGAAGGGCCGCCCAACGGGCCAAGGAAGAGCGAGGTACAACGTAGTTGCTTGACTAACTGATTCAGCAAGAGCAGGCGAACACCGCGGCTGCATGAACTCTTCGGACTGTACTTGTGGCTATACTTGGCGAACACTTCAATACCGCGCATTGATCGCATCCGTTTTCGACCGAGGCGCACGAACTTCTTCTCGCGATAGAACCAAGCCGGCTTTTGTCCCCCTGGAGCCGGACTTCGTCAAAAACTTCATTCGTTTGAGCTATTCAAAGATTCACGGGAACACCACATGACGAAGGCGATGCAAGAATCTTTGGGTAAATCGTCTCCTTACCTTTATGACAAAGCGTTCGAACTATCGAGGCTTTCGAACACGCACATAAAAATCCTCGACGCCGGGTGCGGCGGTGGGGACTTTTTGAATTTCTTGCATGGCAAAGGATTCTCCCGGATCACCGGCTGCGATGGGTTCTCTTTCGGGAGCCATGCGTTTCCATTCCATCAAATGAACCTGAACGAGCCGTGGAGCTTGCCGGAAAAGTACGATTTCATTTTCGCGTTGGAAGTCATTGAGCATCTGGAGAATCCAAGAACCTTCTTTCGCGAACTCCATCGCTGCTTAAACCCGGGAGGAACGATTCTCGTAAGCACCCCTAACAATGAATCCATTACCAGCATTATCTCGTTCATTTTGAAAGGACACTTCAGCGCCTTTGTCGGCCGTTGCTATCCCGCCCATATTACTCCGGTGGTGACCATGGACGCCGTTCGCATAGCCGACGAAGTGGGTTTCAAAAAGATCGAAGTGTTCTTCAGCAACCAAGGCAGATTTCCCGGCACCAACCTACACTGGCAAAAGCTATTAGGTCCTTTCTGCCGCGGGCGACGGTTCTCCGACAATTTTTTCCTCCGAGCAGAAAAATGAAAGTCGCGTATCTGACTGGTGCGGTCGGAATCGGAGGAGCGGAAACCTTCTTGCTCAACGTGAGCGAGATGCCTCAAGTGGAATCCTATTTTTTCCTGTTTCAGCCCGGCCCATTATTCGAAGCGCTCAAGCAGCGTGGCGCAAGGGTTTACCTGGCCAACTCCAAGTTTCGAATTCGAAACCCCCTTTCTTGGCTCTCCGTTTCCAATGAAATCGTCGACTTCTGCCGACGAATGCGAATCGACTGCGTTCACTCGTCGATGGCTTATGCGGCGCTGGCGGGCGCTTGGGCGTCGAAAAGAGCAGGATTACCTCATCTCTGGTTTCAACATGGACCGGGAGGCGGATGGCTTGATGCCCTTGCGGGGCGTTTGCCACATTGGGGAGTCATCTGCAATTCGACATACACCATGCATCAACAACAAAGATTGACGCCGAACAAGACATGTTTTCTTTTGCCCTTGGGAACTCCCGTCGTGGAGCCGACGAGGTTTCGGGAAGGCGGCCCTTTACGGGTGGTCATGGCGTGCCGAGCTCAGGAGTGGAAAGGCCCGCATCTGTTCCAAGATGCGATACTGCAAATGCAGGACTCCGACGTGCTTGGGACGCTTTTCTTAGCGGAGAGCGAAAATTCTTATGCAGAAAAGATTCGTGCTAAGGGGGGCGTTCGGATCTTGCCTCCGGATCCGTCCGTACACAACTTGTTCGCGCAACAAGACGTCTTGGTCAATGCGTCCTTAACACCGGAACCATTTGGTCTCACTTTGATTGAAGCGATGATGCGCGGGATCGTACCCATTGCCCCAAGATCCGGCGGTCCGCTGGAAATCATTGACGACGGCGAAAACGGACTCTTATTCGAACCGGGCAATGTAAGTGACTTGGCGGAAAAGATACGCCTTCTAAAGGATTTGAAAACCCGTCGAACAATGAGCGATAAGGCTCGAGACAAAGCCGTAAAGTGTTTTTCCGTCGAAAAAATGTACGAAAGACTCTGGGCGATTTATCAAAGCGTAAGTAACTGAACAGATTGTCGCCGCTACCGACGACTGCACCTGCGCAAATGAGCAATCGCCTACCGACACGCTTGATAGGCTCATCGAAACGCGAAGGCATCGGAGCGAAGACTACCCACGGACGCGCCTCTTCAAGAACCTGTGGTTCCGACGACTCAATCGGATCCAAATTGCTGCCGGCATCAGACGGGGTCGATCAGTTCAGTCAGCCCGCTTCAAAAAATCGCTCCGTGCTGCCACCCGGCTCGATTTTGACGACGACCGGCCGCGAGCAACGCGGGCAGTGGCCTTGAAACGCCGTGAGTTCGCGATTGGCGTAGATTCGGGCGTAGACGTCGCAACAGACGAAGCGGATGCCGAGGAACGGACGAGTGCGGCCGACCTGCTCACCCTGCGGACGGTCACCTGCTTGCCGGCCGTCGCCGTCGCCGTCGTCGTCGCTCGTCAGGTCTAGGTGTTCGCCGACCATGCCAGCCTGCTTCTGTGACGCTTTCAATTGTATCAGGTGGCCGGCCAAAAAATCGGCCGGCAGGCGTGAGCCGAAATTACTACGCTGCCGAGTTGCTTCGGAGAGTAGCCGCGGCAACGTCGGACAAGACTTACGTCGACCGTTGTTGCGCAACGTGCGCATCTATTTTGCAGATAGATGCGCAATCTTAAAGAAGCAAAAGAGCCGCGCATCTATCGCGGAATAGATGCGCAGCCGGCCGACGACGAATCGACGTAAGTCCGGAGATCCTCGGAGGAGTCGAACCCGACCGGTTGCACTTCCGCGTATTTCCCCGCACCCCTAAAATGCTGGCTTATTCCACAGACTCGGATTTTGCCAGGAAGGACCTTTGCCGTGCGCTGGAGCCAAACGCTCATCCCGACGATGAAAGAGACCCCGGAAGGGGCCGAAATCCCGAGCCACGTCCTCATGCTTCGGGCCGGGCTCATCCAGCAACTCATGGCCGGAGCCTACACCTACCTGCCGCTCGGCTACCGGGCCTTGCGCAAGGCTGAGCAAATTATCCGCGAAGAAATGGACAAGGCCGGCGCGGTCGAAGTCCACATGCCGGCGCTCACTCCGATCCACCTCTGGGAGCAAACCGGACGGGTCGACGCCTTCGGCGACGTGCTGATCAACTTCAAAGTGCGCCGCCAAGCGAAGCAAGTGCATCTGGCGCTCGGGCCGACGCACGAAGAAATCATCACCGACTTGGTTTCCAAGTTCGTCTCGAGCTATCGCCAACTCCCAATCACGCTCTACCAAATTCAAACGAAGTTTCGCAACGAGGAGCGGCCGCGATTCGGCATCTTGCGCACTAGTGAATTCTTGATGAAGGACGCTTATAGCTTCGACACTTCGGTCGAAGGCCTCAACGCCAACTACGACAAGATGTATGCGGCCTACTGCCAGATTTTCCGTCGTTGCGGCCTCGACTATCTTGCGGTCGAAGCTGAGAGCGGTCCGATCGGCGGCGACGCCAGCCACGAGTTCATGGTGATCGCCGAAAACGGCGAAGACGCGGTCGTCTACGATCCGAAGTCGGGCTACGCCGCGAACCAAGAGCGCGCCGAAACCGGCAAGCGCACCGTGGCCAAAAGCACCGCGGAGCCGAAACCGCTTACTAAACTGCACACCCCGAACGTCGGCAGCATCGAAGCCGTGAGCAAGTTTTTGAAGTGCAAGCCGCACCAGATGCTCAAAACGCTCATCTACACGGCCGACGACAAGCCGATCGCCGTACTCATTCGCGGCGATCACGAAGCGAACGACAACAAGATTCGCCGCGCCGTCGGCGCGAAGAAACTCGCGTTGGCCGAGGCCGCACTCGTCGAGCAAGTGACCGGCGCACCGGTCGGCTTCGCAGGCCCGGTCGGCCTGAAAATGGACGTGCCGCTGTGGGCCGATGACGACGTGGCGGGCATGGCCAACATGATCGTCGGCGCCAATGAAGGCGACCACCATTACGTCGGCGCAAACTTGGAACGCGACTTCACTGTGACGAAGTTCGCCGACTTGCGCAACGCCGCGGCCGGCGATCCGTCGCCGCGCAGCGACGGCAAACTTGAGCTGCGCCACGCGATCGAAATCGGCCACGTGTTCAAGCTCGGCACGAAGTACAGCGAAGCCTTGAACGCCAAATTTCTCGACGCGAAGGAACAACAGCACACGATCATCATGGGTTGCTACGGCATCGGCGTGAATCGCATTCTCGCCTCGCTCATCGAAACCAAGAGCGACGCCAACGGCATCGTCTGGCCGATGTCGCTCGCACCTTATGAGGTCGTCGTGTCGCCCGTCAATGTAAACGAAGCCGAAGTGTCAGCGGCGAGCGACAAGCTGTACGACGAACTGAGAGCCTTAGGCGTCGACGTGCTCTACGACGATCGCGATCAACGGCCGGGCGTGAAGTTTAAAGATGCCGATCTAGTGGGCATTCCGCTGCGTATCGTGGTGGGCGGCCGCAACTTGAAAGACGGCAAGCTCGAACTCAAGTGGCGAGCGAAGGAAACGGCCGACATGATTCCGGTCGAAGGGGCCGCCGCGGCGATCGCCAAGCTCGTCGCCGACGAACGAGCGAAATACCAATAGCTGCATAGCGGACGGCCATGGGCGACACTCGCGAACATCCGCCGGTCTTACCCTTGGTCGCCGTCATCACGCGGTATGCCGATGCGCTCGACTGGGCGCGCGACAAATGCGTCGCCGCGTGGGGACCTGTGCTGCTGGAAAGTCCGACGTTCTCGTTCGTCGAGACGAGCTACTACGACGCCACGATGGGCCCCGGGCTCGGCAAGACGTTCCTTGCGTTCGCCGGCGACTACGATCCCGGCGAACTCGCGACGGTCAAACATCAAACCAACGCTTGGGAGGCCGAGTATGCCGCTCTCGGCCGACATCCGGAGTCGCGGCCGCTGAATCTCGACCCCGGCTATCTCACCGCGGCGAAGCTCGTGCTGGCATCGACCAAAGACCACGCCCATCGGATCTACCTGGGGCAGGGGATGTACGCCGAGATCACGCTCTTCTACAAGCACAAGCGTTGGCAGGCGCACGAATACACGTTTCCCGATTACCGGCGCGACGACTACCACGAGTTCTTCACAAAGTGTCGGAACGCCCTAAAAAGGCGAGCCAATTAGCCTTCGTGCGGCCTAAAAAGACGTGTTGCCAGATTCGGCGGATGCCCCGACAATTCGTCGACGTTGCGGCGTCGCTGCGCCGCCGGCATCGGGATTAGGCATCGAGGATCAGGGATGGTTCGCTTGCACGCCGTATTCACAGTCGCCATCGCGTTCGTCGCCGCCGGCGTCGGTTGCTCGGAGACGCCAAGCGAAGCGCCTGTCGCGCAAACGAATCCGTCGATTTCAACGACGGAACATCGCTCCCCGGCGACGACTCCGCCTGCGGCCGAAACGACGGTGTCCGACTCGTCGTACCCGAGCGGCTCGCCTTCTCATGCGACGGCGAAAATTGACGTCCAGGCGATGACCGGCACAAGCCGATCGGCGGCGCCGGCGACGTCCGGCGCCCAGGCGGTTACGCAACTGCTTCCCACAACGACCTCGCTCGCCGAGGCGATGCCGAGAGTCGCCGGACCGACTCTCATCGCCGCCGATCCGCGCGACGCGCAAGTCAAGCCGGCCGCGGGAGAGAGTCCCCTCGGTGCCGAGCGACGGCACACGCCGCGTCACCCCCACACGCCGGAAGCCTACGCCGCCGCGGCGGCGGCAGCCGTCGAACGCAATGGCCCGATCTTCCTGGATTGGCCAGCCCCGAAGCTGGCGCTCGTCTTTACCGGCGATCTGACCGGCTACATTGAACCGTGCGGTTGCTCCGGCTTGGAAAACCTGAAAGGCGGATTGAGCCGTCGACATGCGCTCTTACTCAAATTTCAAAAAGACGGGTGGCCGACCGCGGCCTTCGATCTCGGCGGCCAAGTGCGGCGCGTCGGCGTGACGCAGACCGAGATCAAGTTCCAACAGACCGTCAAGGGCTTGATCGAAATGGGTTACGCGGCGATCGGCTTCGGCGCCGACGATTTGCGTATGCCTGCCGCCGCGCTGTTGGGCGCGGCGACGGAAACCTACCATGACAGAACGGCGCCGTTCACATCGGCCAACATCGGTCTCTTCGCCTTCGACTCGGGGGCGACGCAAAGCTATCGAGTCGTCGAAGCGGCAGGCCGGAAGATCGGCGTCACGGCCGTGTTGGGCGAATCGTTTCGCAAGACGATGAACAACGAAGGCGTCGTTTCCCGGCCGGCCGAAGAAGCGCTCGCCGAGGTCGTGCCGCAACTCGTCGCCGAAAAATGCGACATCCTGATTCTTTTGAGCTACGCCCCCCCGATGGAAACGGAAACGCTCGTCCGCAAGTTTCCGCAGTTCCACTATGCCGTCACGACCGGCGGCGCCGACGAACCGCCGGGCAACTTAAAACCCGTCGCGGGAACGCCGACCGGTCTGATCGAAGTCGGCAAGAAGGGGCAGCACGCCATCGTGCTCGGACTGTTCAACGATCCGCAACAACCGGTGCGGTATCAGCGCGTCGCGCTCGACGCGAGGTTTCCCGAATCCCCCGTAATGAAAAAATTGCTGGTGGAATACCAGGATCAATTGCGTCTCGCCGGCTGGGACAATCTCGGCATCACGGAGAAGATTCATCCGCGTTATGACGCCGGCAATCCGCTCTCCGCAAAATTTGTCGGCAGCGCGAGTTGCGCGAATTGTCACGAAGACGCCTTCGCCGTCTGGAAAGATTCAGGCCACGCCCATGCGCTTGACACGCTCGTGGAACTCGACCCGCCGCGCCACTACGACGCCGAATGTTTGAGTTGCCACTCCGTAGGCTGGGACCCACAGAACTACGTGCCGTTTCAATCCGGCTTCAGCGATCGGCAAAAGACGCCGCACCTAGCCGGCAACGGCTGCGAG
>JAEUIN010000129.1 GCA_016793115.1 Planctomycetaceae bacterium
GAGCCGGAGCTTGCGATCAATATCAATGTCCTGCGTCGCATAGATGATGTCGAACCCGGCGACCCAAAACAGCACGGCGAGGCCGAGGATGATCGGGGGCCAAGGAATCTGAAATGCCGTGTCGCCCAAGATCGCGATCCAGGCCGAGATCGGAGCCAGCATCAACGATTTGCCGAGCCAGAAGTGGGCTAGCGACGTAAACCGCTTCGTCAGGCTGTAGCCACAGATGAAGGACAGGAACGGCACCGAGAGGATGAGCGGCCACTTGTTCGGCAGAAACAACAGCGTGCTCGCGACGAAACCGACCGAGCAAGCGACGGTCCAACCGATCACGGTGCCGCGCGACATCAGCCCGGCGGGAATATGCCGCTTTTGCGTCCGCGGGTTCTCGGCATCGAACTTCCAATCAACCACGCGGTTGAACGCCATCGCCGCGCTGCGGGCGAAGATCATGCAGAGGAGGATGCCAAGGAATTCTTGCGGACGAAACCATGGTTCAATCGTCTCATGGACGTCGAAAACCCACCGCCGCACGATGACGCCGGAGTACGTGAGGTTAATCTCACGTCGTAGTGACCAAGCCATCGCTGCACTCAGCAGCGCAAACGGCAGCGCGAAGATCGTATGGCTGAAGCGGATCAGCTCGCCGAACATGCGGAGCTTGGCCAATGGGGAAGTCGAAATGGGGAATGGGGAATGGGCAGACCCGGACGCACCACCGGCGTCGGCGATCTGCAATTCATTGCCCATTCCCCACTCCCCATTTCCCATTACTCTGCCTCTCCCCAGCGCTTCATGAGCGCGTTCGCCACGCCGAGCTGATCACAAATTCGGGCCACGACGAAATCGACCAAGTCGCGCAAGGTTCGCGCGCCGTGGTACCAGCCGGGCATCGCAGGCAGCACGACCGCGCCGGCTTCGGCGCAGCGACGCATGTTGTCGAGCTGAATCATCGACAGCGGCGTTTCCCGCGGCACGAGGATCAGCTTTCGGCGTTCTTTCAGGTGTACGTCGGCGGCGCGTTGGATGAGGTTCGCACTCGTGCCGTGCGCGATGCCGCTCAAAGTCCCGCCGCTGCACGGACAGACGACCATGCCTGCGGTTAGCGAAGAACCGCTGGCGATCGGCGCGAACAGGTTCTGATGATGGTGATACGTGAACCGATCGACGACGGCGTCGCCGGCCCGATGTCGATCGAGCGGCCCGTCGCCGAGCACGGACCGGAGCGTTTCCCAACGCGGCGACGTTTCGAAGTCATCGACCGTCGGCGGCAGCAGATCATCGAGCGCGACCGACTTCAGATCAAGATCCAAGTCGAGTTCCTGCTTCAGCACCGCGGCCCCGGCCGGCGAAATATTTACGGCCACGTCGCACCCGGCGGCCAGCAACACATCCAACAACCGCACGGCGTATCCCGCCCCGCTGGCGCCGGTCATCGCGAGCACGATTTTTTTACCGGCGCTAGACATCGGTTACTTCGTCCCCACGTACAAGGTCGCAATGCCCATCGTAAACGGCTTGAACCAGACGTCGCGCAAGCCGGCCGTGCGCATGCGGGCCGCAAGTGCTTCGCCGCACGGGAACTCGCCGACGCTGGCCGGCAGATAGCTGTAGGCCTGTTGCGGCGAACCGCTGAGCCACTGGCCAATCTTCGGCAAGATGTTGGCGAAGTACCAGTTGTAGACGGCGCGAAACGGCCGCCACGCCGGCTGCGAAAACTCGAGCACCGCCACTTTGCCGCCCGGCGCACAAACGCGCGTCATCTCGCGGATTCCGCGATCGGTGTCGGTGACGTTCCGCAGACCGAACGCCACGCAGACGATCTGAAACTTGGCGTCGGGAAACGGCAGGTGCTGGGCATCGGCTTCGACGAACGTCAGCCGACCGTCGCCGCCGGCCGCGGTCCCCTTTTTGCGGCCGATCGTCAACATCGGGTGGCAGAAGTCGGCCCCGACGATCGGAAGTTTGCCGCCGGCCGCTTTGTCGTAAGCCAACGCCAAGTCGCCCGTGCCGGTGCAAAGGTCCAAGATCGGACCGGCCCCCGGCTGCGGCGGCACCAGGCCGACCGTCTTCTTCCGCCACCGCTTGTCGATCGACATCGACAGCAGGTGGTTTAGCAGATCGTAGCGCGGCGCGATCTCGCCGAACATGCTCCGAATGCGGCGCTCGGATTTGTCGACGGTCGTCGGGCGGTCGGCGGCTGCGGTAGACATAGCTCGTTGGAAGGTGCGACACGCCGCGAAGGGCGAACCCGAC
>JAEUIN010000138.1 GCA_016793115.1 Planctomycetaceae bacterium
AGTTTCGCTCGGCAACAAGTTGCTCGTCGAAGGGGAGGATCGCAACCAGTTCTTCATCATCGCGCAAGGGCAAGTCGAAGTCCTCAGCAAGGGCGTGCACGGCAGCGACTTGCGGCTGGCGCTGCTCACCGACGGCGAATATTTCGGCGAGACCGATCTCGTTAACGATCGCCCCAGTGACGTGACCATTCGCACGATCACTCCCTGCGTGCTCTTGGTCCTCTCGCGCAAAGATCTCGAAGCGGCCCTCGGCGAAGAACCGATCCTCCGCGACGAGTTTCAACGGGCCGTGACCGAACACTTAGAACTGCAATCGACCGTCAATCGTTACGGCGAACGCAATATCGACCTTGTTTCCGGGTTCGCCGAAAACGTCGAGATTCCCGAGACCTTCGTCGACTATTCCGACCACCCGCGGGAGTATTCGCTCTCGGCCGTGCAGACGGTCGTCCGCGTTCACACCCGCGTGAGCGATCTCTACAACGGTCCTTACGATCAACTGCAAGAACAAATGCGGCTGACGATCGAAGGGATCAAGGAACGCCAAGAGTGGGACCTCGTCAACTCGAAGAAGTTCGGCCTGGTCAACTCGGTCGACCCGACGATGCGGATCAGCACGCGCTACGGCGCTCCGACGCCGGACGACCTCGACGATCTGCTGGCCTTGGTCTGGAAAAAGCCGGCGTTTTTCCTCGCTCATCCGAAAGCCATCGCGGCGTTTGAACGCGAGTGCACCTGGCGCGGCACGCCCCCGCCGACGATCAACCTGTTCGGTTCGCCGATGCTCACCTGGCGCGGCGTGCCGCTGGTACCGTGCGACAAGCTCGAAATGAAGAGCCGGTACCAATCGAACCAATGGTACGGCACCACGAGCATTCTGTTGATGCGCATCGGCGAGGCCGATCAAGGGGTCGTCGGCCTCCATCAGGCCGGCATCCCCGGCGAGATCATGCCGAGCCTTTCGGCGCGATTGATGGGCCTCGATAGCCTGGGCGTCGCCAGCTACCTGCTGACGCTCTACTCGTCGTGCGCCGTGCTGACCGACGACGCGCTCGGCGTGCTGGAAAACGTCGAGGTCGGCTACTACCACGATTACGAACACCGCAAGGCGACGCCGAAGTAAGACTGCGTCGGATCGAGAACCGTACGAAACGACCGTCGCCTTGCAGAAGATCGAACCATGCACGAAGTCACTCCCGACCTGATCGCCGAAATCGCCACGCGGCTCTACAACGAGTTGCCCGGCGCGAGCGTGCCGCCCAAGAATGAGATCGACGCCGGCCATTTCGGGCCGGAGGCCATGCACACGGCGGGCGATTGCGGTCAGTTTGCGCCGTCGCACGAAGGAGTACCGTCGCCCGGCGGCCACGGTCCGCAATCGCCGACGTCGTACGGGCAAGGTTTGCATGGACCATCGACCGCTGCGCCTCCGCCAGGTCTGGCTCATGCCTCGACGCACGGACCGACGTCGTTTCATCCCGGCGTGCCCGGCCCGTTGCATGCCGGTTCGCAAGCTCCGCAGCCGCCGAAAGCTCCCGGCTTCGCGGCCAATCCGCCGGTGCCGTCGACGGCCGGTTTCCCTTCCGGCGCAGCTGCGCAGCCTGGCCCGAACTCTGCAACCACCTCCGCGCCGCCGTCGCAATACGACGGGCTGGCCAACTTCGTCCGCGGCATTCGCGGCACGCATTCTTCCAGCGCGACGGGTGACCGCAGCATCGGCCCGAACGCCGATATTCTGCAACGCATTTTCTCGCCGGCGACGCTCCCCAACGAAAGCTCCCGGCCGTTTGACGTCGCCGCCATTCGCCGCGACTTCCCGATTTTGCGTCAGCAGATTCACGGCAAGCCGCTCGCGTGGTTCGACAACGCGGCCACCACGCAGAAGCCGCAATCGGTGATCGACAAGATCTCGCGGTTCTACGAAAACGACAACTCCAACATCCACCGCGGCGCGCACACTCTGGCCGCGCGCTCGACCGACGCCTACGAACAGGCCCGCCAAAAAGTTCAGATGTTTCTCGGCGCCTCAAGCGTCAAAGAGATCATCTTCGTGCGCGGCACGACCGAGGGAATCAACCTCGTCGCGAAAACGTACGGCCGTAAGTTTTTCCAACCGGGCGACGAGATCGTCCTCTCGCAGCTTGAGCACCACGCCAACATCGTCCCTTGGCAAATGGTGGCCCGTGAAACCGGCGCGGTCATTCGCGTGATTCCGGTCACCGATCGGGGCGAAATCATGCTGGAGGAATACCAGCGCCTCTTGGGCCCGCGCACGAAATTCGTCGCCCTGACGCAGGCTTCCAATAGCCTCGGCACGATCCTGCCCGTGGCCGAAATGACGCAGATGGCCAAGCGTTACAACGCCCGCGTGCTGATCGACGGCGCGCAGTCGGTGTCGCACATGCCGGTGAACATGCAATCGTTGGGGGCCGACTTCTTCGTTTTCTCCGGCCACAAAATCTTCGGCCCAACCGGCATCGGCGTCGTGTTCGCCAAGGAAGAGGTGCAAGAGATCATGCCGCCGTGGCAAGGGGGCGGCAACATGATCAAGAACGTGACGTTCGAAGAGACGACGTACTCCGACTATCCGGCGAAGTTCGAAGCCGGCACGCCGAACATCGCCGATGCCGTCGGGCTCGGCGCGGCGCTCGACTATGTGAGCAAGCTCGGCCTGCCGAACATCGCGCGCCACGAGCACGATCTGACGCATTACGCGATGGAGTGCCTCTCGCGCATCAACGGACTGCGACTGATTGGCACGGCCCGCGACAAGGTGAGCGTCGTTTCGTTTGTGTTGCGTGAGCGTCGCACCGAAGAGGTCGGCAAGCTCTTGGACCTCGAAGGGATCGCCGTGCGGGCCGGTCACCATTGCTCACAACCGTCGCTGCGGCGAATGGGGGTCGAAACCACGGTCCGCCCGTCGTTTTCGATCTACAACACCCGCGACGAAATCGATCGGTTGGTCGCCGCCGTGAAGCGGATCGCACGGCAATAGTCGTTCCTCGGCTTGCGGCGTTGCTCTTGGAGCGCGTGCCGCGGCCCGGCTAGAATCACGGACGTAAATCAATCACTTTTCCCTGCAGGCCGACGGCCAAGGATCATCGCCATGCCCAACTGGTTTCAAGACAACTCGCTTTCGATCGGTCGCACGCCGCTGGTGAAGCTCAACCGCGTGACCGACGGCGCGGAAGCCGTGGTGCTGGCGAAGATTGAAGGTCGCAACCCCGCCTACTCCGTCAAATGCCGGCTCGGCGCGGCCATGATTTGGGACGCCGAAAAGCGCGGCTTGCTCGGCCCGGGCAAGGAGATCGTCGAACCGACCAGCGGCAACACGGGCATCGCCCTGGCGTTCGTCGCCGCGGCCCGCGGTATTCCTTGCACGCTCACGATGCCCGAGACAATGAGCCTGGAGCGCCGCAAGCTGCTCTTGGCGCTCGGTGCCAAGTTGGAACTCACCGAAGGCCCCAAAGGGATGAGCGGCGCGATCGCGAAGGCGGAAGAAATCGTCGCGAGCAATCCGTCGAAGTACGTGCTGCTGCAACAGTTCAAGAATCCGGCCAACCCGAAGATTCACGAAGACACGACCGGTCCGGAAATCTGGAACGACACCGACGGCGCGGTCGACATCTTCGTCTCGGGCGTCGGCACCGGCGGCACCATCACGGGCGTGACCCGTTACATCAAGAACACGAAGAAGAAGCCGATCATCTCCGTCGCCGTCGAACCGACGGCGAGCCCCGTGCTCACGCAAAAGCGCGCCGGCGATCCGCTTAAGCCGGGCCCGCACAAGATCCAAGGCATCGGCGCCGGCTTCGTGCCCGACGTGCTCGACCTTTCGATCATCGACCAGATCGAACAAGTGACGAACGAAGACGCGGTGCAATACGCCCGACGTCTGGCCGTGGAAGAAGGGATCCTCGCCGGCATCTCCTGC
>JAEUIN010000149.1 GCA_016793115.1 Planctomycetaceae bacterium
GACGCTCAACGTCCTGATCCTCAGACGCGGAGAGCTTTTCGACAGAGCAGGGCTGGTCTCATTACTGACGCTCCCTCGAAGAAAAAGAGACCTGATGACCTGCCCCCTCTATTGCTCTTCGATTCGCGGGTGGCCCCGACAACTCGTTGTCGGGGTCGCGCAGCGACAAGAGAATCCTCTTGCGCCTACGGCGCACGGACAACAAGTTGTCCTCCGTGCCCTGCGGCTCGAGCGGGTGGCTAGACGGCAATGCGCTCACGTGGTTTCCATTGGTATGAGCGTTTCGAGCATTCGTCGTACATCGGCCGACTGCGCCTCGACGATCTCAGGCGGGCCTACGTGGGTTGCGTAGACCAAGAGCGGACCTGTGAAGAGCCAGTGCATCATCCACTGACCGCGATCGTCGCGAAAACCGGCCGTGATGCCTTCGAATGCACCTACCGAGACTCTCTCGAACTGTGTTCCGTCCGGTACAGCGTCTGAGGCGAACTCGAGTGCATCCTCCTCCGTGACGACGTCAGCATCCTTGCGTGCCGCGCTGATCTGAAATGCCCCCTCCTCGTTCTCTCGAGTCAGCGTAGTGCAGGATTCATCATCGTTAACATCCCATCCATCGGCGATCCCGATGGCCCACCAATCAGATTCGAATCGTCTGTTCATTGCCGTCTAACGTCCGTGATCAGTTGAGCCACAGTGCCGACTAGCAGTGCCGACTAGCAGTGCCGACTTGATTAAACAATATAGCGGGCAAGTGCCGGCGTTTGCTCCGGTCCGCAGTCGTATCACGACGAATCGTATCCGGTACCCAAGCCGGCTGCCATCGGAAGCGCCGCGCTGAAGCGAATCAAAATTGTCGCTTGGTCACCCTCACCCTGGCCCTCTCCCTGAATCGAGATTGTTGGGCGATGGAGCGCACGTCTCAGGGAGAGGGAATTGAACGGCGCGTGGGGTGTGCCGCGTTGTGGGGCGGTGGCCGTTTGCTTAGCCGTTTGTTAAACCGGCGGTCTCGAGCGCGTACTGATCCATCATCGCAAACAGGTTTTCCATGCGCTTCGCCGCGTAGTATTTGTCGTCGAGCAGGTAAAAAGGATCCCAATCCTCGCGACGATCACCAGGGCCTTCAAGTTCTGACAGACGTGCGAATCGGGAATCGCGATCACGTGGAAAGTCCGAACCGAACATCCGGATGGCGGATTCGACCAACTCCGAACAATGAACCGATCCAATGGACCGGTAACCAGCGAGCGCTTCGGGCGCTAAAATACCGGCGGAGTTGGAAAAGAACTGATGAAAGCCGCCGTTGCACACCTCGGAGTTGCACCACCACACGGCAAGCAGATGTCCGACGGCCGCCGGAACAGCTTTGAAGTCCGACAGTAATTCGTCCGGATCGCCGAAAATATCGACGCGTTCCCGGTACGGATCAATAGCGCGCCACGCCGCCTCGCCCGGCTGCTGCGATCGGGGTAGATCAGTCATTTGATGGAGCCCACTCACGTCGCCGATCAGTTGAGCAAAAAAGATGTCAGGCCGCCTGACACCTTTTTTACTGACACCTTTTTACTCCACGATTCGGTCCGACCAGACCGTTCGTGGTGTGGGCTCCGTCCCGTTTCCAAGAGTGTACGTAACGCCGATCCGAATGGGGAAACGAATCCGCTTTGTGTCGATGTTAACCGATATCACGGACGACTCGCCGGGGCGAATCACGCATTGGCGCAAGCCGGTGCCGCAGAACCATCCGACGCCGTGATTTTTCCATTCCCCGTCGGTCCAAGTCTGGATTTGGTACCACGGGTGCGCTTCTCCGTACCCGTCAAACGAAATCGGGGTGTCCGCGGCATTGATCAACCTCACTTTCAATACGTGAAAGTCGCGTTCTTCAAGTTTATGGACCTGATGACTTTCAACGTAGAGGGCGAGGGAAGTCACGTTTTCGTACTGCGGCGGGATCGGCTCGACCGTGCGTGTTTCCTCGGCGGCAAGGAAAACGCCGTGTGCGGAGGCGAGCATCAAAACGGCGAATGCGAGCCATTTCATAGACATCTCGATCGCGTCCAGCGATTTGAGGTCACAAGTGACGCCGAAGAATAAGAGTGGTCAGGTCTCAGTACTGAGCCTCATAGGGAGGCCTGACCCTTTATATTTCCTCTGCGTCGTACGATTACGATCAGCCGCGGGCTCGAAGTGACCAGACTCGGCACGAGTCTAACGCGCCCGAAGCCGACGAGCTAATCGGCTTTCGACTGCGGGTCCGCTGGATCGCGCGGTTAGCCGAATTGGAGGTGGCTGGAACCTTTTAATTGCTCAGTCAGCTCAGCCGAATGACGCGGCCCGTTTCCGAAAGCTGCCGAAGGTGCACCGCATAAATGCTTTCAAGGGGATCCCGATCATAATAATATGAGAATTATTCTGAATTAGGGATTTTGCGCCTTGGCGGGCACGGGTCAGCCACTCAATATAGTGGGTTTAAGCCTGTCGTTTCGGCAAGACTTGAGCTTGATATGCCCGAGGCGACCGTTACCAGCCAGTGGTCGACATCGAGCGACTTGCTGTCGCGCGTGCGCGAGCGCGATCAGGCGGCTTGGGCGCGGTTCGTCGCGCTTTACGCGCCGCTGGTTTACGGCTGGTGCCGTCGGGCCGGAGCGTCGCCTGCCGACGCGGCCGACGTCGTGCAGGACGTCTTCGCCAAAGTCTTCACGGCCATCGAACAGTTTCGCCACGATCGGGCCGGCGACACGCTCCGCGGCTGGTTGCGCGTGATCTGCCGCAACAAGCTGGTCGACCATTTGCGCAAGCGGGCCGACGAGCCGACGCCGACCGGCGGAACCGACGCCAAAGCCCGACTGGCCGAAGTGCCCGCCGGTTCCGAAAGCCCGTTGCCCGAAGATGACGAGCCGTCGCAAGCGGGCGATCGAGCGGCCCTCGTGCGCCGGGCCGCCGACATGGTCCGCAACGAGTTCGAGCCGCGCACTTGGCAGGCCTTCTGGGCGATGGCGGTCGACGGGCTCACGGCGGCCGACGCCGCGGAGAAACTCGGCATCTCGGCCGGGGCCGTACGTCAGGCTAAGTACGCCGTCTCACGGAGGTTACGTGAAGAACTGGCCGGAGAATTCGACTAGCCGAAATCTTCGTCTGACGCCCGGCCGTTAGGTTGGGTGCGACGTTCGCCGAACTCGGCCCGCGTGAACCTGACCCTCGCCCAGCAGATGCGCCTATGAACGCTTCCGGTCACCCGCAGTTGCAAGAGCTTTCCAGCTACGTGAGCGGCACGCTGCCGGAAAGCGATGCCTCGGCCGTGGCCAGGCACTTGGCCGATTGCCCGACGTGCGAGACGACGGTTCAGCAGATCGAAGCGAAGTCGGACACGATGCTCAGCGGCCTGCGCGGCAAACCGCCGGCCGAGCCGTACCTGAACGAGACTGAGTACCGCCGCGCGGCAAAAAACGCCGCGGCCGTCGCCGGGACCGCCGGTGCGGGCTCGGCCAAACCTGCCGCCGCCGCAAAAGTTTCGCAACCGTCGACCAAGGCGCCGTCGCCGCAGTTGGGGCCGTACAAACTTCTCGCAAAGCTCGGCGAAGGAGGGATGGGGGCCGTCTTCAAGGCGCAGCATGAGCATTTGGAAAAACTCGTCGCCATTAAGGTGCTGCCCAAGGCCGCGATGAACGACAAGGCGGCCGTCGATCGCTTCCGCCGCGAGATGAAAGCCGTCGGCCGGCTGCACCATCCGAACATCGTGACGGCGCACGACGCCGGCGAGGCTCGCGGCGTGCACTTCCTGGTGATGGAGTACGTCGAAGGGAGCGATCTTTCGAGCCTCGTGAAGAAGCAGGGGCCGCTCAAGGTGGACGTCGCCGCGAGTTACGTCCTGCAGGCGGCTCGCGGCCTCGCGTTTGCGCACGCCAAGGGAATCGTTCATCGCGATATTAAGCCGGCGAACTTGCTGGTCGACGGCGAGGGGACGGTCAAAATCCTCGATATGGGCCTGGCCCGGCTCGACGGCGACGCCGCGACGAAAGACGCCAAAGACGGCCTCACGCAAACGGGCCAGGTGATGGGCACGGTCGACTACATGGCGCCGGAGCAGGCCTTTGATACGCATCGGGCCGACGGCAAGGCCGACGTCTACTCGCTCGGCTGCACGCTCTATCGATTAGTCACCGGCAAGAACGCCTACGACGGCGACACGCTGGTGCAGAAGATTCTCGCGCACCGTGAGAACCCGATTCCGTCGCTGTGTGCGACGCGCGTGGAAGCGCCGGCCGCGCTCGACTCACTGTACCAGCGAATGATGGCCAAACGGCCCGACGACCGGCCGACGATGGCCGAAGTCGCGCGGGAGTTGGAGGCGATTCAACTGCGCGGGACGACAATCGGCAACGGAGATACGGCGGGCATCGTCTCGACGGCCACCGACGACGGTCTGGCAAAGTCCGTGGTTCTCGATTTGGGCGTGAGTTCGAAGCCGACGCGTGCCGCAATCTCACCGGCGAAGAAACCTGCGACGGCGGGCAAAAGCGGCCGCGGCAAGAAACCGCCGTTGAAGCTGATCGCGGCAGGCTTCGGCGGGTTCGCCATGATTCTCGGCGGCGTATTGCTCTACATCGGCAATACGAAAATCGAAGTGCCCGACGGTGCCACGGCGAGCGTGGAAATCGATCCTTCCGGCAAACCGAACGTCCGCATTACGCTGCCGACCGCGACGCCGTCGACCGTTGCACCCTCGACCGTTGCACCCTCGACCGTTGCCACGGCGTCACCTCGTACGACGACGCCGCTCCCGACGGCCAAGCCGGCCGCGGCAGCCGTAACGCCGTCGACGGCGAGCGGCCCCGTCGAGTTTCAAGGCAAGCGGTATCAGGCCTTTCGCGAAGTGTTGAGTTGGCACGCGGCTCGCGATCGTTGTGTCGCTGAAGGGGGCCATTTGGCGATCGTACGTTCGCCCGCCGAGCAGACCTTCTTGATCGGCTTGCTGAAAGCGGCGCGGATGGATGCCGCTTGGATCGGGGCCACGGACGAGCAGAACGAAGGTGAATGGGTCTGGGTCGACCGCAGTCCGTGCAACTTCAAGGATTGGGACCAATACCAGCCCAACAACAAGCCGCCGGGTGAGCACTACGCGGCGATTGTCGTTAACTTCCAAGGACGGCCGCACAATGGTCGGTGGTCGGATCAACCGGCCGTCGCCACGGGCGAGCATCCGACGATCGGCTTCATCTGCCAGTGGGACCGCGCCGACGGCTCGGCGATTTTCCCCTCGCCCCCTGGGGAAGAGTGGGCGGGGGCGAGGGGTTCGCCGCCGCCGGGCGACTATGCCCTTCGCTTCATGGACGGCGCGTCGGTGGAAGTTCCCACCCTATACGACGCGATCGATCCGGCCGGACCGTTGACCGTGGAATGTTGGCTCGCGCCGGGCTACTACTTGCCTGGCCAAGCGGAGCAACCCGGCTCGCAACTCGTGAAGTTCCTCAGATTCGGCGGCGAGGTTCCATGTTTAGGAGTCAGCGGCGGGCCGTTCTATTTGTGCATCGACAACAGCGGGAATTTCGATTTTCGCATCTACACCAATGAAATGCTGACTGGCCTCGGCGGTGCAGGCAAACCACCGCTGGCGCTTGCCAAACCGGGAGAACGCGGAACCAAGTCCACGTACATCACCGGCGGCGGCTCGAATAAGGCAAATCAGCGGCCGATCCATTTGGCCTGCATCTATCGCCAAGGCCGGGCCGAATTTTACGTCGCCGGAAAACGGTACTATCAAAAGGATCTGCCCCCCGTCACGCTTACGAATACCGATCGGCCGTTTGCGATTGGCGGAAGGCGTCGCGACGACAATGTCTGGTTCCACGGCTTCGTCAACGAAGTGCGGGTCTCGAAAACCGTGCGCTACGACACGGACTTCACGCCGCCGATGCGATTCGAGCCCGACGCCGAGACCGTCGCCCTCTATCACTTCGACGAAGGCGAGGGCGACGTACTCCGCGACGCCTCGGGCAACGGGCACGAGGGGAAGATCCTCGGCGCCAAATGGGTCCGCGCAGACGGTTCGGCAATTCCGGCCGCGGTGCGATCGAAAACGGCCGGTCCGGCCGCCGACCTCTCGGGTTCGAAAGTGTTCGACCTGCTGACTGACGACGAGAACTCGCAATGGAGCGAGCCAGAGAGACTTGGCGTCGTGAACACGGCGGCGGGAGAGTATGCGCCCTCCATCTCCGCGGATGCCAACGTGCTCGTGTTTCACGCGGCCCGACCGGACAGTCTCGGGCGCAAGTGGGACTTGTACATGGCGCAGCGTTCCCACATCGACGAGCCGTTCCCTCAGGCCGTGAATCTTGGGCCGGCGGTCAATTCGGCGGAAGAAGACTACGCGCCCTCGCTTTCGGCAGACGGGCTTCGACTGTTGTTCTCGAGCCGCCGTAGTGCCAACGGCGATATTTACGAATCGACGCGGGCCTCGCGTGACGAGCCCTTCGGCCCGGCTCGTCTTTTGGAAGGAGGCATCAATACGTTGAGTTCGGATTCGTCGTGTTCCCAAACGGCCGACGGTCGCGTCGTCGTCGTGAGTTCCACACTGGGGGCGCCTGGCGACGAACTTTATCAGATCGAGCGTACGGACGAGCGTTCGCCCTTTAGTCCGCGTCGTGCTCTTTCCACCGTCAACGGGCCGCACGACGACCGTTACCCTTGGCTTTCGGCCGACGGACTCGTGCTGGTGTTCAACGAATACGAAGGGGAGCCGGCCGCGAATCGTGCGGCGAAGCTGTGGGCCGCCGCGCGTAAGAACGTCGCCGATGCGTTCGGCCCGCGCGTTCCGCTGACGCTACGCCCACCGGCAGGGGCGGTCTCCGGCATTCATCATCCATCGTTCAGCGGCGACGGCGGCTACGTTGTCTACAGCGCCCTGATCGCCGGGCAACAGTATCCGGATCTGTGGATGTCGCGTTGCGTACGACAAGACGGGGTTACGACGCCCGTCGCTTCCGATTCACCTGCCGCGCCGTCCGGCGATTGGCAGTCGCTCTTCGACGGCAAGACCTTCGCCGGTTGGTCGAGCGTCGGCGGGAAGGGGATTCAGCTCGATTGGAAAATCGAGGAAGGCGCGCTCGTCGCCACCGGCGGCAAAGCGCTGATCGCCACGGCGAAAGAATACGCTGACTACGAACTCGAATGGGAGTGGCAAGTCGGCCCCGGCGCCAACGGCGGCGTGCACTACGTTTGGCACGGCCAAACGGTCGAGTCGCCGTACGACGGCACGCTCGTCGCCGCACCCGAGTATCAAATCGTGGACAACGAGGGGCATCCCAACGGAAAGCGACCGGAAAGTACCGCAGGTTCGATGTTCGGCATGTTCGCGCCGACGGAGCAGGCGGCGCGCAAGGTAGGGCAATGGAATCAGGCAAGGCTCGTCGTACGCGGCGCCGACATCGAGCATTGGCTCAACGGCAAAATGGTCCTGCGTTACACGCTCGGCGGCGAGGCCTGGAAGGCGCAACTCGCAAAGGCCCGTCGCGGCACGGTTCCGGAGTTTGGCAAGCCCGGCCCCGGCCGCATCGCGCTGCAAAGCAACACGGGCATCGTCCGTTATCGCAACATTCGGATTCGACCGCTCGCCGCAACTGCGAACAAAGTCTCGTCGCCGGCCGATCCGGCGTTTCAAACTTGGCCACTGCGGTCGTTGACCCGGTCGAGTGGCCGGCCTAACCGCACATGGTCTGCCCTCACCGTCGCCAATCGCTTCTAAGGCGCCTAGAGCGGCCTAGATCAAGAACCGGACGACTAGCTCGTCGACCGACAAGTCGTGCGTCGGATGGGCGTGCGATTTAGGGGCAGTGGTGCGTGCCGCTCCGCACGTTCTCAAATCGGCGATTCGTCGACAATCGCCCGCCCGACCGAGATATGCCGAGAATCAACGATTCCTGCGTGTTTCAACTCCTAGGATCGCGATTTGCGATTGAGCAAGGCGGACGTCGCTCGACAACCGGGAGTCCGCATCATGATTACGAACCATTTACATGTTGTGCGAAGAGATACTTTCATGCGATTCGGCGTACCGTTGCTTGCAACGATACTTCTCTTCGCGGTCGCCGTCTCGTCGGCCGACGCCGCGGGGCCCGGACCGCTGTGGAACGACAAGCCCGTCGTCGCCTACGCACAGCTGGCGCCGCTCAGTCGCGTGCAGCGCGACTTAGAGTTTCTTTCGGAAGGGGCCGGCCAACAGGCGACGACGGCGATCCGCGACATCCTCGGCGAACTGACTACGGGCGTCGATGCGGCTCGGCCCGCCGGTATGGCCGTTTTCGTGGACGAGACGTTCATCCCCACGATCTTCGTGCCGCTCAAAGACGAAGAGCGACTTTTTGCGGCGCTGCATTCGCGTTTCGGTTGGGAATTCAGCCGCGGCGACGACGGGCTCTATCGAGGCCTGACCGTCAAGGCCGTCGCCCGGGTGTCCGGCTCATGGCTGTTCGTCACCGGTCCTTCTCATCGCGAACGGTTGGCGACGCTTCCGGCGGACCCGTCCGAACTGTTCGCCGAAAGCGATCCCGGAATCTTGGCGCAGGTGAATGTCGCGGCGGATCGAATTCCCGCCGAGCTCCGCGGGGGATTTGCCGACTTCATCGGCGGATTATTCGACGGCGACGATCAGGAGCACGGCGTGGTCGCGGCAATCGTCGTCCACGCGCTACGACACGTCGTCACGGAGTCGCAGTCGTGGCAGGTGGAATTGCAGTGCTTTCGACCGCTGGAGCAATTCCACATTACGACGCGAATCACGCCCGTCGCGGGCAGCGAACTGGCGAGCTGGATTGCGGCCGCCGAACGGCGGCCGGCGCTGATGGAGCACTTGGCGACGGCGGACTCGCCCGTCAGTTTCGTGATTTCCGCCGGTCTGGAAGCCGAGTCGCTGGAGTTGGTGACGCGAGAGTGGCAAGCGCTCGACGCGGCGGCTCGCGCGAAGCTTCCGTCGGCGCGATCAAACAATGTTTTGGAGCGTCGCGTGGCGCAGCTGGGAACGACGGCTCTCGACGCCGTTTCGGCCGCCCTTGCGAACGGGGAGTTCGACGCCGGATTGGTCGTGCAAAAACAAGGGAATGAAACCGTGTTCTTGGCCGGTTCGACGCTCGCCGGATCGCGAAAAATCGACGAGGCGGCCGTGAGCGTGTTCGAGATGCTACGCCAAGTGCCCGACTTCCAGGCTCTCAAATGGGCGACCGACGCCAAGGGCGACGTAACGCTGCACGAGTTTCAAATGCCCGCCGACGAAAAGACCCGCGACTGGTTCGGCGAGGCCGTGCATCTGGCGGCGGGCTTCGGACCGGATCGGGTGTACGCGGCCGCGGGAGGCGCGTCGACCATGGAAAAACTCTCGCAGGCGATCGATCGCTCACGCGAGGACGACCCGGCGCGCGGAGGCATCATGCATGTCGTGTTGCGGATGGCGCCGTTCTTGGCGCTCCTCGACCGGGCGCAGGGTTCGAACGAAACTGCGAACGCAAACGTGCACGAGTACGCCGAATTGATCTTGCCTCATCGCAAGAACGACGTGCTGGAGTTCAACTTGACGGCCGCCAAGGGGGGACTGGAAGGGCGGTTGCGGATTGATCTGGGAGTGGTGCGGATGCTGGCGTCGTCGATCCCCCGCCGCGGACAACCTTCGAAGCCCGAAACTGCTTCGCCGACTTCAACGCCGGCGGCCGGCGCGACGAACCTCACGTTGCGATCGGCTCCGAACGCTCGCTTCCAACTTCAATTCACCACCGACTCGAACGTAACGACCACGGCGGACGATGCGGAGCGAGTCGATCGTGGGCGGCAGTCGTCGATCTACGATTTTCTCGTCGTCGAATCTCGCGCCGACGGCGCGGTGCGGCTGGAAGCAAGGCTGACGCGGGCAACCATCAAGAAAACAGGGCCCGACGGAGACTCGGTTTTTGATACGGCCGACAAGAACGAACCGGAGAAGATGACGCCCGAAATGGTGCTCTATGCGGCCATGATCGATGAGTCGTTTCAAATGACCGTGACAGCCGACGGCATGATCGAATTCTCCGGCCTCGCCGAGGCGGTCGATCGCATGGTCGACAATAAGCTGCAACCGCCCGCGAACGAGCGAGCTCAGGCGAAAGCCTTCGTCGAACGGGCGTTCAACGCAGGCGCCCTTCGCGACACCTTGGGGCGAGCATTTGAATTCTACCCGGGCAAGGCCGTGGCCGAGGGAGACCGATGGACTCGGACCGTCGAGAACTTCTCGGGGATCGATTTTCTGCTGGACGGCAAATACCAACTGAAATCGCTGACGACGGACGAGGCGGTGATTTCCGTGCGATCGCAGGTCCGGGAGAAAGAAACCGAGGCGACCGCGCCGGTGCGTTGGGAAGTCCTGGGAACCCAAACCGGCACGATCAAGGTCGACCCGCGCGACGGCCGATTGCTGACGGCCGAATATGAACTCAAGCTCGACGCGGAAGCGACGATTCAGGCGGACGGCAAGACGGTCGTGCGTCCCGTCGTGTCGACGATCCAGATGACGATTGCTCCGCTTAGCAATGCCGGAGATCGCGCGGCAGTCGGCAAAGGAACCGAGCGCGTCGCTTCTGCAGTCGAAGTCGGCGATAAAGTGCGCGTGATTAGGGAAGCCGAGATCAAAGTCGGTAACGACGTAGTGGGAACGGTGTCCGTCGGCCAGGAACTGCAAATCGAGGCGATCAACGGCGATTGGGTGTGGGTGAATCCCGGGAAGCCGGGCTGGCTGGAGTTGCGAAATGTCGCCCCGGTCGGACAGGACACGACGTTACTGGACGATATCAACCGCGTGGTACGCCGCTACTCGAATCAGCAGATTGTCGCTCTCAACCCCGGCGAGGAATACCAGTTCGCGTTGGCCGGCGGCTCGAAAAGGACGATTCGCCTGGTATCCGTCGAGGAACATCGAGATAGCGTCATCGGTTTCTTGCGGCGGGCGGATATCCGAGTTGAAATCGACGGGCGACCGGTGAACCTCGTCTGCGCGCCGTACGTGATGCCGACCGAAATTGCCGGCCTGCGACTGCAGGCCGACACGATGAACGGCTGGACCGACATGCCGAAGCGAGTGCAGTTCTCGATCTGGGACGCTCGAGACCCCATCGTAGACACCAGTCGTTTCCGCTTTCCGATCCGAAACTTCCGCTTGTTATCCCACGGGATGCAGGCGTTCAACGAACCCGTACATCTAGGTCTTGGAGACGGAGATCCCCAGGGGTTGAAGTTCTATCACAACTACGGCGTAGACATGGCCGGATTCGACGGGGGCGAGGAGATCGTCAGCGCCACCGAGGGAGAAGTCGTCAGGTTCTGGTCGAGCGGAAATGACGTCTGCTCGGTGAGCATTCGAGATGCGAGCGGTTATCTCTGGGGCTACGTGCACCTTAGTTCGTTCTCGCCGGAGATCGTGCTCGGAGCACATGTGACTCTCGGTCAGAAGCTCGGCGTGCTCGGCAAGACCGGACCATCGGGCAACTTCTCGCACCTGCACTTCGGTTCCTATATTGCCAACGGCGACCCGGCAACGAACTCACCGGGGCGCAATGAGAAGCTCAACTTGTATCCTTGGCTGGTAACGGCCTATCAGGCGGAACGTCCCCAAGAGCCTTTGGCTGTGGCTCGCCCTCACCACATGGTGTTGACCGGCGAAAAGGAGCTCTTCGACGGCTCCAACTCGCTGGCGTTTGGAGATCGTAAGATCGTCGATTGGCGTTGGGTCTTTCACGACGGCCAAACCGTCCACGCGGCGAAGACCGAGAGGTCGTTCGACCGGCCGGGCGCTTATGTCGCTTCGTTGTGGGTAAAGGACGATAAGGGTGCCGAAGACGTGGACTTTTGCCAAGTGAAGGTGTACTCCCGGCAGCGGCGGGAGAATGCCATGCCGCACATCTTTATGACGCACACGCCGACTGAAGGAATCCGCCCGGACCGGCCGGTCCGATTCAAGTTCTGGTTTCAGGGCAAGGGCGACGCAGCGATCACAGTCGACTTCGGCGACGGCACCCGAACTACCGATTATCGTTCTTACACGGAAATCGCTCACCGCTTCAAAACAGCCGGCATTCATATTGTGACGGCGCAGTGCGAGTCGGCAGGTATGCCGATTACCCAGAAGATGAAAGTTGTCGTCGAAGCCGAGTCGCCCCCGGTCAAACTCTCGCCTGAACAAGCTCTAGGGGAACTCAAGAAGGCAGGCGGCATGTTGGTGCATTACGACGATCGTTTACCCGGAACCCCCGTGGTGATGATCGACGCCACGAACCTCTTGCAATTTCAAGACGAGTGGACGCGCTACTTCGCATTCTTGCCGAGCTTACGAACCGTCAGCCTATCGGGAACCCCTCTTACCGATGCGGGCCTCGACGGCTTGGCTGAAGTCGGCAGTTTGCAAGATTTGATTCTCACAGAGACCAAAATCACGGACGCGGGCTTAGCCAAATTAGCGAAGTGCAAGAACCTGAAGACCTTGAATGTGGAAGGGACGGGCGTCACCGAGGCAGGAGTGGCGGCGCTGCGCAAAGCTCTGCCGCAGTTGGAGGTGAACGGGAAATCCAAACCAATCGGCACCGACAACGTGCGGCTCGACGGCAGGCCCGTCGTCTCATTCGCGGACAAAACACGACGTAATCCGACCGCCGAATCCGACAACGAAGTCGTCAAGCAATTTACCGCCGCCGAGATCAAGCAATGGCGCCGGAAACTGAACGAATTGTCGCAATTGCCCCAGGCAACTCCCAACGGCTGGTCGAAGAGTCGAATCGATCCGGCGCGGTTGCTCACGGTTTTTCCGGAGTTTCATATTCGCGAAGGCTTCGTCCTGCGCGCTTATGTGTTTAAGGAAAATGCCAATTCGAACGGTTTCGTATGGGCCTTACCTATCGACGCCGAGTTTCCGGAGCCGGATGATTGCCCCCGACTAGAATCTCATTTCCTCAAACCACCCAAGCCCTTCGACGCATTAGACGACATGATGGAGGTGATCGTGGGGGATGACTCCCCGGAGTCTTATCTTCACGCGGCCATCTTGCGTCGAGAGCTCAAAGAGTTCGGCGGCGGTTGGCACGGGATCGTGTGGGGGATGAACACTGTGCTCGATGACTCCCCCTGGAATCCGCCGCCGCCCAACGAGGAAGACGGCGGGCCCATGTATCCGGAAAGCAAGCCGGCGGAATGGAAATGGATCGCCGCGAAACCGGAGAGCTGGAAACCGGAGGTCCGATTAGGAAAGGACAAAGCGATTGTGACGTTTTATAGCTACACGCCGCTCACTGCCGAACTCGACAATGGAGAGGCGGAGAAAGAGCGGATCATTCGCCATACGGAAACGTATCGACGGGGCAACTACCGTCCCTTAGTGGTGGAAAAGAAACTGGCGGAAGGCCCGCATGCGGTTGCCCACTGAAACGACGGCCGCTGCCCTAATCCACGCTCTCAATGTGGAAGACTAAAGAAAGTGCCAGGTCTCATGACCGACGCTCCCTCGAAAAAGAGACCTGACATGCTGCTGACACCTTTTATGCTCCCCTATTCGCCGCCGCGGTCATGATCGCTTGCCCGCGCCGATTTGAGCAAGGCTGCGAACGATCTTAAGGCACAGGGAGCCGAGGAGCTAATTCGCTTTCAACTTGGCAGCCCAAGCGGTCAGCCATCGGAATCGCGCGAGCAGAAATTGTCGCTTGTGTCACCCTCACCCTAGCCCTCTCCCTGAATCGAGATTGTTGGGCGATGGAGCGCACGTCTCAGGGAGAGGGAACTAAAGCGGCGCGTGGGGCGAAAGAAAAGGGGTCTGGTCTCATTACCGCACCCTCCCAAGTCGAAAAGAGACCTGGACCCTTTTTCTCTCTCCGTTGGCCGAACTGGAGAAGGCGCGCCTCGTCGTCATCCTGCCCGGCGGGCCGCCTCGAACGATTCGTCTCACTCCGAAGGGTCGCGCGGCCGTGTTGCTCATGGCGGAAGACGAGCGACGCGCGAATTCCTGAGCCCCGCGAATGCCGGCGACGCATTAGCGTTATGGTCTGAGTCTGTCGAAGGCCGCGCTGCGTAGCGCTTCGCGCTTTGCGTCAATCTCAAGTTTCTCGAGTTCCTTGAGCAGTTCCGACGTTAGGCGATGAACGGAAAACAGGGCGATTTTGAGTTCGTCGTCGGTGCTTGCAGGCTCTTTCCAGATTTGCAGCAAATGCGTGGCATCGCCCGCGGTCCCCACTCGCTGTAACCTCTCCGCCGCAAGTCGAAACGTTTCGTCTCGGATGATGAAACCGTGTCGAGCGAGGAATCGACTTTGCCACAGGTTCGTCTGAAACGTACGAAACTCTCGTGCATCGCGATCAGGCAATCGGGCCGCATGCGCCCACGCGGCAAGCACTCCGCGTAAATCGGCCAGATAAACTCGCTTGGCTTCCCGCGCCGGATCATAGCCTTCGACCGGGCCCGGCGCCGAACTGATCAGCGACGTCACGGTTTGCACCAAGTCGCCGGGCTCGTATCCCCGGAGTAGATGGAGGGCCGCTCGCGCCTCGTTGAGCGGACTGCCGCACAGATAGCCGTTCGTCAACAGATCGGACGGACGATCTCCGAAAGCCGCTCGCGCCAAATAGGCTTGGCTTTCCGCGTCGTGATACCTGTCGATCGCAACGATCGAAATCAGCCGAAACTCCGTCCAGCTGGAAATCTCGATTTCCGCTGCGTTCTCGCGCAGTTGCGATATTCCGTTTGAGTTTGCGATTTCGAGAATCATCAGCGCAGCGAACTTCAACACCGCTTGCTGAACTTCCAGCGGCACCTGCTTCTCGGCCACGGACGCACTGCGATGCATTTCTATGATCGCGGCACGCGAACGGCCGTTGGCCAACATCGCCGCACGTTCCATGAGATCGATATATCGCTCCGGGCCGACTTCCGGATACCGACTGCGAACTTCACGAACTTCCGACACAATTTCGTTCCAAACGCTCGGAAGCGCCGGTCGGTCGTCGGCCGCGACTAGCGCAACGTCGGCCGGCGCAGCCAGGCCCACGGCACAAATAACGAGAATGGCCGAAGTTGGAATGCGAGTTTGCATGGTCGTAGAAAAAAGCGGCTGCTCGCCGGTTAAGCGGGTTCGTCTTTGTCGGTCTCGCGCAGTTCGTCGTAACCCATGTCGCCGGCGACGCCCTCGACGAGCGAGAAGCGTCTGGTGAGTGCGACCAAGGCGATGCCGACCGGCACGCTTGCCCAGATCAGACAGCGAGCAAGAATGTGCCGCCAACCGTCGGCCGGCGCCCCCAACCCCAGGCCGCCGACGGCGAGCAACACCCCGGCGCCGAGCAGGCCGTTGCAGGTTCGATGCAGCCAGAGCGGCAAAGAGCGGTTGTGAAGCATGGGCCCGTCGGAGTGGTCTGACGATACGGTTATGACTGACGGCGAAGTTCGGCAGTGCGGCCGGCTCAGCTCTCGGGATCGTAGCCGAACTCGCGGAGTTCTTGTGCGCAGCGGCAGGCTTGGGCGAGCTTTGCGGCCCACTCCACGGCGGCGTCGCGCGACGGCAGTTCCAGGACGCAGAAGCCGCCGTCGAATTGCTTCGTCTGCGGGTAGGTTTCGTGCGCGACGGCGCCGTCGGCGGCGACCATGAGCGGGGCGACCTTGTCGTTGATGCCGCCGCCGAACACATAGACTCCGGCGTCTTTCGCCGCGCGGATCACGGCCCGCGCCGCTTCGCCGACGGCGGGCAGGTCGGCTTCGGCGACGTCCATCGCCGAAGCGGGAAAGGAGATCAGATACTTCGTCATGGTTTGAGCCTGCGAGTTTGGATTTCGGAGTTCCGCAGGGACGCGGATCGGAGGGAGATTCCTACTTCCGCCGTTTTGGCGACGGCGGGTCGGCGAGGACGCCCCGTCGTCCGCCGTGGAGTGCCGCGCTATGGCCTCTTCCCCGAGGCGGAGAAGGAAGCCCAGGCAGTACCCCGTCGGCGAGAGGCCGCGCGGCGGCTTACTTGCCGACGATTTTTTCGAATCTCGCGTAGGCTTCGTCCCACTTCGCGGGATCGCGCGGTTCGTATTCTTCGACGGTGAAGCTTTCGCGGACGATATCGCGGGCTTGGGCGATGTCTTTCGCCGCGCCGGCCGCGATAGCTTGCATCATTACGTTGCCGATCGCCGTGGCTTCGACCGGGCCGGCGACGACTCTGCGGTGGCAGGCGTCGGCCGCGGCTTGGCAGAGGGCCTTGTTTTGCGTGCCGCCGCCGACGATGTGGATCGTCTCCAAGCGGCCGCCGGCCAAGGCTTCGACCTTGCCGAGCATGTAGCGATACTTAAGCGCAAGGCTTTCGATCACCGTGCGGATGACCTCCCCTTCGCTTTGCGGAACCGTTTGGCCGGTGCGGCGGCAGAACGCGCGGATCGCTTCCGGCATGTCGTCCGGGGCTTGGAAGCTCGCATCGTCGGGATCGATGAACGATTTGTGCCCTGCGGCGGCCGCGGCCTTCGCCGTGAGCGCGCTCCAGGAGAGATCGTCGCCGGCCGAGGCCTGCCCGCGCTCGGCGAGCCAGATGCGGCGGCACTCTTGAATGATCCACAAACCGGTGATGTTCTTGAGCACCCGGATCGTGTTGCCGACGCCTCCTTCGTTCGTGAAGCCGAGCTTGCAGCAGAGATCGGTCATGACCGGCTGCGGAGTCTCGATGCCGATCAGCGACCACGTGCCGCTGGAGATATAGCACCAATCCGGACGTGCGCCGGGCGTGCTCTTGGCAGGCACGGCCATGACGGCGCTCGCCGTGTCGTGCGTGCCGGGGAGGACGACGTCGATCCGCGGCAAGCCGGTCTCGGCGGCGACGGCCGCGGTAAGCGAACCGAGTTTTGTGCCCGGTTCGACGAGCGGGCCGAGCAAGTGCGTCGGCAGGTTGAGCTTGTCGAGGAGTTCCGTCGCCCAGGTGCGGCGCACCGGGTTGAAGAATTGCGTCGTCGTGGCGTTGGTGACTTCGTTGGCCTTTACGCCGGTGAGGAGCCAATGAAAGAAGTCGGGCATCATCAGAAACGACTTCGCCCCTTCGAGCCACGGCGAATTGTATTTCTTCAGCGTCATGAACTGATAGAGCGTGTTGATCGGCATGAACTGCAGGCCGGTGTGCGCGAAGATTTCTTCGCGACCGAGCTCGGCGAGCGCTTGGTCCATGAGTCCGTCGGTGCGGTGGTCGCGATACGACACCGGGTTGCCGAGCAGCACGTCGTCGCGGCCGAGCAGCGCGAAGTCGACGCCCCAGGTGTCGACGCCGACGCTGCGGATCGCGTCGCCGTACTTCGCGCGGGCCGCGCGGAGTCCGTGCAAAATGTTTTGCCAGAGGCCGAGCACGTTCCATTGCAGCGAGCCGGCGAGGTTGACCGCGCCGTTTTCAAAGCGGTGGACCTCTTCGAGGCGGAGCCGCGAGCCGTCGAACAGGCCGGCGAGCACGCGGCCGCTGGAAGCGCCGAGGTCGACGGCGAGATAGATTTGGTCGGGCATGGTTGGGCGGGTGCGGTTTGAACGTGTGAGGGAGGTTGGCTGTCGGGAACGCCCTCTGCGGCGTTCCGCGTTTCGGGTACCAGCCGCTCGGAACGCCGCGGAGGGCGTTCCCGACAGCATTGAGGCGAGCCGATTGGTTGCCGTGGCCATGAGCGTGCCGCCTGGTGCCGGCGGTGTCAAGCTTTGGCGGGGGAACGACTTAGGGCTTGCCGCGGCGGTTGGTCGCCGGGGGCGGACGAATCTCGGCGGATTGAAGTCGCGGGGCCGGATGTGCCGATAATAGCGCAGGCGATTGTTGACTTACTTGAGTAACATAAGTATCTTTCCTTGGGTCTCGCCTGCGGATGAGGCCCATCCTTTATCGGGAACGGCACATGATTCCTCATCTCGCAGCCGAGTCGACGCCTCCAGGCGAGACCGGCCCCCAGGCTGAGCCGCTTCGGATGGAACCGTTGCCGCCGCTGCGAATCTATCGCGGACCCGAGGACGATGCCGACGACGCCGAGCCGACGACGTCGCCCGCCCAAGCTATGACGAACACCGTGCCCGCGACACCGATCGCATCTCCCTCCGGCCTGGGGTTGCCCGCGCACCCGCTGGCGAAATCGGTCCCTGCGCCGACGGAAGAGTATCTGGCTTACCTCAAGGAGGTGAGCGCGCAGCTCGAAACCGCGACGCCGCAAGAGATCATTCAATGGGCCGTCGAAGAGTACGGCCGCAAGCTCACGATGGCCACGGCCTTCGGGCCCGAGGGGATGACGATCATCCACATGCTCGCCGGAATCGACAGGACGATTCCAGTGTTCAACCTCGACACCGGCTACCAGTTTCAAGAAACGCTCGACCTGAAGACGCGCGTGCTCGCGAAGTACGGCATCGACATCGAGTTGCGCGGGCCGGAGACGACGGTCGAAGAATACGAGAAGCTCCACGGTGCTCCGCTCTACAAGACCAACCCCGATCAGTGCTGCTACGATCGAAAGCTGAAGACGCTCGAGAAGTCGGCCGTCGGCATGTATGCCTGGATGAGCGGCATTCGCCGCGACCAGAGCCCGGATCGGGCGCGCGCGCCGATCGTCGGCTGGGATAAGAAGTTCGGCCTGGTGAAGATCAGCCCGCTGGCGAACTCGACGAAGAAAGACATTTGGAAGCTGATCACGGATCACGACATTCCGTATAACCCGCTGCACGACCAAGGCTACACGAGCATCGGCTGTTGGCCCTGCACGCGGGCCGTGTCGTTCGGCGAAGACGAGCGCGCGGGCCGCTGGAGCGGGTTCGCGAAGAAAGAGTGCGGCCTGCACACGAGCGACGACAAGTAAGAAGCTCGGGTATTTCGCCGAGCCCTGTAGGGAACGCCCTCCGCGGCGTTCCGAGAGGCCGGTACCCGCAGCGCGGAACGCCGCAGAGGGCGTTCCCTACACGACACACGCGACGAGTTGATCACCCCTTGCGAATCTCCGCGAAAACCGAATACGCCTGCATTGCGATGCTCGAGCTCACGGCCGTGTACGGCAGCGGCGAGCCGGCGCGGATTCGCACCATCGCCGACACGCACGGCATTCCCTCGCGGTTTCTCGTGCAGATTCTGCTGCAACTCAAAGGGGCCGGCTACGTGGTGAGCACGCGCGGCGCGTCGGGCGGCTACCGTTTGGCCAAGAGCCCGGAAGAGATCACGCTCTTGGAAGTGATGCAGGTGATCGAAGGGCAAGACGACGTGATTCGCTCCAGCACCAACAGCGACAGCCCGGCGGCGCGGGTGCTGGTGGCGACGTGGAACGAGATCGCCGACGTCGAACGGGAGATGCTCGGCGCGCTGACGTTCGCCGAACTCGCGACCCGCCAGCGCAAGCAGGCGGAGAATATGTATTACATCTAGTTAGGGCGGAAGGCGGAGGGGGGAGCGAGGAAGGCCTGCCCGCCGCCCCATTCTTAAGCGCCGCCCCTTCAACTACATTGTCTTGTTCAGGCAATTCGGCTTCGGGAGCGGGTTCTCCTTCCTCCCTCCGCCCTCCCCTTTCCCCTCTGTAACATGCCGCTCGTTCGTTTGAAGCCTCGTAAGGCTCGGCCGTTTTATGGTCGTCATCCGTGGGTGCTCGATACGGCGATCGCCGCCGTGAGCGACTACCCGCGCGACGGCGACGTCGTCGATCTCGTTTCGGAAGACAATCGCTTTATCGCCCGCGGCGTGCTCAACAGCCGCAGCCGGATTCGTGTGCGGCTCTACAGTTGGCGCGAAGACGAACCGCTCGACGCCGCGTTCTGGCGGGCTCGTCTGGAGGCGGCGATCGCGCTGCGGCAGACGATCGGCTATCTCGACCCGGCCGGCGGCTGCCGGCTCGTGAACAGCGAGGCCGACGGGCTCGGCGGCTTGATCGTCGATCGCTACGGCGCGGACTTGGTCGTGCATGTGACGGCGCTGGCCATGCAGGCCCGGCTCGATGAGCTGCTGCCGCTCTTGCAGGAGCTGGCCGCGCCGCGCGGCATCGTCGTCCGCTTCGACGAAGCGATGGCGAAGCGCGAAGGGGTGACGCTCGCCGGGGCCGACGGCGCGACGGGCAACGTGCTCCGCACCGTGGGGGACGTGCCGACCGAGCCGGTGTTTATCGAAGAGCATGGCCTGCGGTACGGCGTCGATTTGGCCGGCGGGCAGAAGACGGGCTTCTTTCTCGATCAGCGCGAGAATCGCAAAGCGGCCGCGGCGTACATGCAGGGGCGCAGCGTGCTCGACATGTGTTGCTACTCCGGCGGCTTTGCGCTCAACGCCGCGAAGCTCGGCGGCGCGAAGGAAGTGCTCGGCATCGATACGGGGAGCCGGGCCGTGGCGCTCGCGCGGGCCAACGCCGAGCTCAACGGCTTGGCCAACGTGCGCTTCGAAACCGGCGACGCGTTTAAGACCGTCGCGGCGCTGAACGCCGAGGGGAAGAAGTTCGGCGCCGTGGTGCTCGATCCGCCGAAGTTCGCCGCGAATCGGCAAGCGCTGCCGGAAGCGTTGCGGGCCTACGAGCGGTTGAACGCCGGTGCGCTCAACTTGCTGGAGCCGGGCGGAATCTTGGTGACGTGCAGTTGCACCGGGAGCGTGTCGCGCGAGGACTTCACCTATATCTTGGCGGAAGCGGCGGCGAAGGCGCGGCGACCGTTGCAGATTTTAGAAACCCGCGGCGCGGCGCCCGATCATCCGTTTTCGGCTTCGTGCTTGGAGACGGAATACTTGAAGTGCTTCATCTGCCGGGTGGGCGGCTGACGGACGCCGGGAGTCGGAGACCAGGAAGAGTTCGGTGACGCTATGATCACAGCCAAGACGGATGCTCGGGTCGCTTGGATTACCGGCAGCGGGGCAAAGCGCGTCGGCGCGACGATCGCCGCGGCCTGCGCGGCGCGGGGCTATTCGATCGTCGTGCATGCCAATCGCTCCGTCGACGAAGGGCGCGATACGGTGGCGCAACTCGAAGCGCTTGGGGCGCAGGCGCTCTTGGTCACCGGCGACTTGCGCGACGAGGCGACCGTGGGGCGACTGACCGCGGAGGTGCTTGAGCGCTTCCACCGCATCGACGTGCTCGTGAACAGCGCGGCCGTCTGGAAGCCGAAGCCGCTGGAGAAGACGTCGGCCGCCGACGTGCGCGAGCACTTCGACGTGAACACCCTCGGCACCTTTCTCATGTGCCAAGCCGTGGGGCTTCAGATGACGAAGCAGCCGGAGGGGGGCGCGATCGTCAACGTCGGCGATTGGGCGATCGAACGGCCGTACCTGAACTACGCGGCTTATTTTCCTTCGAAGGGGGCGATTCCGGCGCTCACCAAAATGTTCGCCGTCGAGCTGGCGGCGCGCAACCCGAAGGTGCGGGTCAACGCCGTGCTGCCGGGTCCGGTGATGCTGCCGGCCGAGTTGCCGGAAGCCGAACGGCGGCAAGCGATTAACGGCACTTTGGTGAAGCGCGAGGGGACGCCGGAGCACGTGGCGGCGGCGGTGCTTTCCTTGGTGGAAAACACGTTCATCACCGGCGTTTGCCTGCCGGTCGACGGCGGCCGCACGATTTGCTCGTAGCCGCCGTTCGGGTGGGCGGGCGTTTGCCGCCGCCCCTCCCGCCGACTAGGCTTGAGGCGTCATTTCCTCGCCCCTTTCGAGCACTCGCACGTGTTCCAGCGAATCTTTGTTTGGTCGGCCGCTTTGCTGCTGCCGATGGGTGGATGGGCCGCCGCGCCGGTCGTCGCCCAACAGCCGGCCGCGGAAGCCAAAGCGGACAAGGCCGACGAGCCGATCGTCGTGCCCGACGGGTCGCCCGCCGAACTGCTGGAGTTTATCGACAAGATCAAGAAGGCGCCGCCGCCGTCGAACCAGATGCCGGCGCTCGTGGCGCATGTGCGCAAAGTCTGCACGGCCGTGGTCGCCGCGGTCGACAAGATCGGCACCGCCGGCGACGAACAGCAGCAGACGCGGGCCATCACCGCGAAGCTCGACGCGCTGCACTTGCTTCGCCGCGTTCGCGACCCTGCGGCCGGCCCGGCGATGCGGAAGTATCTCGACGAGCTGTTGGCCGACAAGCGGAGCTTCGTACCGCCGCTGGCGCGCGTTTACGATTTGGCCACGCGGTTGGGCGAGGCCGATCTGGGCGACAACGCCGCGCTGGAAAAGCTGCTGGAAGAAGTGCGCGAACATGTGCGGAGCGCGAAGCCCACGGTCCGCAATTTCAACATCGCCCTGCAGACGGCCATGCTCATGGAGCGGGCCGGGCTGACGAAGCTCGCGACGGAGGCGTATGTCGAGTTCGCCGCGGCATTTGAATTGAGCGACGATCCGAAAGTCGTCGAGAACGCGAAGACGCTCGCCGGCGCGGCGCGGTTTCTCTTGCTCCCCGGCCACGCCATGGACGTGAAGGGCAAGACGCTCGGCGGCGAGAAGTTCGACATCAAGCAATACGCCGGCAAGGTCGTGCTCGTCGAGTTTTGGGCCACGTGGTGCGGGCCGTGCGTCGCCGAGTTGCCGAACCTGCTGGAGATCTATTCGAAGTACCACGATCGCGGCTTCGAGGTGGTGGGCATCAGCCTCGACAGCGAGCGCGAACGGCTCGAATCGTTCGTCAAGCGCGAGGAAGTTCCTTGGACCGTGCTGTTCGACGACGACGCCGAAGCCAAAGGTTGGCAGACGGCGCTGGCGCGGGAATACGGCGTGATGAGCATTCCCCGGGCGGTGCTCATCGGCCGCGACGGCAAGGTCGTTTCGCTCGCGGCGCACGGCGAGCCGCTGTGGGACCTGTTGGCCGCGCAAATCGGCCCGCCGGAAGTGAAGAAGCCCGACGCGGACGCCGACGACGACAAGGCGAAAACGGAGAAGCCGAACGCGGGCGAGCCGAAGAACGAGAAGCCCCAAGACGGAGACGGCGAGGCCAAGCCGGCCGAGAAGAAGACCGACGAAGCCGCGACGCCGCGGCCCGAGTAGCGCCCGCTGCGCGGCGCAGCGGCTTGCCGGCGACGATGCCGCAAACTTTCGCACCGGATGCACCTCGATGACCCGACTCAAGCTTTGCCGAACACCCATGTCGAAACGCAGCGGTAAATGGATCGAAGATCTCACGCCGAACATGCCGGCCTCGAAGGCGGCGCGGAAGACGTTGAAGCGGCGTTTTCGTCCGGTGATGAAATGGCTGGCCGACGCCGCGCAGTCCGCCGACGAGTCGACCGAGCATGTGCATCAACTACGCGTCGCCGTGCGCCGCGCCATGGCGGCGCTCCACGGCTATGCCGAACTGCTCCCCGCGAAGAAGGCCGCGAAGATCGAGAAACGACTCGGCCAGATTCGCAAGCGGGCCGGCGACGCCCGCGACTTCGACGTGTTGATCGAGCGATTCGGAGCGCTCGACGACGCCCCGCATTGGCGGCCGCTGGTGCGGCGCTTTGAAGAACTTCGCGAAGAGGCGCAAAGGCCGATCGTGAAGCTCTACCACAAGTTGAAGACGAAAGATTTCGCCCGCCGGCTGCGCAAGACGGCGAAGCGGATTGAAACCGGCGACGACGCGCAACAGACGACGCTCTTGCAATGGGCGCGGCTCGGGTTGTCGCGCGGCGTCGAAGCGTTTTTCGCCGCCGGCGCAGCCGATCTCAACGACGTCGCGCTACTGCATCAGTTTCGCATCGAAGGGAAACATCTGCGCTACGCGATGGAATACTTCGGCTGCGCGTTCGGGCCGACGCTGCGGAGCGAGATTTACCCCGAGATCGAGAAGCTGCAGGTTGTGCTCGGCGAAGTGAACGACCATGTCTCGGCGATCGCGCATTTCGAGACTTGGAACGCCGAATGGGACGACGCCGAATTGCGGAGCTTGCTCGAACAGCGATTGGCGTTCGAGCGCGACGCGCTGCACTCGGCGAAGCAAGAGTTTTTCCGCTGGTGGACGCCGCAACGCGCGGCCGATCTCCGCCGCCGCTTCGCCGAACTCCTGCAACTCCCCGACGAAGAACACGCGGCCTAAGACGAGCGACGGGGCCAAATCACCTCTCCCGCCGGGAGAGGTCGCCGCGCAGCGGCGGGTGAGGGACGGCCGAGCGCAACGTTTGGCGACGGGGATCGCTCGACATCGGAGCCGCTCGGCTGAGCGAGCGAGTCGAGGCGGCAGGTCGAGGCCCCGCTCCATCTCGAATCGACAAGCGGTGTCTCTCCGCAAGACGCCGACGCAACGCCGCGAAGTCGACCCGCTTACTGACGTGCGCGGCTCCGAGGATGCTTCGCGCTGCGCCGTCGCACGCAGCGCCGCACCAACCTGGATGCGGCGCGACCCTTGTATGTTGCCTTCCGGGGGTCAGACGATGTCTATTAGAACACGGCGTTCTTCGCGGAGTGAGCGTAGCGAACGAAGCGAAGAACGCCGCTCGGCCGCGAGTTCGACCGACCCTAGGTCTTCGAGACCGCGGGTGAGCTTGAATCCGGCCGAGTCGAATCCGCAAGCCCGAACAGTCGCCAGGGCCGCTTCGTGCGAGCCCGCATCCGCAAGGAAGGGTATTCGGATGTCCGCCTTCTCCGCCGGTCTCGACGTCTCGAAAGACGGCCTTGATCTGGCGACGCTCGGCGACGGCGAAGCCGTCGTCGCGTCGCGACGCTTCGACAACACGCCGGCCGGTTGTCGCGAGTTGGTGAAGTTCTTGGCGGCCGTCGCCGTGGAACGAATCGTTCTGGAAGCGACCGGCGGCTACGAGCGCACGGCGGTCGCCGAGTTGGCGGCCGCCGGATTGCCGGTCGTGGTCGTCAACCCGCGGCAGGTCCGCGACTTCGCCAAGGCCTTGGGCTTGTTGGCCAAGACCGATCGTCTCGACGCCGAGGTGCTCGCTCGCTTCGCGCAGCGGATTCGTCCGGAACTGCGGCCGTTGCCGGATGAAAACGCCCTGATTCTTCGCGATCTCCTCGCGCGGCGTGCGCAGTTGATCGAAATGCGGACCATGGAGTCCAATCGCCTGAAGCAGACGCATACCGAGCAGGTCGCGGTCGACCTGCGGGCTTCGATCGCGTTCTTGGAGCGACGCCTGCGGAGTCTCGACGACGAGCTCGACGACCGGCTGCGACAGTCGCCGGTCTGGCAAGAGAAGGTCGATCTTCTGCAGACCGTGCCGGGCGTCGGGCCGCAAACGGCCCGCACGCTGGTCGTCGAACTCTCGGAACTCGGCGCCTGCTCGCGTCAAGCGATCGCGGCGTTGGCCGGCTTGGCGCCGATGAACCGCGACAGCGGCGAGTTCCGCGGTCGCCGCATGATCGTCGGCGGCCGCCCCTCGGTGCGTCGCGCGTTGTACATGGCTGCGCTCGCCGCGAGCCGCCACAATCCGATCATTCGACTCCACTACGAAAAACTCCGCCGAGCGGGCAAGCCCTTCAAAGTCGCGCTCGTCGCCTGCATGCGCAAGCTCCTGATCATCCTCAACGCCATGCTGCGCAACCGAAGCTCGTGGAAAAAAACCGCCGCTTGTACTTGAAAATCAACACAGTCGCTCATCCGGCCTGCGGCCACCTTCTCCCAAAGGGAGAAGGGAATCGACACGACACGGTCTTTACCGCTTCAGCTCCGCCAAATCCACGGTCCTGAGGAACTTGCCGCCGCTTTCGTACCAGCCGTGGTGCGTGAAGCGGCACCAGTCGACGTCGAGCAGGAAGGCGTGTTTCGTGCGATCGGCTTTTTCGAGCGTGGCGATCACCAAGCGGTGCGCCAGCGGTTCCGGATGAAAGAAGCTGAGGCCCGACTCGGAGATGTGTTTCCCCGAGACGATCACGCGCTGGCCGTTCACCTGCGTGCCTTCGGCCGTGGTCGGCAGGAGTTGAATGAGCCGCGGGTAGGGAAAACGCTGTTCGCCGCGCCGTTCGAACGGACCCGTCGGAAACAATCCGGCCAACAGCTCGCGGACTTGCCAGCGAATTTGTTCGTCGGGCGAAGCGGCGGCGTCGAGCAACGGCAGGTCGTACGTCTCCAGAAGGGCGGTGCTCATCAGCGGTTTTCTCGTGGGTTGTGACATGACGCACGAAGCGTAGGCGAAGATTGCGGCGCGAACGGCCGCGAAGGAAGGCAATGGTTATCTACGTTGCGTTTCCAAAAGCGTCAAATTCCCCGCCGCGGAGTTGATTGACGCCGCCCTTCGCTCCGCCGATACTGCCTCGCGACGCACGTTGGTCGTTCGTATCGCACCGCTCACAAGGGTTTTTCCCGCCATGATGTTGCCGCTTCGCCACACCGGTTTGTTTTCGCAACGGCTCCGCCTTGTCGCCGCCGCGGCGCTCGCTCTGATTGTTACGCTCGCGCCCGCCTCGCTTTCGGCCGAGGAAGGCTGGATCACGCTGTTCGACGGCAAGACGCTCGACGGCTGGCACAAGAACCCGCAGAAGATCGGCCACGGCACCGGCGGCCAGTGGACCGTGGAAGACGGCGCCATCACCGGCCAACAAGACCCGCCCGGCAGCGGCAACGGCGGCATCCTGCTCACCGACAAGAAGTTCAAGAACTTCGAAGTCGAACTCGACATCAAGCCCGACTGGGGCATCTGCAGCGGCTTCTTTCTCCGCGCGAACGATCAAGGCAAATGCCTACAGATGATGGTCGACTATCACGACGCGGGCAACGTCGGGCACGTGTACGGCGAAGGCACGGGCGGCTTCAACACGCGGCCGTTCAACATCTACGGTGAGTACGAGAACAAGGAATTGAAGTCGATCACGACCAAGCCGGTCGAGAACGCGCCGAAGGTCGACTACACCTGCACGGCCGAGGAGTGGGTGAAGGCGTGGAAGGTCGGCGACTGGAACAAGGTGAAGGTGCGCGTCGAAGGGAGCCCGGCCAAGGTGACCACCTGGATCAACGGCACGCACATCATCACCTGGGACGGCAACACCTACGTCGACCCGAAGTACGATGCCAAGAAGGTGATTGAGACGCTCGGCGACGAAGGAAGCATCGCCGTGCAGGTACACGGCGGCAAGAGCTGGCCGGCCGGCGCGAAGTGCCGCTGGAAAAACATCCGCGTGAAGCCGCTGTAAGGCGTAATCCTTGCGCCTCAAAGCCCGGGTGGCACTGGTGGCTCGTCCACCAGTGCAATTTCGACACCCAGCTTTAAGCACTGGTGGGCAAGCCATCAGTGCCACCCCATCTTTTACTTTTTGCGCGGCTATGCGCTTGTTTCCTTTAGCGACTTTCGTGTGGCTCTGCGCTTGCGGCTTCGCAGCCGCCGACGGTGCGGAGCCGCGCGTCGTGAAAAACTCGCTCGGCATGGAGTTCGTCGCGATTCCGGACGGCGATTTTCTGATGGGCTCCGACGACGGCGACCCGATGGGCGAGGCCGACGAGCGGCCGCGGCATCGCGTGCGGATCACGCGGCCGTTTCGGCTCGGCGTGTGCGAGGTATCGCAGCATGAGTTTGCGACGGTCATGGGAGCAAACCCGAGCTGGTTCGCCGCGACAGGCGGCGGGCGCGACGACGTGGCCGGCATGGACACGTCGCGGTTTCCCGTCGACATGATCACGTGGCTCGAGGCCGACGAGTTTTGCCGTCGGCTCTCCGCTCTCCCCGCCGAGAAAGCGGCCGGCCGACGCTACCGCTTGCCGACCGAGGCGGAATGGGAGTACGCCGCGCGGGCGGGCGCGACGACGAAGTCGGCCGGCGGCGATCGGCTGGAGCCTGCGAAAGCGAACGTCGCCTTCGATCTCGCGACGCGCGATCCCGCTTCGCCGCGACGGACTTGGCCGGTCGACGCCGGAACTCCCGATGCGCTGGGGCTGCGCAACATGCACGGCAACGTCTGGGAGTGGTGCGCCGATCGCTACGACCCGACGTACTACGAACGCTCGCCGACGGACGACCCGCCCGGCCCGGCGGAAGGGACGGGGCGCGCGGTCCGCGGCGGCGACTACCGCTCGCCACCTGAGATGGCCCGCAGTACAAATCGCGACTTCACACGCGAAAGCCGGCGCGATCAGGGCAACGGGTTGCGTGTGGTGCTAATCGCGGAATGACTCGACGTCAGTCCGTACCCACCGTGAAGTCGATCGTGGATTGGCCGATCTTCTTGCTGAGCGTGTCGACGATCGTGAGTTGGAGCGTGTAGCGGCCGTCGTAGATGCGCTCCGGCACCGAGAGGAAGTAGCGGATGAAGTAGTCGCGGCGCTCGTTGCGGCAGTATTCCTCGGTGAGCGCCAGATCGCCTTCGGCCACGCGCCGGCCTTGCGCGTCGAGAATCTGGTAGCTGCCGCGCAGCGCCGTGTGGAAGCCTTTCTCCGATTGCTCGCTGCGGAAGTTTTGCACTTCGGCGTAGAGAATCAGCGGCTGGTTCGCCTTAAACTTCGACTCTTTGAACTTCTCGTACACACCGTAGCTGGCGACTTCCGTGCAGAAGGCCAGGTTGCGGACGGTGAGCGTGCTCGCCTCGGCCAACCGCGAATCGGCCTTGGCCAGATGGATGCGGGCCTCGGCCGAGCGTTTCGCCGGATCGCTGATCCGTTCGTTGTCGAGGCAGGTGGCCAAGGTGTAGAGTTGCTCGCGCCAGTAGTCTTGCTCCGCGGCGGAGATGCCGGGAATCGGCTTCAGCGCGTCGTCACGACGACCGGCCGCGAGATAGAGCATTCGGAGCTGCGCGTGCTGCGAGACTTCCTGCTCGCTGTCGGGCGGTTCGGCGGTGAGTTTTTCGAGCGCGGCGATCGAATCGCCGAGCGCGTCGCGCCAATCGGTCTTGGCATCCACGGCGGCCGGCTTTTCCGGCGTCGTCGGTGACGGGCTCGAAGTCGGTGACGAAGCCGGTTGCGATGCGGCGGCGACGACGTCGGGCTGTTGCGTCGTCGCGACGGCGGGCGGCGGCGGGGCTTGCCCTTCGGCCTCGATGCGCTGCGCCTGTTCGACGGCGGCCTGCAACAGCGTTTCCGTGGGCAAGGAAAGTCCGCCCGACGCGCCCGAGGGCCCGCGAACGGCAAGCTGCGAGCGGAGCATTTCGGTCGCCATGGCGCTCTGCGACGGAGCGACGCTCGCCGGCGTGCTCGGCGGAGGAGCGCTCTGCGGCGACGGAGCGGCGGCCGACGTTTTCGAGAGCGATTCGGTCGCCGACGTTTGTTGCACGGAATACTTCGGCGCGGCGGCGTCGGGTTGCGGCGGCGCCGTTTGCTCCGCCGCCGCAGTCTTGCCGCGGTAGGCGGCGCCGGCGCGGAACGTTTGCATGAGCATCGGCCAAAGCGCCGGATCGGTCTGGCGCAGGTCGGCGAGAAGCTGGTTTTGCGTCGCCGGATCGACCGTGCCTAGTGCCTGCAATTCGGCGGCGATCTTTTGCAGATCGGCGTCCGTGGCCGGGCGGATCGCGCCGCCGGGGGGCGTCGCTTCCGGAGCGTTGTTGCTATAGCGCGAGGTGGGGACCGAGGGAGCGGCCGCGGCCGGTTGGTCGCCGGCCCAGGCCTGCGCTCCGGATTTGGCATAGGGGCTGACCGGAACCGGTGCTTGCGGCGGAGCGTTGGGATCGCTCGGACCGTCGGTGGGGGCGGCGGTGAGCTGTTCCGTCGGCAGTCGTTGCGCAACGCAGCCGGCCGCCGCGAGGCAGCAGGCGAACAGCGAGGTAAGACGCAGGCATCCGTCCATGGATTGCGAGCACGGAGCTGAAGGGAAACGACCGACGGTCGGGGGGCGGCAGGGTACGAGAAACGGCCGAAGCGATCAAGAGAATCCGCTGCGACGAAGACTTACGCCGTGGCAGCTTTACGTGGATCGCCGGCCGTGGAAAGTTGGGCGATGAAGCGTTCGAGCACGAGCCGCGCGCGGGCCGGTGCGGAAGAGCGGCCTTTGAGGGCGATATCGGCATCGAGCAGCATTTCGTAGAGCCGGCCGGAGCGCTTGCGGCCGAGTTGCCGCCATTGCCGCTCCGCTTTGTCCATCACAAACGGCTTGAAGCCGGCTTGTTCGAGTATTCGCCGCGGTTGCACGGGGCGCTTGGCCCGCTCGGCGTCTTCAAGCAGACGGGTGGCGGCGGCGAAGCGGCGAAACGTCGACGACATTTGCGCCAGCAATGCAATCGGGTGTTCGCCGGCGGCGATGAGGCGATCGAGCTGCTGCATCGCGGCGGGGCCGTGGCCGTCGGCGACGGCGTCGATCATTTCCCAAGCGGTTTTCGAGCGCCAGGTGCCGACGAACTTGTCGACCAGTTCGCACGAGATCGGCTCGGCTCCGGCGGCCGAAGCCAGCTTGCCGAGTTCTTGATCGAGCAGGCCGAGTTCCGCGCCGACCAGGTCGACGAGCGACTCGGCGGCGTCGGTCGGCAGCTTCGCGCGATGGTGTTGCTTGGCCCACGCCATGAGCCACTTCACGAGCGCGGCGCCCGTGGGCGACGTGCATTGAATGTTGAGCCCGGCGGCGGCCACGGCCTTGTAGAGCTTGGTATTCGACGGCCACGTGTCGACGTCGAGAATCAGCACCCCGGCATGCGACGGCTTGGCCACGTAGTCTTCGAGCTTCGGGCGATACTCGGTGACGAATTTATCGGCGTCGTCGACGACGACCACGCGCCGCGCGCCGTCGCCGAAGAGCGACATCGTGCTGAGTTCGTCGAGTACGTCGCGGAGCACGGCTTGCGGGCCGTTGAACTCGCTGACGGAAAACTCGGCGTCGCCGCCGGCGATGCGGCGCTTTAATTCCTGCCGCACGAGCCGCTTCAGGAACGGCTCATCGCCGAACACGGCGCAGACGGGCGGCACCGCGGCCGGCTCGGTTTGGGCGAGCAGGTCGACGGCGGCGACGAAATCGGCGGAGGCTTTGGCGCACATTCCCAATTTATACCGCGGCCTTCCGCGCGACCCAAGCGGGCTGCTAGGATCATCGCATGGCTTCACCTTACGAAACATCGCCGCCAAGCGTGCCGGCCGGACCGCCGATTCTGACCGTCGGGCAGTTGACGAGCGAGTTGAAAGACTTGCTGGAGTCGTCGTTTCCGGCGGTGTGGGTATCCGGGGAGATTTCCAACTTCTCGCGGCCTTCGTCGGGACATTGCTATTTCACGCTCAAGGACGACGCGGCGCAAATTCGGGCCGTGATGTGGCGCGGCACGGCCGAGCGGATTCGCTTCGATTTGCACGACGGGCTCGAGGTCGTTTGCTTCGGCGCGGTCGACGTCTACGCGCCGCGCGGTAGTTATCAACTCGTCGTCTCGAAGCTCGAGCCGAAGGGAATCGGGGCGCTGGAGTTAGCGCTGCGGAAGCTCAAAGAGAAGCTGGCCAAGGAAGGGTTGTTCGACAAGAGCCGCAAGCGGCCGATTCCGAAATTTCCGCGGCGGATTGCATTTGTGACGAGCCCGACCGGGGCCGCGGTGCGCGACTTTCTCGAAGTGTTGCGACGCCGGTGGCGCGGGGCCGACGTGCTGATCGTGCCGACGCGCGTGCAAGGCGACTGCGCGGCCGATGAGATCGCCGCCGCGATCGCCAAGGCCAACCGGCCGGAACTCGGCGTCGACGTGCTCGTCGTCGGCCGCGGCGGCGGCAGCCTGGAAGACTTGTGGTGTTTCAATGAAGAGCCGGTGGTGCGGGCCGTGGCCGGGTCGCGGATCCCGGTCGTTTCGGCCGTCGGGCACGAGATCGACGTGACGCTTTGCGACTTGGCGGCCGACGTTCGCGCACTGACGCCGAGCGAAGCGGCCGAACTCGTCGCTCCGGCGCACGATGCGATGATCGCGTTGTTGCACGACCGGCAGCAGCGCTTGCTCGCGGCGCTAAAACATCGGGCGGTCGCCGCGCGGCACCGGCTGACGATGCTTGCCGAGCGGCGCTGCTTTCGGCAGCCGCGCGAATTGATTCACGATCGGGCCCAGCGGCTCGATGAGCTTTGGGCGCGGGCGGCGCGGAGCTTCAAACATCGTTTGCAGATCGAACAGGGAAAGCTCGCCGGCTGGAGCGGCAAGCTGGAATCGCTGAGCCCGCTGGGTGTTTTGTCGCGAGGCTACAGCGTGACGCAGCGTGCGGAAGACGGCACGCTGGTGCGCGAGGCGGAACAAGTCGCGGCCGGCGATTTGATTCGCACGCGGCTCCGCAAAGGGGAGATCACGAGCCGGGTGGAGTGACCGCACGTCGCAACGCTGCGGCGTCGAACCGGTCGCTGACGCTCCCGGCTCCGAGGTCGATGAGCCTTACTGCGCCGGTGCCGGCTGCGCGGAACGCCGCGGAGGGCGTTCCCTACAGATACCGGCGCCCGACTCCCGGCGGCCGGCGCCTAGTGCCTCACGCTCCCTTCGGCACCGCCCAGTGGTCTGCGCGGTACGTGCGGCCGACGAGTTTGTTCGCTTCCTCGTCGCCGACGATCTGTTCCTTCGCGCCGTCGAATTGCAAAGCGCGTCCGGTGCGGGCCGCGATGTTCGCCAGATGGCAGAGCGTCGCCGAGAGATGGCCGGTGAGAATGTCGGCGTTCGGCGTGCCGCCGTTCAGAATGCAGTCGATGAAATTGCGGCGATGTCCTTGGGAGTCGACGCCGCCGGTGACTTCTTCGATCAGCTTGTTGCGCTTGCCGTAGAGCGCATAGCCGCCTCCTTTGCCGAGCACCATCAGCCCGTCGGTGCCGTAGAAGGCGCAGCCGTTCTCGTGGCCTTCTTGACGGTAAGGCGACCAAATCCGCATCTCGAAAATGAGTTGCTTCTTATGGCCGACCGCACCGTCGCCCGGGTAGTCGAACGCGGTGTAAAGCGTATCGGAAAACTGCTGGTCGTCGTCGAAGCCGTATTTGCCTCCCAGCGACACGACATGCGCGGGATGCACGTCGACGCCGAGCCCCCACCGCACAACGTCGAGTTCGTGGACTCCGTCGTTGCCTGCGTCGCCGGTGCCGAAGTCGTACCACCAGTGCCAATTGTAGTGATGGCGATTCTCTTGATACGGCGCCAGCGGCGCCGGCCCGGTCCACAGATCGTAGTCGAAGCCGGCGGGAGGCGCGCTCGGTTGCAGGTGGCCGATGTTCTTCCGCTGCTGGCTGTTCCACGCCTTGGCGACGACGATTTCGCCGATTACGCCGCTCCGCAACTTCGCAAACGCGTCGCGAATGAACGGCGTCGAGCGGGCCTGCGTGCCGACTTGAACGACTTTCTTGTTCCGCTCGGCGGCCTCGACCATGAGCCGGCCTTCGCGGATGTTGTGCGAGCAGGGCTTCTCGACGTAGACGTGCTTGCCGGCGTCGAGCGCCAAGATGGCCGCGGGGCCGTGCCAATGATCGGGCGTGGCGACGACCACGGCCTCGACCGATTTGTCGTCGAGCACGCGCCGCAAATCGGTGACGACTTGCGGCGAATGGCGATCGGCCACGGCTTCGCGAGCCTTGGCGGCGCGAGCCTCGTCGGGATCGCAAATGTAGGCGATCTTCACGTCCGGCATAGCCGCGAACGTCTTCAGCAGATTGGTTCCTTGCCCGCCGACGCCGATCGCTCCGAGCGTCACGGTACGCCCTTCCGCGGCCTCGGCCGGCGACGACGAATGAGACATCGCGGCGGCAGCCGCAACCGAGAGGGCCGAACGTTCCAAGAATTCGCGGCGCGTCGACATGGCGGGCACTCCGAGAGAATCGCGGTGGGCGAACGATGGGGGAGCGAGCGCCGTCACTCTACCGCCGGCGGTGCGGAACGCCAAAGACTTTCGCGATAGTTCGACGGCGGTCGATTCGTAGGGTGGGTCGCAGGCCGGAGCGAGTCGCAAGACTCGAGCCGGACAAGGCCCACGCGGATTCGACTCCTGCCGCGCAAGGAACTCCTGCCGCGCGACGAACGACGCGATGCTTGGGCGTGTGCGGCCCGCATTCCGCGTGGGCCTCGCTGCGCTCGACCCACGCTACGCACGGTGCTTCAGAAGCTTAGTGCTTCAGGTCGATGACGACGACTGCGGCGACGGCGTCGGCTTTGGTCAGCGGGCCGACGAGTTCCGATTTACCGACCGTGGGCAAGTAAGTGCGGTAGTGATTGGCCCGCACGGCTTCCACCTTGCTCCGCACCGCGTCGTTCGTGGCCGGCACGAGGGCGTAGAAGCTTTCGGCGACGGTCTTGTCACCGTCCGGTTTGAAATCCGCCGCGAAGACTTTCAACGCTCCTGCGGCGTAGAGATCGGCGACGAGTTTCTCGGCCGTCGCCTTGGCAAGCTGACCGGGAACGTGATTGGCTTCACCGAGCCAAAGCTTGGCTTCGACGAACTCGCTCTTTCGCTCTTCGTAGTTGTCCTGCATGATCTTCGTGATCGATTGCGCTTGGAACGTCGGCGAGTGCCTATCGTCTTTCAGTTCCTTCGCGGCGGCGGCGCTGCCGCCCGTGTCGGCGTGCGGCGGCTGCTTCGAATCGCAACCGAGGCAGACGAGCGCGATTGCGGCGGCAACGCGGATTCGCGACGGCAAGAGAATGGCGATCATCGGTCGGCTCCTGGGCGTGGTGATAGAGCTCGGCAGGGCCGAACGGCGGCCCGAGAGCGCCGCCGCGGGCGCGCTCGGATCCACGACTTCCTCTCTATTCTACAACGTAAATGCCACGGTGAGCACCGGCTGACCGGCATCGGGCACTTTGAGGGTTTCCGTCAATTGCGGCTTGCCTTCGGCCGTGGTCAACGTCTTGATGAACGTGTTGACCGCTTCGAAGGCCTTTGTGCGCACGGCCGGTTGCCCGCCGACCACGGCCATCAGCGCCGGCGCGGCTTGTCCGTCGCCCGTCGGGGTGATGGCCGTCAAATAGACGCGGAGGGCGCCGGCCGTGTAGAGGTCGTCGACCAGTTTCACGACGTCGTCCTTCTTAAGCTTGTCGTTGGCGATCGTGTGCTTGGCGTCTTTGAGCCAGGCGCGCGCCTCGACGAACGTCTCTTTCTGCATGTCGAACTGGTCGGCCGACAGTTTGGCGATCTGGTCGAGTTGTTCCGCCGTGGTCTGCGCCCCGACGGGAGCGACGATGAACCCGCAAGTTGCGAACGAGAGGGCGAAGCAAGCGAGGGTGCGAATCATGGTGAAATCCTTGGTCCTTGTCGGAGTCGTGCGGCTCGAAAAGGGAGCCGCTGCGGGCATCCCCAATTGTGCCCGCCGAAATCACGAATGCGAAGGAAGCGTGGAAATGTTATGGGCCGACGGCCGATCGGGGCGCGTAAGTCCCTACTGCGGCGCAGGTTCGTCGTGCCGGCGTAGGGGAAGCGGCGGGAGTGCCGGCGGCGTGCGGGCGTTGACGTTGACCCACCCCGAACCTTCCCTAAAATACGGCACTCTTTGCACTTACCGCACGTCCGTCCGTTTCTCTCACCTGCGCTGTCCCTCATGTCCGACGAAGCCGGCTCCCTTGGTATTCACGAAACCGCGCGCCGTGAAAAGCTGCGCCGCATTCAGGAGCTGGGGCACGATCCCTGGGGCCGACGGTTCGACGACCATGCCTCGATCGGCTCGATTCGCGCGCGCGAAAACGAGATCACCGAAACTCCGCCCGCCGCCGGCGAAGAACACAAAGGACCGCAATTGCACGGCCCCAAGGTGCGTGCGGCCGGTCGCATCGTGCTCTCGCGCACCAAGGGAAAGCTCATCTTCTTGGACATCAAGGATTGGACGGGGAAGATTCAGATCTTCATCGGTCGCGGCCAGGTCGGAGAAGACAACTGGGCCTTGGCCGAAAACTTCGACCTCGGCGACACGATCGGAGTCGACGGCGAACTGAAGCGGACGAAGACCGGCGAGCTGACGATCTTCGCCGAGAAGCTGACGTTTCTCGGCAAGTCGGTGGTGCCGCATCCCGACAAGTTTCACGGCTTGCACGACACCGAGCTGCGCCAACGGATGCGCTATCTCGATTTGATCTACACCGACGGAGTGCTCGATCGCTTTCTGGCCCGCACGCGGATCGTGCAATCGATTCGCAACACGCTCGGCGGACAAGGGTTCGTGGAGATCGAAGGGCCGACGTTGCACAGCATCGCCGGCGGGGCCGCGGCTCGGCCGTTTAAGACGCACCACAACACGCTCGACATGCAGCTCTACATGCGCATCGCGCTGGAACTGCACCTGAAACGGCTTTTAGTGGGGGGCGTCGAACGCGTCTATGAGCTTGGTCGCGTGTATCGCAACGAAGGGATCAGTCCGCGGCATAACCCCGAGTTCACGATGCTCGAGGTTTATCAGGCGTACGGCGATTATCGCTCGATGATGGATCTGACGGAGCGGCTGATCGTCGACGCGATTCGGGCCAGCCGCGCGCCGGGCGACGACTCACTCGTGCTCCAATGGGGCGAGAAGACGATCGACTTCACCCCGCCGTTCCAGCGGGCGACTTACGACGAACTGTTCGAGAAGCACGCAGGCGTGAAGCCTACGGACGAGGCCGGCATTCGCGCGCTGGCCGAGAAGATCGGCTTCGACACGGCGGGCAAGCACCCCGATGTGATCAAGAGCGAGGTCTTCGAGGAGAAGGTGGAAGACGCGCTCACGGGGCCGATCTTCGTCATCGACTACCCCTCGAGCATCTGTCCGCTGACGAAGCGGAAGGCGAGCGATCCGCGCGTCGCCGAGCGGTTCGAACTGTTCGTGCACGGCATGGAAGTGGCGAATGCTTATACGGAGTTGAACGACCCGTATTTGCAGGAAGAACTCTTCACCGGCCAACTCGCCGGCCAAAAAGAAGAAGATTCGATGGCGAAGATGGATCACGACTTCGTGCGGGCGCTCAAGCACGGCATGCCGCCGGCGGGAGGCCTGGGCATCGGCATCGACCGCTTGGTCATGCTGCTGACGAACGCCCAAACGATCCGCGACGTGATCCTGTTCCCGTTACTGCGCCACGAAACGACATAGCTTGACGCATTGCATCCAGAGAAGGGGGATAGGGAGATAGGAGGAGATATTGGGGATGAGAAGAGAGAGGGAATTCGACAATTCTTTTTCTCTACCTGAAATTCATCTCCGTCATCCCCTCCCGATCCCCTTATCCCCCTTCTCTGGAAAAAGTCTGGATGACTGACGTTTGCTGATTCGCTTGTTGGACTCCCAAGGATGGGATCATGTACGTCTTGTTGCTTTGTCGGAAGTATCTGACCACGCGCTATATTGCGTTGGCCTCGGTCGTGAGCGTGATGCTCGGCGTGGCGACGATGATCGTCGTCAACGGCGTGATGCGCGGGTTCTCGGTCGAAATGCAGGCCCGCATTCACGGCGTGCTTTCCGACGTCGTGTTCGAGGGGCAAAGCCTGGAAGGGTTCATGGACCCCGCCTGGCACATGAACGAAATCCGCAAGGCGGCCGGCGAATACATCGAAGGAATGACGCCCACGGTCGTCGTCCCGGCGATGCTGAGCTACAAGGTACAGCGGCAGTGGGTCACGCAGCCGGTGCAGCTCATCGGCATCGACGAGCGCACTCAAGGCCAGGCCAGCGACTTCGGCGAGTTTCTGCAACATCCGGAGAACCGCAAGCAGGTCAGCTTCCAACTGCGCGACGGCGGGTACGATACGCAACAAGGCAAGCGCGACGAACTGGCCGACGCCGGCTGGACGCATCGGCGCGACGAAGCCGAACGCCGCAAATGGGATCGCGATCCGACGGACGACGATCCACTGCAACTGCGGGGGCCCGCGAAGTCGGGCGGCGCGCCGGCCTCGGCTCCGGCCGCGACGGCGCAACCGGTCGCCCCGGGCGCGCCCGACGACATTTTTTCGCAAACGCAGCGCCAAGCCGCGGCTAACGGCCAAGCCGACCCGTTTCCGCCGCAACAGAACATGTTCGACCCGGTCAAGCAGCAGCACACCGGCGCGGTGCTTGGAATTGCTCTCTCAAGCTTTCAAGACCGGAACGGCAAGGAGAAGTTTCTGTGCCTGCCGGGCGACGACATTCGCCTGACGATTCCCACGGCCGGCGTGCCGCCGCGCCCGATCGACGATCTATTCACCGTCGTCGATCTCTATGAATGCAAGATGAGCGAATACGACTCGCAGTTCGTGTTCGTGCCGATTCAAAAGCTGCAACAACTCCGCGGCATGATCGATCCTGCGACGGGGAATGCTCGCGTGACGTCGATCCAAATCAAGCTGAAGAACGAAGCCGACGGCGAAGTGGTTCGCGACAAGCTGAAGGCCGTGTTTCATCCGCAGCTCTACCGCGTGTCGACGTGGCGCGACAAGCAAGGCCCGCTGTTGGCGGCCGTGCAAATGGAGACGGCGATCTTAAACGTGTTGCTGTTCTTGATCATCGCCGTGGCCGGGTTCGGCATCTTGGCGATTTTCTTCATGATCGTGGTTGAAAAGACCAAGGATATCGGCATTTTGAAATCGCTCGGTGCTTCGGCCCGCGGCGTGATGGGCATCTTCCTCGGCTACGGCTTGTCGCTCGGCGCAGTGGGCGCGGGGGGCGGGCTCGCTCTCGGCTTGCTCTTGGTTCGCTACATCAACGAGGTGGCCGACTTCCTCGGTTGGGTGACGGGGCACAAGGTGTTCGACCCGTCGATCTATTACTTCTACAAGATTCCGACGATCGTCGAGCCGTTGACGGTGGCGTGGATCGTCGTCGGCGCGTTGGCGATCGCCGTCGGAGCGAGCGTGCTTCCGGCGCTCCGCGCCGCGCGGATGCATCCGGTGGAAGCGCTCCGCTACGACTGATCCGGAGGGTGGCACTGGTGGCTCGTCCACCAGTGTTACGTTGCGACGTCATGCACTGGTGGACGAGCCACCAGTGCCACCCCGGCTCGAACGACAAGACGTTCAGAGACCGAACG
>JAEUIN010000200.1 GCA_016793115.1 Planctomycetaceae bacterium
TTGGACGGTCGTCGTCGCCAATTACGCTCCGCCGGGCAATGCCGTCGGCGAGATGCCGTTTTCCAAGCAGGGGGCGATAACGACCCACCCTACGGCTCCGTAAGCTTGAAATCGTTGACATTCCCGCTCCGGCCGGCGACACTCTATAGAATCGCGATCGGCGGCCGTTCCCACCTTCGCCGCCGCGCGACCCACCGAATCCTTCCCCCACCGCACCGTCTGCAACCTTCCGCGTTTTTCTAGGGAGTTTCTGCGCATGAGCCTGTCGAATTCCGGCGACGTTTCGCGTCGCGACTTGTTGAAGCAATCGGGTGCCGCGGCCGCCGGTCTTGTGGCCGCCGGCTCCGTGGTCACGCAAGCGACGCACGCCTTGGCGGCCGCGCCGATTCCGAAGGTTCACGCCGGCGAAGACAACACGATTCGCGTCGCGCTCATCGGCTGCGGCGGTCGCGGCACCGGCGCGGCCACGCAAGCGCTCTCGACCACCAGCGGCCCGATCAAGCTCGTCGCCATGGCCGACGTGTTCGAGGACAAGCTTAACAACGCTCACCGCAACATCTCGAGCAAGGTCAAGAAAGATAAGCTCCCCGGCGAGTTCGACGTTCCCAAGGATCAGCAGTTCATCGGTTTCGACGGCTATCAAAAGGCTCTCGATTGCTTGCGCCCCGGCGACGTCGCCATCTTCGCCACCCCGCCGGCTTTCCGTTGGGTTCATTTCGGTGCGGCGATCAAGAAGGGCGTCAACGTCTTCATGGAGAAGCCGGTCACCGTCGACGGCCCGTCGAGCCGCAAGCTATTGGCGCTCGCCGAGGAATCCAAAAAGAAGAATCTCAAGGTCGGCGTCGGCTTGATGTGCCGTCACTGCGACGCTCGCCAGCAACTTCACGACCGCATCAAGGCCGGCGAGATCGGCGACATCATTCTCATGCGGGCCTATCGCCAAGCCGGTCCGACGGGCAGCGCCTACTGCGAAGCGATGCCGAAGGAATGGAACAAGGGCGAACTGCTCTACCAAATCAAGAACTTCCATGCCTTCCTTTGGGCCTCCGGCGGTGCGTTCAGCGACTTCCTGATTCACAACATCGACGAATGCTGCTGGATGAAGGACGCGTGGCCGGTGAAGGCCGAAGCGTCCGGCGGCCGGCATTACCGCCTCGACTACGTCGATCAGAACTTCGACAGTTACTCCGTATCGTATACGTTCGCCGACGGCACGAAGTTGCAACTTGAAGGCCGCACCATGCCGGGTTGCAAGACCGAGTTCGCCAGCTACGCCCACGGTTCGAAGGGCTCGGCGGTGATTTCGACGGCCGGCCACACGCCCGCCAAGTGCCGGATTTATAAAGGTCAGAACATGACCGAAGACAATCTGGCTTGGAGCTACGGTGCGAAGGAGCCGAACCCGTATCAAGTCGAGTGGGATCGGTTGATCGCGGCGATTCGCAGCGACACGCCGTACAACGAAGCGAAGCGCGGCACCGAAGCGAGCTTGGTCACGGCGATGGGCCGCATGGCGGCGCACACCGGCCGTGTGATCACGTTCGAAGAAGCGCTCAATTGTGAGCACGAATTCGGTCCGACGGTCGAGAAGCTGAAGCTTGACGGTCCGGCCCCGATTCAAGCCGACAAGAACGGCCGCTACCCGACGCCGCAACCGGGCGTGAAGACGAAGACGGAGTATTAATCCGTTCGCAGGCCTGCGAGTTTTCGTTCGTGTTCTAATCGGCGGCGACGGGACTGTTTCCGTCGCCGCCGCCTTTTTGGTCTCCGATCAGAATGAATCGATCTACGCGATTCAAGACAACAAGTTTCTTTGTGATCGGCGCCCTGATCGTTCAGCACGAAGATACGGCCGGCCAAAAAGTCTCGTGGAACTGGGCTGCCGCGTTCGCTACTCTGCGGGGTGCGGAAGTCGTCCGTCGTGCGCCTCCGTGCGACGTGCCACCCGGCTGAACGGAGCGAAAAAGCGCACAGGAATAGTTGCGCAACCCGCGCATCTATTTCGTCGATAGATGCGCACATTTAAGTAAGACAATAGGGGTGCGCAATAATCGCCCGAATAGATGCGCACCGGACAAGGTCGCCGGCGGTGAATCGACGATAATTTGCCCGGCTCAAGCGTCTACGCGTTAGGCTTCGTTCGAAATTCCGTCGCACGCACTGAACCCGTTGAGAAATCTACCATGAGTCGAAATGCTTTCTCCGCGCTGCTCCTCTTCGCCGCTTGGCTTGGAGCTTTCAGCTCGCCGTCGACGTCGGCCGCCGATTCGCTCGCCGGGCGCAAGCCGAACATCGTGTTTCTGATTACCGACGATCAGGGCTATGGCGACATTTCCGCTCATGGGAACCCGATTCTGAAGACGCCGAATCTTGATCGGCTCCACACCGAGAGCGTGCGCTTCACCGACTTTCATGTCAGCCCGACTTGCGCCCCGACGCGCTCGTCGCTGATGACCGGCCGGCATGAGTTCAAGAGCGGAGTCACGCATACGATTCTCGAGCGAGAACGAATGGCGCTCTCGGCGACGACGTTGCCGCAAGTGCTCAAGTCGGTCGGCTACACGACCGGCATCTTCGGCAAGTGGCATTTGGGCGACGAATCCGAATATCGCCCGGATCGACGTGGCTTCGACGAGACGTTCATTCACGGCGGCGGCGGCATCGGGCAGACCTACCCCGGCAGTTGCGGCGACGCCCCGGGCAACAAGTACTTCGATCCGGCGATCTTGCACAACGGCAAGTTCGAGAAAACCCAAGGCTACTGCACCGACGTCTTCTTCGCGCAGGCGGAGCAGTGGATCGAGCGGCAAACGAAAGTGAAACAAGCCGCCGGGCCGCAGCCGTTCTTTTGCTACATTGCGACGAACGCTCCGCATGCGCCGCTTGACGTACCGGCCGATTACGAAGCTCGCTACTCGGACAAGGTGGAAAACGCGGACACCGCGAAGTTCTTCGGAATGGTCGCGAACATCGACGATAACCTCGGTCGGCTCCTGACGAAACTGCACGACCTCGGTATCGAGCGCGATACGCTCGTCATCTTCATGAACGATAACGGCGGCACCGCCGGCTGCAAAGTCTTCAACGCCGGGATGCGCGCGCAGAAGGGGTCGGCCTATCGCGGCGGCACGCGCGGAGCCTCGTTCTGGCGATGGCCCGGCACGCTTTCGCCGGCCGACTGTGATCGGCTGGCCGCACACATCGACGTGCTGCCGACGCTTGCTCAAATCGCCGGAGCGAAACTCTCCGCCGAGTTGCAAGAGAAACTCGACGGTCGTAGCCTCCTGTCGCTGCTCGAGAATCCGCAGTCCGATTGGTCGGAGCGAACTCTGTTTACGCACGTCGGACGTTGGCCGAAAGGGGCCGACGCGAACTTGTGGAAGTTCGCAAATTGCTCGGTTCGCAGCGGTAAATGGAATCTCGTGAGTGCGACGAAGGGGCTCGGCAAGATGACGATCGCTCCCAATCAGCTCCGGTTGTTCGAGCCGCGTTACACGAAGCCCGCCGCAGGCGAACGCCGTGAGCTTGCCGCGCAAATGGATGATCAGGGGCGCTTGAAAGTCGGCGGGGCGACTGTCTTGGTCGATCAACTCGCGACTCGCTTGGCGAAGGAGGGCGACCCGCGGCAACTCGCCCTTTGGCTTGAGATCGACGCACAATCGCCGATGCCGCGCGTACAGGCCGTGATCGAGCAATGCCGCACCGCGAAGCTCGGCAGTTGGCGGCTGACGATGAAGCCGCAAACCGCGAAGGGGGGCGAGAAGCCGCTTGCCGCGCAGTGGGAACTCTATGACTTGGAAGCCGATCCGGGTGAAGCTACGAACGTCGCCGCGGATCATCCCGACGTGCTGAAAAAGTTGACTTCGGCCTATGATTTATGGTGGGCGGAGGTGGTGCCGGCCACGCTCGAGAATGAGAAGGCGGTCGGTCCGACGATTAATCCATTTCACGAAATCTACTATGCCCAGTTCGGCGCCCCGCAGGCTCAGGCATCACGCCGCAAGCAGCCTGTCGTCTTGGCGCAGGCCGCGGCCGATGCGAAGAAGCCGGCGCCGGCTCGTCGTCCTCGCAAGCCGAGTCCCTCGCTGCAGCCGATTCAAGACGTGCCCGGCTTGCCGCGGGTCTTATTAATCGGCGACTCGATCTCAATGGGCTACACGCTCGAAGTCCGCGACCTGCTCAAAGGTAAGGCCAACGTTCATCGAATTCCGACTAACGGCGGACCGACCATTCGCGGCCTCGAATCGCTCAAAGATTGGCTCGGCGCCGGCAAGTGGGACGTGATTCACTTCAACTGGGGCCTGCACGATTTGAAGTTCATGCCCGAGGGAGGTCGCCAGGTCGAACTTGCCGACTACGAAAAGAACCTGCGCGAGTTGGTGAAGCAACTCAAGGCGACGGGCGCTACGCTGATTTGGTGCAGCACGACGCCCGTGCCCGAGGGCGGGCTCGAACCGCCGCGGAAGAACGCGGATGTTGAAGCCTATAATGCCGCGGCTAAGAAAATCATGAACGAGGAAGGAGTCGCGATCGACGATCTTTACGCGTTTGCGTTACCGAAGTTGAAAGAGATCCAAATCCCGGTGAACGTCCACTTCCATGAAAAGGGCTCGGCGGTGCTGGCCGAGAAAGTCGCCGCCGAGATCGAAAAGCAGTTGCCGAAGAAGTAGCGAGTCCTTACGGACAGTCGACTCGCAATCGCTCGCGCAGCCCGGCGATGATGCGCTGCGGCGAGCGAGCCGTGAGCCTGCCGTCATGTTGCACGTTTACGAGTTGCCAACGAATCAACTTGTCGACGGCGTCGGCGACGTCGAAATCGACGTCGCGTTTTAGTTCGGCCTGCAGCAGGCGCTCGGCGCTGCGATCGAGTTCTTCCATGAGAAACCCGGCGTCGCTTGCTTGCCGCCAGAGTAAGAACCATGCGGTCAAGGCTTCGCGATACTCCTGATCTTCGGCTTCGTCGCAAAGACGAAGCAAGGCGCCCCAATCGCCGTCAAGCTTCTGATAGTAGAGGTTCTGCGTCAGATTGAGTTGATACTTCTCTTTGGTGCGACGATAGCCGAAAAACGATCGCCAGCCGTAGCCGATCGTGCCGACGATCAGCATCAGATAAGCCAACAAACCGTAGACGCCGACCGCGGCGACGAGCAGCGCCCCCTTGATGATTTTCCAAGTGGTGACGACGATGCCGGAAACGACGGGAAAGAGAATCTTTCCGCGGTCGATCAGCGTCATTCGCACGCTGGTGCCCGGCAGCACCATGTCGACGTCCCCCTCGGGTATGTTCTTAAACAGCTTGAGATAGATCCGGCTCCGCGCGTAGCCCGCCGCATTGAGTTGATCATTGCGCGGCTGAAAGACGAGCATCAATCGCTGATACAGCGGAATACGAAAGTGCTGGAGCCGATAGAACGATCTCCACGAGCGCCTTGCCCGATGATCGATTTTGTCGCCGCGAGCCCAAACTTCGAGCCGATGAAACACGCTTAGGTCGACCTGCAAATTCAGTCCCCAAGGGCTGACCGCGCCGACGGCTGCATCGACCTCGTCACGAGGGAGCGAGCGGAAGTTCGCTTTTTCCAACAACATGCGCACGATGCCGAAGAGTTTTTCGGCATCGCGGCTGAGCTCGTCGGCCGCAGGCGTCCGATGCAAGACATGCACGTCGGCATCGGGATCGAACCGCGTGTAGAGATCTTTCAACGACATCGCCGTCGAGTGATATTCGCGGTGGATTACCGCTTCCAGCAGCCTGCAGATTTCATGGAAATCGCGGGCCGCCGTAGGATCAGGTTCGACGTGCCGCGACAACAGATCCTCCAAATCCCTTTTGGAGACCGGGATGAATCGCCCTCGTTTGTACACGCGAGCCGGCTGCTGATCGGTTTCGACCTTTTCGGCGACGTGCTGTGGGATCGGATCGGGCATGCGGCGAGCAGTCGATTGGGCTTCGTTGCGGGTAGGGGATACGGCGCGGTGCGGGCTTTGAGCTATTCGTCGGCGAGCCCGCTCGCTCCGCCGTTCGGTCCCATGAAGCGCGCGAGATCGATCCCGCCGCGTTGTTCTTCTTCGACCAGTTTGAGTCGCGCCTCAAGTCGTTCCACGCGGCGAACTAAGAGCGGTAGGATTTGCTTTTGTTCGTCGATGCGCGGCGGTCGAGGGACCGTTGGATAGTTCAAATGACGTTGCAGAGCGGCGAACAACAGCAGTGGGTCTTTGCGCCGATGAGCCAGCGCAATACGCCCTTCCTTTTCGCCGAATAACACTGGTTTGTCGCCGTCGTTCGCTTCGATCCCTTGCGAGCGGCGTTGCTTTTGGAAGTGATCGCTGCGAAGGTAAATCAGATCGGCGAAATCGACGATGCCGATCTGATGGCGAATGCTTAAAATCCATTCGGCCCAGGCATGGTCGTAGATCGGATCGCCCGACATCGCCGCCAGACCGCGGTCGTAGCCGAGCCGATTACGAGCAAGCGTTTCGAACTGGTAGACGAACGAAGCCGCGGGCGAACTACCGTCGCCCCGAAACGCGGCTTCGCGCCGGAGCACCTCCAGCGCCGTGCGGAAGTCGAACTTGCCCCCTTCACGTTCGGCTTCGCCGACGACGAAGGCCTGGAACGGCGTAAAGTAGTGGCTCAATTGCCGCATTCCCTCGCCGAGCGCGCCCTTCAGTTTGAGTTCCGCGGCGAGAAAGTCGATCGCTTTCGGTAAGTTGGTGGTGGATAATAGTTCTTCGCGAATCGATTGCATCAGATCTTGCACCGAGCCGTTTTCGTCCATTCGTTCAAGAAGTGAGCGAAAGAGATAAGCCTGCTCGATGTATTCATCGCGATCCAGCATGTTCTTCCCGCTTCGATGGCCGGTGGAGACACGCTCCTATTGTACCCCGCGGCGCGGGCGTACCGCCGGCGGAGCTACCGACCTCGCCGTGATAGCCTATAATGCAGTATCTAGGCGTCGCCGCGACCGGGATCCAACTACCCAGGTTCCGCGAAACTTCGACGCCATCGAATAGCGGTTCCAATTGCGGGAGCGGGATTTGGCTGACGAGTATTCCAGTATCGAACGTGCGGTCGAGGCCATTGCCCGCGGCGAAGTGATCATCGTCGTCGATGCGGAAGACCGTGAAAACGAAGGCGATTTTATTTGCGCCGCCGAATCGGTCACGCCGGCGATCGTCAACTTTATGATTACGCACGGCCGGGGACAGGTCTGTATACCGGTTCTGCCGGACGTCTGCCGCCGACTTGAGCTTCCGATGATGGTCGAAACGAATACGGCGCCGCTCGGCACAGCGTTTACCGTGCCGATCGATCATCGCACGAACAAAACGGGCATTACGGCGCAGGAGCGGGCGACCACGATCTTGGCCATGATCGATCCCAAGAGCAAGCCGAGCGATTTCGTGCGGCCCGGGCATCTTTTCCCGCTCCAGGCGCGGGAAGGGGGGGTATTGCGGCGTGCCGGACATACGGAAGCGGCGATCGACCTCGCGAGGCTCGCGAATAAGTTTCCGGCAGGCGTACTTTGCGAAATCCTCGACGGCGAAGGGAATCGGGCGAATCGCGAGCAACTTTTCAAACTGGCTCGCGAGCACAAATTGGAGATTATCACGACCGAGCAACTCATTCGACATCGTCGGCTCAGCGAAAAGCTGGTGTACCGGCAAGCCGACGCTTTGCTGCCGATGAAGTATGGGCAAGGGCGAATCGTCGTCTACGGCGTGAAGTACGAAACACAGGAGCCGATTGCGATCGTGATGGGGGATCTCGCGTCGTCGCCCACGCCGCTCGTGCGAATGCACTCGTCCTGCTTTACCGGTGACTTACTTGCTTCGCTACGTTGCGACTGCGGCGATCAGCTTCACATGGCCTTGCAGATGATCAGCGATTCCGGCTGCGGCGTGCTCGTCTACTTGCCGCAGGAGGGACGCGGAATCGGGCTGCTGGAGAAAATTAAAGCCTACGCTCTGCAAGATCAGGGGCACGACACGGTCGAGGCCAATTTGATCTTGGGGCACAAAGTCGATTCGCGCGAATACGGCGTCGGCATCCAGATCCTCAAAGATCTTGGCCTGCGGCAAATCCGGTTGCTCACAAACAACCCGAAGAAAATCGACGCGTTCGTTACCGGCGGGTTCGATCTAGAAGTGATCGATCAGATCCCGATCGTACCGCCGGTCCATGAGCACAATGCGAAGTATCTCGCAACGAAACGCGACAAGATGGGGCACAAACTCCCCGAGGCCAATTGATGAAAAAAGGTCGGGCGAAGCGGAGGCTTCACCCGACCTTTGGTAATCTGCAGCGATGCAGCCGAGGTAGAGGACCGAGAGTTACGCCATTCGTCCGGCGATGAGCGAAGCGTTGTGCCCGCCGAAGCCGAAGCTGTTCGACATCACAACGTCGATCTTTCGCTCACGCGCCTTGTTGGGCGTGTAGTCGAGATCGCAGCCTTCGTCCGGATTTTCGAGATTGATCGTCGGTGGAATCACATTGTCGCGCAACGCGAGCACGCTGAGCACCAACTCCACGCCGCCGCTCGCTCCGAGCAGGTGTCCTAATTGGCTCTTCGTGCTTGAGATGCTTACTTTCTTCGCGTGATGGCCGAAGATGGTCTTGATGGCGAACGTCTCGGCTTTGTCGCCGAGCGGGGTGCTGGTGCCGTGAGCGTTGATGTAGCCGACTTGATCTGCGTCGACCTTGGCGTCGCGCAGCGCGAGCTGCATCGACTTCGCAGCGCCTTTCCCTTCCTCGTCGGGCTGCGTGATGTGGCCGCCGTCGGAACTGACGCCGTAGCCGAGCAATTCCGCGTAGATCTTCGCACCGCGCGCTTTGGCGTGTTCGAGTTCTTCAAGCACAAGAAGGCCTGCTCCCTCGGAAAGCACGAAGCCGTCGCGGTCACGATCCCAGGGCCGACTCGCTTTTTGCGGAGCGTCGTTGCGCTCACTGAGGGCCCGCATGTTTGCGAAGCCGCTGATGCCCATGGGGGTCAGCGCAGCCTCGGTGCCGCCGGTGATCATAACGTCGGCGTTGTCGTATTGAATCGCCTTGAACGACTCGCCGATCGCATTGGCCGCGCTGGCGCAAGCCGTGGCGACGGCTGCGCTGGGGCCGCGCAACCCGAACTGAATGGAAACGTGACCGGCGGCCGCATTTACCATCAGCTTCGGAATCGTAAATGCCGAGACGCGATCGGGGCCTTTTTCGAGGAGCCGCGAGTGCTGCTCCTCGATTTCGTTCAACCCGCCGATGCCGGAGCCCAGGATCACGCCGCAACGGTAGCGGTCTTCCTTGGCGAAGTCCAAGCCGGAGTCCCGCACGGCATCGATACCGGCGACCAAAGCGAATTGCGTGAAGCGATCGATGCGCTTCGCGTCTTTGGGAGTGATATGGGAATCCGTCGACCAGTTGCGAACCTCGCCGGCGAACTTCACCTTGAAATTGGTGACGTCGAACAGGTTGATCGGACCGACGCCGCTCTCGCCCGCGCAAATCCGCTTCCAGAGATCTTCAACCTGGCAGCTTAGTCCGGTAACGGCGCCGAGGCCCGTGACGACGACTCGGCGTTTCATTTATTTGCGTTCGCCTGCGACTGTTCGATGTAGTCCACGGCTTGGCCGACCGTTTGAATCTTTTCGGCGGCGTCGTCCGGGATGTTGATATCGAATTCTTCTTCGAGTTCCATCACCAACTCGACGGTGTCGAGCGAGTCGGCGCCGAGGTCGTTGACGAACGACGTTTCGCGCGTCACTTGGTCTTTGTTGACGCCCAACTGTTCGGCAACGATATCAATTACACGTTCTGCTACTGAGGCCACCTGGGTGTTCCTCCACGGCGCTAAATGCAAACAAGACAAGAAGTTCAAGCGAGGCCGTACCGACGACCACGCGGGTGTTTCAAGCTGGGCCGCCGTCGTCATTCGGAGGAGTCTCCGAGGCGTCGGCGAGACGCTCAAAGCTGCTCTACGAAATTAGAGGGGTTTCGCGAAGAAGGTCAAGATATACCGACTTTTCCAACCCCTGTCCATACGTCCTCGTGGCGGGCAAATGCCCCGTACGTTTCGCGATTTCGGTCGCTACGCGCCGACCCAGGTTAGGCCGTCATGCCGCCGTCGACGACCAGCAATTGGCCGGTCACATAGGCCGCCGCCGGGCTCGCCAGGAAAAGCGCCGCTGCGGCGACGTCCTCCGGCTTGCCGAGCCGTTTGGCGGGAATCCGCTTCTGCACTTCGTCGAGAATGGCGTCGCCGAGCGCGGCCGTCATGTCGCTTTCGATGAAGCCCGGAGCGATCGCATTCACAGTCACCTTACGACCACCGAGTTCGCGGGCCACAGTACGGGTGAACCCGTGCAGCGCAGCCTTTGAGGCGGAGTAATTCGCTTGGCCGGGGTTGCCGATCACCGCCCCCGAGACGCTTGCCATATTGATGATGCGGCCGTAGCGCGACGACATCATCGCCCGGCTTGCGGCGCGGGTGAATAGGAATGCGCCTCTCAGATTCGTATTGATTACTTCGTCCCACTGGGCGTCTTCCATCCGCGGCAGGAGCGTGTCGCGGGTAATGCCGGCATTGTTGACGAGAATGTGCAGACCGCCGAGTTCGGCGACGACTTTCTCGACAAGCTCGTCGACGCTCTTACCGTCGGTCACGTCGCACGCGTATGCCACGGCTTCGCCGCCGGCCGCCTTCACGGCTTCGACCGTTTCGGCAAGTTTCGCCGCATTGCGGGCGACGCACGCCACTTTCGCTCCCGATTTTCCGAACGCGATCGCGATGGCGCGGCCCAGGCCCTGCGACGCACCCGTCACGAGGGCGACTTGTCCCTTTAGGTCGACGGTCAGTTCTCCGGTGGGGGCTTCAGCGCGGGGCATGGGCAATTCTCCTCACTCTCGATGCGGCGTGCGTTGGAAAAGTTGATGTCTAATGATTATGCGTCGAGAACGCCTTCGCACGGCGTTTTACGGTCGATGCGCTTGAGCAGTCCGCGCAACACGCGACCAGGACCGACTTCGAAGTATTGATCGAAGCCCTGGGCGAGCAGGTAACGCTGCGAGTCTTCCCAGAGCACCGGCGACACCACTTGGCGAACGAGCAAGGCGCGAATCTCTTCAGGATCGTCGTGCGGGTGAGCATCCACGTTGGAAACGACGGGAATCCGCGGTTTCTGCATCTTCACTTCGGCGAGTGCCGCAGTCAGTCTTCCGACGGCGCTTTGCATGATCGGGGTGTGAAACGCACCGGCGACGGCCAGAGGAATCGCTTTCATCGCTCCCTTGGCAGGAGCAAGTTCGACGGCGCGTGCGCAAGCCGACTTGGTGCCCGAGATGACGATGTTGCCGGGACAAAGCAGGTTGGCAATTTCGAGAGTGTCGCCCTGGCGGGCCTCGGCGCAAAGCTGTTCGACTTGCCCACGCTCCAGGCCGAGGATGCTTGCCATGCCGCTCGGCGTCGCGTCGGCCGCAGCTTGCATCGCTGCGCCGCGGGCCTGCACGAGCCGGAGCCCGTCGTCGAAGTCCATGACTCCGGCGAAGACCAATGCGGTATATTCGCCGAGGCTCAAGCCGGCAGCGGCGCCGCACTGGGCTACGACTTCGGGCGACTTGGCTTTCAAGCTCTCGAGTGCGGCCATGCTCGTCACGAACAGAGCCGGTTGACTGCGAACCGTGGAATCGAGTTCTTCGACCGGACCTTGGAAGCAGAGCTTGGCCAAGTCGTAACCGACGACCGTATTGGCGCGATCAAAGAGTTCGCGCGCCTCGCGCAGCGAATCGTATAAAGATTGCCCCATGCCGACGGCTTGGGCGCCTTGGCCGGGGAACAGGAAAGCGGTCTTAGTCACGGCCGATCTCTCGTGAAAACGCGGTGCGCAAGGGGCGGACTTCGAAAAGTGCGGCGCTCGCGATCCTCGCTGCGGCCCGACCGACGATCCCGCGCCCAAACCGGACTTGAGCGCAATTCATTTCGCTGCGGCTGTCCTGACGGCGGTCTCGAAAAGCCGCCGCGCCGGCGCTCACCTACTCGGCGGCGTCTTCCGATTCGACGACCGTACGGCCCATGTAGTAGCCACAGTTGGGGCAGATGACGTGCGACGGGATCGCCGTGCTGCACTTCGGGCAATAATGCAATTGCTTCGGTTTCTTTTGATCGTGAGCCCGACGGGAACCGGTGCGGGCATTGCTCTGACGGCGCTTCGGTACGGCCATGACAACCACCAAGACGGAACGGCGACACAAGTGGAAACCAACGAATTTAGAGGGGGCTAGGCTTGGTGTCAAGGCGGGCGAAACGCCCGAACAGCGGCAAAATCACGGGAAACAAAGGTTTTGGCGGTCGTCGCGTGCGGGCCGCCGTCGCGCGCATTAAGCTGGCCGTCACCATCGCCTCATCCTTCCACGCTTGCTGTGAGATTCGAGATGGGCCGCTCCATCGCGCCGCGCATGCCTTTTTGCGTGATTCTTCTTTTCCTCGTGGGAACACGGTCACCTGGCGCCGACTTGACGTTGGCGCCAGACGGTCCGCGACTTCGAGTGCGGCCGGGAGCGACGTATCTTGAGTCGACCGACGGCAAGCCATTCTTCTGGCTGGCGGACACGGTGTGGAGTGGGCCGGCCGTAGCGACGCTTAACGACTGGAACACCTACCTCGCCGATCGAAGGGCTAAGCATTTCACCGTCGTCCAGTTCAACGCCGTCTGTCCGTGGCGCGTGAACCAAGCGGATGCGGCCGGCGAACCCGCCTACACCGGCCGCGATCCCATTGCCATTAACGAAAAATACTTCGCGCGACTCGACAAGTATTACGACGCAATCGAGCGGAACGGACTCGTTGCCGCGCCGGTCTTGCTATGGGCCAACACCAAAGGAGACGCCGGAACCGAACTCAGTGAAGATGATGCCGTGCGCCTTGCGCGTTATCAGGTTCAGCGTTACGGCAAGCGGAACGTCGTGTGGATCCTCGCCGGCGACAACCGTTACACCGCTGATCTCTCGGCACGGTGGCAGCGAATCGGCCGGCGCGTGTTCGCCGACTTTCCGGACGCCGTGGCGACGACGCACCCAACCGGAATGAATTGGCCGTGGGATGAACATGGCTGGCGCGAGGAAAAATGGTTGTCGTTTCTCGGTTACCAAAGCGGGCACGGCGACGGCAACAAAACTTTTGCTTGGCTTACGAGCGGATCGGTGGCGAAAGCCTGGAAGATCGAGCCGGTGAAACCGATCATCAACTTGGAGCCGCCCTATGAGGACCATCTGGCGTATCAATCAAAGCGGCCGCACGACGCTCACAGCGTGCGCCGCGCAACTTATTGGAGCTTGTTGGTGACGCCCACGGCGGGCGTGACCTACGGCGGGCACGGCATTTGGAGTTGGGAGACGGAGCGAGGTCGCACCCCTGCCGCCCATGGCGGCACCGGCGTCGCGAATCCCTGGTTTGAAGCGAAGGATTTGCCGGGAGCGGCCGATGTCGGGCGCGCCGCGCAGCTTTTCCAGTCGATCGAGTGGTGGCGTTTGCGGCCCGCGCCCGGTCTGCTTTTGAACCAACCCGGTGAGCACGAGCCGGCGAAATTCATCGCCGTTGCGGCGACGGGCGACCGCGATACGGTCGTCGCGTACTTGCCGGAAGGAGGCGAGATCGTGTTCGACGCCGCCAAACTCAAGGTGATGCGATTAGAGGCCTTCAATCCGCGGACCGGCGAGCGTACCGCGATCGCCGCACGCGAGCCAGGCCGCTTCGCTTTGCCGAGCGGCGAAGATTGGGTGCTAGTCGCGTCGCCCTAAGCAATAGAGGGCCTTGTCGGTCCGCACATACAACTTGCCGTCGGCGATCGTCGGCGTCGCGACCGACTTCTCGGCAAAGTCATGAGTGCCGACGACGTTCCATTTGCCGCCGTCGGCCGTTTTACCGGCCTCCAGCATCGTAAGTTTCCCCTCGGCGCTGAGCACGAACACTTTGCCGTCGGCCGCAATCGGCGACGCAAAAAACTTGCCGGCGCCGGGCACGCGGCCCAGCTTCAGCGTGCGCCCGTCGTCGGCGGCCAGCGCGCTGAAGATACCGCCGTCTTTCACCAAATAGATGATTCCGCGATATGCCAGCGGGCTCGGCACATAAGGCAGGTTCTTGTCTTGTCGCCAAACAAGCTTCGGCGGCGCGCCGGCCACGTCGCTCGCCCGCAGCGCCATGATTGAATTCTTCGCCAACTCGAATACGCGGGCGTATTTCACCCATTCCGCTTCGTCGAGGTGTTGGTTCTGATCGAGATCAATGCGGAAGAACCGATCGAGCACCTCGGGGTTGTTGCATTCTTCGCGAGTGAGCCGCTTGTCGTCGTTCTTATCCCACTGCGCAAGGGCGACGTTCCACGGCTCCATGCCGATGCGCGCGTCGGTGTCGCCTCCGGGAGACCAAGTGGCGACATAGAGCATGTCCCCGACGACGACGGGCGTGGTGTTGACGATCCGCGCGAGACCGTCGACGCTCCACAGCAACTTCCCGGTCGCGAAATCGTAACTCGTTAGTTGCAGAGCGCCGGCGACGATCACTTGCCGCGACCGCGCCTCACCGCCGCCGAAATCGCATACGACCGGTGTCGCGTAGCTCCGTGTCGTCCCTTCGCGGGCCGTGCGCCACACGGTCTTGCCGGTCGCGGCGTCGAGACAAATCAAGAAATTGTCGCGGTCGTGGTCTTCGTTCAATAACACGCGTCCGTCGGCGACTACCGGCGAACTTCCCGCGCCAAATTCATCTTGAAACGGCCCCATCGCCAGTTGCCAGAGGAGCTTGCCGTCGAGATCGTAGCACAACAAGCCGTAGCTGCCGAAAAAGCTAAACACGCGCTCGCCGTCGCTCGCCGGAGTCGCGACGGCCGGGCAGCCGGAAGGGTGAAATGATTCGATCCGCTCGTGCGGGCAGGGCTGCGTCCAGAGCACTTTACCGGTCGCGCGGTCAAGCCCGACCGTGGCGAGCTTCCCGTCGTCGAACGTCGTCAAGAAGATTCGTTCGTCGACGACGCACGGCGACGAATGGCCCGAAGCCAGCGGAGTGCGCCAGAGCAGGGCGGAGTCCGATTCGATGTCGTCGGGCAGGGCGACACGGTCGTCGAGGGGCACGCCGGAGCCGCTGCGGAAATAGCTGTTCGGCTCGGCGGCGTGCACAAGCGTTGCGAAAATCGACGCGTAGAGAATGAGCGACGACTTCATGATCGGGCTCCGAACGAGGCGGGATTTGGGGGCGAAGCGGCCGCCGTACGGGGCGCGGCGACATCGGCGTGTTGCGAACGCCGCTCGCTCCCGTTTGCTCCAAAGAGCGGGGGAGACGAACGGACCGACTGGGGTCAGCTTAACCTAGCCGCCGAGCTGTTTCACCACGGAAGCGCGGCCTTGCTCGAGCGCTTCGGGAAGTTTTTCCGCCAGCTTTCCGCCGGCTTGGGCCATGTCAGGCCGGCCGCCGCCCGAGCCGCCGACGACGGCCGAAGCCGCCTTCACCCAGTTGCCTGCGTGAAGCTTCTTGGCTTGCAAGTCGTGGGTGATTCCGGCGACAAGGGTGACTTTACCTTCGTCGTCGCGCGCGCCGAGCAGCGCGGCGACGCTCGGAGTTTTCTGACGCAACTGGTCGATGATCGCCCTCAGCGAGTCGGCCGTGCCGCCGGGAATCTCCGCGGCGACGACTTTCGTCTCGCCGACCACGACGGCGTCGGTCAACATTTGGTCGACGGTCGGTCCGCCCGCGCGCACGCCGGTGGCGAGCTGTTTCTTCAATTCGCGGACTTCCTTCGCCAGCGCGGCGACGCGCGTCGGCAGGTCGTCGACCGACGATTTCACGGCGGCCGCCGCGTCGTGTAATAGTTGCTCCTGCTTGCGAACGCGGTCGAGCGCCGCGCGGCCGGTCACCGCAGTGATGCGGCGCGTGCCGGCGGCGACATTCTCTTCGCTCACGATTTTGAACAGGCCGACTTGGCCGGTGTTGTCCAAGTGCGTGCCGCCGCAGAGTTCCTTGCTGAAATCGCCCATCGACACCATCCGTACGACGTCCGGGTACTTCTCGCCGAAGAGCATCATCGCCCCTTCCTGCTTGGCGTCGGCGATCGGCAGGTTGCGCCAAGCGATCGGCTGCGCTTCCGCGATCTTGGCGTTCACTTCGTTTTCGATCTCGACGAGCTTCTCGCGCGGCACTTGCGTCGGGTGGCCGAAGTCGAAGCGAAGTTCGTCCGCCGAGACTTTGCTGCCGCGCTGCAGCGCGTCTTTGCTGACGTACTTTTGCAGGGCGTAGTGCATGATGTGCGTCGCGGAGTGAGCGCGGCGAATACCCTGGCGGCGCTCCGCGTTCACCACGGCGTGAGCGGTCGCCCCTTGGCGAACGACGCCGGCGCGCAGGTGACCCACGTGAAGCGTGAAGCCGCCTTCCTTTTGCGTGTCGATCACTTCGAAGGCGAAGCCTTCGCCGCGGATTTCGCCGACATCGCCGACCTGCCCGCCGCTCTCGCCGTAGAACGGAGTCTGATCGAGCACGATGACGATCGGCTTGTCGTGGCCGATCTCGTCGACTTGATCGACGAGCTTGTCTTGTGCGATCAGGCCGACGACCTTGCCGTCGGCTTCCATCTTCTCGTAACCGAGGAACGTGCTGCCGTGCAGCGCCTTCTTCAAAGCGTCGAGCGGGCCGCTCGCAAACACGATACGCTCGTTGACGTTTGAGATCGCGCTGTGCTTCTCCATTTCCTTTTTGAAGCCCGCCCAGTCGAACGTCAGATTGTGTTCGGCGGCGATCGTCTCGAAGAGTTCCGGCGGGAAGCCGTGCGTCTGATACATGTCGAAGGCGTCTTTGCCCGGCACCATCATGCGATTCGACTTCTTGACCTCGTCGAACACGCGGTCGATGCGATTTAAGCCGGCGTCGATCGTCGAGAAGAAGCTTTGTTCTTCGCGTTCGATGACCTTCGACACGGCGCCGGTCGTTTCCTGCAATTCCGGATACGACGCCTTCATCATCTCGGCCACCATCGGCACGAGCTTGTGGAGGAACGGCTGCTGCAGCCCCATCTGCCGGCCGTCGAGCACGGCGCGGCGGAGCAGACGGCGAATCACGTAGCCTTGTTTTTGCTTATCGGGATAGACGTTCTCATGCACGGCGAACGAGCATGCGCGGACGTGATCGGCGATGCGGCGCAGACGGCGGCCGTCGTCGTTCGACGGATCGTATTTGCGGCCGCAGACGTCGCCCGCCGCCTCGACGAGCGGACGAAGAACGTCGATGTGGTAGTTTGTATCGACTCCTTGGACGACCGACGCGATTCGCTCCAACCCCATGCCGGTGTCGATGTTCTTGCTCGGCAGCGGGCGCAAGTTATTCGGCGGCGAGCCGACGCGGTTGAATTGCGTGAACACGAGATTCCAAACCTCGACGCTCTTGGTCGCGCCGGCGGGGTGGTAATAAATCTCGGAGCACGGGCCGCAGACGCCGTCGGGACCGTTGGTCGGCGCGCCCGCCGGCCAGAAGTTGTCGTCTTCGCCCATCCGCTCGATGCGATCGCGCGAGAGGCCGATGTCTTTGTGCCAGATGTCGGCCGCTTCGTCGTCGTCGAGATACACCGTGACGGTGAGTTTGTCGGCGGGCAGCCCGAGCCACTTCTTGTCGGTGAGAAACTCCCAGGCCCAGTTGATCGCTTCACGCTTGAAATAGTCGCCGAAGCTGAAGTTGCCGAGCATCTCGAAGAACGTGTGGTGGTAGGCCGTGCGGCCGACGTTGTCGATATCTCCGGTACGCAAACACTTTTGGCAGGTCGTGGCCCGAGTGAAGTCGAGCTTGCACTTGCCGAGGAAGTGATCCTTGAACTGATTCATGCCCGCCGGCGTGAACAGCACAGACGGGTCCCAGCGGGGGACCAAGACGTCGCTCGGGCGGCGCGTACAGCCCTTGCCGACAAAGAAATCGAGATACTTCTCACGCAGTTCGTCGGTCTTCATGATCGCTTGATTCGGGCGGACGGGGTCGGGGAAAGGAAGGGGGGCCTAGCCTAGCGACTCGCGCGGGGGCGGCGAAGTTCGCGCTACGTCGCGCCCGCGCAGGCCGTCTAAGCCGTGCGCCGTAAATAAGTTACGGCCTGCGGCAAGCCGGCCATCATACCGGCGGACGTAAATTGGGGCCAGGGCGTTAGCCGCCCGGCTTCGCGGCGAGAGAATCAAGCCGGCGGCCGCAGGGAACGCCCCATTTGGCCAACGGCCGCACCCGGAGCCCGTTGCCGTGCCCGCCGCCGCCGTAAATGTGCAGTTCACTGCGGACGCGGGCCTTCCTCAAGGCTAGGAAGTACGCAACGGCACCGCAGGTGAACTTATCGATCTGGGCCGACGCGATGAACGTCAGCGGGGTCGTCTGCGGCGACATGGCGTCGACATGCATCAATTCCGTGAGCGCGTCGGAATCGATCGGATCGGTCACGTAGGCCGGATAGATCAGGATCGCGAAGTCGGGCTTGCAGCTTGCGTCGTCGGCCGCGTCGACACGCTCGCAAATCCGTTCGGCGTAGTTGTTGGAAAGCGTCGCCGCCAGATGCCCCCCGGCGCTGAAGCCGATTAGCCGGGGATCGATGTTCCATTTCTGCGCCCAGCTGCGCAGCAGACCGATTGCGCGCTGGCGTCTTGCAGCGCGTGATGGTGCATGGGAAAGCCTTGATGGCGCTTCGGCACGCGATACTTCAGCACCGCGCCGATGATGCCGCGGGAGTTGGGCCATTTGTGATTTCCGCGGCTTCCGATTCGATGCCCAGCCCACCGTCGCCGCCGCCGAGACAGATCACGACGCGGGCCGCAGGCTTGGCGTGGTTCGGCGGAAAGCTGAGCGTCATGGTCGGAACGGTGACGCGCTGTACGCTCAACAGGCAGTTTTTGCGAACCGTGGGGACGACTTTCTCTTCGCCGATCGGGCGCACTTCGTCGGGGGCCTCGCCCGGCCACAATCGAACGGTTTGCGCACCCGCGCCGAGCAACTTATGCAGAGCTTGGTCACCGACGGTGAACTCTTGCGGAAGCGTTTCGGCCACGGCAAGGCCGGTCGAGCCGACGGCGGCGGCGATCAAGATTCCGGCGAGGTAGCCGCCGGTCGGTGCATGATCAAAGTCTCTCAGGTCGTCATTCGCCGATCTTCACCACGGGCGGTTGACCGGCGACGGCCGCGATGCGTAGCTCGACTTCGCCTTTGGACTTCGCCGCTTGTTCGACGAACTCGTCGGGTGTTTCGACCGGAGTATTGTTGACGTGGGTAATCAACATGCCGCGGCGAACCCCGGCTTGCCAAGCGGGAGACTCGGCGTCGACCTCAACGGCCAAAACGCAGGGAGCCGGCAGGCGAATCCCTTGGTTGAACTGCGGATCGAGTTCAGGACGCGAGGAGGGAAAATCGACGTGAATACCCCGCCACGTCGGACGCGGCGCCGTGACGATGTTTCTGCCGCGGACTTCGTATTTGGCGAGCGCCACGGTGATTGGAAATACTCGGCCGTCGCGCTCGACGGCGATCGAAGTGGTTTTGCCCGCCGGTTGCTTGCCGACCTGGAGCATGAGCGAGTCGACGTCGTCGATCGGCTTTCCTGCGACATGCGTGACGATGTCGCCGGGATAGATGCCGGCCCGCTCGGCGGGAGATCCGCCGCGGACGGAGTCGATGCGCACGCCGCGGACCCCGGCGGCACGCTCGACGGAACCGAGCGCGGACGACGAAACTCCGAGCAAGCCGTATTCGACCTCTTTGCCTTGTTTGAGC
>JAEUIN010000227.1 GCA_016793115.1 Planctomycetaceae bacterium
AAATCAGCGACCGATACGATTTCCAGTCCACGTTCGATGCCGAAGTGCCGCAAGCACTCGCGAACGATCGGATGTTCGACTTGTTCGACCCGATCGACGATTTCCGTGCGCGAATAGCTGACGCGAAAATTGCCGCCGAAGCGTTCTTTGACGGTCAAATACATGTACTTGTCGATCGCCGTGGTCAGAACACAGCCGGGTTCCTCCGACCAAAACACGCGCAAATCGGAGCCGCCGCCCGCGAAACTTACTCGAAAGGGCGTCCGCGTAATAATCATTGGGCCAGAAGTCTTTCGATGCTCGCGAGTCGATCTGGCGTGCCGATGTCATAAAACCGTTGCGTCGTCGGATAGCCGATCAAGCGATGTTCGGCAATGAGTTTCGGATAAACCTCTTGCTCAAGCGACGCCGATTGGCCGGCCGGAAGGTAATCGAGGACACGGCGTCGAAATGCCAGCACGCCTGCATCGACATAACGCAGATTGGCCGTCGGCGGTGCGTCTTTCGCATAGCGAGCGACATGGCCCTTCGCATCCAAGCTGATGTTGTTGGCCACCGTCGTCGCCTCGGAATTGTCGTAAACGACCATTACGCCGGTCGCGTCGGTTGACTCACCCAAGCGATCGGCGACCGCGGTGTAATCGATCGGAAGATAGGAATCGCCGTAAACCAAGAGGAATTCCGCAGCCAGTAAAGCCGCGGCGTCGCGGAGCGCACCGCCGGTCCCTTGCGGCGTGGTCTCGCGCGAATAACGGATTGAAATTCCACGAGACGATCCGTCGCCGAAGTAGTCCTCGATCTGTTCGCCTAAATACCCGGTGAGCAGCAAGACGTCGCTAAAACCTTGGCCGGCCAGCATCGCAAGTTGATGTTCCAGGTACGGCTTGCCCGCGACGACGACCATCGGCTTCGGTACCGACTTAGTGATGTCGCCGAGTCGTGTACCTAAACCACCTGCTAGAATAACGGCTTGCATCAGTCTTGGGCGAGTATGTCTTGAATCGCGCGTGTGATGGCCGCTTCTGACGATTGCCGGCAGCGCCACCCCAGCATGTTGAGGGCGGCGACGTCGAGTAGAAATCGCGGTACATCGCCCGGCCAACCTGCTTCGGTGCCGGTGTAGTCGAAACGGACTTGTTTCAATCCCATCGCTTCCGCCACCAATTCGGCGATCCGCGTCACGCTGACGACGTCATCGGCTCCGAGGTTGTAGAGATTATACGGCCTTTGAGCGCGCTCGACGATGAACAACATCGACTCGACGCACGCCGAGGTTTGAATGTACGATTTGGCTTGCTTGCCGTTGCCGAGAATTTCGAGTCGCGTCGAATCGCGCCGTAGCTTGGCGATGAAATCCGAGATCACAGTTCGCCCCACCTTACGAACTTTGCCGCCGACGACGTTGGCGAAGCGAAAGACCCAGGCTTGAATATTGAACAAGTTCGAATAGGCGGCGATCATCGCTTCGCAGGCCAACTTCGATGCGCCGTAAAGCGAAATGGGGCGGCACGCTTGCGATTCTGGAATTGGTTGCAAGGGGCTGTTGCCGTAAACGGCCGACGTTGACGAGAATGCGAGCTTGCGAAGTCCGCGACGGCGCATCGCTTCAAGCAATTGTTGAGTGGCGACGAGGTTCTGTCGCAGGTCGCGGTCCGGTTCGTCGGCGTTGAACTTCACATCGCTGTTGGCAGCCAAGTGATAGACGAAGTCGACTCCCTCCAACGCCGCTTCAAGCGCCGATGGGTCGAGGAGGTCGCCTTTGAGAAAGCGAAACCCGGAGTTTTTCAGTAGTTCGGCGATGTGCTCTTCACGTCCGCTGGAGAGGTTGTCCAAAGCGACGACGCGATCTCCGCGAGAAAGCAACGCCGAGCAAAGTTCCGAACCGATGCAGCCTGCTCCGCCCGTAACTAGATAAGTCGTCGTCATTTACGGAGTTCCGACTCGTTATTCGGAGCATTTGACTTGCCGTCGAGTGATGTCGCTGTAAGAGGCTTCATCGACAGTCGCTTCGGGGAATTCGCACGTGTTCCCAAAAGCCGTCGCAAGTCGGCTGCGATCGATCTGGGAGCCGTCCACAAAAGTTCCAATCCGGAATTCACTACCGCTCGCACGCTATCGATGCTCGGCGGATAACGCAACAGAATACGAATTCTCGATTTCAGAATTAGCATGAGCAGCCGCAGTGTGAAAGATCCGGATTCACTGCGATTCGACCAGTGATAAAAATACGACATGTGATACCGCGCCAACCGTAGAGGCCCGGCGATTGCGCGCGGAGGATGATCGACCACGGCTTCGGGAAGGAATCGAAACTTGCGACCTGAAGCGACTAACCGCTCGCGGAAATCGACGTCTTCCAAGTAGGGGTACGGGTAGTGCTCGTCGAATCCGCCGAGGTGGGCGAACGTATCGGCTCGGACCAGCATGTTGCACGACCAAAGATAGCCGCCGGTCAGGTTGACGGGCGACGTGTAGAGGGGGGACGTGACGCCTGCTTCGCATGTCGTACGGCCTTCATAGACTTCGCAGTCGTCGGTCAGGGCCGCGGCATAGGCGGCGAGCCATTCGGCCGATGGAACGCAATCATCGTCAGTAAAGGCGATCCACTTGCCACGAGCCAGCCGTGCGCCACTGTTCCGATTCGTGGCCGGGCCGCGACGCGGACCGGCGTTCCAAACGGCCCACGGATAGCGTTCGCGTAGCCACGCATCGCAGCCTTGTTGGGCATCGTCGGTGACGATTACTTCGTAGTCGTCGGCCGGAAGCGTTTGCACGCCCGGCGCGAGCCGGTCGAGGCACCGAGCGAGCAAGTCGGGCCGACCGCAAGTGGGAACGACGACGGAGATCAAAGGCGAGTTCATGGTTTAAGCCGACCGGCGGCGGCTAGCCTACGGCACGAGTCTGCCAAGAAGCGTAAATCTCTTGGAAGATGTCGTCGAGCGATTTTGTCAGCCGCCAATCAGGGTAATGAGCGTACATCTTGCGCAAGTCGCTGATGTAGCAGATGTGGTCCCCTTCGCGATTCTTGTCGACGTATTCGTATTGCATCTTCTTGCCGCTGATCGCTGCGATACGCTCGAAGGCTTCGAGAATACTGCAGGAGTTGTCGCGGCCGCCGCCGATGTTGTACACCTCGCCGCAGCGCGGATTGCGATAGAAAGCCTCGACGAAGCGGGCCACGTCGTGCGAGTGGATGTTGTCGCGGACCTGCTTGCCTTTGTACCCGAACACTTTGTAGGTGCGGCCTTCGAGATTGCAACGCACGAGATAGCTCAAAAAGCCGTGGAGTTCGACTCCGGAGTGATTCGGCCCGGTAAGGCAACCGCCGCGGAGGCAGCAGCTCCTGAGGCCGAAGTAGCGACCGTATTCCTGAACCATGACGTCGCCGGCGACTTTACTCGCGCCGAACAGGCTGTGCTTGCTTTGGTCGATCGTGAAGCTCTCGGCGATGCCGTGCTCGTAGACCGGATCGTCGTAGTCCCAGCGAGTCGGCAATTCTTTGAGGCGAATCGAGTTCGGGGCGTCGCCGTAGACCTTGTTGGTGCTCATGTGGACGAACACCGCTTCCGGCGCGGCGCGGCGTGTCGCCTCGAGCATGTTCAGCGTGCCGACGGCGTTGACGTCGAAATCGTCGAATGGCCGGCTTGCGGCTAGGTCGTGGCTCGGCTGCGCCGCCGTATGGACGATCAATTGCGGCTTCACGTCGGCCAGGAGTTTGAGCACCCCGTCGCGATTGCGAATGTCGAGTTCCACATGTTGGAAAGCTGGAAATGTTTCGACGAGTCGCTTTTGGTTCCAGCGGGTATCGCCTTGCGGACCGAAGAAATCGGCCCGCTGATTGTTGTCGACACCGAAGATGCGCCAGCCGGCCGCGGCGAAATACGTGACAACTTCGGATCCGATCAAACCGGACGACCCGGTGACGAGTAATTGCGGCATACCCTGGAGAGGCGACATAAAGACCAGTGAATCTTGTTGTTGAATTCGGATGCTTGTATTCAACAGGTCTAGCGTTACTAACTGGCGAGTTGACTACGGTTTACTTGAGTGGTTTCGCCGAGCATGATTCAAGTTCACGGATGAGTTTGATGGCATCGCGTTCTCCTTGGATGCACGACCAAGCGAACTTCAGCTGCGTTAAAGATCGTTCTCGCATGGCGCACTCTAAAAGGCGCAAAACGACGCGAAGCGAACGAGTTCGCCTTGCATCAAGGAAATCACCGTCGAGAAAACGGATTAGATAATTGGAGTAAGTAATTCCTCGCCAAAGATTTCGCAGATAATGTTCTTCCACACGGTTCGCCGGGATCATGTGAACGAGCTTAAGTGCGTGAAACACACCACACCCTAGGCCGAGTCGGCAAGCCGTGCGGTTGAGTTCAAAATCGTCGCCCGCACTTAAGTTTTTACCTGCACGTCCAAGAAGCAGTCGGCGCGAATCCTTTCGCACCTTGTCCGCGAATTGCTCTGCGACCGAGCGACGGACGCAAATGCCTGCACCATAGGGATGGGAACTCGACCAATACTCAAAATTGCTCCAGTAGTCTTGCTGGCTTTCACGCAGCGCGAGTCCTCCCAAAAATAGCTGCAATTTAGGATTCGGCCGCACCTCGAATTGGGGTATGCATTGCCCTCCCCAAGTGCCTAGTATCGGCCAGCCTTCTGCGATTTTGACGGCTTCGCTCACATAGTCTGAAT
>JAEUIN010000241.1 GCA_016793115.1 Planctomycetaceae bacterium
CTCGACGGGCGTCGTCTGGCTCACGTTCAATCGTGAGAATCGTCGCGTGCTCGTAACCTCCAGTGCGGACGACGGGGCGACCTGGGCCAAGCCGCGCGACATCACCGAGGCCGTCGCCCGGCCCGACTGGGGCTGGTACGCCCTGGGCCCGGGCTGCGGCATTCAGCTGACCCTTGCTTCCGGCACCCATTCGCGGCCGGGCCGGTTAGTTATTCCCGCCAACCATCGGACGACCGTCGATCGCAGCGGCCCGAGCAGTTCGCACGTGATCTTTAGCGACGATCACGGGCAGACTTGGCAGATCGGCGGCACGGTCGGCCCGCACACAAACGAGTGCCAAGTCGCGGAACTCGGCGATGGCAGGCTCCTGATCAACTGCCGCAACCACTGGGGCAAAAGCGGCGGGCAACCGGAACTGGCCGGCAAGCGCGTGCAGGCCGTGAGCGCGGACGCCGGCCAAACATGGCAACCGCCGACGTTCGCCGCAGCCCTGATTGAACCGACCTGTCAAGCCGGCCTGATCCGCCTCGCGAAGCTCGCGCCCGACGGCCAAGCCCGCCTAGTCTTCACGAACCCGGCGTCCACAACGAAGCGTGAGCGCATGACGCTCAAGTTGAGCGCCGACGACGGCCAGTCGTGGCCGGTCGATAATCAAGTTGTGCTCCACGAAGGGAGCAGCGCTTACAGCAGCCCGGCCGAACTGAAGGACGGTACGGTCGGAGTCCTGTACGAACGCAACGGAACGCGCGAGATCGCGTTGCGGGTGGTGAGACTTGACGACTGACCGCCAATTCCAGTGCGAAGGCATATTCGGCTTAAACCGTCCAAATGTGGTTTTAGGCAACCGCCGGGGTTTTTACCGTGTGCTAGGTTTGCACGTTCCGCTTTTGGATTCGTGTCGCGAGTGCCGTGATGTTGCAGTTGATCTATTGGAGTCGTGCCGTTCGTCCGTTCTCCGAACAAGAACTGACGCGCCTACTCGCCAAGGCCCGCGCCAACAATGAATCGCTCGGCGTCACCGGCATGCTCGTCCATCATCGGGGCGAGTTTCTGCAGGTGCTCGAAGGGCCGGAAGCGACGGTGCTGACGCTGTTCGAGACGATCTCGACCGACGCCCGTCATGCCGACGTTTGCGAGCTGGTGCGGCTCAACGTCCCCGAGCGCGGCTTTGCCGAGTGGAGCATGGGCTTCTTCAACGCCGATCGACAAGCCTTGGCGACAACGCCGGGCTTCGCCGATTTCTTCGGCGCAGGCTTTTCTCGCCCGCGCTTCGCCGCGGATCCCTCGCTGGCCGCCCGGCTGTTGAAGCAATTCCGTAGCGGCACGCTCGCCGTCACGGCAAACTTGGAACCGGCCGCCGTCTAAACTCGCGGCCGATCGAACATCGGCTTATTTCGGCTCGTCTACAGGCTCGGCCAAGAGGGCCAAGGCCCCCAGTCCGTAGAACGTGTATTCGACGTCGGTGCCCGAGTCCCAGACGCCGCCGAGGAACCCGCCGGTTTCAAGTTCGGTCGACTGCACATAACGCCGGGCCGCGGCCTTATCGATTTCGTCGAGCGCTCCGAGATCGGCCAAGGTCAGTACGGCGGTGAACGTGCTCAGGACGTCGGCGACCGGAATCCGCGTATTGGCGCGGAAGCCCCCTTCGTCGGTTTGGGCGTCGACGAGGAAATCAATCAGTTCGTCGCGCGTCGTCTGATCATAGCCGTCGAGGATGCGGAGCAGCGCGGCGGCGGCGGCCGAGGGGTTCGTGCCGCTGCGGGTCATCGGGCCGATCTCGACGAAGCCGCCGTCTTCGCGGCGTCGCGAGCGAACGAAGTCAACGATCCGCGTCGGTTCCACGATCGGCCTGCCAATGAGTTCGTTGCAGATCACGACCAAGAATGTGTTGTAAGTGCTCGACGATTGCCCTTCGTCGGTCTTCGCATAGCCGCCGTCGGGTCGACGGAATCGCTCGAGCGCGGCGGAGACTTGTTCACGCCAGCCGGCTTGCGACGAGGCGAAGATGTCGAGGCCGGCCGACATTTCCAAGAGCATCCCGCCGTAGACGAGCGAGAGGAAATCGACGATGTGCGCACTGCCCGAGAGCCGCGATTGCAGGAACTTCGCGGCTCGCTCGGCGACCGGCCCGTGCAACTCGCCGACCATCCCCAGGCCGCGCAGCGCGAAGCCGGTGTAGTAGAGGTCGCTCGCCCCTTCCCGGCCGGCGAACCCGCCGTCGTCGCGTTGTTGCCGCTTCAGAAACTCCGCATGACGCGCGCGCGTCGCCTCGGGGAGCAGATTCACTCCTTGCGCGAGGCGGATCGTGACGTCTTCGAGAAAGGGGCGAGGCAAGTGGGGAGTGTGGAATGGGGAGTGGGGAGTGGGGGACGCGTCGCGCAGAAATTCAGCACGCATTTAGCCGCGGAGCTTGTCTCCGCGCTCGGGCGCTGCCGTCAGTTTGGCGCGAATGTCTTCAGGAATCGGAATACTCTTCGGAACGACGTTCTCTCCGACGCGGCAACACACGGCCGTAATCTCGCCGCGGGCGACCGCACGACTTTCGCAGAAAAACGCAAAGGCGTACGTCACGCTCTTCTCACCGACCCGGGTCAGCGACACGTCAATCTCCAGCACGTCTTCAAACTTCACCGGACTCGCATAGTCGCACTTCACGGCGACGCGCGGCCAACTGATCGCGCCGACGTCGTCGTGCATTAAGACGCTTAAACCCCGGGCACGCAGAAACTCATGCTCGGCTTCTTCCATAAACAAGAAGAACGTCGAGAAGTGCGCGATGCCGGCCGCGTCGGTGTCGCGGAATTGAATCCGCCGTCGGTAGCGATCGGGCGGCGGATTGTCGGCGGCCGGGTGGTCAGCAGAGGCGGTCATCGGATGTCCGGTGTTTATGGGCGGCGTAGCTTACCGCAACGTGGCGTCGCCGTGAACCACCGTGCCGGTGCTGCGAGCCCGCCGTTCGGCTTGTTCTTCGACCAGCCGACGATAGAGAGCAATCGTCTGCTCGGCCATCCGGCGATCGTCATAGCGGGCATGAACCGCCGTGTGCCCGCGCTCGCCGAGCGTGCGACGATGATCGGCGTCGCGGATGAGTTGTTCGAGCTTGTCGGCCAAGTCATCGACGTTTTCCGGTTCGAACAAGAGCCCGCCGCCGGTATCTTCGATCGTCTCAGGGTACGAGCCATGTGCCGGTTGCACGACCGGCACACCGTTAGCCAGCGCTTCGAGGATCGAGAGCCCTTTGCTTTCGCGATACACGGCCGGCACGCTCATCACGTCGAACGACTGCAGGATGCGAATCTTCTCGTCGCGATCGGGCTCGCCGCGATATTCAAACTTGTCGTGGAGCTTCCAGTCCCGCAGCCGCTCTTCGAGCTTTGCCAAGTACGGGCGATCGGCCTTGCCCAGGTAACCGGCGGCGACGAGCTTCAGCGGCGGCAGGCCGGGACGCTCATGCAACTTCTGAAACGCTTCGACCAGCAGATGCAGGCCCTTCTCGTAACAGATGCGAGCGAAGTAGCCGATCGTCACCGGTTCACCGGCCGCGCGATGCTTGCGATTCACGTGCCCGTGCAATTTCAATCCGTGCGGGATCACGTGAACCCGCTCGGGATCGATTTGCATGTAATCGATCATGAAGTCGGCGTAGTAACGGTTCAGGGCCGTGTAGGCCACGACGTCGTGCGCCTTTTCGCGGAGCAGCCGGCGGGCCTGTTCGTAGTAGGGCGGGATCAGCTTTTCGAGAAAGATGTCTTCACCCGAGAGCGAGCAAACGACCGGCGCTCCGGTGGCCTGCGCGATCGGCCCGGCCATGCCGACGAGCATCGCGTTGGAAAGGTGCACGACGTCGGGCCGTTCGGTCCGCAGCCAAGCCGTGAGCTTATCGAGTTCGACCTTTTGCCGACCATCAGCTCCTTGAATCATCGAGACCGTGAGCGGCGAGAGCTTTTCGGCTTGCACGCTGGAGGCGAACCGGCTGACGAGGTTTAGCAGCTTTTCCGAATCAAGGAGCCGCTTGATGAATCGCGGCAGCTTGCCGAACAGCGGCGAGATCTGCTGCAGGTAGACGTTGATGCCGCCGTACATCATCGGCGGGAGCTTGCTGACGTTGGCCTCGTCCGTACGCAGCGGCGTGTACGTCGGCACGAGCAACACGTCTTCGCCTGCCGCGATCATGGCCGCGGCAAGCGTATTGTCGTGCAGGCACATACCGCAGTACATGCCGGCGGCGCCGGAGGCGATGTAGATGATCTTCATGCGAACGACGTCGAGCGGGGGCGAAACTCACAGTTTGTCCATTATATGGCGAGCGGCCGGCGTAAGCCGGCCGTTAACGCTCCCTCGATTTCCGATTCGCCTACTTCAGCGAAGCAAGCGGCGCCGAAACTTCCAGCAGTTCGATCGCCGGCTGCGTCTCGAAATCGATCATCGCCGTACGGCCGTAAATCACGCTCGGCGCGGACATTTCCAAAGCCCGACACATGTCGGGGCCCGGCTCGATGCGCCAGAGCGCCGTCAGCCGCACTTGCATGAGTACGCCGTGGTTGATCAGTACGCGACCCAGCGGCGTGCGCTCGGAGACGACTTCCTCGCGAACGTCGGGTGCGAGATAGTCGAGGTTCAACCGCACGATGCCGAACTGCACGACGCGGCCGGTGCGTTGCGTGCGCAGGCGA
>JAEUIN010000246.1 GCA_016793115.1 Planctomycetaceae bacterium
TCGACCCCGCTCGTTTTTGTGTTGCACGGCCTGACACACCCCCGCCTGAGCGTTGCCTATCATATACCCGTGGTCGTGTCTCACCCCCCGCCGCTCGCTTCAGTCGCCGCCTACTTTCGCAGGCGGCCGACTTCTACAATAACAGGGCCTCGCCGCGGCGGTCGTCGTCGGCGTTATCGTACCGACGGACCGAATTCGCACGCAATGACTCGCCCCAGCCAACAGAGCCTGTTCGACGACGACGCCCCGTGGGAACAGGACGACGCCGAGCTTCACACGATCGCGTCGATCATTTTTCCGAGCGGCCCGCGGCAGGAGTTCGACTACCTCGTCGGCGACGCCGTGCGCGAGTCGCTGCAGGTGGGGTGCCGGGTACGCGTACCCTTGGGGCGCGGCAATCGGCCGCTCGTCGGCTATTGCGTGCGGCTGGAGACGAAACCGCTCGGCCCTCGCCGCCTGAAAGAGGTGGAGGAATGCCTCGACGACGTGCCGCTCGTGCGCCCGCCCATGCTGCGGCTCACGCAATGGATGAGCGACTACTACATCTGCGATTGGGGACAGGTGCTGGAATCGGTCGTGCCGGCCGGAGTGCGGAGCGGAGCCGGCACCAAACTCACGACATTTCTCTCGCTCGCGCCGGAATACAAAGGGAAGCTCGCCGAACTCGCCCTGCCCAAGAAGCAGCGCCGCGTGCTCGAAATCCTCGAAGCGGCGACGCAACCGCTGACGCCGCCCCAGCTCGCTTCCGCCGCGCAATGCACGCTCGCTCCGCTCACGACTTTGCGCCGCAAGGGGTTCATACGCTCGCAGGCCGTGCGACTGCAGACGACGGAATTGCACGAGCCGTATCAAGAGCCGGAGGGAGATCACGAGCTGAACCACGATCAGCGGCGGGCTCTCGATTCGATTCTGGCACCGCTCCGGGCCGGCAAGCATGAAACGATTTTGCTGCACGGCATCACCGGGAGCGGCAAGACCGAAGTCTACATCCGCGCGATTCAAGAGGTCGTGTCGTACGGACGGCAAGCGATCGTGCTCGTGCCGGAAATCAGCCTCACACCGCAAGTGCGCGAGCGTTTTCGAGCCCGCTTCGGTCGCGTGGCCGTGCTCCATAGTCATCTCACCGACGCGGAACGGCACGCCTATTGGCAACAGATTTCGCGCGGCGAAGTGCCGGTCGTCGTCGGAGCGCGGAGCGCGGTGTTCGCCCCGACGCCGCATCTCGGATTGATCGTGCTGGATGAAGAACACGAGTCGACGTTTAAGCAGGAGACCGCGCCGCGGTATCATGCCCGCGACGTCGCACTGTTTCGGGCGCGCGGCGAGAACGTGCCGCTCGTGCTCGGGTCGGCGACGCCGTCGCTCGAAAGCTACGCGCGAGCCCAGGCCGGCGAGTTTCGCTTGGTCGAAATGCCGAAGCGCGTTTACGACCGGCCGCTGCCCGACGTCGTGACGATCGACTTGCGGCACGAGGCCTCGGAGCGCGGCGCGCGGGGCGCGATCAGTCGGCCGTTGCGTTCGGCGATCGAGCGGGCTTTGGCCGACGACGGGCAAGTGATCCTGCTGCTCAATCGCCGCGGCTATTCGACGCACATTCAGTGCCCGGCCTGCGGCGAATCGCTGAAATGCCCCAACTGCGACATCTCGCTCACGCATCATCGCCGGTTGGCCAATGCGCTGTGCCATTACTGCGACTATGAGATTCCGACGCCGCAGGTTTGCCCGAGCTGCCGCAGCCCGGAGATTCGCTTCGGCGGCTACGGCACCGAGAAGCTGGAAGCGGAGGTGAACGCTCGGTTCCCGAATTATCGCTGTCTGCGGATGGATACCGACAGCATGCAGAAGCCGGGAAGCCATGAGCGCGCGCTGAAGCAATTCCGCGACGGCGAAGCGCAGATCTTGCTCGGAACGCAGATGATCGCCAAGGGCTTAGACTTCCCGAACGTCACGCTGGTCGGCGTCGTGAACGCCGATACGGCATTGCATTTGCCCGACTTCCGAGCGGCGGAGCGAACGTTTCATTTGCTCGTGCAAGTGGCCGGACGGACGGGACGCGGCGAGCGCGGCGGCCGCGTGCTCGTGCAAACATTGAGCCCCGATCATCCGGCCGTGCAGGCCGCAGTGCGGCACGACTACGCGATGTTCGCGAATGAAGAACTGGCGAACCGGCGGAGTTGGTCGTACCCGCCGTATTCGAGCATGGTGCGGTTGGTCATCCGCGGCCCGCGCGAGCCGGTGACGAAAGAGTTTGCGATGCACGTCGGGGATTCGCTGAAGGCGGCGTTGGAAGCGGCGGGCGTCGAGGCGCGCCGACTCGGGCCCGCACCCGCGCCGATCACCCGGCTGCGCGGCTTGCACCGGTTTCATCTGCAACTGCAAGCGACCGACACGGCGGGACTGCACGCCGCGGTGCGCGGCGTGGTGGAGAAGCTGAACCCGCCGGAAGACGTGCAGTGGATCGTGGACGTCGACCCGCTGGATATGCTGTAGGGACAGGGGGGAAGGTGGAGTGGGGAGGGAGGACGGCGGACCCGCTTCGCGGATTCTTGCGTCGACAATAGAGGGACGGACCGTGAAACATGACAACTTGCGTGAGCGGACTAAGGCTTACGCTTTGCGGATTATCAAGATGTTCGCGGCCTTGCCCAAGGCGGATGCGGCTCGGACATTAGGCAAACAGGCACTGAGATCGGGTACGGCCGTTGCGGCGAATTATCGTGAGGCTTCGCGAGCTCGAAGCAATGCGGAACTATCGGCGAAGTTGGGGTTGGTCGAGCAAGAACTTGATGAAACGCTGCTTTGGCTCGAACTGCTGGGTGAAAGCGGCATCGTTAAGACCGAGCGTCTTGCCGCGCTGGTGGACGAAACCGAGCAGCTGCTTCGCATGATCGTCGCGGCGCAAAAGACTCTCAAGGGCCGAAGATAGCGGCGAACCCGGTCTTCCGCCCTCCCCCCTCCGCCCTCCCCCCTTTACAATGCCCACATGTCGTACCGCTCTTTTAAACGCGTGCTTGGCGAGACGAGTCTGGAGCGGAAGTGTCGGTTTTTGTTCGGCGCTTGCTTGCTGGTGTTGATCGCGGCGAGCTTTTATCTCTATAGCCGGCTGACCGAGAGCATCGTTTACAAGCAGAACCCGGCCAGCGGGCGGCTGCTCGTCGACACGGCGCTGATTCAAGAGCATTGGGAGAACTGGAACCCGACGGATGCCCGCGCCGACGCGCCGGGCGATTCGTTCGAGCGCAGCGTCGGCAAGGACGAGTTTCAGGAACTCATCCAAGAGCTGAGCAAGACTTGGCAGATGAACAAGTTCGAGAAAAGCTTCATCCGGCCGGACAAGGTGGAGAAGGGCGCGCAGCCGGTCGACGACTTCGAGCGAGAGTTTTTGCGGACGGCGGCGCAAGCGTCGCCGATCGTGCCGAAGAGCGCAGCGGTCGCGGCGAACGACGAAGAAAAGCCGGTCGTCTTCACCGAACGGTTCGTCGAAGCGGGGAAGCAGTACGAGTATTATCAGGCGATCTATGCGGCGCGGAGCTGCGTCGGTTGTCATCGAGTGCGCGACGTGACGCGGGAGTTGAACGACGGCGACTTGATGGCCGTGGCCAAGGTGCGCATCTCGAACGGGCCGACGCAGGCCAACCTGAACCTTAACCGCGCGTTTCTGCTGTCGTCGGCCATCGTCACGGTGTTCCTGGCGATGGTGGCGTCGTGGGTGATCGTGCGGTATGTGATCGTGAAGCCGCTCAAGCACTTGCGCGACGTGAGCGACGAAATCAGCAAGGGCGATATCACTCAGCGCGCCGAGATTCATACCGGCGACGAGTTCGAGGCCTTGGCGACGGCGTTTAACCGGATGCTCCGGCACCTCACGGATACGCAGCAGGAAATTCGCAAGACCAACAGCCAGCTCGACGCCAAGGTCGACGAGTTGGCGCAGCTCAATATGCGGCTGTTTGAATTGAATCGGCTGAAGAGCGACTTTTTGGCGACGATGAGCCATGAACTGCGCACGCCGCTCAACAGCATCATCGGCTTCAGCGAGGTGCTCGGCTCGATCGCCTCGCTCGACGACAAGCAGAAGCGGTACGTCGTCAACATTCAGAAGTCGGGCAAGGTGCTGCTCGACATGATCAACGACATTCTCGATTTGGCGAAGATCGAGAGCGGCAAAATGGAGTTGCGGCTCACCGACTTCCCGATCGAGCACGTGGTGCATGCGCAGTGCGATTCGGTTCGCCCCTTGAGCGAAAAGAAGAACATCGATCTCACGGTCGACCTCGAGCCCGCCGACGAGCCGATGTATCAGGACCAAAACAAGCTCCAGCAAATCTTGAACAACCTGCTGTCGAACGCGATCAAGTTTACGCCCGAAGGAGGACGGATCGACGTGCGCACGAAGCGCACGGCGGACGATCGCTTGGAGATGGTCGTCGCCGACACGGGCGTGGGGATCGCCGAAGAAGATCAGCACGCGGTGTTCGAAAAGTTTCGCCAGGGGACGGCCGTGACGGCGGGCGACGCCATGACGCGCGAATACTCCGGCACCGGCTTGGGGCTGTCGATCGTCAAAGAACTCTGCAAGTTGCTCGGCGGCGAGATCGCGCTGAAGAGCGAACTCGGCAAAGGGAGCGAGTTCACCGTGCGCATTCCGTGGCGCTATCGCGAGCCGCGGCACGGCGCGTCGCTGGGCGATTCGATCGACGGCCTGGCGCTCGGCGACGCGATCCGCGCGGAACAAGCGGCGCATTCCGTCGCGCCGGGGCCTTCCCTCGGCATCGGCGATCCGTAAATTAGTCGCCATGTCGAGAAATGATTCAGCGCCCGAAGTCTTGCTCTTTACCGACGGCGGGTGCAGCGGCAACCCGGGGCCCGGCGGTTGGGCCTACATCCTGCAGCACCCGGCTTCCGGCAAGACCCGGGAAGCTTCCGGCGGCGAAGCCGAAACCACGAACAACCGGATGGAGTTGCAGGCCGTCGTCGAAGGGCTCAAGACGCTGACGCGGCCGACGTTCGTCGAACTGCTGACCGACAGCGTCTACGTCGGCAAAGGCCTCAGCGAGTGGATGCCGAAATGGAAAGCGGCCGGTTGGCGGCGCCGCGAAGGCACCAGTTGGAAAGAAGTGAAGAACGTCGATCTGTGGAAACAGCTCGACGAACTGATTCGCGAACACCGAGTGCTCTACACGCGGGTCGCCGGCCATAGCGGCCACCCGGAAAACGACCGCTGCGACGAACTCGCCGTCGCCGCGTACCAGAAGTACTTACGTCGCTGAACGTGAGGCGAAATGGTAAGTGCCAAAATGATAAGTGATCAATGACGGAGGACGGCCGCCGCTTTCACTTAGCACTGATCACTTAGCTTTCCGCCTTTAATCCGTTCGCCGATACCACTCGCCGCGGAGCCACGAGACCAGCATGTCGAGCTCGTGCTCGGTGAGCTGATTGTTCTTGGCGTTCTGCCGGTCTTTCGCGAACGACGGCATCCGGTCGTTCTGGTCGGCGTAGAACCGCTCGTGCGAGGGATCGGCGATCAGCTCGCGGAGCCATTCCCGCGAACCGTAGCCGGTCAGGTCGGGCGCGACGCCGAGATCGCCGACGTCGTGAAACTTGTGGCAGCCGGCGCATTTGGCTTCGTCTTTGAGAACCTCTTGCCCCTTCTTGAGCAAAGCGGCGAGTTTGTCGCGCGGCAGATTCGGCGTTTCGAACAACATGCGTCCTTCGATCTTCGATTCCGCGGCGAGCGCGGCCGAGACCGCGCGGACTTCTTCCTTGATCTCGTCTTGTTCGGCCTTCGACTTATCCTTCAGCGAGTAGTTTTCCTTGACCCAGTTCGTCATGCTCTCGTCGCCCGGCGGGTCTTCGCCGCGCTTCTTGGCCTCGTCGGCGAGCGCCTTCATCCCGGCCGTGCCGTGGGCCGTGTTGCCGAAGTAATTGTCCTTATCGATCAGGTCGGCATTGAGTAGCCCGGCGATCCAGTCGGGCGACCCGAAGTTGTAGAGATTCGGAGCCGAAGGCTTGTCGGTCGCGATCCCCTGCCCGCCGGCGTCGGTCCAGTTGTGGCACGAGGCGCACTTCTCGCGGAACAAGCGATGTCCCTGCGTCTTGGGGTCGTTGCGGAGCACGGCGACGGCGCCGGTCGCCGGAATGCCCTTCGGGCCGCTGACAAGTTCGACCGAGCGTTTGGCTTCCTCTTCGGCGTCGTGCACCGCGGCGACGTACCCCTTCGAGGCTTCCATTTTGTCTTCGGTCCGTGCAAAGCCGGGAATCGCGCCGAGATCAGTCGAAATGCCGGCCATGTTGTCGTCGTGCCAGGCCTGCGCCGTCAGATAGCCGGCGCCGACGAGCACGATCAGCAGGAACAACACGTTGAAGCGGTGCCCCAGCTTCCAGCGGCCGAGAATCGGCATCAGAAAGAGCACGCCCATCAACGCGCCGGGAATGTAAATCGCGCCGATGCGCTCGGCGTCTTCGCCGTGAAAGAACTTCAAAAACTGAAACAAGAACAGGAAGTACCATTCCGGCCGCGCGGCCGAAAACTTGTTCGACGGATCGGCCGGGGCCGTGAGATGAGCGCCTAAGTGCGCCCCTGGATCGGCCTTCGCCGCTTCCAGCCGGCTATTGAAGTCGCCGTCGTGCCCGAAGATGACCGGCATACCGATGCAAAACAACACGACCAGCAGCACGCCCAAGCAAGCGACCCCGTCGCGCAGCACCTGGTCGGGCCAGAAGTAGCAATCACGTTTCGGATCGACCGTCTTCGGGTGGATGCCGTGCTTGCGGAAGATCGCAACGTGCAACACGAGAAAACCGACCAGCACGGCCGGCAGCACGCCGGCGTGGAGCGCGAAGAAGCGCGTGAGCGTATGGTGGCCGTATTCGCCGCCGCCGACGACGAGTTTTTGCAGCGGTTCGCCGACGAACGGCACGAGGCTCATCAGGCTCGTCGCGACGCCGGTCGACCAATACCCGCGCTGATCCCACGGGAGCAGATAGCCGGTGAGCGCTAGGCCCAGCACGACCTGCATCAAGATCAAGCCGAGCCAGAAATTGAACTCGCGCGGCGCCTTATACGCGCCGTCGATCACCACTTGAAACAAGTGCAGCGCCAAGAGCACGACCATGGTCTGAGCCATGTAATGGTGCAGGCCGCGCAAGAGCCAGCCGTACTGCATCTGATGCTGGATGTAGTAGACGCTTTCCCAAGCCGTTTGGCTGCTTGGGCTGTAGGCCATCCAGAGAAACGTGCCGGTAATGGCCTGCACGACGAAGGCGAACACCAAGGTGCTGCCCCAGACGTAGCGCCACCGCGCGCCGCCGGGCACGCGCTCGTAGAGCGCTTCGTGCATGAGGGCGCCGACACCGGTGCGATCCTCGACCCAGTGAAAGAGTGCTCTCATGTCTTGGGCTTCTTCTCTTCTAAGCCGGGTTGGAAGTTTTCGAACACCACGCTGACGTCGAAGCGACCGTTGCGCTCGACGACGTCGCACTTCAGTTCATCCATATCGCGCGGCGAGACGCAGGGCATGATGCGGCTGCCGTCGCCGTGAAACGCGCTGGTATGGCACGGGCACTTGAACGTGTAGCCCTTGTCGGACTGCTGCAGATCGACGAAGCACCCCAAGTGCGGGCAGGTCGCATTGAGCGCCTTGACCTCTTTGGTGCCCTTCGGAACCACCAAATAAACGGCGCCGACCGGCTCGTTGGGATACTGGTTCCAGGCGTCTTGTCGATTGGCGGTGATCTTGTAGAGCCCGACGTAGGCGTCGGCCGAGGTCGCGTCCGGAATCCGATCGAGCGAGGTGACCGGCACGGCCGAGGCCGCGGTCTTCTTCCGCCGCAACGGATCGAGATACACCGCGACGCCGGCGGCCAGCGGGGCCAGGCCGACGATGCCGCCGATCAGCGCGGTCAGCGCTTGATAGAAGAAGCTGCGGCGCGGCGGCTCTTGAAACGAACCGGGGCCGTGATGGCCGGGTCGAGGTGCGCCGGCCGGCGAACGTCCGCGCGGACCTTCGTTGAGGGGCGCCAAGGGAATGTCGTCCACGACGCGTTCCTTCGGGGATTGTGGGAGAGCTGAAAGCTAAGGCGGGATGCCGCACGCCGCATCGGTGCGGCGATATTTCGGCACGGCCCCGATTATCGCATCGCCGCTTTTACGGCGTCAAGCACCCGCGCGCTCGCGGCTTCATAGGGACCGTCGACGGTGGCTCCGGCCGCGGCCTTATGCCCTCCGCCCGAGAACGATTCCGCGAGCTTGCTGCAATCGACCGGGCAACGGCTGCGGAAGCTGATCTTAAACGCGCCGCTCGACTGCTCGACGAAGATCACGGCCACTTCCGTCCCCGCGACTTGCAGCAACATATTGATCACGTCTTCCGTGTCGCTGGGCAGCGCGCCGGTGGCCGCGAAATCTTCGCGCAAGATGCGCGTGTAGGCGAGTCGACCGTCGAGTTCATGTTTCACCGCGGCGAGCGTACGGCCGATCAGCAGCAGCCGGCCGATCGTCATCTGTTCATAGAGATGGCCGTAGATCTTCGGCGGGGACGCCCCCGCTTCGACGAGCGAGGCCGCACAGCGGAGCGTACCGGGATTCGTCGAGCCGAAGCGAAACCAACCGGTGTCGGTGGCCACGGCGGCGAAGAGCGGCGTCGCGCCGTCTTGTTTGATTTCCACGCCGAGATGTTTCGCGGCTTCGTAAACTAGCCGGCCGGTCGCTTCGGCCGTCGTGTCTTTGAAATTCTCGGCGCCGAGATCGTCTTGGCTGACATGGTGATCGAGCACGATCTTCTTAGCGCGGCTCGCGCGAATGACGTCGCCCATCGGGCCGAGTTGCGCCCAGGCGCTGGTGTCGAGAATCATGATCACCTCGACGTCGGCCAGTTCTTCGGCCGCGGCGTCGACGCCGATGGCGCGGATTTTCTCGGCCGGGTCGATGAAGGCCAGATTCGGCGGCGTCGCTTGTCCGTTGACGATTCGGACCTGCTTGCCGAGCGACTCCAACAGCGCCGCCATCCCCAACTCGCTTCCGAGCGCATCGCAATCGGGCCGCACATGGCTCACGAGCAGAAAGCGAGAGTGCGAGCGAACGACTTCGACGAAACGGGGCCAGTTAATCGACATGGGCAGGATCAGAGTTCAGGGTTCGTGGTTCAGTATTTAAGCGTTCGGCGTTCATCGCTCCGCGTTCAGCGTCTCGTCGCCATTTCCCGTGCGGCGTGCTCAGCGGCGGCGACGTCGGCCTTGAGCTGCGCCTGCAGTTCTTCCAGCCCGGCGAATTTGCGGACCGGGCGGAGTTGCTTGGCGAAATCGAGTTCCAGCAGCGCGCCGTAGAGCATACCGTGAAAGCCGATTAAGTGGGCCTCAATCTTCAAGGCCTGCTCGCCGAACGTCGGGTTCGGCCCGATGTTCACGGCCGTCGGCCAAGGCTTTTCCTCGACCCAAGCGCGGCCGGCATAGACGCCGGGAGCCGGCAGCAGCGTATCGACGCCGTCGACGTTCGCCGTGGGAAAGCCGATCTTCGCGCCGCGGGCCGCACCGTGCCGCACGATGCCGCGAATACGATAAGGCCGCGTCAATAATCGCCCGGCCGCCTCCAAGTCGCCCGCCGCGATCAGGGCCCGCACCCGCGAACTGCTGACGACGTCGCCTTCGAAGCGGACGGGTTCGAGCGCATCAAGTGAGACGCCCGCCGTTTCGGCAAAGCCGCGCAACACGTCGATCGTGCCGGCCCGATCGTGGCCGAAGCAGAAATTCGTCCCCTCGACCAGGGCTTTCGCGTCGAGCGCTTCAATGAGGATGCGATCGAAAAACTCTCTCGCCGTGAGGTTGAGCAATCGTTCATCGGTCGGATAAGCGACGAGACCGTCGACGCCAAGTTCGGCGAGGAGTTCCGCTTTGCGCTCGATCCAGGTGAGCGGCGTCGGCGCGGTTTGCGGGCGCAAGATCCAGGCCGGATGCGGATCAAAGGTGAACACGACCGCGGGTCCGCCCACGCGCCGCGCCTGTTCGCGCAAGCGTTCGACAAGGTGGACGTGGCCCCGATGGACGCCGTCGAAATTGCCGACGGCCACGGCGCCGCCGCGAAGTTCGGGCGTCAGTTCCTCGAGGGTGCGAACCAGCTTCACGTTGTCACGGCAAAGAAGTTGCGGCGACCGCCTGCGGACGCCGAAAAAGACAGTCCAGAATTATCGACCGCACGCGGCGTATGGTCAACCGCTACAACCGGTTAGGTCGATTGTTAAATCTTGCCTCACAGTCGCGCCGGGTGTGCCGCCGTGGGGCCGCCTAAGGTATGCTTGCAGTGGTGGCCGATCGCGCATCGTCCGTCGGGCCACTTCGGCCGCAACTCCGCGAGGTCTTGATGACGCCCGCCTCCGACTCGCAAACGATTCTCTCGCCGGATTTATCGCATCGCCTGGCGGCGATCGACATCGGCTCCAACAGCATTCGACTCATCGTCGCCGAAGCGCTCCGCGACGGGCACTACCGAGTGCTCGACGAAGAAAAGGAAACGACGCGGCTCGCGGGCAAGCTGAGTTCGACAGGGAAGCTCGACCCCGAGGCGGTCGAACGAGCGCTCGTCGCACTGAAGCGGATGGCGCAGATCGCCGAAGGTTTTCAGGTGCGCGAGCTGCGCGTGATCGCCACTTGCGCCGTGCGCGAGGCCGACGACGGCGAAGCGTTTCGCCGCCGAGCCAAACAAGAGCTGGGTCTCGACATCGAAGTGATCAGCGGCGAGCAAGAGGCCCACCTGGCGTTCTTCAGCGTGGCGCGGGCCTTCCAACTCGACGGCAAAGACGTCGCCGTGGCGGATATCGGCGGCGGCAGCACCGAGATCATCCTCGCTTCGGGCAACGTCGTCGAAGCCGTATGCACGACGCCGTTGGGCGCCGTGCGGCTGACGGAGATGTTCGCCGATGAACTGGGGCAGATCAACGAACACTACTCCAAGATGGTCGACTGGATCGACCGTGAGCTGAAGCGCCGCACGAAGCAAGCCATCTTGCGGCCGCACGTGCTCATCGGCTCCGGCGGCACGTTCACGGCGCTGGCCGACATGATCGCCGCGGCGCGGGGCCAAGCGACCTCGGTGCGCCGCGGCTGCGAGCTGACCCGCGCCGAAGTCAGCCACATGGCCGATCGGCTGCGCAAGCTTTCCCCCAAGGCGCGGCGCAACGTGCCGGGGCTGAGCCCCGATCGGGCCGACATCATCACGGCCGGCGTCGCGATCGTCGACCGGCTCATGCAGCACTTTCGCGTCAATCGCGTTCAGGTTCACGATCGAGGCGTACGCGACGGCCTGCTACTGACGATGATCGACCAATCGTTGGGGCGATTGAGCGACGATCCGCATGATCGCGAAGCGGCGATCGAACGCTTTGCGGCCCGCTGCGGCACCGACATACGGCACGGTAGGCAGGTCGCAAGGCTCGCGGGCATGATGCTCTCGCAGATGATCGGCACGCACGGGCTGACGACGGACGATCGGCCGCTGTTGGAAGCGGCGGCGCGGCTCCAAGACGTCGGCTACCTGATCAACTACGACCAGCACCACAAACACAGCTATCACTTGATTCTGAACAGCCGGCTCGCCGGGTTTAAAGCCGACGAACTGGAACTTATCGCCAACGTCGCCCGCTACCATCGCGGTTCCCAGCCGAAGAAGAAGCACGAGAATTTGCAGCGGCTTTCCAAAGCGGATCGTAAGCGCGTCGCCAAGTTGGCCGGCATCTTGCGCATCGCCGGCGGACTCGACCGGAGCAACAGCCAACAAGTCGAGGGCGTTCAAGTCGCCGGGCACGACGGCAAACTCATGTTGCGCGTGCTCGCGACGAACGATCCCGAAGTCGATATCTGGGCCGCGCAGCGGCGGACGGAGCTGTTCGAAGACGCGTTTGAGGTCGATCTGGACTTCGAGTGGGTCGATCCGGCGCAACCCCGCTCGACATCGGACGCTCGCACCGTGCGGCAGGGTACGGACGAGGACGCCGCCGCTCCCCGGTCGGACGCCGTCGGCTCCGCGCCGGCGTCGGCCTCCGATGGGGATGTTCCGCCAAGTGACGGCGGTGCCGAGTTGTCGCCCCGCGGCGACGAGCCGCCGGCTGCGGAAGTGTCGTCTTCGGCGGACTCGGCGAGCCCGGCTCCGCAAGAATCGCCCGCCGCGGCGCTCGGCGACGCCGCCAAGCCCGAACGGCGGCGGCGCAAGCGATCGAAGGCCCGATAGCGGCGGCCGAATCGGTCCGCCTGCGAAGATTTCATCTTCTCCCCGCCTTTTGCTTTGCGGCGTCGGCACGATAATAATCAAAGAGTCGAACGCTCCACCTTGAGAGGCGCGTTTGGTTCCCCCCGCCTCGCGCTTCCCCGCGCGCACGCCCGCCGCCCTCCTTCGCGTTATCTTCGCAGTCATGAAGACAGCTCTTATTTCTTTGCTCGCGCTTGTCGCCGCTTCCGGCGGCGCTTGGATGTTTTGGAAGCCTGCCGAGTCGACCGGCCCGCGGTTTCGCACACAGCCGGCGACCCGCGCCGATTTCGTCGTCGCGATCAATTCGACCGGGACGATCGAACCGGAAGAGGTCGTCGACGTCGGCGCGCAAGTGGCCGGACGAATCGTGGAATTCGGCAAAGAAGTGGGGGCCGGCCGGACGATCGATTACACGTCGCGCGTCAAGCCGGGCACGGTGCTGGCGCTGATCGACGACTCGCTCTACAAAGAAGAAGCGAACCAGGCGCGGGCCGAGTCGGCCAAGGCGCGCGCGCTCCTTGAACAAACCCAGACGACCTTGAAGGAAGTCGACGCCGATGTCGCGCGGGCGAAGGCCGATCTGAAGCAGATGCAGGCCCGACTGCATCAGGCCGAGCGCGACTGGGGCCGGGCCCAACAATTGATCAAGACAAACGTCGTGTCGCAGCAGGAATT